>CAJUSG010000097.1 GCA_910589085.1 uncultured Oscillospiraceae bacterium | reverse complement strand
CAGAGGACTCCGCCAGGGCCATCAGGTCGGCCACGGTCACGGCGTTCAGGAAGTAGACATTTTCCGTTTCCCGCTGGCGGTCAATCACCAGATAGAACACCGCCTCCTCTGCCGTAGTAATGGTGAAAAATTCCTTGCCGTCCTGGTCGGTGGCGTTGTCCACCACCGTACCCGTCCCGTCCGGGGTGAACGGGTTCGGCTCCGTGGAGAGCGGCTCGGCGGGTTCCAGCCCCTCCCAGGGGATGTACTCGCCCACGCCGTCCTCGGACTCGTCACCGCCCCCGGCATAGGCCGGAACGGTGAGTACCCCCACCATCAGGACGGCGCACAGCAGGGACGCCAGCAAACGGGGCTTTCTCATTCCGCCACCCCCGTTTCCGCCGGGGCGGACTTCTGGCCAGCCTGGCCAGAAGTGCCGCGGAGCTTCTGGAGCAGGAGGGGCAGCTCGTCCAGGGGGATGCTCATGCCCCGCACGATGTCAACGATCTCCTCGTTCTCGGCCTCCTTGTGCTTCTGCTCCAGCTCTTTCAGCCGGGCCTGCTGGTCGCTGATCTTGGCCTTGACCTTTTCCATCTCAGCCCAAATTTTCGCGCTTTTCGTTGTCGCCATAGATACCTCCAATCATGGTAAACGCCCGTAGGCGTAGAAGTGGGACTGCCAGTAGCTGCTGTTCAGGTTGGCATATCCGATGGGATCGCCACAGTGGAGCATCCAGCCATCCCCCACATACAGGCCACAGTGGGTCACGCCGTTGGGGTCGGGGGCGGCGTAGGTATTTTTGAAAAACACCAAATCGCCGGGCCGTGGGGAGCTGGTTCTGGTGCAGTAGTTGTAAAGCCCCTGCGCCCCCAGCCGCCCGATGTCCCAGCCGCACTGGTTCAGCACATAGGACAGGTAGCCGGAGCAGTCAAAGGACGTGCTGGGGCTGTGGCCGCCCCACACATAGGGATAACCGATGTACTTTTCTGCCTCGGTGAGCAGGGCGGCAAAGGTGGGATCGGACAGGTACGCCTCCGGCACGTCATGGAGGGTGGGGCCGTTCGTGACATACTTCCCGATGTAGCCGGAGCCGGGGAACAGGTCTGGACGGTTCCCCAGGGTCGCCATGAACAGGGCGTACCGGGAGAGCTGGCCCTCGCCCATAATGTGAATAGGCAGGTGGGAGAGGTTGAAGTTTTCCAGGGTCACGGTGCAGATATAGTAATTGTAGGGGACGCGCACCGTGTAGGAGCTTCCGTCCGGGGCCGTCCGGGTTTCCGTCCGATAGCGCACCTGCCGCACCACATTCTCCGTCAGGATATACTGGCGGTCAAAAAGGGTCTGGAGCGTCCCCTCCACCTGGGCCAGCGTCCATTCCCCCTCATGGAGCGCGGAGAGAATAGAGATCAGCACATAGGGGTCATGCTCGATGTCATCCAAATTGAAGTGGTATTCATCGTAGCTGTGGGTGCTGGTGTAGGTGTCCAGGTAGTTTTGAAGCTCCGCCTCCAACGCGCAGTAGGCGGCCTCGGCCCCCAGCATATCCCCGTCCTGGGCGGGGTAGGTGCTGGCGGCCACCGCCCCCACCG
>CAJUSG010000096.1 GCA_910589085.1 uncultured Oscillospiraceae bacterium | reverse complement strand
ACACCAAGAGCGACTACTGCCAGTGCTGCGGCTTCGACGGGGAGATCGAGATCAATGAGGAGTTCCAGTGGGAGTGCCCCTCCTGCCACAACACCGACCAGTCCAAGATGAATGTCACCCGGCGCACCTGCGGCTACCTGGGGGAGAACTTCTGGAACGCAGGCAAGACCAAGGAAATTAAGGCGAGGGTCCTCCATCTATGAACTATGCCGATATTAAAAAGGTAGACGTGGCCAACGGCCCGGGAGTGCGGGTGTCCCTGTTTGTGTCCGGCTGCACCCACCGCTGCGAGGCGTGCTTCAACCCGGAGACCTGGGATTTTGATTACGGCTCCCCCTTTGGGGAGGCCGAGGCGGACCGAATCCTCGGCCTGCTGGCCCCGGAACACATCCGGGGGCTGTCCCTCCTGGGGGGAGAGCCCTTTGAGCCGGCCAACCAGGGCCCGGTGCTGGAGCTGGTGGAGCGGGTCCGGGAGGAGCTGCCCTATAAGACCATCTGGTGCTACTCCGGCTTTCTCTTCGAGGAGCTGGCCGCCGGCAGGGTGGGGGACCACAGCCGGGCGCTGCTGGAAAAGCTGGATGTGCTGGTGGACGGCCCCTTTGTCCTGGCCAGGAAGGACCTGGGACTGCGCTTCCGGGGGTCCTCTAACCAGCGGATTGTTGACGTGCCCGCCTCCCTGGCGGCGGGAGAGGTCCGACTGGCGGAGGAATACATGCAATAAATAACGCCCATACTTCGACAGCAGATCGAGGTATGGGCGTTGTTTATGCTCCAAAGGCTCCCTTTGCGGGGGAGGCTTTTTGCGCTCTGAATCAAAGAAGCGTCAGCGGCGGGCCGTCCAGGTCTATCACCCTGTTGGCGGCGGCCAGGATGGCGGGCTCGTGGCTCACCAGCAGGACAGGGGCGGGGAGGGCCTTCAGCCGCTCCAGGATCCGCAGAGCCCGGGGCAGGTCCACACCGGCGAAGGGCTCATCCAACAGGTAGAGCCGGGCGGGGAGGGCCAGACAGCGGGCCAGGGCCAGCCGCCGGCCCATTCCACCGGACAGGGCGGCGGGGCGGGTCTTTTCTTCCCCCACCAGCTCCACCAGGGCCAGAAGGTCGGAGGCCCGCCCCCACTCCTCTTTGGGGAGCACGTCGGTGAGGTGCTGCTCCACCGTCCGCCAGGGGAGGAGGCGGTCGTCCTGAAAGAGGATGGCGGTCTCCCGGGAGGACAGGCTCACAGCTCCGCTGTGGGGCCGCTCCAGCCCGGCCAGGACCCGGAGAAGGGTAGTCTTTCCACAGCCCGACGGCCCCATGAGTGCGGTGATGCCGGTGTCCGGGACGTGGAGGGTGAAGCGGTCCAGAACGGCCTTCTGCCCAAAGGAGAGGGTCAAGCTTTCGCACAAAATCACGCCGCCCACCCCCTTCCCCACCGGGCCAGACAGAAGCGCAGAAAGCGCTCCAGAATCAGGCTCAGGGCCACAGTCACCGCCGTCCAGGCGAAAAGCTCCGGGATGTCCAGATAGTACTTGGTGTAATAGATCTGATTGCCAAGGGAGCGGGGGGGAAGGCAGAGGACCTCCGCCGCCACCCCTGACTTCCAGGCCAGGCCGGTGGCGGTGGTCAGGGCGGTGAGGATGTAGGGCCGCAGGGCGGGCAGGTAGATCAGGGCAACGGTCTTCCAGCGGGAGAACCGGTAACACCTGGCCAGCTCCAGCAGCTTGCGGTCGATGGCCTGGATGCCTCGGGACAGGTTGTCCCACACCACGGGGATGACCATCATGGCGGCGATGACCGCCGGAACATTGTTCCGGCCGGTCCACAGCAGCACCAGCAGAATGAAGGAGGCCACCGGGGCGGCCCGCACCA
>CAJUSG010000095.1 GCA_910589085.1 uncultured Oscillospiraceae bacterium | reverse complement strand
CAGCAGCCACCGGCGCGGGTGGAACGTAGGAGCGCAGCGCCGCCCGGATGGACGGCTTATCACCGCTCAGCACGGTAAGGGCGGGCGGCTCCGGCACAGGGGCCTCACCGCCCTCCAAATCCGCTTCGTCCTCACCATCCTGGGACTGCTCTGCCGTCTTTGTCCTGGGCTTTTCCAGCTCCCGGTTGAGCTGGGTCAGGCGGGCGGACTTCTCCACCAGCTCATTTTCCTTGGGGAAGGGCCGTTCAGATTCTTCTCTGGCGTTCACCAGCTCCTTCTCCAGTCTCTCCAGATGGTTCTCATGCCCCTTGATTTTTTCGGCCATACCCTCTAAGGCGTTGTTGATACGGGTAACATTGCCCACCGGATCATCGGCCAGCTCCGCCGTATAGGTCAAATGCTGCTTCATCGTGATCTTGAACTTGGAGCCGGTACAATGAAGCTGCATGGGAAAGCCCCGGTATTCGCCCAGGTCGAGGGGCTTCTCCGGGTCGGGCATGAGCAGGCACGCCTTGATAATGGCCTCGCCCGCCTCCTTGCGCTCAGTGAAGGTCTGGCCCATGACGGTCATGGAAAAAGCGTCGTCCTTCACCGGATGGGCCTGGACAATGGGCAAATCCTTCCCCAGTGCCTCAATAAACAGCTTCGTTTCCGCGATTTTCTGCGGATAGTATTTCAGCGTTTTGTTCTGCATTTCATACTGCATGGCGGTGTGGTTGGATTTCAGCATTTTCAGCTTCGCCACCTGCACATCCAGCTCCATCTTCTCCCGGATACGGTCGTCTCCGGTAGCCAGGGCCTTGACCTCGGCATAGGAGAGGGCTGTGGCGTCCACATCCTCAGCGGACCGGGCAGGGGATTTGCTGGTCATAATCTGACCGATGAATTTCTGCTTGTTCTCCACCAGCCCCCAGTTGTAGGCGTCAAAGGTGCCCTTGGTGACGTACTTGAACATTTTGACCGATTTGTTCATGTTGCCCTGGCGCAGCGACCGACCGGCTCTTTGCTCCAAATCAGCGGGCCGCCATGGGCAGTCAAGGTCATGAGACGCCACAATGCGGTCCTGGACGTTGGTGCCAGCCCCCATTTTCTGGGTGCTGCCGATCAGTACCCGAACCTGCCCCCGGCGTACCTTGGCGAACAGCTCCGCCTTTTGCGCTTCGGTGTTGGCGTCGTGAATAAAAGCGATCTCCTCCGGTGGAATCCCCTGGGCGATCAGCTTGGCCTTAATATCGTCATAGACGTTGAATTTGCCATCGTTTTTGGGGGTAGAGAGGTCGCAGAAAACAAGCTGGGTCCCCCGAATGTCCGCGCTGTCACGCCACTCGGCCAGGACATTCTTGACACAGGCGTTGACCTTGCTGTCCGGGTCGTCAGGCAGGAGGGGATTCTGCAAACGCTGGTCCAGAGCCAGCTTGCGGCCATCCGAGGTGATTTTCAGCATATTGTCCTCGTCCGGCTCCACTTCTCTGTTCCGCACGGCCTCCGCCCGTTCGCCCAGCTCCGCCACCATTTCCTGCTGAAAGCTGCTGGGTTCGGTGGTGACGGTGATGTACTCCGCCTCCGGGGTGGGGAGCTTCAGCATATCCGCCGTCTGAATGTCAGCGGCCTCTTTCCAGATGTTAATAAGCTCCGGTAGATTGTAGAATTTGGCGAACCGGGTCTTGGTACGAAAGCCCGTGCCCTCCGGCTTCAGCTCCATAGCCGTGACCTTCTCGCCAAAATCCGCCGCCCAGTTGTCAAAATGGCGGTGTCCGTTTTCCACCAGCGTGTCGAACTGGAGATAGCGCATCATGGTATATAACTCTACCATACTGTTGGAGATCGGGGTCCCCGTGGCGAAAGTAATACCACGCC
>CAJUSG010000094.1 GCA_910589085.1 uncultured Oscillospiraceae bacterium | reverse complement strand
CATAGCCATTGAGGGAGTGCGCCCGCACCCCCAGGGTCTTGAAGTTAGCCAGCACGTCCGCCTCGATACGCTCCAGCCGGGGCTTGGCCTCCTTCAGACTGTCCGCCTCCACGCCGAAGGTGATGTACTTGGTCTTGGTCAGGCCGTTGTTGCCCTTGGAGAGCTGGCCTTTCAGCATATCCGAGTATTCTTCACGGATGCTGTTAAAGGTGTCCCTCTGATCGGGGATATGGATGGACTGGCGCTGTTCCTCCATATCGGCGGGTTGGTTGAGGAAGGAGAACTGGACCCGGATGGAGCTGTCAAAGTAGTTGAGAAAATCACACCAATTCTCAAAAATCAGGTTTTTGTCCTCGTTTTGCGCCAACTGATAGTTAATATCGTAAAATTGTACCTGCTTGGTGAAAAACCGCTCCGACACCACGCAGATACCGTCCCGGCACATCTCCCGGTAGGGGATGGTCTGCTGGGCGGTGCGGGGGATTTTGCCGTCCCGCTTGGCCTTCTGGACGGAAGCGGACAGCCGCCGCTTCTGGCGGCTGGTGAGCTTGGCGTCAGGGGTCAGGCGGATGGTGTCCCGCAGGTCGGCCTTATCTTTTTTGTGCTGTCTTTTTGCCGCTTGCAGATTTTTTGCTTGCTTTTCCTGCTTTTTTTGCAATAGCATGTACCTCCTTTTCATGATGATTCAGCCGCTCCATGGCGGCATACAGATTGTCGGTCTGGTACGGGCGGACTTTGGGGGCGAGGAACTGCGCCCGGATGAAGTGGCCCAGCACCTTCTCCAAGGGCTGTCCATCCTTCTCGTAGATGCCGAACAGGAAGAAGGGCAGCATGAGGCCGATCATCAGCAGAGCCGCCGCCTCGTTGCCAAGATTGTTCCGGGTGAGCATATAGGTGGGTACGCCAATCAGACCGCCCGCGCCGAAGCATATGAGCTGCCGCTGGGTCAGATTGAACGCCACCTTCGTCTTTACTCTGGCGAGGTCTTTCGGGACAGGGACAAAGGGCATTTACCGCACCTCCCGATCTTTCGGTTTTGCGGCGGGCTGGTCGCCGGGGACGGGCTTTACCGAGAGCTGGGCCTTAATGGAGGGCTTCTTCTCCGTCTGTTTCTGCATAGCGTCCATTTCCTTCCGTGTCTGTGTAACGAAGATGCTTAAAACACCAGGATGGCTTGTGATGAGATAGTCTCGGTGACGGCTCGCAGTATCAAACATGGGGACAGTTGCCGCCCACGCCCGATTGCCGCTGGAAACACGGGGATCGTTCCTTATACCTTGAAGGGTAGCAGCCAGTACATGACTTACACGCTCCGCACCAAACGCCGCCAGTACGCCCTTTGTGTCAGCATGGAGACTCATTCCATCAAAGCCCTCCCTAATTGCCGTCTCAATAGCATCCCGGCAGGCAACATTCGTTTCCAGGGAGGCGAGGAAAGCGTCCAACTCTCCATGCTCTCTGGCATATTCGCCGGTGTGCTGATAAATCGGGATAATGGGGGCAGTTTCCCGCTGGGCCTCCATCAAACTTTCGGCCCTGCCCTCAATGCACTCCCGGATATTGTCCATGTGACCTGTCTCCATGTCCCGGAAGTCCTTGTAAATATCCGCCAGAGGGCAGGGGGATTCCAGCAGCGCCTCCGCCTGGGGTGCGGGGAGATTCAGCACCTCCATCGACATCAGAATATCCTCCCGCATGACGTACTCATAGGCATGGTTCAGGGCTTCCTCCGCTGTCATGCCCAACAGCCCGTGCTTGAACCGCTCCTGTTCCGCCGCCATCTTATCATATAGTGCCTGATTCAATTTTTCTGCGTCCATGAACGTCTCCTTCCTTTATAATAATTTCTCATACCGCAATTTCATCTGCGGCGGGCAGAGGTCCACAGCGGGACAGCGTTTGCCGGTCCAGCGTTTTCCCCCTGCCTGCCCCATACACGTCCA
>CAJUSG010000093.1 GCA_910589085.1 uncultured Oscillospiraceae bacterium | reverse complement strand
GGCTGAGCCGCCGGTCCTCCCCCGCCCTGGCCAGCTCCTCCCGGAAGATAAAATCAGCTTGACGGAGCTGATCCGCCTTTTCCCTGGTGACCTCCCCAAGGATGCGGATGGCCAAGCCCGGCCCTGGGTAGGGCTGGCGGCTCACCAGATACTCGGGCAGGCCCAGCTCCCGGCCCAGCTGGCGGACCTCGTCCTTAAAGAGCAGGCGCAGGGGTTCTAGAATCTCCTGAAAGTCCACACAGTCGGGCAGGCCGCCCACGTTGTGGTGGCTCTTGATAACGGCGGCCTCGCCTGTTCCCGACTCAATCACGTCGGGGTAGATGGTGCCCTGGGCCAGAAAATCCACCGCACCAAGCTTCTTGGCCTCCTCCTCAAAGACCCGGATAAACTCCTCCCCGATGATCTTCCGCTTCTCCTCCGGGTCGGTGACCCCGGCCAGCTTTGTCAGGAAGCGGTCCCCGGCGTCCACCCGGACAAAGTTGATATCCCAGGTGGCGAAGGCGGCCTCTACCTCGTCCCCCTCGTTGAGGCGCATCAGGCCGTGGTCCACAAAGACGCAGGTAAGCTGCCTGCCCACCGCCACGGCCAGCAGGGCAGCCGCCACGGAGGAGTCCACCCCGCCGGACAGGGCCAGCAGCACCCGGCCTCCCCTTACTTTCTCCCGGACAGTCTGGAGGATGGTGTTTTTGTAGTCCCCCATGGTCCAGTCCCCCGTAGCGCCGCAGACGCCGTAGAGAAAATTCCGGAGCATGTCCAGGCCGTGCTCCGTGTGGCTGACCTCAGGGTGGAACTGGACGCCGTAAAAACCCCGGGCCTCGTCGGCGATGGCCGCGTTGGAGCAGGCACCGCTGCGGGCGGCGTGGGAGAAGCCCTCCGGCACCCTGGACATGTAGTCCCCGTGGCTCATCCAGGACACCCCTTCCCGGGGCAGGCCCTGGAACAGCTTGCAGGCGGTGTCGTAGCGGGTAGCGGTTTTGCCGTACTCCCGGGCGGAGTCGTACTGAGCCGGGACGACCTCTCCCCCCAGCAGGTGGGCCATGAGCTGACAGCCGTAGCAGATGCCCAGAATGGGCACTCCCCAGGTGAAAATCGACTTGTCCACGGTAGGGGAGCCCTCCCGATAGACCGACCGGGGCCCGCCGGTAAAGATAATGCCGATAGGGTCGAAGGCCTTCAGCTCCTCCAGAGGCGTGGTCCAGGGCTTCACCTCGCAGTACACCCTGCACTCCCGCACCCGGCGGGCAATGAGCTGGTTGTATTGGCCGCCAAAATCCAGAATCAAAATTTTCTGCATTCTTACACCCCGCTTTTCCCATAGTTGGCCAGCACCCGGGCGGAGGGGTCGTCCACGTCGCAGCCCGCCCAGGTCCTGTTGGGCATCCAGAAATCCGTTACCATGCCGCTCTGGCCCGGGTAGAACTTCTCAAAAATTTCCCGGTACAGCAGGGACTCCTTGGTGAAGGGCCGGGCGTGGTCATACTGGGCACAGAGGGTCTCAAACGCCTTGTCGGTATAGCGGCCCTCGGCGTACTCCTTCAGGTCGTCCACCAGGGAGTGGCCCACCGCGTCGGAGAAGGCGGCCTTCTCCCGCCACAGGATGCTCTCGGGGAGCCAGTCCCCCTCAAACGCCCTGCGAAGCAGATACTTGCCCTTGCTATAGGTGTTTACCTTCTTCGCCGGGTCGATGGCCATCACGTATTTTACAAAGTCCAGGTCGCCGAAGGGCACCCGGGCCTCCAGGGAGTTGACCGAGATGCACCGGTCGGCCCGGAGCACGTCGTACATGTGCAGCTCCCGCAGCCGCTTCTCCGACTCCTCCTGGAACGCCTGGGGTGAGGGGGCGAAGTCGGTGTATTTGTAACCAAAGAGCTCGTCGGAGATCTCTCCGGTGAGGAGCACCCGCAGGTCTGTCTGCTCGTGGATAGCTTTACACAGCAGGTACATGCCCATGCTGGCCCGGATGGTGGTGATGTCATAGGTGCCCAGCAGCTCCACCACC
>CAJUSG010000092.1 GCA_910589085.1 uncultured Oscillospiraceae bacterium | reverse complement strand
GGGCGAACAGGCCGATGAGGCACACCGCCAGATCCAGCCCCATATACAGCCGGCCAACCCCGAAGGTGAGCCGGTCGTAGCCGGTCATGGGGTCGGTGCCCACGCAGGAGAGCAAAAGGCCGATACAGGCGGAGATAATCCCCTTGATCATGCTCTTGCCGGACACGCCGGCGATGATGGTAAGCCCGAACAGGCACACCATAAAATACTCCGCAGTGCCCAGCTGGGCGGCCACCCTTGCCACCTGGGGGCCCAGGAACAGCAGCATCAGGGCGGAGAAGATCCCGCCGAAGGTGGAGGCGTACAGGGCGATCTTCAGCGCGGCCTTAGTGCGCCCCTGCTTGCTCAGGGGGTGGCCGTCCATCATGGTGGCGGCGGCATGGGGCGTGCCGGGGGTGTTGATGAGAATGGCGGAAACGCTGCCGCCGTAGCCTCCGGCGCAGTAGATGCCCAGCAGGAACATCATGCCGGGGATGGCGGTCATCTGATAGGTGAAGGGCAAGAACAGGATGACGCACAGGATCACCGTCAGTCCGGGGATGGCGGCGAACACCGAGCCGATAAACACGCCGATATTGATCCAGAAAATATTTTCCAGCGTAAACAGCAGTCCGCTGGCCGGGCCGATAAACTCCAGCATCGTATGTCCCCTCCTCTCAGAAGCTCACACCCAGGCCGAAGCGGAAGGCGCACCAGATGCCCACCGCCAGCGCCAGGGTGATGATGTAATAACTCCGCTTTCTGCACCGAAAGAATGCCAGGAACCCCAGGGCACAGAACACCGCCCCGATGACGAAAAGCCCGGTATACTTGCTCAGCAGATAGGTCACCAGCAGGATGCCCAGAATCACCAGGGCCTTGACCTCCACAAGGAGGTTGACGGTTTTCCATGTAATAGGCTGCTTCCGGGCCAGTTTGAACAGCTCCTTGCCGATAAGGGCGGCGCAGCAGGCCAGCATGACCGTCATCAGCAGGGTGGGGAAAGCCCGTCCGTCCACCACGTCTCCCCCGGTGGCGGTGACCTGGCTGGGCATAGCCAGCAGCATGGCGATTCCCACCAGGGCGAACACGATCCCCGCAGTCAAATCAGACGGGAAGCGGAATTCCCGCCTCTTCAGCGCCTCGCCCCAGGCGTCCAGGCGGGCGTCCACACGGTCTATCATCTGCTTCAACAGGATCTCCCTCCGTTTCATTCATTATGAAAAATCTGGGGGAATGGGAGACAGCCCCCATTCCCCCAGGCAGTTTGAAAGGGATCAGCCGGCAACGATATCTTTGTACTCGTTGACGATGTTTTTCACGTTCTCGATGTGGTCCTCCACGTCCGCCTGGCTCATGATGTCCACTTCCAGCAGCATGGTGTCCTGGAGCCACTCGGCCACTTCCTTGTCGGCCAGAATCTTACCATACAGATCCTTCAGTGCGGAGACCTTGTCCGCGTCGGTGCCGGCGCGGGCCATGATGAAGCAGCGGTTGCGGAAGAAGGGATAGCCATGCTTGCCCACGCCCTCAACCCCGGCGAAGGGACCGGCGGCGATGTCGTCCTGATCAAAGGCGCACACGATGGTCACGCCGTCCTGCTGGAAGGTCTCCAGGATCTGGGACTGGTGGGAGACGGCAAAGCTGGTCTCGCCCTTGGCGACGGCCTGGGCGGCCTCGGCGGCGGACTGGTAGGGGGTGAGCTTCAGCTTATCGCCTGCGCCCATGGAGCCAAACAGAGCGGCGGCCAGGAACGCCTCGGAGCCCATGGCGCCGTTGACGGCCACGCTGATCTCATTGCCGCCTTCCACGTAGGCCTTCAGGTCGTCCACGCTCTTGATGCCCAGCTTGGCGTCGGCGGACAGGACGAACACGGAGGAGTACAGGTTCTCCACAAATACAAAGTCCTCATAACCGAATTGCAGCTTGTCGGGGTCCAGGGTGGCGGTAATGGACAGCAGGCCCTCGCCCGCAAAGACCAGCTCGGTGTCGTTGGCCTTGGTGTCCATGATCCAGGTGTTGACGGTGGCGGCGTCGCCCTTGATGGCCTCGGCCACCAGGGTGAT
>CAJUSG010000091.1 GCA_910589085.1 uncultured Oscillospiraceae bacterium | reverse complement strand
GGTTGCCGATGCCGTGGGGGGAGTGCTCCTCCAGCAGCACGTGGCCCAGGCACATGGTGGTCACCCGGGCGTTCCGGTCGGAGTAGCTGGTGAGCACCCGCATGTAGCTGTCGTCGCCGGGGATGAACTCCTGGAGAATCATGTGGTTCTCATAGCCGGCGGCGTAGACGTGGTCCAGGCTCTCCAGCAGCTCCTCCCAGCTCTGGCAGATGTACACCTTGGCCAGGGAGTGGTCCCCGGTGGCCCAGTAGGTGACGCTCTCGGCGGGCTTGGCGATGTAGGGCGGGCCCCAGGGCAGGGTGAAGTCGTGGCCCATGGACTTGTCATAGATGAAGGTGGCCGGGTGGTCGATGCCGTACTGGTCGCACAGCTTGTAGAACTCCTCCTTGTTGATGAGGCGGTCCAGCAGGCCGGCGTCGATATAGGGGGCGATTACGTTGTCCGGCAGGCTGTCCCGGCAGTGGGCCGCCATCTGGACGTAGTTGTCCCCGCAGCCCAGCAGGATGATCTTTTTATCGGGAAACTCCTCCGCCACCGCCTGGGCGTTGCGGCGGAAGGCGGTTATGTCCTCGTTGTCGGGACACACCCGGTAGTCGATGATGGCGCTGTCATGGCAGGGAAAGGAGGGGTACTTGCCATAGGCTACGGTGCGGATTCCATAGGCCTCGTGAAAGGCCCGGGCCACGCTGTATACGTTGATGTCGCCGCCGAAGACCAGCGGCTGGAAGGGGTGGTTGTTGGACATAAGAAAAACCTCTTTCGTAATGTAGGGCAAGGGCTCTGCCCTTGCCTCTGCTAGGTTGGCATTTCTGTTACAAGGCAAGGGCTGTCATGAGCAGCAGGTTCAGCGAAATTCCCGGGTGAAGCCCCGGGCAAAGAGAGGGTCGATGTCGAAGGTGGCCAGGTCGCCGGCGGAGCACTTCAGGTTGGTGACGTTGAGCATCGTCTCGGTGGCCCCCACAGAGCCGATGACCCGGGCCCGCTGGTCGCCGATCCGGACGGTGCGCTTTTTATTTCTCCGCCACAGGGACCACAGTGCCCAGAAGGAGGTCTCACGGGGGCGGGTGACCCCGAAGCCGTTCTGGTAGCCCACGGGCAGCACAGCCACCCGGGTGGTCTTCTTCAGGACAACGGGCTTGTCGGTTCCTACCGTGTGGCCCTTGGGCAGCCAGCGGACCTCGGCCAGAGGGACCTCGCCGCAGCCCACCGTGCGCAGCCGGTCGTCCCGGGTGCGGCGGCACCGGCCCAGGATGGCCGAGCCCGCACGCACGCCGTCCAGCCGGGCCCCGTCGTTGTGGAGGAGGGCGAAGGAGCCCGCGGCGTGGACGACGCCCGTCTCGAAGCCCGCGGCGTGGATGGCATCCAGCACCTGGTGGAACTGCTCCAGCTGGTGGACGGCCTCCGGGTCTTTGGCCCGGACGGCGTGCAGCTGGGTGTAGATGCCCTCCAGCGCTACGTTGGGCAGGGAGCGGTAGGCCAGAAGAATCTTCTCCGGCTCGCTCACCAGAAAGCCCCCGAAGCCCATCCCCGTGTCCAGCTGGATGTGGGCGCAGGCCACGGTGGAGCGGTTCTCCGCCAGAGCGTTGAGGGCCAGCCCTGTGTCTACCGAGGAGATGGTGCATACCACGTTCAGGTCCACCAGACGCTCCAGCTCCTCCCGGTCGGTGGTGGAGCGGAGCATGAGAATCTCCTCGTCCTCAAAGCCGGCCTGGCGCAGCTTCTCCGCCTCCTTTACGTCGTACACGGCAAAGCGGCCGATGCCCTCCGCCCGCAGCAGCTGGGCCATGGGCACAATGCCCGCCCCGCCCCCGTCGCCGGTGAGCACCCCGTAGATGACCGCCCCCGCCGCCCGCTCCTTGATGACGGACAGGTTGTGCTTGACCGCGGCCTTGTCGATAACCAGCTTGCGCATATAAGGATAGCCCCCTTCTGTCTCTTGGGATATTCCTAGCTTACCCATTCCGGCACCGCCGCCATACAGGCGGCATACCAATTCATTTTATTTTACCACTCCTTGGGAGAAATAGCAATGGAAAGGCAGGCGTTAATATTAGGTTACACAAGGTCAAGCGACCAAGTGTAACCTAATTT
>CAJUSG010000090.1 GCA_910589085.1 uncultured Oscillospiraceae bacterium | reverse complement strand
AAAGCCTCCTTTTGAAAGGAGGTGCCCCAGTTCGCAAACTGGGGCGGAGGATTGTGTTTCGGCGAAGCCGAAACGTGCGGAGCAAACACAGTTTTGCATATCTGGATTTACTTCGTATGTTCGCTTCGCGAACGCAATCCTCAGTCAGCCTGCGGCTGACAGCCCCTTTCAAAAGGGGCCTTGGCCCTGCGGGGGATATCCCGTCCCCAAAAGGGGTCGAAACAAACATTTAGGAGGAGTTTACATTGGGTAATTATTCCATGCCCCGGTATTTCCAGAACATGCCCGTGGTGGGCAAGGCCGTCAAGGCCAACGCCGAGAACGTCAACGAGCTGCGCGCCATTGAGGACGACATCCACGCTCATATTGTAGACGCGCTGTCCAGCGGCAAGGCCGACGAGGACATGAACGCCAAGGGCCAGCTCACCGCCATGCAGCGGGTGGCCCTGCTGGTGGACGAGGGCACCTGGTGCCCCCTGAACAGCCTGTATAACCCCGAGCACAACAAGAACGGCTCCACCTCCATCGTCAAGGGTCTGGGCCGGGTCAACGGCAAGTGGTGCTGCATTATCGCCTCCGACAACAAGAAGCACGCCGGCACCTGGGTGCCCGGCCAGGCCGACAATCTGCTCCGGGGCAGCGACACCGCCAAGCGGCTGCGCATCCCCCTGATCTACCTGCTGGAGTGCGCCGGCGTGGAGCTGGACAAGCAGGAGAAGGTCTACCCCAATCGCCGGGGCGGCGGCACCCCCTTCTACCGCAACTCTGAGCTGAACCAGATGGGCATCCCCGTCATCGTAGGCATCCACGGCACCAACCCCGCCGGCGGCGGCTACCACTCCATCTCTCCCACCGTGCTGGTGGCCCACCAGAAGGCCAACATGGCCGTGGGCGGCGCGGGCATCGTGGGCGGCATGAACCCCAAGCCCCACGTGGACATGGAGGCCGCTCTGGCTCAGATCGAGGCCACCAAGGGCCTGCGGGCTGACCCTCCCGGGTCCGTCTCCATCCACTACGGCGAGACCGGCTTCTTCCGCGAGGTGTACACCGAGCAGGAGGGGGTCATCGCCGGCATCAAGAAGTATGTTGACATGCTGCCCACCTTCGACCTGGAGTTCTTCCGTGTGGACACTCCCCAGTCTCCCGCCATGTCCGATGTGGAGCTGTACGACCTGGTGCTGAACAACAAGAACCGCCCCTACGACATGTACTCCGTCCTGGGCCGCCTCTTCGACGGCAGCCAGTTCATGGAGTACAAGAAGGGCTACGGCCCCGAGATGATTACCGGCATCGCCAAGGTGGACGGCCTGCTCGTGGGTGTTGTCGCCAACCAGCAGGGCGTGTTCCCCAACTACCCCGAGTATAAGATGGCCAAGTACGGCCAGGCTATGGGTGCGGGCGGCAAGCTGTACCGCCAGGGCCTGATTAAGATGAACGAGTTCGTCACCCTCTGCGCCCGTGACCGCCTGCCCATGGTGTGGATTCAGGACACCACCGGCATCGACGTGGGCGACGACGCCGAGGTTGCCGAGCTGCTGGGTCTGGGCCAGTCCCTGATCTACTCCATCCAGTCCTCCGGCCTGCCCATGATGGAGATCACCCTGCGCCGGGGCACCGCCGCCGCCCACTACGTCCTGGGCGGCCCCCAGGGCAACGACAATAACGCCTTCTCCCTGGGCACCGCCGCCACTGAGATCAACGTGATGAACGGCAAGACCGCCGCCAACGCCATGTACACCGGCCGTCTGGCTAAGGATCAGAAGGCGGGCAAGGACCTCCAGCCCACCATCGACAAGATGAACGCCCTCATCGACGACTACAACGTGAAGTCTCAGCCCCTGTTCTGCGCCCAGGCCGGCCTGGTGGACGAGGTTGTCGATATGCCCATGATGCGCAACTACATCGTGGCCTTCGCCGACTCCTGCTACCAGAACCCCGCCTCCATCTGCCCCTTCCACCAGATGCTGCTGCCGCGCACCATCAAGGACTACGAGGACGGGCATAAATAAGCTTTCGTGTAGGGCGCGACGACCCGGCGCGCCGTCTCCGGACCCCTGCGGAGGCCTGTGAGAACGGGCCGCGAGGTCGTCGGCCCCTACGGACGCACCTCTCTGTAGGGGCGGATATTATCCGCCCGTCTCGGGAGGTCCGCATGTGTATGTGGGCGGATGATATCCGCCCCTACACAGCGTCACAAGAATCACAAGGAGAAACAACACTATGAGTATCTACACCCTGGGAATCGACATCGGTTCCACCGCGTCCAAGTGCATCATGCTGGAGGACGGCAAGGAGATCGTGGCCAAGTCCCTTATCGCCGTCGGCGCGGGCACCAGCGGGCCTCAGCGGGCCATCGACCAGGTGCTGGCCGAGGCCGGGAAGACCCGGGAGGAGATGTCCTTCATTCTGGCCACCGGCTACGGCCGCAACTCCCTGGAGGAGTTCGCCGACGACCAGATGAGCGAGCTGAGCTGCCACGGCAAGGGGGCGGGCTTCCTGTTCCCGGAGGTGCGCACTGTGATCGACATCGGCGGCCAGGACGTGAAGGTCATGCGGGTGGAAAACGGCGTAATGACCAACTTCCAGATGAATGACAAGTGCGCCGCCGGCACCGGGCGGTTTCTGGACGTGATGGCCCGGGTGCTGGAGGTGGACGTGGAGGACCTGGGTACTCTGGGTGCCCAGTCCACCAAGTACGTGGGCATCAGCTCCACCTGCACCGTCTTTGCCGAGAGCGAGGTCATCAGCCAGC
>CAJUSG010000089.1 GCA_910589085.1 uncultured Oscillospiraceae bacterium | reverse complement strand
CCGAGCGGCAAAAGATACTTGACTTTGCAAGGAACATAGAGGAAGAAAATAAAGAAAGTGTGTGCTAATATACTCTATCCATAGGTCATCAGCAGGGCGAAATCCACCGACTGGGCAATCAGATGGTAGTCGATGCCCTCGTACAGCCGGCCGGGCTGGTCCGCGGAGGTCTTGGGGGCCAGAGCGGCTATGAGAGGCAGACCCCGGGAGGTCAGCGCCCGGCGCAGCCGGGCCAGAAATTGGGCGTAATTCTCCCCATCCTCTGCCCGGATATATTCAAAGTCCACGTCCACCCCCTGGTAGCCCCTGCGGTCCACGGTGCGGACAATCCTTCCGATGAGCTCCCGCTGGTCCTCCTCGTCCTCCAGCAGCTCATGGGCCAGCTGGGCGGAGAAGCGCTCCTCCTCATCCAGATTGGACAGGTGGAAGATGGGGGCCACCCGGCTCTGGAGGGCGGCGTTCACCAGGGCTTCGTCCCGGAGAGGGATCAGTTCCCCCTCGTCAAATCGGTAGGTAAAGGGTGTAATCTGGGACAGGTAGGGCAGGGTGGCCCGAAGCAAATCCCGGTCGATGTAGGGGTATGCGTAGGCGTTGACGGTAAGGGGGCCCCTGGGCCGGGAGGCGTATTTTACCACGATGACCTGTCCGGGGTAGATCAGGTCCCGGCCCTGAAGGGCGGGGTTGTTGCGCAGCAGCTGGGCTACCGTGGTGTTGTGCATCTGGGCGATGGAGTACAGCGAGTCCCCCGCCCGGACGGTGTGGGTCAGCTCCGGGTACTGGACCACGATGGCCTGCCCCACAACCAGCTGGGAGGGGTTTTCCAACTGGTTGTCCTGGAGCAGCCGCTCCATAGGGACGCCGTACTGCTGGGCCAGCCGGTACATGGTGTCGCCAGGCTGGACGACATGGATGTCCATAAAGATACCTCCAATGATGTAGGGGGCGGCCTCCGCGCCGCCCCGTTTATGTGTCGTTTTTGCGGAACGGGCGGCACGGAGGCCGCCCATTCTGTCACACCACCGTTACAAACTCGCTGCTGGCGTAGCCGATGGCGCCGTTGTAGTTCACCAGGTGCCAGCCGTTGGCGGTGTTGATGATGGTGAGAGGGGCGCCGTCGGGGGCCTGGGAGACGATGGCGGCACTGGTGTTGGGCCGGGCCCGGATGTTCAGGTTGCCCCACTCCACATCCACCACCCCCGGCCGGCGGTGCTCGGTCTCAAAGAAGGGGATGTCAAAGTACTCCGTCAGGGCCAGAACAATGACCCGGGCGGCGTTGTCCAGGTTGGCCTTGATCCAGTTGGCGTCCTCCACGTTGTCGTGGAAGGCCAGCTCGACAAGGACCGCCGGCGCCCTCACCCGGGCCACCTCCCCCAGGGTGGTGGTGGCCTCGGTGCGCACCTTGTTGGGGTCTGGATAGATGGTTTTCAGGCCGTCGGCGATGAGCTCGGCCGCCCGCTTTCCGTCGGCACTGCCGGGATAGTAGAAGACAATGGAGCCCCGGGCTTTCCCCGCCTGGGCCCCGGCGGCGGCGTTGGAGTGGAGGGCCAGATGAAGGTCGTAGTTCCCTGCGTTGGAGGCGGCGATGGAGGACGCGGCCGTCATGTCCGGGGTGTTCCGGGCATAGCGGATGCCCGAGGCATCCAGCATGGGGACCATCTTATCGGCGAGCAGATTCATCCACTCCTCCTCGGTCCCTCCATTGACGTATTGGTTCCAGTCCTGTGTAGATGGAGACAGATATATAATGGGCATAGCAATGCACCTCCCGATTTTCTCCATCCTATGAAAAATTTTTGAAATTTGTGCAACCGCCGGGAGGTTTTTGCGTCTTAATTTGTAGGGGCGGATATGATCCGCCCGCGTTGAGAGATTTCCCAGGCGTTACGTGCGGGCGGGTAATACCCGCATCTACACAGTCAAGAAAAGGGGAGGATTACCATGAAAAGAAAGCTGTTTGCCATCAGTCTCGCGGCCATCCTGCTGCTGGCCGGGTGCGGAGGGGGCTCCAAAACCGCGGAGGACAGTCAGGCCCCCGCCTCCAGCGCCACCAGCGATTATGAGGGTGGAAACTACCTGCCCGACAGAGAAAACTACTGGGACATGGACAGCGCCGAGACCGCGCCCAGCGAGCCCATGCCCGCGCCGTCCACGCCGGCGGGCGGAAGCGAGCCCAGCTCCGTCTATCAGAATCCCGGGGCCAAGCTCATCCGCCGGGCCGAGCTGAACATTCAGACAGAGCAGTTCGACCAGAGTTTGGAGGCCCTGAACCAGCTGGTGAATAACTGCGGCGGCTACTTCGAGTCAGCCAACCTGTACGGCGGCGGCCGCCGGGACGCCTACGCCACCCGCTCCGGAGAATATGTGGTCAGAATCCCGGCACAGCAATACAACCTCTTCCTCTCCAGCACCGGAGACCTGGGGTATGTCAACAGTAAAACCGAGAGCAGCGAGGATGTGGGGACCCAGTATTACGACACCGAGACACGGCTGAAAACTCAGCGCACCAAACAGGAGCGGCTGCTGGCCTTGCTGGAGCGGGCGGAGACCATGGAGGACATCATCTCCCTGGAGAACGCCCTCAGCGATGTGGAGTACCAGATCGAGATGTACGCCTCCGACCTGAGACGGTATGACGCCCTGATTAACTTCTCTACCTTCAGAATCTACCTCAACGAGGTGAGGCAGATCACGGAGGAGGTGGGGGAAACTGCTTCTCTGGGCCAGCGCATGGCTGCCGGCTTCCAGGCCAGCTTCCGGGGTCTGGGCCAGGGTTTTCAGGATCTGCTCGTATGGGTGTCCTACAACCTGTTTTTGACGGCAGTTTTGATCGGCGTGGCCGTGGCAGCCGTCGTT
>CAJUSG010000088.1 GCA_910589085.1 uncultured Oscillospiraceae bacterium | reverse complement strand
TGATGAGGGTGAGGATCTCACGGGTAAAGGTGATCACGATACCGCCGGCGATGGTCAGCATACCGTTGGCCCGCTGGGAGGGGTCGTGGCTCTTGAGGGACAGGCCCAGCTGGAGGATGCCGAAGCCCAGCAGGATCAGGCCGATGGCCCGGATCAGGGAAAAGATGAAGTCGGACAAATTTTCCACGATCTGGAGGGGATCGTCCGCAGCGAAGGCGGGGACGATCATGACGGCCATGGACAGCACCATGCAGGCGAAGAGAGCGTAGGCCCGCTTGGCGCGGCGCTCAATCTTCTTCTGGCGCTCCAGGGTGTTCAGGGGCTTCTTGGGGGTCTGGGACTTCTGGATGATCTTCATAGAGTTCAGTCTCCTTTTCTTCGTCAGATGTGTCGTTTTCCGGGGCGAACAGCGGTTCCCCCTGGAACTTGGGTTCAGGCTTCTCCTGATGGTGGATGTAGGGCGGCCCACCGCCGTCAACGGTGTAACGGATGGCGGGGTGATCGGTCAGCTCGTACTTCAGATCCATCACCGGCTTGGCACCCCGGATGAACAGGATGGCGTAGCGGTTGTCCAGCCCACGCACCTCATCAGGAGTCAACAATTCGCGGCCGCTCATTTGAAAATTAGTGGAGTACGAGCCAGATTTTCCCTTGGTCTGACCGTGGGTTCGGGTGTCAATCGTGGCTTTCCCAAGGGCTTCCGAAATGTACTTATGCGTTGACGATTCGTTGCCGCCCAAGTACAGAATTGTGTCACTATTACCCGGAATTGTCTCCCAACTATCCTTAAAAAGTTCCTTGATTTGCGCCATATTCTGAATAATGGTGCTTGCCGAAATGTTGCGGGAGCGCATGGTGGCCAGCTCACGGGTGAAGCCTGGGAGGGGCATGGCGGCGAACTCGTCCAGGATGAAGTGGACATGGCAGGGCAAGGCCCCGTGGTGGATCTGGTCGGCGCTGTAGTAGAGGGCCTGGAATGCTTGGGCATACAGCAGGCTCACCAAAAAATTAAACGAATTATCGTTGTCCGGTATGACGGCATACAGCGCGCACTTCTGCTCCCCCAGGGTGTAGAGGTCCATATCGTCCCTGTCTGTGATGGCCTTGATCTGGGGCAGATTAAACGGGGCCAGCCGGACAGCGGCGGACACAAGGATGGATTTTGAGGTCTTGCCAGCCGCCATTTTAAAGACGTGATATTGTCTCACCGCCACGCTGGCGGGGTTCTCCCGTTCCATGGCCTGAAACAGCAGATCCAGCGGCGAGACGTACTCCTCGTCCTCCTCCTTCACTTCAGCGTACTCCAGCACCCGCATGACCATGGAGAAGTTCTGTTCATACTCTGGGGCCTCCTGCCACAGCATGAGGATGACCGCCTGCAACAGAGCGGTTTCAGCTTTGGTCCAAAATGGATCGGACTCATGACTGCCCTTTGGAGTGGTGGCCTGGATGAGATTATTGACCAGCCGCAGCACGTCCTTTTCATCCCGCAGGTAGCGGAAGGGGTTGTAGCCGTCCGACTGCTCCAGATTGACGAGATTCAACACGCGGATGTCATAGCCCCGGCTCTTGAGGTAGCCGCCTGTGGCGGTCAGTACCTCCATCTTGGGGTCTGTAATGACATAATTGGTGTTGGCCTCCAGGATATTGGGCTTCACATACGATCTCGATTTGCCTGCGCCGGAGCCGCCGATGACCAGCACGTTGAGGGAGCGGCGGTGCTTATGGGTGTCCAGACCCAGGCGGACGTTACGGGTGAGCAGTTTGTTCTGTTTCTGGGCGAACATAGCATTGACCTGCTGGGGCGAGGCCCAGGTGGCGGAGCCATGCTCCTCGCCATCCCGCGTCCGGCCCTGCTGGTCTGCGTAGAGGCAGATGCCCATGATGTAGGCCCCGGTGCAGACCAGGATGGTCACGAGGCTGCGGTCCGTCCACTGGATGCGGAAGGGGTGTTCCATCGCCGCCGTCAGATTGGTGATGATCTCCGGCAGACCGCCGTCCAGGGATGGGGCGATGAGCAGCGCCGCCCAGACCACGAAAATGTAGAGGAACAGGTAAACGGTGATTTTACCTGTTCGGGATGTTTGTTTCAGTAGGATCACCTCCTAAAATCGCCCCCGGAAGAACAACCTGCCGGGGGCTGCATACGAATATCGGTCATCGCGCCTTTGCCTGGGACTTCGTTTTCGCTTTCACCTTGGCCGGAGCGGACGGCTTCCTGCTCTGCGCCCGGTACGCCTGGAGCCGCGCCTCTATGGAGGGGCGCTCACTCGTCCCCCTCGCAGTGCCGCTCTCTCTGGGTATAGAGGAGCTGATTTTTATAACGGGCGAGTCTCGTTCCGACCGAGAACCTTTTTTTGGTGTGTCCTCCTGACGCTGGCCCACAGGGGCCTCCTGGCGGCCCTGCTTGGCTGGCTGCTGGGACTCCGACCGCTGGAGCTTCACCTGCCCCTGGCGGCCCCTCACAGGCCCGGACACGGCCTTTTCCTTCCTGGAGGCCTGCCGCTCCCTGGGCTGGGCCTGCTTCGCCTTTTCCTGGGGCTGACGCTCCTTCTCCGGGGCCTGCCGTTCCGGCTGAAACACCTCCCGTCCCTGCTGCAGCTCTTTCGCCGGTTTCCGCTCCGGCTCCGGGGGCATCTGGTACAGGATGCGCTCAAAAATAGCGTTGGCCCGATCCAGCTCCGTCACCGGCAGAATCACGTCCATCAGCTTGCCGCGGTCATCCTTGTCGCAGATCACCGAGTATAACAGCTTGTGCTTTTTCGCCAGCTTCTTAAACTGCTTATACTGCTGGGGCGTCATGGGGAACCGACGCAGATCCCGCGTCTCCCGCAGCATCTTGCCCATGTTCACCTTGCCGGTGAGCGTCTTGCGGTTGTGCGCCAGCGCCATGGTCAGGGCCAGCAGATTTTTCAGCGCCGAACCGCCCAGCCGCACCGCCACCTCCGTGCCGGAGAGCATCATGCGTACCATCTGGTCAGCGGCCTCACCGCCTCCTA
>CAJUSG010000087.1 GCA_910589085.1 uncultured Oscillospiraceae bacterium | reverse complement strand
AACCCACGCGACCAGCTTGGAAGGCTGGGATTCTACCATTGAACTACACCCGCATGGACGGCGTTTCCTCTCACATCAGCTTAAGGATATTACCACATTTTTTTTGGCCTGTCAATGGTTTTCCTTAAATTTTCACAGTGATTCATCTGGACAGGATCAGCATACCCGCCAAAATGGCGGCTACGCCCGCCAATTTCCGCCCTGTCAACCGCTCTCCCAGCAGGGCGGCCGACAGCCCCATGGACCACACATAGGTCAGGGCGGTCATGGGGTAGAGCACCGAGTAGTCCATCCGGCGCAGCAGCAGAACATTCAGCCCCGCCCCTGTGAGATAGCAGGCCCCGCCCAGGTACAGCCTGTAATTTTTAAACAGGGACCTCAGCCCGTCCACCCGGTCCATCCCCGCCTTGAGGAAAAAGGCCCCCGCGGCCCCAACGAGGGTCATGGCCAGCACGCCCAGCCAGATCATCTCTGCCCCTTCGAGGTGCTCAGACACACCAGCCCGGCGGTAATCACGGCGATTCCCAGCAGCTTGCTGCCGGTAATCTCCTCCTCCAGCACCAGGGCGCCCAGCACCACGGACAGGGCGTAGCCGGCGCTGAGCATAGGGTGGAGCACCGACAGCTCTCCAAAGCGCAGGGCGGCCATCATCAGCAGGGCGCCGCAGCCGTAGAGGCCGAAGCCGGCCAGCAGAAACAGGGGGGAGCCTCCCCTGGCGGACAGCTTCCAGCACAGCTGCCCGCAGCAGGTGAGCAGGGCGGAGGCAAGCATCAGGGCGATGCCTACCGGCAGACGTCTTTTTTCCGATCTCATACAAACCTCGATTCCCATCACAGCCCGGGCAGATAGATCAGCCCCACCATGGCCAGCCCGAAGAGCACGCACAGGCCCAGCAGAACCTTGTCCTGGGAAATCACGTCCACCGGGTCGCCGTAGGAGCTGGATTCGATGTCCGCGCTGTACTTCATCAAAATAATAATCACCATCGGCACTGTCCAGATCAGCTTATCGGTGCCGTACTTGGCGGCGACCTCCTCATCGGCGCTCCACAGGGCATAAAAGGTGACGGCCAGGGTGAGGCACAGATACATGAACTTGTCCAAAAACTCATAGGAGTAATACTGGAGCACCCGGCGGGTGGCCCCGCCCCCCTGGGGGAGTCTGGCCAGCTCATTGCGCCGCTTGCCCAGCCCCAGGTAGAAGGACAGGGCAAACACCGTCAGATAGACCCAGGCGGAGGTGCTGGAGCCCACAATGGCTGCGCCGTAGACCACCCGGAGGACAAAGCCCATCACCAGCAGCACGATATCCAGGAAGGGGACGTGCTTCAGCCCCAGGCTGTAGCCCAGATTGACGGCAAAGTAGGCCAGCATCAGCAGCAGACTGTTCCCCCGGTTGCCGAACGCCGCCAGCTGAACGGCCAGCGAGGCAGCCAGCAGGACGGCCGCCAGCCCCCAGGCCTCCGGGATGGCCACCGCCCCGGAGGCGATGGGCCGGGCGCGTTTGATCTCATGCTGCCGGTCGGCCTCCACATCCCGGATGTCGTTGAGCACATACACCGCCGAGGCCAGCAGGCAGAAGGCCCCGAAGCCCAGCAGGGCCTGGGCCAGCACGGCGGGGCGGAACAGGTTCCGGTCGAAGGTGACGGAGACCAGGATGAGGAGGTTTTTGATATAGTGCCTGGGCCGCATCAGCCGCAGGACATTTTGAATTTTCCCGGTCCGGCCCATATTTCCCCCTCCTTCCCGTCCAAATTTCCTTCTATTTTAACATAGGACCGGGCGGAAGGCAAGGAGATTTGAAAAACCAGGCGGCTCCTGTGCTCAGGAGCCGCTCTGGTTCTCCTCTCTCATCTCCAGCAGGGTGCGGGCCACGTTGTCCGCCCAGAGCCGGCCGCCGGCGATGGCCTCGGACAGGGAATTGCCGTGGCCTCCCACCTCCACCAGGATGGAGCAGGGGGACAGGTGCTGATTATAGCGGCTGGTGCGCAGGACGGTAGGCCGGACCAGGCTGGCGTATCCCTTCACCAGATTCTTCTGCAGCCGGAGGGCGAAGGCCAGATTATCCTTCCAGCGGGGGTGCTCGGCCCCGCCGGCGTCGGTGCCCAGCACCATCATCACCTGGGCCACCTTCTCTCCCGCCTCCTGAGAGACCATTTTGTAGATCTCCCCCTCGGCCCCCACCAACGCGTCCCGGTGGACGTCCAGAATCACCCGGATGGTGGGGTACTGCTCCAGCCACCGCTCCACCGCTCCGCAGGACCGGTCGTAGGCCCCGTTGTAGGCGGGGTAGTCAAACAGGGTAGTGTCGTGGACCACCTGGAACCCATAGGCCCGGAACACGGTGGCCATCTCCTCGCCCACCCGGACCACGTTGTGGGCGCAGTCTGTGGTGCGGTAGGGGTCGCTCTCCTCGTAGGTATCGCCGTCGGTCATGGAGTAGGACTCGCTGCCGTGGGTGTGGACAATCAAAATCTGGGGCCCCTCGCCCAGAACGGTGTCCACCGTCCCCTCCCCGAGCACGGAGGCGTCCAGCTCCCATTCGGTGCGGTTGTAGACATACACCCCGCCGTCGGCCAGATACTTGCTGCCCTCCTTGCCCTGGCCGGTCATCTCGACGATGCCCTCTCCCTGGTCGGCGGGCTGCAGGTCGGGCTCCTCCTCGTCGTCCCTGTCCGCCGGCTCCGGCGGCGGGGCGCCGGGCCCCTCCGGCCCCTGGCTGTCTCCCGATTCCAGCACCGCCTCCTCCCCCATCCGGAGCAGGGGGGACCCCCGCAGCAGCAGCCTGCCCCAGCCGGTCAGCCCCCGCACCTCACCGGGCAGCTCCCCCAGCTGAGCAGCCAGCAGGGCGACGGCCGGCTTTCCCCCCAGAGCGGCCAGCCGCCCGCCCACACCGCTCAGGTCGGCCGTCAGGCTCACCCCCCAGGCGGCCACCAGCACCAGACCCAGAGCCACCCCCCGGCGCAGAATCTGCCGGCCTGTCCCTTTACCCCCCATAAGTACCACTCCTTATCCTGCGTAACCTTGTTGTACCCATCCTATGCCGGGGACCGGCGGGATATGCCGTGAGAAGGCTGTCTCGCAAAATGTCAAGACTAAATTACAAAAAATTATAAAAAGTTTTTAATAGCCCTAA
>CAJUSG010000086.1 GCA_910589085.1 uncultured Oscillospiraceae bacterium | reverse complement strand
CAGAATCCTAAAAAATAGAAAAAACAGGTTGACAACGCTCCGCACAGGGCGTATAATGCGCCCATAAAGGCAAAGGCGTCTTTTAGGTTGATTCCTGAAAGGCGTCTTTGTCTCTTTTTATGCGTTTTATCGCGGAAAGGGTGAAGAAAATGGCAGCAGTACCAGAATATTTTGGAAGTTTGGTGTTCGACGACAGGGTGATGAAGGCCAATCTGTCCGCAGAGGTATATCGGTCCCTGAGAAAGACCATCGACGAGGGGGCCAAGCTGAATATCGGGGTGGCCAACGCCGTGGCGGCGGCCATGAAGGACTGGGCTGTAGCCCATGGGGCGACCCATTTTACCCACTGGTTCCAGCCCCTCACCGGCGTGACCGCCGAGAAGCATGACAGCTTCATCTCCCCCGCCCCCGACGGCGGGGTCATTATGGAGTTCTCCGGCAAGGAGCTGATCCAGGGGGAGCCGGACGCCTCCTCCTTCCCATCCGGCGGGCTGCGTGCCACCTTCGAGGCTAGGGGCTACACCGCCTGGGACCCCACCTCCTATGCCTTTCTCAAGGATAAGACCCTGTGCATCCCCACCGCCTTCTGCGGCTACAACGGGGAGGCCCTGGACAAAAAGACCCCCCTCCTGCGCTCTATGGAGGCGCTGAACCGGCAGGCTCTGCGGGTGCTGCGGCTGTTCGGAAACACCCAGGTCAAGCGGGTGACGCCCTCCGTGGGCCCGGAGCAGGAGTACTTCCTGGTGGACGCGGACATGTGGACCAAGCGCCGGGACCTGCGCTTTACCGGCCGCACCCTCTTCGGGGCCCGGCCCCCCAAGGGGCAGGAGATGGACGACCACTATTTTGGCACCATCAAGCCCCGGGTGGCTGCCTATATGGCCGATTTGAACAACGAGCTGTGGAAGCTGGGCATTTTGGCCAAAACCCAGCACAACGAGGTGGCCCCCGCCCAGCATGAGCTGGCCCCCATCTACACCACCGTCAACATCGCTACCGACCACAACCAGCTGACCATGGAGTTGATGCAGAAGGTAGCCGCCCGCCACGGCTTGGTCTGCCTGCTTCACGAGAAGCCCTTCGTGGGGGTAAACGGCTCCGGCAAGCACAACAACTGGTCGCTGTCCACCGACACCGGGGTAAATCTGCTCTCGCCGGGGGACACCCCCTATGAGAACGCCCAGTTCCTGCTGTTCCTATGTGCTGTCATCAAGGCGGTGGACGACTACCAGGACCTGCTGCGCGTCTCGGTGGCCACCGCCGGCAACGACCACCGCCTGGGGGCCAACGAAGCGCCCCCCGCCGTGGTGTCCGTCTTCCTGGGGGACGAGTTGGCCGCCATTCTGGGCTGCATCGAGCACGATGCCCCCTACACCAGCATCGACACCGGCAAGGTCCGCCTGGGGGTGGATGTACTGCCCAAATTCCGCCGGGACACCACCGACCGCAACCGCACCTCTCCCTTCGCCTTCACGGGCAACAAGTTTGAGTTCCGCATGGTGGGGTCGTCCGACTCCATCGCCTGCGCCAACATCATGCTCAACACCGCTGTGGCTGAGAGCTTGAAGGTCTACGCCGACCGGCTGGAGGGGGCGGAGGATTTTCGGGCCGCCCTCCAGGCCATGATCCGTAAGACCATCCAGGACCACAAGCGGATCATCTTCAACGGCAACGGCTACGACGGCGCCTGGATCAAGGAAGCGGTGGAGAAGCGGGGGCTGCTCAACTACCCCGCCACTCCCGACTGTGTGCCCCACCTGCTGGACGGGAAAAATGTGGAACTGCTCACCTCCCACGGGGTGCTCACCAAGGCGGAGCTGGTCTCCCGGTATGAGGTGACCCTGGAGAACTACTGCAAGACCATCCTCATTGAGGCCAACACCATGGTAGACGTGGCCCGCACCGAGATCATCCCCGCCGTCCAGACCTTTGCCCTAGACACGGCGAAAACCGCCGCCGCCAAGCGGGAGCTGATTCCCGGCTGTCCCTGCGGCTGCGAGACGGAGCTGGTAAAAAAGCTGTCCGCCCTCACCGACCAGATATACCGGGAGGCCGGGGAGCTGGAGGAGGCGGTGCTGGCCCTGGCCTCCGCCGGAGATATCAGGGCGGAGGCGGAGATGATTCGGGACACGGTGCTGCCCCAAATGGGCCGGCTGCGCCTGCCCTGCGACCAGGCCGAGACCCTCACCCCGAAGAAATATTGGCCCTTCCCCACCTACGGCGATTTGCTGTTTGGGGTGCGGTGACCATTGTAGGGGCGGATATCATCCGCCCGCGCAATTCCGGTATACATCCCGTAAAGGCGGGCGGGTAATACCCGCCCCTACAGGATCAACCCGAAAAACGGAGGAAAGTTATGTGCTCTATTATTGGATATTGCGGCCCCGTGGCCGATTTTGAGGCGTTTCAGCGGGGCTTTGACCGCACCAAAAGCCGGGGCCCCGACGACAGCCGGGTGGTCCGGGCGGGGGAGGGTCTGCTGGGTTTTCACCGCCTGGCCATCATGGGCCTGACCCCCGAGGGGATGCAGCCCTTCGAGCTGGAGGGCAACTATGCCGTCTGCAACGGCGAGATATACGGCTTTGAAACATTGAAGCGGGCGCTGGAGGAAAAGGGGTATACCTTCCGCAGCGGCTCAGACTGCGAGATCCTGCTCCCCCTCTACCGGGAGTGCGGTGTAGATATGTTCGCCATGCTGGACGCGGAATTTGCCTGCATCCTCTACGACGGGCAGACGGGCCAGTTCATCGCCGCCCGGGACCCCATCGGCATCCGGCCCCTGTATTACGGCTATGACAGCGCCGGGACCATCCTCTTTGCCAGCGAGCCCAAAAACCTGCTGGGTCTGACGGACAAAATTCTGCCCTTCCCCCCCGGGCACTACTATAAGGAGGGCAGATTTGTCTGCTATCATGATATTGCCAAGGTGGACCGGTTCTGCCATGACGGGCTGGAGGAGGTTTGCAGAAACATCCGGGAGAAGCTGATCGCCGGGGTGGAAAAGCGGCTGGTTTCCGACGCCAAGGTGGGCTTTCTCCTGTCCGGCGGGCTGGACTCCTCTCTGGTGTGCGCCATCGCCGCCCGCCGGAGCGAGGCCCCCATCAAAACCTTCGCCATCGGCATGGATACCGACGCCATCGACCTGAAATACGCCAGACAGGTGGCGGACTACATCGGCAGCGACCACACTGAGGTCATCATCACCAGAGAGGATGTGCTGTCCAGCCTGGAGAGGGTGGTGGAGCTGCTGGGCACCTATGACATCACCACCATCCGGGCCAGCATGGGC
>CAJUSG010000085.1 GCA_910589085.1 uncultured Oscillospiraceae bacterium | reverse complement strand
CGCACCCCCTTCTCCACCCCCCTGTCCGGGTCGGCCAGGGAGACCGAGCTGCGGCTGAAAAACATCTTTTCCGGGCCCAAGAAGCGGCCCCCCGTCCTGTTCCTGGCTCTGATGTTCTCCGTCTGCCTGCTGTGCGGCAACCTGGTGTCCTTCCAGGTGGAGGCGGCCACATACGCTGACAGCGCCCCCAACCGGCCGAACCATTCCCAGACGCCTGACGCCTCCCTGGACCTGACGGAGCACGAGCCCGCCTCGGTCACCTACCAGACCGGGGAGTCCCCCCTGAGCGAGGGGGAACAGCTTCTGCTGGAGAAGCTGTTCCGGGCCGCCGAGCGGCAGAACGGCTGGCAGTTCCAGGTCCCCACCGCCCAGCTGATGAGCTACATGCAGAAGGACGGCTGGGTCCTGGGGGCGGTCTTTGTGGAGGACCACCTGGAGAACACCCTGATTTTGGGCATCATGGACAAGGCGACCGGTGAGGTGCCCCACTCCGTATTCCAGTGCTCCTGCCACATCGGCGTGCCCAGCATCGTCACCTTCCAGAAGGATGACGGGGCATACCGCCTGCTGTACACCTTCAATGGCCAGGAGAACGGCCAGTATACCGGCGAGGCCGGGCTGGTCCGCTTCGACGGGGAGTTCATGGCCTGGGAGTGGCCGGTGGAGGGGGATGTGCGCTACGGCCATGAGCCCCCCGGAGCCTCCCCCGCGGCCTATCCGGAGTATCGGGAGTACTGGGACAGCGGCCATTATGCCGTCATGGCCCCCGGCGGGGTGGACGTTTACACCGTCAACCCGGACTTTCAATGGGGTCAGGACGAACCGTGGTCCATATGGCAGCTGGACCACAATGAAACCTTCTGGTACGATTCCAGCAGCGCCGAAGAGCTGCCCATGCCCATCTATTTCCAGTCCCTGAACTGGCTCATTGAGCACACCAACGACCCCGGCGGCTGGCGGATCACCTCCCTGACCCTCAATGAGGAGAAGTGCGACACCGGGAAACGGATCGACTGCTACACCCTCCGGGCCCACACCGACAACGGCCAGAACGAGCTGACCGCCGACCTGTTCTTTCCCTACGATCAGACAGGCGGCCGGCGCAGCTATGACACATTGAACTATGCGGAGGTTACGGGGGAAATCTGCGGATATCCACTCGCCCCGAACACACAGGACGGACCGGCAGTTACCCAGCTGGAATGGACCCCCGACCTGAACCGCAACGGCGTACCGGAGGAACTGCGGCTGGTTGAACTGGACCTGGGCCTGCGGCTGGAGGTTCTGGAAAACGGGGCGGTCATCCACTACGAGGAGGGATACTCCGCCCACGCGGGCTGGAACGCCCTATTCCTGTGTACCTTAGACGGGGAGAACTATCTTCTGTCCTACTCCCCCACCATGTATCAGGGCTTCTGTGACTATGGCTACGAGCTGTACACCCTTGAGGGCAATGGAAAAAAGGTGGTACGGCAAAATTCAGTCTCCTTTGACATCAACATCGGTTCACCGATGTTCCAGGAAGGGGGGTACGACCCGGACGCTATCGCCGGTTTTATGGAGGAGATCAACGGCCTGCTCTCCCACAGCGTTCAGCTGCTCAACACCGACAGCGATCTGCTGCAAACCTTCGAGAAGGAGGGCCGCCTGGTGGACACCCTCTGGTGGCTGGACACTTGGGAGCCCGTCTTTACCCGGGACCCCGGGAAGTCCCTGCTGGAAAATCTGGCGGACTTTCAGGATGCCATGGTCCGGCAGCCCAGCGTGGGCTGATCCGCCTCCAAAAATTTCCCGCCGCCCTCTTGCGTTTCCGGTCAAAAGCAGTTATACTAGGGTGCAAGAGAGCGGGGCCGGGAAACCGGCCAGTCCCGCCGGAACGTCCGGCAAAATGATCTTCCCCTTTTCCGTTCCCGTCCCCTCCGGGGCTGAATAGGGAAGAAAAAATTTTTAGGAGGAACACAGTTATGAAAGTAGCAATTTTCGGCGCCGGCACCATGGGCAGCGGCATCGCCCAGGTCTTCGCGGCCAAGGGCCACACCGCCCTGATGTACGCCAGCAGCGTGGCTTCCGCCCAGCGGCACAAGGACAATCTGGACAAATCCCTCCAGAAGCGGGTGGACAAGGGCAAGATGGACCAGGCCGCCAAGGACGCCCTGATGGCCAACGTGCTGGTGGAGGAGAAGTCCGCCGCTGCCGACGCCGATCTGATTATTGAGTGCGTCAAGGAGGACATGGCCACCAAGAAGGAGCTGCTGGGCGAGCTGGACGCCATGTGCAAGGAGGGCGCGATCTTCGCCTCCAACACCTCCTCCCTGTCCATCACCGAGATGGCCCTGGGGCTGAAGCACCCCGTCATCGGTATGCACTTCTTCAACCCCGTGCCCAACATGAAGCTGGTGGAGATCATCCGGGGCGCCAACACCGCTCAGGAGACCTTCGATTTTATCTGGAACCTGTCCAAGGAGATCGGCAAGGAGCCTGTAGAGGTGGCCGAGGCCCCCGGGTTTGTGGTCAACAAGATCCTCATCCCCATGATTAACGAGGCCGCCGACCTGCTGTACACCGGCGTGGCCTCCGCCGAGGGCATCGACACCGCCATGAAGCTGGGCGCCAACCACCCCATGGGCCCCCTGGCCCTGGGCGACCTGGTGGGTCTGGACGTGTGTCAGGCCATTATGGATACCCTGTACAACGAGACCGGCGATCCCAAGTACCGCTGCTCCCTCCTCATCCGCAAGATGGTCAGGGGTGGTATGCTGGGCCGCAAAACCGGCAAGGGCTTCTTCGACTACAGCAAATAAACAGTTTAACTCCCACCCTCGAAGAGGGTGGGAGTTTTAACTTCCCCTGTATCAAAGCCTGATCGACACGAACCAGAACCAGATGGCGAATGTGTTGCGCATTCCCACCACATAGCTCCCCGCTGCCCGCCAGATTTCCAAATAGAAAAACGCGGCCACGACCGCCACGGCCCATAGGGTGCGGCGGAAGGACTCGCCCAGGCTGAAAAGCCCTCCCCCTCGTAGTAACGGATGTTGGCCCGGGTCAGCCCGGCACAGGCCTCCACTTCCTTGATTGTCATGCCGGTATTCCCTCCTTCCTTCTGATTTTAAGGCGCATATACACAATCCAGCCGCTTTACAGTCAAGAGTGTCCGGAGAAAACAGTAAAAAAATTTTCTTCCACCCCCTCTTGTCAGGTCAACATCCGCATATCATAAGATAATATTCGCATATTCCGTCTTTTTGTACAAATAAAGTTGAGAAAAACTGTCTATTTTCCCAGAGTTGTCCCCCTTGCGCCGGGGAGTAAAAACCGATATAATTTTCATGGTTAAGGCATCCCATATGCCGGCCTTGATAAGTACCGCAACGCCGGGGCAGGCCCGTGTTGCTCTTTTTTCGCTTTTTGTTTGTTAAATTTCTAACAAACAGGCGGAGGCGTTCAAGGCCGGAAATTTAAAGTAGGAGGACTGCAAAATGGATTTTCACCTGTCTAAAGAGCAAGAGATGGTCCGCAAGATGTACCGCGAGTTCGCCGAGACCGAGGTCAAGCCTTTGGCCGAGGAGATCGACGAGGA
>CAJUSG010000084.1:1885-4087 GCA_910589085.1 uncultured Oscillospiraceae bacterium | reverse complement strand
GGTGATCTTGTCGGAGTACAGGGACAGGGGGGCCACGATGGTGTCGCCCAGGATGGACACCTGATAGCCCAGGTCGTCAATCTCCTTTTGGAGGTAGGCCTTGTGCTGGAAGGCGTTCAGGTCGATTTCTCCGGCGTCCAGGGCGTTGTTGGGCAGCTTGTACTCGGCGAACTCCACCAGCTCCACCTTGATATTGTCCTTGGCCAGCAGCTCGTTCACGGTGTCCCACTGCTGGTTGTTGGCCCCCACTACGCCCACTTTGACCACGGTGGGTTCAGCGGTCGGGGCAGAGCTGCCGGTGGAGCCGGAGCCTGATTTGGAGCCGGAGACAGGGCTGGAGCTGCCGCCGTTTCCGCCGTTGTTTCCGCCGCAGGCGGCCAGAGACAGGGCCAGGGCCGCGGCCAGCGCGAGGGCAAAAATGTTCTTCTTTTTCATTTTAAGTTCCTCCTTTAATGGGGCAAATATTCCATTATCCCGGTTCAAAGGCGGGAGAACAGACGCTTTAATGGGTCGCTTTCTTGGCGATATAGCCGCCCACAAACTGGACGGCGCTCACTAGGACGACGATGATCAGGATGACCGTCCAGGTGATCTGGGGCAGGTTCTTGCTGTGGCCGTACATGATGGCGAAGTTGCCCAGACCGCCCGCCCCCAGGGTCCCGGCTACGGCGGTAAAGTTGATGAGGGAGACGATGGTGATGGTCACCCCCCGGGTGATGCCGGGGACAGCCTCCCGCAGATAGACCCGCCAGATAATCTCCCAGGGGGAGGAGCCGATCGCCTCGGCCGCCTCAATGAGGCCGGCGGGCACCTCGGCCAGGGCGCTCTCGGTCTGCCGGCCCAGGAAGGGGACGGTGCCGAACACCAGGGGGATGATGGCCCCCCGCACGCCGATGGCCACGCCCACCACCAGCCGGCTCAGCCCCAGCAGTAAAATGGCCAGCAGGATAAAGGGGATGGAACGGAAGAAGTCGCAGACGCGGCCCAGGATAAAGTTCACCGGCCGGTTTTGCAGCACGCCCCCCTCTCTGGTGGTGAACAGCAGCACCCCGTAGGGGATGCCCAGCACCAGGGAGATGGCCCCAGAGATGCCCACCATCTGGATGGTCTCCCAGAAGGCCCGCCACAGCTGGTCCGACCGGGCCACTACGTCGGGGATGATCTGATTAAGCAGTTCAGCCATGGGAAATCACCTCCACCTGCACGTTTCGTTTGGATAAGTACTCTGCGGCGGCGGCTATTTTGTCGTGGCCGCCCCCGGCGACCACCACCAGGCCCCCCAGAGGATTGCCGTCGATGAGCTCGATGCTGCCCAGCAGGATATTCACATCCAGCTCAAACCGCCGGGAGATGTTGGAGATCAGCGCCTCGGAGGTGCTGCGCTCCAGGTAGTTCAGCCGGAATAGATAGTCCCCGGGGTTCAGCTTGATGGGCCGGGCCGGGTCGTCCAGCAGCTCCTGAATCCGGGAGAGGTGGGAGGTGCTGTCCACGAACCGGCGGGTGACCGCCTGCCGTGGGACGGCGAACACCTGAAACACGTCCCCCTGTTCCACAATCCTGCCGCCCTCCATCACATACACCTGACTGCATATCTCCTTGATGACCTGCATCTCATGGGTGATGATCAGGATAGTGACGCCCAGGGCGCGGTTGACCTCCTTCAGAAGCCGGAGGATGGACTGGGTGGTCTCCGGGTCCAGGGCGCTGGTGGCCTCGTCGCTGAGGAGCACCTCCGGGTCGCTGGCCAGAGCCCGGGCAATGGCCACCCGCTGCTTCTGCCCCCCGGACAGCTGGGAGGGGTAGGCGTCCGCCTTGTCAGACAGCCCCACCAGCTCCAGCAGGGGCTTTACCTTGTCCTCAATCTCTTTCTTGCTCCTTCCGCTCCCCCGAAGAGGGTAGGCCACGTTGCCGTACACCGTCCGGGAGGCGAAGAGGTTGAAGTGCTGGAAGATCATGCCGATCTTTTTCCGTTTTTCCCGGAGCTGCCGCCCGCTCAGGGCAGTGAGCTCGCTGCCGCCCACAATTACCCTTCCCTCCGTGGGCCGCTCCAGCAGATTGACGCACCGGGCCAGGGTGGATTTGCCCGCCCCGGAGAAGCCGATGATGCCGGCGATGCTCCCTTTTTCAATGTGGAGGCTGACGTCCTTCACCGCCTCCACCGTCTGTCCTCCCGCCTCAAACCGCTTTGAGACATGTTCCAGT
>CAJUSG010000084.1:0-1785 GCA_910589085.1 uncultured Oscillospiraceae bacterium | reverse complement strand
ATAGCCGATGTGCATCACGCCCCCCTCCGCCAGGGGGATGGTGGTGTACTCCGAGCCGTTGAGGGGGCGGCAGATGATACCGGAGCACAGGGTATAGCCGTTGAGCCCCTTCATCAGGTTAAGCACCGTGGCCCGGTCGTCCACCCGGATGAGTTGGCGATACTGGTAGGTGCTCATCACCTCTTCGGAGAGGAACAGGGAGTTCTGCTTGCCAAGCTCAAAGGCGATGCAGGGGTAAGGCTCCAGGTCAGCCATGGTCAGCTGGTCCCGGTGGGCCAGAGGGTGCTCCCCCCAGAGGTAGACACAGGTGGAGCAGTCCCGCAGGGGGTGGAACTCCAGGTTGTTCTCCTCAAAGAGTTTGGTCAGATACTTCTCGTTGAAATCGTCCAGGTATAAGATGCCCAGCTCACTCTTGTAGTTCCGGACATTTTCCACACACTCATAGGTCCGGGTTTCCAGGATGGAAAACTCATACTCCTCCATCCCCACCTTGCGCACCATCTCCACAAAAGCGTTAATGGCGAAGGTGTAGTGCTGGGTGGAGACAGAGAATTTCTTCCGGGACCGCCCCGCCACAAACCGGTCCTCCAGCAGGGCGTACTGCTGACACACCTGCCGGGCGTAGTTGAGGAACTCTTCCCCCTCCGCCGTGATGGTGACTCCCCGGTTGGACCGGTGGAACAACTCAAAGCCGATCTCCTCCTCCAGATCTCTCACGGCGCTGGACAGGCTGGGTTGGGAGAGGTACAGGTTTTTGGCGGCGGAGTTGACCGAGCCGCTGTCCGCGATGACGATGACATATTTCAGTTGCTGGAGCGTCATGATGTTTCCCCTCCCAATATTGATTCCCGAATGAGATCCGCCAGGGTGAACTGAGTAAGATAGTCAGATATTACCTTATCCAGTCCCAGCCAAAGTGGGAGCGTCCGGCAATCTTTGCTCCGGGGACAGGCTCCCTGCCCTGGCTCCAGACAGGCGACGGGGGCCAAGGGGCCCTCCATCCGCTCAATAATAGCCTTTACACTGTACTCCTCCGGAAGGCTGTTCAGGCGATATCCGCCCCCCTTTCCCCGCAGCGTGTCTAGCAGCCCGCCCTTTACCAGTTCTTTCACCACGATCTCCAAATATTTTTCCGAAATCTCCTGGCGGGCAGCCACATCCTTCAGCGGCACAAAGCCGCTGCCCTGATGCTCCGCCACATCCGCCAAAAACCGCAACGCATACCGGCCCTTTGTGGAAATCATCATAAAGATCCCTCCTATTTTGTCCTATCATACCACAGGGTAAATAGGATTTCAAGAAACAGAAATATACCTATTGACAAAGTGGGTATATAGGAATATATTTACATCGGAAACGCGGGGATAAAAAGGAGGAATACACTGTGAAATCTGAATCTCTGCGCCAGCGTGCCCCCGTTCGCTGGCTGACCGTAACCGCTGTCTTTATGGCAATGAATATCGCCCTCAGTTCTTTTGGGATGCCGGTGCCGGGCGGATGTCTCTACTTGAACGATATTGTGATCTGTACCGCCGCAATCCTGCTGGACCCGTTGGGCGCTTTCGTGGTGGGCGGGATCGGCGCGTTCCTGGGGGATATGTTTTTCTACCCAGCCCCTATGTTTGTCTCGCTGGTCACCCACGGACTGCAAGCAGCTGTTATCTCCCTCTGCGCCCACGGTCTACCCCAAAAACGCTTCAGCGGGGCTGAAAGTCCGCATTCTGGCCAAACTGGAGTATTTCAATCCCGCCGGGTCAGTAAAAGACCGCATTGCCAAGGCCATGA
>CAJUSG010000083.1 GCA_910589085.1 uncultured Oscillospiraceae bacterium | reverse complement strand
AACCTGCCGTTTGCGGACATTCCCGCACAGCGCCCGGTTTTCTGCTATGATGCAGGTACATCAAAGGAAGCACTGCTTCAAGGAGGAAACGGTTATGCGTCATGTCTATATTCGCGGTATCCTGGCTCTGATCTGGCTGGCGGCGGCGGTCGTCAGCGGTATGTCCGGCAATTTGGAGATGACAGGGCTCTACGTCCTGATGGGGGCGTCCTTCGGGTATTCCGCCTGGGCCGCCTGGAAAAAGGCAAAGAACGATAAGAGGGGGAGTTGACCATGGGCGGGAACATCCTGGAGTTGAAAAACCTCAGCGCCTGGTACAGCCAGGGGAAAAATGTGCTGTCCGGCTTCTCCCTCCAGCTGCGGCCCCATGAGGTGGTGGGGCTGATTGGCCTGAACGGAGCCGGGAAGACCACATTCTTGAAAACCCTGTCCGGTCTCCATGAGGGCTTCCGCTGCGACGGCATCCGTCTGAACGGCCAGACGGCCAGCTTCCGGAACAAGGGCTTCAAGCTGTACCGATACACCGTCTTTGCCGAGGACAACTCCTTCCAGTATTTCACCTTCCGGGAGTACCTGTCCTATGTGGCGGCGGCGTACAAAAAGAAACTGCCCGACGTGTCCGAGCTGGTGCGGGGCTTTCATTTTGAGGACTACACCGATGTACTGCTAAAGGACCTGTCCACCGGCAATCAGAAAAAGGCGTTCCTGATCACCGCCTTCGCCCTGAAACGGCCGCTGCTCCTGCTGGACGAGCCGGTGAACGGGCTGGATTTCCAGAGCACGGAGTACCTGTACCAGCTGATTGCCGGGTACAAGGAGCACGGGACGGTGCTCTTCTCCTCCCACATCCTGGAGAGCATCACCCTGACCTCCGACCGGGTGCTGGTGCTGGAGGACGGGCAGATCCGCCGGAGCTTTGAGGGCGGCGAAATCAACGCCGCCAACATTCGGGAGGCCCTGCATGATGAAAATGAGCTTTGAAGTCACCGCCAAAAAGCTGTTTGGCGTGAAATATGAGCGGCTGATCCGGACGCTCTTTCTGGAGTTGGTAGTCTTTTGGGGACTGCACATCTCTGGATTCCAGGTGGAGATCGCCCCCTTCATCCTGTACCTGATGTCGGTTGCCTTCTCCGGCGGGGTCATGTGGCAAGCCCTCTCCGCCGGGGACAACCGGGCCAACATGGAAAATATGCTTATGCTCCCCTTTGAGGGCCGAACTCTGGTGTTTTCCTATGTGGTCGCCCTGGGGGCCTATACGCTGCTCACCAAAACCGCCGGACTGCTGGCGGTGGTCTGGGCAGTCGGCCATTGGAGCTGGGCGGAGATTTTAGGTAGTATCCTCTGCGCCCTGGCCGCTATTGTGATCGTGTCCTGTCTCTATCCCCTGCGCCTGGGTCGTACAGATGCCTACGCCTTTTATGTCCGCCCGGCCAGCCATAGGCGGACAGTCAAATCCCACCGCCGCTACTCCGTGTGGCGCTACCTCTTCCGCTACCTGATGGCCCACAAGAATTATCTGGTCAACACGGCGGCTATGTGGGGCGTGGCCTGTGTCCTGCCGGTGCTGCTGGGACAGCTGGAGGCCCGGTTCGTCCTGCCCATCGGCTTTGCCATCCTCTCCCTGAACACCCCCATCTGCATCCTGCTGTCCTGCGACCCGGCCCTGGAGCGGGCGGTGCGGTTCCTGCCGGGGCAGGGGAAGGCGTTCTGCATTCCCTACTGCCTGTTCATCTTCGGGTGTAATCTGGCGGCAGATATTGTTTTCCTGTGCAGCTGGCAGCTCCAAGTCGGCGGAATCATCCCGCTCCACGCTTTGACGGCGGCAGCCTTTGCCCTGCTGAGCGCGGCGGGTTCTGTTCTGCTGGAGTGGTACTGTCCCATCCGGGGGTGGAAGATCGAAAGCGACCTCTGGCACCACCCACGAAAATATATTGTGCCGGCCATCATGATGCTGCTTGCCGGGCTGGTGAGTATGGTTTGAAATGCGTTTCTGCCTGAGCGGTCCCATTCGCTCAGGCAGAAATTTTTTGAAAAAGACAAGCCGCTGTAACATTTCGCGGACATTTATCTGTTATACTGCCCTTATCACCAAAGGAGGCTGGGCCATGAAACGGATACTGATTGTGGAGGACGACGCCCTTTTGAATAAAACGTTAGCCTACAACCTGAGTTCTGACGGCTGGGACGTCACCCCCGCCCTGAACGCCAGGACCGCTGAAAATCTGCTGGCTGGGAGGTCATACGACCTGGTGCTGCTGGACATCAATCTGCCGGACGGGAACGGCTACGACCTGTGCAGACTTGTCAAGCCGGAGCACCCGGACACGGTAGTGATCTTCCTCACCGCCAACGACCAGGAGAGTGACCAGCTCCGGGGCTATGAGGCGGGAGCGGTGGACTACATCACCAAGCCCTTTTCCATCGGGGCCTTGCAGCGGAAGATTTGCGCCATGTTCGCCATGCTGGAGCACCACAAGCCAGCAAAGGACCTTTACGACGACGGCAGGTTGTTTTTGGATTTCTCAGAGCAGGCCGCTGCGCTGAACGGGAAGCCTATCACTCTCTCCCCCATGGAGTACAAGATGCTGTATCTGTTCTGCAAAAATCCCAGACAGGTCCTGACCCGGCAGAGGCTCCTGGAGCGGCTGTGGGACGTGGACGAAAAATTTGTGGACGAACACACCCTGACCACCTCCATCAGCCGCATCCGGGGCAAGATCGAGGCGGAGGGCGACACCTATATCAAGACCATCTACGGCATCGGCTATCAGTGGACAGGGGGTGAGCGGAAATGAGGCGTATGCCCGTCAAAACCATGTTTCTGCTGGTGGAGGCCGGCGCGGCCATTTCCATGCTGGCTCTTTCCTTCCTCCTCTCCGCCATGACGGGCCAGGGGTGGGTGCTGCTGGCCGGTTCGCTGTTGACGGCCTGCGCTCTTTTTTGGATGTTCCTCCTGACGCTGTTTTTCGCCAAGCGGCTGTCCCAATTTACCAGCGACCTGTGCCAAACTATGGACAGCATGATTACCGGCGGCCAGGAGCCGGCCAGAGCCGAAGACAGCGAGACCATCTTCGCCCGCATCAGCTACCGCCTCTCCCGGCTATACAGCATCCTCCAGGAAAGCCGGCGCAAGGTGGACGAGGAGCGGCGGGAGCTGCAAACCCTGGTGTCGGACATCTCCCATCAGGTGAAAACGCCGGTGGCAAACCTGAAAATGGTGACGGATACTCTGCTGGCAAAGCCCGTTACCGAGCAGGAGCGGCGGGACTTTCTACAGGGCATCCGCAGCCAGACGGACAAGCTGGAATTTCTAGTGCAGTCCATGGGAAAAGCCTCCCGTCTGGAGATCGGGGCGGTTACACTGGAAAAGAAAGACGCGCCGCTGCTGGACACGCTGGCCCAAGCTATGAGCGGCATCGTCTACGGGGCGGAGCAAAAAGGCATCTCTGTGGAGGTACAGTGCCCGGGTGATCTGCGGGTGTCCCACGACAGCAAGTGGACGGCGGAGGCCCTGTTCAATCTGCTGGACAACGCGGTGAAGTACACCCCGGCGGGCGGGAAGATCAGCGTGTCGGTGGAGCAGTGGGAGATGTATGTCAAGCTGGACGTGACCGACACCGGCAAGGGCATCCCGGAGAGCCGTCAGGCCGCCATCTTCCGGCGCTTTTACCGGGAGGAGGAGGTCCACGACCAGCCGGGGGTAGGCATCGGCCTGTATCTGGCACGGGAGATAATTACCCGGCAGGGCGGCTATATCCAGGTGGCCTCGAAACCCGGCCGCGGGTCTACGTTTTCGGTGTTCCTGCCCCGGCGGTAAACTGTTCACAAAAAATTCACATTCAAAGCTCCAATTCGGACATTTCTGAGACATTTGGATTTTACCATAGCTCCAACATCTGAAAGGAGCGGATCAACCGTGAACGTATTACAGACCATTGACCTGAAAAAGCAGTATGGCAGCGAGCCTAACATCACCCGCGCCCTGGATGGGGTCAACCTCAGTGTGGAGCAGGGGGAGTTTGTGGCCGTGGTGGGCACCTCCGGCAGCGGCAAATCCACCCTGCTCAATATGATGGGCGGGCTGGACACCCCTACCTCCGGCAGCGTCATCGTCCGGGGAGACGAGCTGGCGAAGAAGAACGACGAGGAGCTGACCATCTTCCGCCGCCGGAATATCGGCTTCATCTTCCAGAACTACAATCTGGTTCCCATTCTCAATGTCTACGAGAACATCGTCCTGCCGGTGGAGCTGGATGGCGACACGGTGGACCAGAGGTTCATGGACGAGATCGTACACATGCTGGCCCTGGAGGATAAGCTGCAAAATATGCCCAACAACCTCTCCGGCGGACAGCAGCAGCGGGTGGCGATCGCCCGGGCCCTCATCACCAAACCGGCCATCGTCCTGGCTGACGAGCCCACCGGCAACCTGGACAGCAAGACCAGCGCCGATGTGCTGGGCCTGCTCAAGC
>CAJUSG010000082.1 GCA_910589085.1 uncultured Oscillospiraceae bacterium | reverse complement strand
GGACGGGGATTCCCGTCGTCAAGACCATGATGGGCATCTCCCTCATGCCCACCCGCCACCCCCTGAACATGGGGATGATCGGGGCCCACGGCAACCACTGCGCCAACAAGGCCCTGGCCAAGTCCGACCTGCTCATCATGGTGGGCACCCGGGCGGCGGACCGGGCCATTATCCAGCCCGACGAGATCCAGCGCCGCATGGCCACCATCCACATCGACGTGGACCCGGCGGAGATCGGCAAAAACATGCAGGCCGCCGTCCCCCTGGTGGGGGATGTGAAGGTGATTCTGCGCCAGCTGCTGGACTTGGGGCTCACCGCCCCCGACTGCACCCAGTGGCGGGCCCAGCTGGCCGACTACCGGAAGGCGGAGCTGAGCCGCACCTTCCCCAGCCGCCCCGGGTATATCTTCCCCGGCACCGCCATGCGGAAGCTGGGGGAGCGGCTGGCGGACGACGCCGTCGTCTGCGTGGACGTGGGCCAGAATCAAATCTTCACCTGCAAATACTTACCTCAGAAGCACGGCCGTCTCCTCACCAGCGGCGGCCTGGGCACCATGGGCTACGCCCTGCCCGCCGGGGTGGGGGTGAAGGTGGCCCTGCCGGACCGGCAGACGGTGGTGATCTGCGGCGACGGCTCCTTCCAGATGGCCATGAATGAGCTGGCCGCGGTGAAATACGCCGGCATGGACCTGAAAATCCTCCTGTTCCGCAACAACACCCTGGGGCTGGTCCATCAGATCCAGAGCCGGGCCCCCTACCACGGCCCCTTCGGGGTGTCCCTGGACGGCTCCCCCGACTTCGAGGCCATCGCCGCCGCCTACGGCATCCCCTGCGTGACGGTGAGCGAGGAGGAGGCGCTGGACGCCTCCATCGACAGGTTTTTGAACGAAACGGGCCCCTGCCTCATGATCTGTCAGGTCCACCCCGACGTGTCCACCACTGACTAAAGGAGGGAGAAGATGAAACAGACCATTTCCGTCCTGGTGGAGAACCAGGCCGGCGTGCTCAACCGCATCACCGGGCTGTTCTCCCGCCGGGCCTTCAACATCGACTCCCTGGCCGTGGGGGTCACCGACGACCCCACCATCTCCCGGATCACCATCATTGTGGACAGCGGCAACAGCGTGGTGGAGCAGGTGGAGAAGCAGCTGAACAAGCTCGTCGAGGTCATCAAGGTGCGCACCATCCCCGAAGACAAGATGATCGGCCGGGAGCTGGTGCTGCTGAAGGTGAACGCCACCAACAAGACCCGGCAGGATATCATGACCATCTGCGACATTATGGGGGCCAAGGTGGACGACATCTCCCCAAACTCCCTCACCCTGGAGCTGTCCGACACCCCTGACCGCATCGACACCTTCGAGGCCATGCTCCGGCCCTTCTCCATTCTGGAGGTGGTCCGCACCGGAGTCATCGCCCTGCAAAAGGGCGGGGGGAAGATTTAGCCCTTGAGCGAGATCATGAAACGTTGGTGGAAAAGTCCCCGAAACATTGTGGTCGGGAAAAAGGTCTACCACTGGTCCCTGGTGGACCGGCCCCAATACCGGGAGCTGCGGGTCTACCGGGAAAAGGAGAAACAACCGGCCCTTTGCCTGCGGCTGACCTGGCCGGAGTGCTGGGCCATTGACCTGTTCCGGCCCAAGGCGGTGGCCTATGTCATCGGCTGGTATGAGGGCAGCGGCCGCGAAACGCTGGATGTGCCCTCCCTGCAAGCGGAGTCTGCTCTGCTGAAAGGGCTTCTGAACCTCTTTTTCTCCCCGGAGGAACAGGTGGAACGGGAGCGGTTTTTGGAGCGGGTCAGAAACTTAGGTGTCGTCAGCAAACGAGACTTATAGGTCTGCACCCAAAAGGAGGCTTACGAGAGAGCTTAACTACAAGGAGGCTGAGAACTTGAAAATCAGAGCGACCGCGGCCATCATGGAGTGCCTGCTGGAGCAGGAGGTGGACACCGTCTTCGGCTATCCCGGCGGGACCATCCTGAATCTCTATGACGAGCTGTACAACTACAAGGACAAAATCCACCACGTATTGACCGCCCACGAGCAGGGGGCCTCCCATGCCGCCGACGGCTACGCCCGGTCCACCGGCAAGGTGGGGGTGTGCTTCGCCACCAGCGGCCCCGGGGCCACAAATCTGGTTACCGGCATCGCCACCGCCTACATGGACTCCTCACCCATCGTCTTCATCACCTGCAACGTGACGGAGCAGACCCTGGGCAAGGACGCCTTCCAGGAGGTGGACATCACCGGCATCGCCATGCCCATCACCAAGGCCACCTATCTGGTCCGGGACGCCCAGACCATCCCCGACGTAATGCGTCAGGCCTTTGCCGTGGCGGCCACCGGCCGGCCCGGTCCGGTGGTGATTGACTTTTTAAAAAATGTCACCTTCCCCAATGTGGAGATCGACTATGAGTTTGTCCCCTGGACCGAAAATCGAAAGTGCGGCAGTCTGCGCTCCCTGTCCACCAGCCACGATTTGAAGGCCCCCGAGCCCAACATCGGGGATATCAACACCCTGGTGGACATGATCGCCCAGTCGGAGAAGCCCATGCTGATCTGCGGCGGCGGGGTGGTCCGGGGGAGGGCGGACGGAGAGTTTAAGGAGTTTGCCGAGAAGCTGGACGCCCCGGTGGCCATCACCGTCATGGGCGGCGGCGGCTTCCCCGGGGGGCACCCACTCACCACCGGCATGATCGGTATGCACGGCTCCCAGGCCAGCAATGTGGCCTGCAACGAGTGCGACCTGCTCATCGCCGTGGGCTGCCGGTTCTCCGACCGGGTGGCCCTCCAGCCCGACACCTTCGCCAGCCAGGCCAGAATCGTCCACATCGACATCGACCGGTCGGAGATCGACAAGAACGTCCTCACCGACCACCACATCATCGGCTCAGCCAAGCGGGTGCTGGCTCTGCTCAACGAGCGCCTGCCCCAGTACAGCCACCCCGATTGGAAGGCGCACATCCTCCCCCTGCGGGAGCCCTCCGTCCCCCGGCAGAGCGAGACTCTCACCCCCAAGCAGGTGCTGGAGACCATCCGCCGCCTCGCCCCCCAGAACACCATTGTGGCCACCGACGTGGGCCAGCACCAGATGTGGTCCATCCAGCACTTCCACTTCGACTACCCCGGCCAGCTTCTCACCTCCGGCGGCTTCGGCACCATGGGCTTCGGCCTGGGGGCGGCCATCGGGGCCAAGGTGGGCAACCCGGACAAGGTGGTGGTCCACACCACCGGGGACGGCTGTTTTCGCATGAACTGCCACGAGCTGGCCACCGTAGAGCACTACCATCTGCCCATTATCACGGTGGTGTTCAACAACGGCACCCTGGGCATGGTGCGCCAGTGGCAGAATCTGATCTATCAAAAGCGCTTCTCCGAGACCACCCTGGACCGGGGCCCCGACTTTGTCAAGCTGGCCGAGGCATACGGCCTCAAGGGCTTCCGGGCCACCACCATGGCGGAGATGGAGACCGCCTTCCAGGCCGCTTTAGAGGCTGGCCGGGGCTGCGTCATCGACTGCGTGCTGGACATGGACGAGATGGTCCGGCCCATGGTGGCGGGCGGGGCCCACATCACCGACTTCTTGCTGAAATAGGGGGCGGACAGGATGAAACGTGAATTTGACACCCGGAAAAAAGAATACACACTGTCTATTCTGGTGCGGGATATACCAGGCGTATTGAGCCAGGTGGCCCGGCTGTTCTCCCGGAAGGGGTATAACATCGAATCCATCGTCTCCGGCGAGACGGACAAGCCCCACGTCACCCGGATCACCATCGTCCTGGTGGCCGACGAGCTGATGATTAACCAGATTGCCGACCAGTGCCGCAAGCTCATCCCCGTGCTGGCGGTGAAGATCCTGGACGAGGGCACCTCCATCCAGCGGGAGTTCTCCCTGATTAAAGTCCACGCGGCGGACCGCAACGCCCGGGATGAGGTGATTCAGATGGCCAACATCTTCCGGGCCAACATCATCGACGTGAGCCGGGAGACCCTTACCGTGGCCATCTTTGGGGACAAGGAGAAGACCGCCGCCCTGACCGCCATGCTGGCGGACTTCGGCATTCTGGAGATCGCAAAGACGGGTACCATCGCCATCGAAAGAGGGCGCAGCACCATATACGACGACAACAAACTGAAGGAGGAATATAACTATGGCAAAAATGTACTATGAGAAGGACTGTGACATCAACTACCTGGACGGCAAGAAGATCACCATCATCGGCTACGGCTCCCAGGGCCACGCCCACGCCATGAACCTGAAGGACTCGGGCTGCGACGTGTGCGTCGGCCTGCGGGAGGGCTCCAAGAACTGGGCCGCCGCCGAGAAGGCCGGCCTGAAGGTGAAGACCGTTGCCGAGGCCGCCAAGTGGGGCGACATCGTGATGATCCTCATCAACGACGAGGTCCAGGCCGACGTCTATAAGAAGGACATCGCCCCCAACCTGGAGCCGGGCAATATGCTCATGTTCGCCCACGGCTTCAACATCCACTTCAAGCAGATCGTCCCCCCCGCCGGCGTGGACGTGTCCATGATCGCCCCCAAGGGTCCCGGCCACACCGTGCGCAGCCAGTACGTGGCGGGCAAGGGCGTGCCCTGCCTCATCGCCGTGGAGCAGAACGCCACCGGCGACGCCTATAAGCTGGCTCTGGCCTATGCCGCAGGCATCGGCGGCGCCCGGGGCGGCGTGATGGAGACCACCTTCCAGGACGAGACCGAGACCGACCTGTTCGGCGAGCAGGCTGTCCTGTGCGGCGGCGTGGTGGAGCTGATGAAGCTGGGCTTCGAGACCCTCGTCGAGGCGGGCTACGCCCCCGAGAACGCCTACTTCGAGTGCATCCACGAGATGAAGCTCATCATCGACCTCATCAACAAGGGCGGCGTGGCCATGATGAACTACTCCATCTCCGACACCGCCGAGT
>CAJUSG010000081.1 GCA_910589085.1 uncultured Oscillospiraceae bacterium | reverse complement strand
TATCGCTATTTTGTTGATTTAGCTCATCCTTCCCTATTTTTCAAACAAGCCCTAACCCATTCCATTTGATTATCTGCTTTAAGCTGTTCGGTGATACTTTCCTGTGCCGCCATCTGTTTTACAAGATGAGAAAACATAGCCTCCGCCTGTTCGTCAATTTCAGATAGGTGGTCATTTAACTTACCGGACAGCAACAAGGCCGTATAAAGGGGCTGGCGATGTTTTTTCAGATACCGCCTCCGCTGCTGGCCCCATACACCGATGGCGGGAAGTTCGGGCACAGACAGGGCTGGAAGAAAGTAATCGCCCTCTTGATGATAGTTGCCGCCTATTTGCTCAAAAAGCGACTTTTCCATGATATAATTCTCCGATATACTGAATTTCCCTACAATCCAATCGCCCCTCGGCTGACTCTACAAAAATTTTGGGAGGAACTTCCTTACGAAGTTCCTCCCAAAGGCGGGGCTTTCCTTTTTCCACATTGAGAGAGATCAGGTGAGGTCAAACCGGGCTTCTGTCCCTCAGCCAGCTGGGCAGGGTTCTGGCTTTGACACTGGAGACAATGCCCATGGCGGCGAACAGGGTAATGATAGAGGAGCCGCCATAGCTAATGAAGGGGAGAGTTAGGCCCATAACGGGCAGAATAAACAGGCACATGCCCACATTAAAAGTGATCTGGGCCAGCAGCATCCCTGCCATACCCATGCAAACATAGGCGTTGAAGGGGGAGCTGGCGTGCCGTCCCACCCAGATGCACCGCAGGACGATGAGGGACAGCAGAAGCAACAGGGCCATACAGCCCACCAGCCCCAGCTCCTCGCCGCAGACGGCGTAGATAAAGTCGGTGTGCCGGGCAGGGAGGGCCTGGCTGCTGGGGGACTGGGTCTGTACGCCGTTCAGGTAACCCTGGCCAAAGAGCTGGCCGGAACCAATGGCGAGGCTGGAGCGGGTCTGCTGCCAGCCCTTTCCACGGACGTCCAGGCTGTGGTCAAATACCACCCGGAAGCGCATGATCCGGTAATCGTTCCACCAGCGGGTCTCCGGCAGGAAAAACAGCCAGACAATGACCGCCGCCAGCACGATTCCCCCCCCCACCAGCACAAACCAGCGCAGCTTGATCCCGGCTACCCAGGCCATAGCCACAAAAATCATCATATAGATGACACACATGCCAAAGTCGCCGCAGACGGCGGCGATCAGGCCCAGCATAAAGACAGTGTGTCCACCGATCTGAATGATGGAGGGGATGGAGCTGATGTTCTGCCCGTGGTCCTGAATTTTTACGATTTGCAGAGCCAGCATCAGGATGAAGGAGATCTTTACAATCTCGTTGGGCTGAACATCCATGGGGAATTTTGGAATGATACGGGAGATGACCAGCCAGTTCAGATTACCAGAGTCGTAGTCTTCCCCCAGCGGGGTGAGAAGCAGAAGGATAAAGACAATATTGAAGGCCAGCAGCAGCTTCCACCGTTTCTCCACAAAGAGCTGGAAGTCCACAAAGGTGAGAAGCATGTAGGCGATCACGCCCAGGCAGATGGCGATGAACTGAACGAGAATAAAGCGCGTCCAGCGCATTTCCCCAAAATACTGGGTGGCGGAGAAGATGAGGACCAGCCCAAAGCCGCTGGCCGCCAGACACAGGGTCAGCAGCAATATGTCGCCCTTTTTGAAAAATTCCCGGATGGGGGAAAACAGCGTGGACAAGAACTCACCTCCCTGGCAGTCGTAAAAATGACCAATATATTTTATCACATTTTGCTGGAAAGGCAAACCCTGTTTGTGCTATAATGTTTAAGAACCTGAAAATTTTCTATGAACGGAGGGACGACCGGTGGAGTTTATCACCAACAGCGAGAATGAGACGGAAGAGCTGGGGTCCCGGTTGGCGGAGAAGCTGGAGCCGGGGACGGTAATTGCCTTCACCGGCGACTTGGGGGCGGGTAAGACCGCGTTTACCCGGGGCCTGGCCCGGGGGCTCGGCATTACAGAGCGGGTGACCAGCCCCACCTTTACAATCGTCAACGAGTATGAGGGGGGCCGTCTGCCTCTGTTTCACTTTGATATGTACCGGCTGGACTCCTCTGATGAGCTCTTCGACATCGGCTGGGAGGATTATCTTACCCGTGGAGGGGTGTGTGCCGTGGAGTGGAGTGAGAATGTGGCGGATGCCCTGGAGAGGGACGCTGTTTTGGTCAGCATATGCCGGGGCGGAAGGGAGACACAGCGGGTTGTCACCATCGAGGGGGTGGAGCTGTGAATATTTTGGCTTTGGAATCCTCAGCGGCGGCCTGTTCTGCGGCGCTGTGCCGGGATGGAGTGCCGGCTGCCCAAGCCTTCCAGTGCAGTGGACTGACCCACAGCCGCACCCTGCTGCCCATGGTCTGCGATATGCTGAAAAATTGCGGTGAGACGCTGGATCGGGTGGATGTTATTGCCGTGGCGGCCGGGCCGGGCTCCTTTACCGGGCTACGCATTGGGGTGGCCACTGCCAAAGGGCTGGCTTGGGCGGGAGGGCAGCAATGCGCTCCTTGCTCCACCCTTGAGTCAATGGCCTGGCCTTTGGCCCATATGGAGGGAAAGCTGATTGTCTGCGCCATGGACGCCCGGCGGAAACAGGTGTACAACGCCCTGTTTCGGGGGATGGGGGACGGCCTGGAGCGGCTCAGCCCAGACCGGGCGATCTCGCTGGATGAGCTGGGGGAGGAGCTGAAAAAATTCCCGGAACAGAAAATAGTAGTTGGCGACGGAGGCCAATTATGTTATAATTCTCTGTTAAGGGAGGTTCCCGGCCTGACCCTGGCCCCCGTTCGTCTTCGGATGCAGAGTGCCTTGGGGGTGGCCCGGGCGGCGGAGGAAGTGATCGCCTCCGGCGGCCTGGTGCCCGGCGAAAAGCTGGCCCCCATATACCACCGCCTGTCCCAGGCGGAGCGGGAGCGCTTAGAGCGGGAGCAGAACACTAAATTTACAATAGAAGGGGATCAAAAACATGTATAATGAAAAGGTACACATTTTGGACCATCCGCTGCTTCAGCATAAGCTGACCATTCTCCGGGATGAGAGGACCGGCGTAAAGGAGTTCCGGGAGATCGTCTCTGAGATCGCCGCTCTGGAGTGCTACGAGGCCACCCGTGATCTGCCTCTGGAGGATATTGAGATCAAAACGCCCATCGCTACTGCCACCTTTAAGACATTGGCGGGCAAGAAGCTGGCTGTGGTCCCCATTCTCCGGGCGGGCCTGGGTATGGTGGACGGTATCCTGAAGATGATTCCCTCGGCAAAGGTGGGCCATATTGGCCTGTACCGGGACCCTGAGACCCACCGCCCCGTGGAGTACTACTGCAAGATGCCTGCCGACATTGCTGAGCGGGATGTGATTGTCTTGGACCCCATGCTGGCTACCGGCGGCTCCGCCTCTGCCGCCATCACCTTTATCAAGGGGTATGGCTGCAAGCATATCAAGCTGATGAACGTCTTGGCCGCTCCTGAGGGCATCGAATGTATTCAGAAGGATCACCCCGATGTGGATATCTATGTGGCCGCCGTGGATGAGAAGCTCAACGACCACGCATATATCGTCCCCGGTCTGGGGGACGCAGGTGACCGGATCTTTGGCACCAAGTAAACAGAGACAGGGGAGCGCCCGCCGTTATTCGGCGGGCGCTTTGCTGCGCAGACGGGCGGCCTGCTCCTCCAGCCAGGCGGTGGTTTGAGCCAGACCTTCCTCTGTCACCGGGAAGGCGGCGGAGGCAATGATCTCGCTGAGAGCCATGGACAGAGGCCCCCGCCAAAACTGAACATTGAGCTGCTTTTCTCCGCCTTCAGGAGTCTCCGGTTTGATAAAAAACCGGGCCTCACCCAGACTGCCATACCAGCTGTTGTTGTTTTTCCAGAAGAGCAGGGTGGGAATTTCAATATGATTCAATGGAAAACGCCTCCTTGCAGGTTTTTATTATAGTGGAAAATCCTTTCCCTGTAAAGACCCGCACCGATAGGAACAGCTTACATAGTATGGTATGTGGCATAGCCACATCCATCACTTACTTGAGTCAAAGGAGTGCGTTATGAGACGATACTATGCTTCTGATTGGGAGCAGAGCAGCCGGGATGGTGTTGTGGCACACCTGACGGGCTGCAGTACAAGCTGCGGCTGCAACAGCGGCTGCGGATCCAGCTGTGGAAATGGCTGTATTACCAGCTGCGGCTGCAATACCGGTTGCGGTTGTAACACTGGCTGCGGCTGCGGTACACCTTCCTTGCCCCCAGTCCCGCCCTGTTCGGGTCCCGGTCCCTTCCCGCCCTATCCCGGAACTGGCCCGACTGGCCCGACCGGTCCACAGGGATATCCTGGCCCTGACGGTGCTACCGGCCCCACTGGTCCCCAGGGTATTCCCGGACCTGCCGGCGCTACCGGTGCGACGGGTGCCACAGGCGCCACAGGCGCTACCGGCGCTCAGGGACCTGCTGGTCCCGCTGGTCCCACTGGCCCTGCCGGTGCGACGGGTGCCACCGGCGCTACCGGCGCTCAGGGCCCTGCCGGCCCCGCTGGCCCCACCGGCCCTGCCGGTGCGACGGGCGCTACAGGTGCCACCGGCGCCCAGGGGCCTGCCGGTCCCGCTGGCCCCACCGGCCCTGCCGGTGCGACCGGGACATTTTTAATAGGAAAACGCATAAAACCGTAAAAAACATCACAATATGACAATAAAATCTATCACATTACATGGAACACCGCCTTATGGAGACTATGGGCGGTGTTTTCATATATAATCAACGATAAAAAGGAGGTTAGCAAGTGGAAGAAGATAAAACCCAGCTCTCCATTGACGAAGGACAGCCCTCGCTCCCAGACACCGGAATACAGGAGCAAATCAAACTGGATGTTGCTGGCCCTGAAACATTGGATAGCCCTGTGCCGGAACGCACTACCGGAAATGTAATTGACATCTCCGGGGATCTGATTGATAAAATCATGGCGGAACAATCTGTATCTCTTGAGGTATCAGCTCCCCCGGAAGGCGGGCAGGAGTGGGAGAAGCCCCAGGAGCAGCCGGAGCCTCCCCGCCGTGGCC
>CAJUSG010000080.1 GCA_910589085.1 uncultured Oscillospiraceae bacterium | reverse complement strand
CCCCCAAGTGTTCGCCCCTGGCCGAAGCGGGGATGACGGAGGCGGACTGTCTGGCGTACTGCTATGCGCGGGGATTTTTCTGGGAGGAGAATGGGATCAGGCTGTACGACATCCTGGACAGGGTGTCCTGCTGGTGCTGCAAAAACAAGAACCGGAAAGAGCTGAAAGCCATCTATCAGTTTTTGCCCCAATATTGGGAGAGGCTGAAGGGGCTGCAGGCCCAGATCCCCATGCCCATGAAGCCCTACAGCCGGAGAGGCGTTCCCTATGGTAACGTGTTCGATTTGGAAAGGGTTTTCAAGCAGGAGATTCAAGTGGAGAAAGACGGCAGCGGCCCAAAGGGAAAAAGGAGGCGGCATGAGCAGAGCAGATAAGCGTGGCCGGCATCACGTCCACATCGAAGTGACGCCGGCGCAGTACCAGCGGCTGGTGGCCCAGGCCAAAGAGTGCGGTCTCTCCCGGAGGGCCTACCTTGTCCGCTTGATCGAAGGGACACCTGTCCGTTCCCGCCCCTCCCAGGAGATCAAGGAACTGCGGACGGAGATCCACCACATCGGCAATAACATCAATCAGATCGCCCGCAGCGTCAACACCGGCATCGCCAGGGCCGAGGACGCCAAGCGGGGGCTGTTCCTGCTGGATCAGGTCTACGAGCTGATGTACCAGATCGCTAAAAAGTAATGGCTGTCACGAAGATCCTGGCCCGGAAGGGCCGCCTGGACGTGGGCATCCGCTATGTCCTCAACGGGGACAAAACAGAGGATCAGATACTCACCGCCCATCTGAACTGTGACCCCGGCCGGGAGTGCCGCCAGATGCTGGACACCAAGCGGGCCTATGGCAAGGAGGACGGGGTGATGTACTACCACATCATCCAGTCCTTCAAGCCGGGGGAGGTCACGCCGGAGCAGGCCCTGGAGATCGCCACCGAATTTGCCAAGGAGCATCTGCCGGGGTACGAGACAGTGATCGGGGTCCATGTGGACAGGGAGCATATCCACGCCCACCTGGTTTTCAACTCCGTGAACGCCGACACCGGCGAGAAGTACCACAGCAACGCCCAGAGCTACTACCAGCAGATCCGGGCCACCTCGGACCGGCTGTGCCGGGAGCATGGGCTGTCGGTCATTATGGAGGGCAGCTCTGGCAGAGCGGTCAGCTACATCGAATGGCTGCGCCAATCCAAGGGCCAGCCCACCTTCCGCTCCATGCTGGAGGCGGACCTGCGGACAGCCATCCAGGATGCCAACGACCTGGGCCACTTTTTCATGCTCATGGAACACAAGGGCTGGGAGATCAGCCACGGAAACCGTCTGGGCTTTCGCTTGCGGGGACAGGATCGGTTCATGTACCCAGGCCGGAAAAAACCGCTGTTCACCGAGGAGGGCATCCGGGCGGCGATACAGAGCGGCTTGGAGGACATCGAGGCCGGACGCAGGCCCGCCATGATCTATCGCGCTCCATATCATCCCTATAAGAAGCATCCGAAATACACCGGAATTATGGCGCTGTACGTCCACTACCTCTACGTCCTGGGGAAGATCGGGCAGCGGCGCTATCCGCCCCGGATGACCCCCCAGTTCCGGCAGGAGGTGATGAAAGCCGACCGATACCGGGAGCAGTTTGACTTCCTCCGAGAAAACAATATCGCCACCCAGGGGGACGCGGCGGCGCTCCAGGCCCGCACGGAGGAAACGCTGGCCACCCTGATGAAGCAGCGGACCATCCTCAATGTGCGGAAGAAGAAGCGCCGGAAGCTGTACGCCGCCCTGGCGGACGTGGAGGCCCTGGCCCCGGCCAAGGCGCTGTACGAGGACGGGCTATCCGGCATGGAAACGGAGTTCGCCCGGTACATGGAGGCGGTGGCCACGCTGGAGGGGTGTACGATCCCCAGGGAACGGCTCACCGCGGAAAAGGCGGAAATTTACGAACAGGTGGCGGAGGTCAACCGGCAGATCCGTTCAGAGCGGAAGAAGCTGGCCCTCTGCCGTGACATTTTGGATCGGCTGCCCCAGATGGAACAGGACATCAAGAAAATTGAAGCGAAAGACGAGGTGATACACGATGACAGTAGGAGGCGGTGAGGCCGCTGACCAGATGGTGCGCATGATGCTCTCCGGCACGGAGGTGGCGGTGCGGCTGTCCGGCTCGGCCCTGAAGAACCTGCTGGCCCTGACCATGGCCCTGGCCAGCAACCGCAAGACCCTCTCCGGCAAGGTCAACATGGGCAAGATGCTGCGGGAGACGCGGGATCTGCGGCGCTTCCCCATGACGCCGGAGCAGTACAAACAGTTTAAAAAGCTGGCGAAAAAGCACAAGCTGTTGTTCTCCGTCATCAAGGACAAGGATGACAAGGGCAAGGTGCTGGATGTGATCCTGCCGGTGACGGAGCTGGATCGGGCCAACGCCATTTTTGAGCGCATCCTCTACACCCTGCCCCCGGAGCCGGAGCGCAGGCCCGCCAAGCCGCTCCAGAGGGGGCATGAGGTGTTCCGTGAGCGGCAGGCCCCGGAACGTGAGGCCCCAGAGCAGGCGCCGGTCAGGCGGCAGGAGCAGCCCAGGGACAAACCGCGGGAGCGCCAGCCCCCGGAGCGGAAGAAGCCCGTTTTACAGCCCCAGGAGGCCCCTGTGAGGCCGCCCCAACCCCAGCGGGAGGTGTCCCAGCGGTCAGAGGAGCAGGGCCGCCAGCAGGCCCCTGTGACCCAGCGTCAGGTGAAAGAAAAAAACGGTTCTCGGTCGGAACGAGACTCGCACGTTATAAAAATCAGCTCCTCTATACCCAAAGAGAGCGGCACTACGAGGGGGACGAGTGAGCGCCCCTCCATTGAGGCGCGGCTCCAGGGGTATCGGGGACAGGGAAGGAGACCGTCCGCTCCGGCCAAGGTCAAAGCCAAAACGAAAAACCAGGCAAAAGTAAGATGATCGATGATAGGGCCGCTCCCCGCTGTTCTGCCGGGAGCGGCCCTCTGATCTCCCAGGAGGTGATCTACTGAAAAAGCAATCACAAATGGGCATCGCGGGGTATCTGTTCTTCTACCCCCTGGTGGTCTGGGCGGCCCTGCTGCTGGCCCAATCCCTGGGCGGCGGCCTGCCGGACATTCTGACCAACCTGACGGCGGCCATGGAACACCCCTTCCGCATCCAGTGGACGGATCACAGCCTCGTGACCATCCTGGCCTGCACCGGGGCCTACATCATGGGCGTCTGTCTCTACGCCGACCAGCAGGGCAGGACCCGTGACGGCGAGGAACACGGCTCCGCCGCCTGGGCCTCCCCCCGGCAGGTCAACGCCATGTTCGCTCAAAAACAGAACAAGCTGCTGACCAAAAACGTCCGCCTGGGGCTGGACACCCATAAGCACCGCCGCTCCCTGAACGTGCTGGTCATCGGAGGCTCCGGCGCGGCCAAGACCAGAAGCTATGTGAAACCCAATATTTTGGAGGCCAACACCAACTATGTGATCACAGACCCCAAGTCCGAAGTCCTGCTGGCTACGGGTGGATATTTGAAAAGCCAGGGCTACGATATCCGGGTGCTGAACCTCGTCAACCTGGAGGAGTCGGACGGATACAACCCCTTCCGCTACATCCGGGATGAAAAGGACGCCCTTCGGCTGGTGAACAATCTCATCCAGGCCACCACCCCCAAGGGCAGCCACGAAAGTGACCCGTTTTGGACGAAAGCGGAAACGGCGCTGCTCCAGGCCATCATCCTCATGCTGTGGCAGGAGGCCCCGGAGTACGAACAGAACTTCTCCATGGTCATGCGGGTGCTGGAGTACGCCGAGGTCAAGGAGGAGGACGAGGAGTACGTCTCGCCGCTGGATCTGCTCTTTCAGTCCATTGAGCGGGAGAAGCCCGACAGCGTGGCGGTGAGGCAGTACAAGGTCTTTAAAATGGCGGCCGGCAAGACTTCAAAAAGTATACTCGTGTCCACCGCCGTCCGGCTGGCCCCCTTCAACCTGCCCCAGATCAAGGCCATCACCGACAGGGATGATATGGACCTCTACACCCTGGGGGAGCAGAAGTGCGCACTGTACGCCGTCATACCGGACAACGACCAGACGTTTAACTTTTTGGTGAGCCTGCTCTACTCCCAAGCGTTCCAGGCCCTCTACTACAGCGCCGACCAGATCCACCACGGGGCCTTGCCCTGCCATGTCCACTTCATCCTGGACGAGTTCGCCGCCATGCCCCTCCCAGGCTTCACCCGTGAGCTGGCCACCATGCGCTCCCGCAACATTTCGGCAAGCACCATTATTCAGAATATGGCACAAATCAAGGAGTTATATAAGGACTCGTGGGAGACAATTCCGGGCAATTCGGACACAATTCTGTACCTTGGCGGCAACGAAGCGTCCACCCACAAGTACATCTCCGAGGCCCTCGGGAAAGCCACAATCGACACAAAAACCCATGGGCAGACCAAGGGGAAATCCGGCTCGTACTCCACCAATTTTCAGATGAGCGGCCGCGAATTGTTGACCCCAGATGAAGTGCGGGGGCTGGACAACCGCTACGCCATCCTGTTCATCCGGGGCGCCAAGCCGGTGATGGATCTGAAGTACGAGCTGACCGATCACCCCGCCATCCGTTACACCGTTGACGGCGGTGGGCCGCCCTACATCCACCATCAGGAGAAGCCTGAACCCAAGTTCCAGGGGGAACCGCTGTTCGCCCCGGAAAACGACACATCTGACGAAGAAAAGGAGACTGAACTCTATGAAGATCATCCAGAAGTCCCAGACCCCCAAGAAGCCCCTGAACACCCTGGAGCGCCAGAAGAAGATTGAGCGCCGCGCCAAGCGGGCCTACGCCCTCTTCGCCTGTCTGGTGCTGTCCATGGCCGTCATGATCGTCCCCGCCTTCGCCGCGGACGATCCCCTCCAGATCGTGGAGAACCTGAGTGAGTTCATCTTTTCCCTGATCCGGGCCATCGGCCTGATCCTGCTGGGCTTCGGCATCCTCCAGCTGGGCCTGTCCCTCAAGAGCCACGACCCCTCCCAGCGGGCCAACGGTATGCTCACCATCGCCGGCGGCATTGTCATAACTTTCACCAAGGAAATCCTCACCCTTATCACTGGCGGTTGAGGTGCGCGGCGGAGGGAGGGCGCGGGCGCGCCCTCCCCACTCGTTTCCCGAAGGAAGGTGATGATTAAATGGGAAGCGGAAACTGGATCGTGGACAACCTCAACTCCGCCCTGGGGACCTGGAACGGGAAGCTGGCGGAAATATGGACGCTGCTCTCCACCAGCCCGGAAAACTTCAAGGGCGGCGCTGTCTGGACGGTCATGCGGGACATCAACGGCGCGCTCCAGGCCATCGGCTGCGCCCTCCTGGTGCTGTTCTTCGTCATGGGCATTGTAAAGACGTGTTCGAGTTTTACAGAATTGAAGAAGCCAGAAATGGTATTCAAGTGCTTTATCCGCTTTGTGCTGGCCCAGGCGGCAGTGACCCACGGGATGGAACTGATGACGGCACTCTTCAAGGTGGCACAGGGGATGATCTCCACTATCATGACGGCCTCCGGGATGTCGGCGCTCACCGACACCACCCTGCCTGACGAGATGGTCACCATCATCGAGGATGTGGGCTTCCTGGAGAGCATCCCCCTGTGGGCCATTACCCTGCTGGGGTCGCTGTTTATTTGGGTGTTGTCCCTTATCATGATTTTAACCGTTTACTCCCGGTTTTTCAAGCTGTATCTCGCCACCGCCATCGCGCCCATCCCCATGGCCAGCTTCGCGGGACAGCCCTCCAGTAGTATTGGCGTGGCCTTTCTCAAGAGCTACGCCGCAATCTGCCTGGAGGGCTGTATCATCGTGTTAGCCTGTGTGATCTTCTCGGCTTTCGCCTCCACACCGCCCGCCA
>CAJUSG010000079.1 GCA_910589085.1 uncultured Oscillospiraceae bacterium | reverse complement strand
AAATATCAAAAGAGCCAGACGCATAGACGCAGAGCCGGTAACACGCAAATTAAAATGCGGTTATAGGCTCTTTTCTTTGAAAAGAACACGGCAACCGCAAGGAGATATTGCTGTGTTTCTGCTTTTAACCCGTCCCCCTAATTTGTTAAAAAAAGCCTAATCCCCGTAGCGGCATCCCCTACCCAAGCTTGCGAAAATAGTCGTTTTTTGACGGCTCATACTGCTATGTCCAGCGCCCGAATGGTCATGCACCATCCGGGCGTTTTTCTATGTCCAGGCCAGCGGCATCGACCCCGTTGCCGTTCCCCGCCTTCCCCGTTCAGACCCCAAAAATCTGAACGGAGGAAAGGACGATGGAAATTACCATCAACTACTATGGGCAGGCTGTGTCCGTTTCGGTGGAGGTCTACGAGTATCTCACCCAGGCCGACCACAAGGCGGAGAACCTTGCCCACGAACAGCGGCGGCATTGGGACGGACGCGAATTTGACGAGTACATAATTGCTACCGAGGACAGGCGCAAGGGCAAGGGCGACATATCTGACTATTCGTGCAAGGAAGGCGAGAGCTTATGAACGATTTTGACAGCATCATCAAGCGCATGACCGTGACTCATATAGCGCCGGGGGACTATACCGGCGAGGACGGGCTTTTGTACTGCGGTAAGTGCCGCACCTCGAAGCAGTTTCGCATGGAGGTCCCGCCCGTGGAGGGCCGCTTGCTTCCCCACCCCTGCCGTTGTGAGCAGGAGCAGCTTGACCGGGAGGCAGCGGAGCAGGAGGCCCACTGCCACCGTCAAGCCGTGGTCGATTTGAAACGCCGGGGCTTTACCGACCCCGCTATGAGGGAGTGGACATTTGTCAACGGCAAATGTCCGCAGATGAAACACGCCCGGTTCTATGTTGAGAACTGGCCGGCCATGCAGGAAGAAAACATCGGCTATCTGCTGTGGGGAGGTGTGGGGACCGGCAAAAGCTATTTTGCCGGTTGTATCGCTAACGCTCTGATGGAGCAGGAAGTGGCCGTCCGCATGACGAACTTTGCCCTGATACTGAACGACCTGACCGCAAGCTTTGAGGGCCGCAACGAGTACATAGCCTGCCTCTGCCGCGCCCCGCTGCTGATTTTGGATGACTTCGGCATGGAGCGTGGGACGGAGTACGGATTGGAACAGATCTACAACGTGACTGACAGCCGTTACCGCAGCCGCAGGCCGCTGATCGTCACCACGAATTTGTCCCTCCAGGACTTGCAGCACCCCCAGGACACCACCCATGCCCGTATCTATGACCGGCTGTTGGAAATGTGCGTCCCTATCCGTTTTTCCGGCGAGAACTTCCGCAAAACGACGGCGCAGGACAAGCTGTCACGTATAAAAAATTTGATGGACTGAAAGGAGCCGCCTATGGCAAACAAACTTCCTCCGGCCACCGCAGGCATGACCTTCCTCCCGCCCCAAGCCGGACACCCCGCCCTCCATGGTAAAGAAAATCGGCAAGACCACCTACCTTGTGTGGGCGCATTTCAGCGAAACCAACACCGAAACGATGGAGGACAAAATCAAGCGTATGCTCCGTGAGGAAGTCCGTCAAATGATGGCGCAGGAGTAAGCGCCGCATGAGCAAGCTGGGAGCTGTGAGGCCCCCGGCTTTTGCTGTGTCGGATTTTTGAATATTTTGTGAACAGTATTAAAAAGTCCTTGATAACTCGTCACAGGAGGAAATATCAAATCAATAGTCCAAAAGTCAACGAACTTATGAAAGCATGTCATACATTTAAACCGGTCATTTTGACGAAAAGTATAGAAAGCAATGCGTTAGCTACACCAATCTAAAAAGAGAAAATTTTTTACACCTTGACCCCAATGTGGCCGATACGATAGAATAAAGCTGTACCATATTTGTGGAATGATAGACAGGGGGTTATCAGAGTGGAGACGAAGACGCTGCCCGTATGCCCTGTAGAGACGACGCTGACCCTGATCAGCGACAAGTGGAAGGTGCTGATTTTGCGGGACCTGCTTTCCGGGACAAAGCGGTTTGGCGAATTGAAAAAATCCATCGGCGGCGTGAGCCAGAAGGTACTGACTACCCAGCTCCGGCAGATGGAGGACAGCGGTTTGCTGAACCGGACGGTCTATCCGGAGGTGCCGCCCCGGGTGGAATATACCCTGACAGAGCTGGGATACAGCTTAAAACCGGTGCTGGATGCTATGGGGAGCTGGGGAGAGGCCTATCAGAGAAAAAACACCTGAGTGAATACCGGTAAATCGGCGAAAAAGACGGCAGGGCTTTGAAACCCTGCCGTCTTTTCTCCCTCGTTCAGATCTCTATTCCGCTGTTGTAACGGGTACGGATAAGGATGTCCGTGTAGAAGAACTCCTTCTCCGGGGCTTTCCCGTTCAGCAAAAGGTTGTATAGAAGCTGCAGCGGCCGCCGGCCCTGCTCGTGGGCCACCTGATCCAGCACGAAGCTCAAGTCGCCGCCGCGCAGCAGTTCCCGGTTCGGTGCGTTCAGGTCATAGGCAATCACCCGGACCCGGCCCTTTTTCCGCTCGTCCTCAATGGCCCGGCAGACTCCCCGCTGTCCGTTGGAGGTGATGTAGACACAGGCCAGGGAGGGGTTCTCCCGCAGGGTGTGCTGGGTGATCTCGTGGGCGTAATCGTCCCGGTCGAAGCAGGGCTGGTAGGGGAGGAGATGGATGTCAAGCTCTCCCGCCAAGGTATCCAGAAAGCCCCGGAGGCGGCTGTAATGCGCGCCGTTGCTGACATGCCCGGCAATGGGCAGAACCAGCCCGCCGGCAGGTAGCATCTGCCGGATCAGTCCCGCCGCCGTCTGGCCGGCCCGGTAGCTGTCCATGCCCACGAAGCACAGCCGTTTGCTGTCCGGCGCGTCGGTGTTGAGGGTTACTACCGGCACGCCATGCTCGTGGAGCAGATCAATGCGCCGGACCAGATCCGGAGTGTTGTTGGAGGCGATGGCCAGGCCATTTGCCCCCCAGTCTATCAGCTCGTCGATCTGCCGGAGAACCTTGGCGGTGTCCCGGCCCTGGACCTCTCGCAGTTCCACCTCCAGGCCGAAGGTCCGCAGCTCCTCCGAGGCCTGCCGGGCCCCGGAGGCCACATCCTGCATGGTAGGTGTCTCTGCGGACTGGAGAATCATACCCAGCCGGACACCCTGCTTGGCGCGGACCAGGGCTTGGCCAATCGAGTTGGGGCGGTAGCCCAGCTCCTCCGCGATTTTGAGAACCCGAGCCGCCACTTCCGGGTTGACCCGGCCCCGGTTGTGGAGGGCCCGGTCTACCGTGCCCCGGGAGACCCCCGCCAGCTCGGCGATCTGTTGTGAGGTTACCGCCATGGTATGCCCCTCCTCGCTGTCTTTTTGTGGGCATTATAGCACAGAGCACTCCCTCTTGGCAAGGGCGTTCCCCGGATTTCACAAAAAAGAACGCAATTGCACGCTATTTTCTGACAGAGAAGGGAGGAATTGCACAAGAAACGGCCGTCTCCTTTTCCGGCTTCTCCAAACTTTCCGCTTTTGAAGGATTTTGCCAAAAATTCTCTTGCGGGAAGGAAGTTTTTATGGTATTTTGATATCAGACAATGCAGGGTTTCCGCCGGGAGCTCACAGCGCGTTGCCGCGCGCTTCCCGCCGGACCCACCCGACTCCCTTTCGATGCGTGCGATTTGCGTGCCTCTGTTTCTTTCCCGAAAACATGAATGGAGGCTGTAACAATGACATTCTTCAGTTCACTCGCATGGACGCTGATCTCCTTTGTCCTCTTCACCGCCTTGGTGGCGGTAATCTCCAGCTGGAAGACCCGGGGAGACGACCTGGACTCCGCCGAGGGCTACTTCCTGGCAGGCCGGGGTCTGCCGGGCATCGTCATCGCCGGGTCCCTGCTGCTGACCAACCTCTCCGCCGAGCAGCTGGTGGGCCTGAACGGCCAGAGCTGGGCGTCCAACATGGGCCCGATTGCCTGGGAGGTAGGCTCCATGTTCACCCTGCTGGCGCTGGCCTACTACTTCCTACCCCGCTATTTGAAAATGGGGGCCATGACCATTCCTTCCCTGATGGAAGTCCGCTACGGCAAAGGCACCAAGAACATGTTCTCCTTGGTCATTGTGGTCATGTACTCCATTCTGAACCTGCCGGTTATCCTGTACTCCGGCGCGGTGGTCTTTGAGGAAATCTTTGGCATCTCCGGCATGCTGGGAGTGAGCAAGTTCCAGTCGGTGGCCGTCCTGTGCCTGATTATCGGCGTTATCGGCGGCTGCTACGCCATCTTCGGCGGACTGAAGGCCGTGGCGGTGTCGGACACCATCAATGGAATCGGCCTGATCATCGGCGGGCTGATGGTGCCCTTCCTCGGCTTTGCGGTGCTGGCCCAGCAGACCGGGGGAGACGGCATTATTGACGGCATGCTGTACATTGTCCGGGCGGACCCGGCGAAAATGAACGCCGTCAACGCCTGGAACGCCGCGGAGCCGGAGGTTCCCTGGCCCCTGATTATCACCGGCATGTTCTTCAATAACCTTTACTGGTGGTGTACGAACCAGTCCTTTGTCCAGCGAGCCCTGGCGGCCAGGTCTCTGAAAGAAGGCCAGAAGGGCGCGATCTTCTGCGGTTTCCTCAAGTGCCTGGGACCCCTGTACCTGGTTATCCCCGGCATCATCGCCTTCTACTTGCCCTCCATCCAGGACTCCATTGCCGCCGCGGGGAATAAGGCCATTGACTTCGCCTATCCCGCCCTGATTTCCGCGATCATTCCGAAGCCGGTGATGGGTTTCTTCGCCGCCGTCATGTTCGGCGCAATTCTCTCCTCCTTCAACTCGGTGCTGAACTCCGCGTCCACCATGTTCACCCTGGACCTTTACCGCTCCGCGTTCAAGCCCGGCGCCTCGGACGCTCACTGCGTCAAGGTGGGCAAAATCTACGGTACCATCGCGGGCTGTGTGTCCATTGTGATTGCCCCCTTCGTCATGAACGCCAAGGGCATCACCACCTTCCTGAACTCCATGAGCCAGTTTGTGTCCCTGCCGGTGCTGTGCACCATCCTGGGCGTGTTTCTGTTCAAGCGCCTGCCTGCCTACACGCCGAAGGTTATCACCATTTTCCATGTGGTCTGCTACGGCGTATTCCTCCTCGTCGGCCCTAATTACCCCGGCACGGACAACCCCATCCACTACCTCTATGCCATGGCGGTGCTGTTTCCCCTGGAGCTTGTGATCATGTGGGCTCTGAACAAATACCGGCCCGGCGAGGAGTATGTGCCCCAGGACGTGGGCGCGGTAGACCTGACCCCCTGGAAATACCGTCATGTGGTTTCGGTCGTCGGCCTGATTCTGGCGGTAGCCATCTATGTGGTGTTCTCTCCGATGGGCATTGCGGCCTGAAAATCATGGCAGAACAGAATATCCGCAGAGTGGACCGTTGTCCGAACAGAATAGCGAAAGTAAAAAGTAAGCTGGGGCGGAGAGTGGATATATCCACTCTCCGCCCTTTTGTCTCACTTTTTCATAAACTGCCCGGGGTTACTATTTCAGATATTTCTTCAACTTGTATGTAACCGTCTGAATGTCAATCGGTTTAGACAGATGGTCATTCATGCCGCACTCCAAGCACTTTTGGATATCTTCTGAAAAGGCGTCGGCTGTCATCGCGATGATGGGGAGACCCGCGTCCTCCCGTTCCAGCCCCCGGATGGTTTCGGTCGCTTCATAGCCGTCCATGAGGGGCATCCGGACATCCATAATAATCGCGTCATAGTACCCGACAGGGGACTCCTTGAATTTCGCAACACAGATTTCCCCATTTTCGACCCAGTCCAGGTCCATCTCCAGGACGGAAAGCAGCTCCTTTGCGACCTCCCAGTTCAGCTCATTGTCCTCCGCCAGCAAGATATGCTTGCCTTGCAGCGCCGCGTCGCCGTCTTTTTCAGCGCTGGACGTAGATGGGGCGGACGATGCCGCGCCGCCGGGCGCGGCCGCTTTTTCCAGGTCAAGGACAACGTGAAACTCGCTGCCCCGG
>CAJUSG010000078.1 GCA_910589085.1 uncultured Oscillospiraceae bacterium | reverse complement strand
TGGGCAAGCGCACCAACACCATTCTCCAGTCCGCCTTCTTCAAGCTGGCCAAGGTGATGCCCGAGGCCGAGGCCATCCAGTATATGAAGGATGCCGCCACCCACTCCTACCTGAAGAAGGGCCAGGACGTTGTGGACATGAACCACAAGGCCATCGACGCCGGCGCCTCCGCCTTCACCAAGTTCGAGGTCCCAGCCTCCTGGAAGGACGCCCAGGACGTCCCCGTGGAGAGCAAGCACACCGGTCCTGTCAAGCTGGTGGATCTGGTGAACAACGTCCTCGACCCGGTGGACCGGATGGACGGCGACAGCCTGCCCGTCTCCGCCTTCGAGCCCTACGCCGACGGCACCTTCGAGCTGGGCGCCGCCGCCTATGAGAAGCGCGGTGTAGCCGTTGCCGTGCCTCAGTGGGACTCCAGCAAGTGCATCCAGTGCAACCAGTGCTCCTATGTCTGCCCCCACGCCACCATCCGTCCCTTCGCCCTCACCGAGGACGAGGCGGCAAACGCCCCCGAGGCTGCCAAGATCGTGGACGTGAAGGCCGGCAAGGGCAAGGGCCAGTACAAGTTCACCATCGCCGTCAGCCCCCTGGACTGCATGGGCTGCTCCGTGTGCGTGAAGACCTGCCCGGTGGACGCTCTGGCCATGGTGCCCCAGGAGCAGGAGGCCGCCCAGCAGGACGTGTTCAACTATATGGTGGCCAATGTCTCTGTCAAGGAGGAGATGGCCGACCTGTCCGTCAAGGGCTCCCAGTTCAAGAAGCCTCTGCTGGAGTTCTCCGGCTCCTGCGCCGGCTGCGCCGAGACCGCCTATGCCCGTCTCATCACCCAGCTCTTCGGCGACCGGATGTATATCTCCAACGCCACCGGCTGCTCCTCCATCTGGGGCGGTCCCGCCGCGACCTCTCCCTACGCCACCACCCCCGAGGGCAAGGGTCCCGCCTGGGCCAACTCCCTGTTTGAGGACAACGCCGAGCACGGCCTGGGCATGTATCTGGGCCAGAAGGCCATCCGCGAGCGCCTGAAGGCCAAGACCGAGGCCCTCATCGCCGTGCCCCACACCTATCAGCCCCTGAAGGATGCCGCTCAGAAGTGGCTGGACACCATGGAGGACGGCAAGGCCAACGCTGAGGCCACCAAGGAGTACGTCAAGCTGCTGGAGGAGAGCATCATGCCGGTGGACGCCTGCATCGCCTTTATCTCCAGCCCCGAGGCCGACAAGGTCTTTGGCGACAAGAAGGGCGCTATGCTGGCCCATGCCCAGGAGCTGAAGGCCTCCGGCGCCAAGTTCTGCGACTGCGACGCCTGCAAGCTGGTGGCCGACATTCTGGCTGAGAAGGACTACCTGGCCAAGAAGTCCGTGTGGATCTTCGGCGGCGACGGCTGGGCCTACGACATCGGCTACGGCGGTGTGGACCATGTGCTGGCCTCCGGCGAGGATGTGAACATCTTCGTCTTCGACACCGAGGTGTACTCCAACACCGGCGGTCAGGCCTCCAAGGCCTCCAACATCGGCCAGGTGGCTCAGTTTGCCGCCGCTGGTAAGGTGATGCCCAAGAAGTCCCTCACCGAGATCGCCATGACCTACGGCTATGTCTATGTGGCCCAGGTGTCCATGGGCGCCAACCCCAACCAGACCCTGAAGGCCATTGCCGAGGCCGAGGCCTATCACGGCCCCTCCCTCATCATCGGCTACTCCCCCTGCGAGATGCACTCCATCAAGGGCGGCATGGCCAACTGCCAGGTTGAGATGAAGAAGGCCGTGGAGTGCGGCTACTGGAATCTGTTCCGCTTCAACCCCGACCTGAAGAAGGAGGGCAAGAACCCCTTCATTCTGGACAGCAAGGCTCCCGCCGGCGGCTATCAGGAGTTCCTGCTCAACGAGGCCCGCTACTCCGCTCTGACCCGGTCCTTCCCCGACCGTGCCAAGGAGCTGTTTGCCCTCAATGAGGAGACCGCCAAGAAGCGCTTTGAGAAGCTGACCCGTCTGGAGAAGATGTTCGGCGAGGAGTAATTCCCGACGTCTGAAAATTTTGAAAAAGCTGTGCCGGGCTCTGCCCGGCACAGCTTTTTTGAAGCCAGGGGAGGGGAAATGGTAACAAAACGGAAACAGCCCGTAACCAATCCGATGTAAGCGCAGCGTGGCAGAGGGAGGGCATTGTAACCGGGGGCGGCCCGTCAAAAGAGCGGACACACTCTGTATTTTGCGTAAAAACGGAGGGAAAACCACAATATATTGCGGGGCACATCCGGGAAAAATTTCCGAAAAAATTTTTTGGAAAAGGTTTGACAAGTAGTAACAAATATGTTACAATTCGGTTACAGTAAAAGATTACATTTTGATTACAATTTTGAGGAGACATAATTTATGGCAAACGAAAATCTTCCTCTTTCCTATAAGGGCCACCCCCTGCGCCGGAAAGACAACCTTATCTATTATGGAACCATGGCGGAGAAGTACATCATCATGCTTCAGATTCTCTCCTCCAAGAAGCAGGGCGACCTGGCGCTGGCGGACAAGGTATCTGTCCAGCTCCAGCTCACCGACCCCGACCTGAAGAGCAGGGACCGTGTGGTCAAGAAGAGTGAGAAGGACAGCCTCTACGCCGCCATGGATGTGGCGGCCGTCTGGCTGGACCGGGCCCTGGCGGGCAAATAATCCGCTGCAAAGAGATAGAGGAGGACGCTGAAATGCATGTCAACCGTATCGTCACCCGTCTGGCCGCCGCTGTGCTGATGGTCAGTACCCTGATTACCCCGACCTTCGCCGCCAATGGCATCGTGAACACCGAGGGGCCCGCTCTGCGTCTGCGCGCTGAGGCCAGCACCGAGGGCTCAATTCTGGAAAAGCTGGCCAATGGCACCCAGGTAGAGGTCCTGTCCGTTCTGGAGGAGGGCTGGTATCAGGTGTCCTATCGGGGCCTCACCGGCTACGTCTCCGCTGAGTATCTGACGGTGGAGGAGGAGGCCGACGAGCTGGAGGAGCTCCAGGAGGAGCCGGTGGCCGAGGCTGATGCCCCCTTGGCTGCGGCCGCCCAGCCCGCCGCAGAGAGCGACGGAAAGAGCTATGTCCGTGTTGTGGAGGGCCCCCTGAACATCCGCACCGCCCCCACCACCGACAGCAGCAAGGCCGGAAAGTTGTATACCGGCCGGGTGGTAGAGGTTCTGGAGCAGCTGGACGGCTGGTACAGAATTGAAAACGGTTACATCAGCGCCGAGTATGTGGTCACCGCCGACGCCTCTGAGGCCCAGGCCTCCGGCCAGGGGCAGGGGATTGCCGAGTACGCCCTTCAGTACCTGGGCTGCCGGTATGTCTATGGCGGCAGTTCTCCCAAGGGCTTTGACTGCTCCGGCTTTACCAGCTATGTGTACAAGCAGTTTGGCATCAGCATTCAGCGCACCGCCTCCGGGCAGCTGAACAACGGATATGCCGTCTCCCGTGGGGAGCTGAAGCCCGGCGATCTGGTGATGTTCAAGTCCTATGGCAGCAAGCCGGCCTCCCACGTAGGCATCTACATTGGCGGCGGGGAATTTGTCCACGCCTCCGCCCCTGGTGTGGGCGTCGTGATCGACAGCCTGAACAGTTCCTTCTACTCCCGGACCTATGTGGGCGCCCGCCGCATTCTCTGATGACATAACAGAACACCCTGCCTGTCCCCAGGGACAGGCGGGGTGTTTTTGCAAAAAACTGTAAAATGATGGAATTAGCCCTTGCTTTTTCACACAGATTCGGTTAAAATTGACAGTGGAAACACAAAAGTGGCAGGCCGCAGAGTGGTGGGACACCCTGCGGCCCTGTACGAGTGGAAGCTGGCGGGCAGCCCTTCTGTTGAAGGGGCTTCCTTCACCGATGTACCTGCCGGCGCGGACTGCGAGAAGAAAGTAAACAAAAATTCCCGGAGCTTTCGCTCAATGTCATTAAATTAAGGATTTCCCGCACCCGAAAAAAAACGCCCACCCCCTTTTTAAGAAGCAAAAGGGGGTGGGCGCTTTTTCATGGCCCATATGCTGTTAAAACATCGGAAGCTACTCGAATTTATTTTCCCATAGCCCGGTGTAGGAAGGTGACAATCTGCCCACGGGTACAGGTAGCGGCGGGGGAGAAGTTACCGCTGCCTGTGCCGCTGGTAATCTTCTGCTCCACGGCCCACGCTACGGCCTGCGCATAGTCCGCGCTGGCGGGAACATCGTTAAACTTTCCATTGTAAGAAGCCGCCGGACTTCCCGCCGCTTTCCACATATATGCCATCGTCATGGCGCGGGTACAGTCTGTATTCGCGTCGAAGGTTGACCCGGACACAAGACCCTTTTCAGCGGCCCACAGAGCTGCTTTATAAAAATAATCGGTAGTCTTAACATCGGTGAAAGGATTCTCTGCCATCGGATCCGGTGAGCCGTTAGCGCGCCACAAGAAAGTCAAGATCTGCGCTTTGCTGCAAGTTGCGTCGGGGGAAAACGTGGCCTTGCTGGTTCCGCTGGTGATGTTCTTTTCCACCGCCCACAGAACCGCGTCCGCAAAGTAGTCAGTTTCTTTCACATCGGAGAAGCCGCCAACAGCAGGGGCGACTGGAACGGGCGGTTTTCCATTGGCGAGGAGCTTTGGGGGATCAACTAAGAGAGACCACGGAAACACAACGTATCGATCGGTTCTTTTTTGATTGAGTACATCCATCCACGTCTTTTTTTCGCTGCCGACTATCTGTATTAGCTCATCCCAGTAAAGCAAGGGGCTGGTAAAGTTACCCCAGCCTTCAAGAGTGGCATATATATTGTCGGGGGCCGTTTCGTGGGATGTTATTGCGAAGGCAGCTGTATGGCCACATGAAAAGGCAGTAACATTATCCAGTATTTTGACAGGCTCATTAAGTGGGGTATACTCCTTCCAAAATACCTTGCTGGAGCCAAGCAATCCATTTTGATTGCCTCCGGACATCCAGAGTGAGCCGTCCCTCTTAATAATCGCCAGGGTTTCAATCCCACGGGAAACAAGGCTGTTTGATGTGCTGTTTACAAAGGCTACATCCTCCGCAACTATTTCTACCGGCATTGGCGAAGTAGGGCGAATCGGCTCCGGTAATATCCAATTCCCGTTTTCATCGACCGAATGGGGATCAACCTTTGTCATCCCGGCGTTTATCGGCCAAGTAATCAGTGTTCCGTCTGTTTTCAAAATATAGGGGTTTCCTTTTAGATAGGCACTGTTTGTGTCACGAAAATAGACAGAATCTACATGATCCATTATTTTATAGGGAACGGTTTGATAGGACTCCCCAGGGGTATTGCCCTCATATAAGCCGAGGTTGAAAGCATTGTCGCTTGCGTTTCCCCACATCCATAATTCTCCATTGGTTTTAACTGCCGCGGTACGGTTATCGAAACAGCTGACAGAAGCCACATCATCCATCACCTTTACCGGCGTTTTCTGTTCTGTTCTATATTCTCCATTTCCAATCTGTCCGCTAAAATTGTTTCCCCACATCCAAAGAGAACCATCCGTTTTGATGGCGCCTGTGTGTCCTGTCCCGCAGCTGACAGCGGCTACATCATCCATAATTTTTACCGGAGTGGGCTGAACGATGCACTCAGTTCCATACTGGCTGAGATACGTAATACCCTTTCCTCCATTCCCCAGTTGGCTCAGGTCGTTCGTTCCCCACATCCATAGACTCCCATCCATCTTAATCGCGGCGGCATAAGGAAAGGACCAGCTGGCGCCGAGTGAAATAGAGCGCACATTCTCCATAATTTTCAAAGGCTTCTTTTGATAGAAGGTATCTTCGGTGTTCTCGTAATCTGACGTTTTACCAACGCCCATCATACCATACTGCGTCCGCCCCCATATCCAAAGGTTGTCGTGGCGATCAATGTAAGCTACCGTCTCCGCTCCCGCTGATAGCACAACAGGCTTTCCGACTGTGCCAGGCTCATTGAAAGCCGAAGCTGGAATGCACGACGCGGAGAGCAATAACAACGCCAAGATACGAGCTACTACTTTCTTCTTCATACATGTTTCCCTCTCTACTGTTATTTTTCCAACGAAGCCCCGAAGGGCGGGCGGGGGAATACCCCCGCCCTGGGGTCTGTTGGAAACATAAAAAGCGGTGTTGAGCGTATAACTCAACACCGCCTGACTGA
>CAJUSG010000077.1 GCA_910589085.1 uncultured Oscillospiraceae bacterium | reverse complement strand
GCCAGACGGTCTCGGACTGGGGCTCCACGCCGCCCTTGGCGCACATGACGGTCACGGAGCCGTCCAGCACCCGCAGGGAGCGCTCCACCTCAACGGTAAAGTCCACGTGGCCCGGGGTATCGATGATGTTGATCCGGGTCTGGGGGAACTGGGTCTTGGTGCCCGTCCAGTAGCAGGTGGTGGCGGCGGAGGTGATGGTAATGCCCCGCTCCTGCTCCTGGGCCATCCAGTCCATGGTGGCGGTGCCCTCGTGGGTCTCGCCGATCTTGTAGTTGACGCCGGTGTAGTAGAGGATACGCTCGGTGGTAGTCGTCTTGCCCGCGTCGATGTGGGCCATAATACCGATATTCCGGGTATTCTCCAGAGAAACTTTTCTAGGCATACGGAATCTCCTTTATTACCAGCGGTAGTGAGCAAACGCCTTGTTGGACTCGGCCATCTTGTGGGTGTCCTCGCGCTTCTTCACGGCGGAGCCGGTGTTGTTGGCGGCGTCCATAATCTCGCCGGCCAGCCGCTCCTTCATGGTCTTCTCGCCCCGGTTACGGGCGTAGGTGGTCAGCCAGCGCAGACCCAGGGTCTGCCGGCGCTCAGGCCGGACCTCGATAGGCACCTGATAGGTGGCGCCGCCCACGCGGCGGGCCTTGACCTCCAGGGAAGGCATGATATTCTCAAGGGCCTGGGTGTAAACCTCCATGGGTTCCTTGCCAGTCTTGTCCTTGATGATCTCGAAGGCGCCGTAGACGACCTTCTGCGCCACGCCCTTCTTGCCATCCAGCATGATGCTGTTGGTGAGCTTGGTAACCAGGACGGAGTTGTAAAGCGGGTCGGGTAAAATCTCCCGCTTGGGTACATTTCCTCTTCTGGGCACTTTGCTTCCCTCCTTCTTATATAAATAGAAATCATAGGTACTCGTACCCCAAACGGCGTACCGTTTGGACTGCGTGTAATGCCTGTCCGAGGTTTACCCGTTATATATGGTAAACGCCCGGCAAGGCTTTTGCCTTGCGCGTACGCACAATGCAATTTAGGTTTTCTCAGCAGGCGCTCAGCCTGTGAGACGGCGGGCCAGATTGTCCCGCCCTGGAAGCAATAATTACTTCTTCTTTCCGGCCTTGGGCCGCTTGGCGCCGTACTTGGAGCGGGCCTGCATACGGCCGTTGACGCCCTGGGTGTCCAGAGTGCCGCGGATGATGTGGTAGCGCACGCCGGGCAGGTCCTTGACACGGCCGCCGCGGATCATCACGACGCTGTGCTCCTGGAGATTGTGGCCCACGCCGGGGATATAGGCGGTGACCTCCATCCCGTTGGTCAGCTTCACACGGGCGATTTTACGAAGGGCCGAGTTGGGCTTCTTGGGGGTGGAAGTACGCACGGCGGTGCAAACGCCTCTCTTCTGGGGAGAGGGCAGGTCGGTGCTCCGGTTCTTCAGGGTGTTCAGACCGTGCTGAAGGGCGGGAGAGGTGGACTTGTACGCCGCCATTGTGCGGCCCTTGCGCACCAGCTGGTTAAAAGTAGGCATGATTGGGTTTCCTCCTTTCCTCAATTCTGCCCCGTGTCGGGGCGTGATATATATTTTAACAAAATTGGGAATTTTTATCCCTCTTTTGTTAAAACCGAAGCAATCACACGGAACGGCGCCTGTAATGGGCGTAGGGCGCGACGACTCGGCGCGCCGCCCTAGGGCTTCATCCCGCTATTGTACGGCGCGCCGGGGTCGTCGCGCCCTACATTCCAAAAGGTGGATCATTTCAACAGCACCGCCACTGCGGCCCCTACGGCGATGCCGCAGGATGCGCCCAGCTCTCTCATGGAGGGCACCTGGACCACCGGCACCTGCCGGTTTACCGCCTCCTGCACCAGGGGCTGGAGCAGGCGTGGGTCAGCGTCCAGGGCCATATACAGCCGGGCGGCCCGGCCGTCCCGCAGGGCCCGTCTGACCTGCTTGGCCCCCACAACCTTGTTGGAGCCGCTGAGTTCTGGAATCATAATCGGCACCCCTCACTTTCTCCCTTTTTGGGAGAACTTCATCGGGTAAAAGGGCGCAGTGCCCCTACCGCCACGAAATGGTATTATACCATCCCTGTTTCCCCCCGTCAAGAAAAATTCTCCCGATTATTTTCAAATTTCCTTCAAAAATGGCCATCCGGAGCGGCCTGTTTTCGTCTATAATGGTAGAGTTCCCCCCCTCAGTCAGCCTGCGGCTGACAACTCCCCACAAGAGGGGAGCCCGAGGGGGCGCTGCAAAAATGTCCGCCGGGGGCGGACTTCAAATACTATATGTAATATTTCGTCGAAATATACACCCCGAAATGGTGCAAAAAGTGCCCCTTTAAGGGTCAAAACAGGGCCGTTAAGGGCCCGTTTCGCATAAGTCCGCCGGACACGGACATACTAGGGGAACCAGCTTATTGACAAGGAGGGATTCCCCATGGAGGTCCATGTAAACGGAAACTGTATCGGCTGCGGCCTGTGCGCCAGCACCTGCCCCGATGTGTTTTTCATCACCGACGGCGGCACCGCCGCCGCCTTCTCCCCGGAGGTGGGCGCCGACCTGGCCGACCAGGTTCAGGCCGCCGCCGACGCCTGCCCGGTGAGCGCCATTGAGGTGAGGTAAATCCTCGTCCCATCCAGCGCACCTTAAAGGCCCCTTTGGAAAGGGGCTGGCACGGCGAAGCCGTGACTGAGGATTGCGTTCGGCGAAGCCGAACATACGAAGTAAACTAAATATGCAAACCCTTGCATACTTCGTATATTTTGCTTCGCAAAATGCAATCCTCCGTCACGGCCCTTCGGGCCGCGCCACCTCCTTTCAAAAGGAGGCTTTTACGGCCCCCGCCACAGCAGAAGTGGCGGGGGCCGGCTTTTTATGTACCTATTCCAATTCCTTCTCCGGTTCGGGGGGCAGCTTCTCCACCAGAGCCCACTCCACCCGGCGGTCGCACAGCTCCTCCACCTGGATGCGCAGACCCAGGGCCTCCACCAGAGGACGGCTGCCGTCCTCCGGGATGACGGACAGCTGGGAAAAGACCAGGCCGCCCAAGGTATCGTAGTCCCGCTCCTCCTCCTCCGGGAGGGTCAGGTCCATAGCCTCGGCCAGCTCCTCCAGGTCGGCGGAGCCCGACACCCGCCAGCGGCCGTCGTCCAGGGCGATGATCTCCTGCTCCTCCTGGGGGTCGAACTCGTCGTAGATGTTGCCCACCAGCTCCTCCAGCAGGTCCTCCAGCGTCACCAGGCCGCTGGTTCCGCCGTACTCGTCCACCACCAGGGCCAGGTGGGTCTTTTTCCCCTGCATATCCCGAAAGAGCACGTCGGCGGACACCGTCTCGGGCACAAAATAGGCCGGACGCAGCAGCTCCCCCAGGGGCAGGGGGCTGGGCTGGTGGAAGTTGAGCAAATAGTCCCGGGTGGACAGCACCCCCACAATGTCGTCCACGTCGCTCCCGTACACCGGAAAGCGGGACAGCCCCGACTGGCGGATGGCGCTGAGGATCTCGTCCTCCTCCGCGTCGGCGGGGAGGGAGACCATGTCGGTGCGGTGGACCATCACATCCCGGGCGGTGGTGTTGTCAAACTCGAAGACGTTTTCAATAAACTCCTTCTCGTTGGCCTGGATGGCCCCGGACTCCTCCCCCTCCTCCACCATGGCCATGATGTTGTCCTCCGACACCTGGTCCTTTCGGTGCAGCAGCTTCAAAATGGGCCGCCACAGCAGCTGGACAATATTGACGCAAAGGCTGACCGCGAGCAGAACAAGCCATATTTGGCCCTCGTCCACGAAAATAACCTCCTTTAAAGGCAGAAAATATAGTGATACAGACAGCATATTAGCACAAATACCCGGGAATGGCAAGGGGTTCTCCCTTTTTTCAGAGGAAAAGAGATTTTGGGGTGGAAAATCCTCCAGATTATGATATACTTTTAATATCCTTCGGGTCGGGGCTGGCGGGCCCCGGGAGAGAGAGGAGAATGGAATATGCCTCAGCTGTCTGAGCGGGCACGGGGACACGTTCAGGAGGGCGTGACCTTTGTCAAGTGGCTGCTGTACTCCTGCCTGATCGGCGTGGTCGTGGGCCTGGTGGCGGTGGCCTTCCACCTGGGCATCGACCTGGCTGCCGAGCTGCGGGGCGAGCACCCCAACATCATCTGGCTGCTGCCCCTGGGGGGCATGGCCATCGTGCTGCTCTACCGGGTGTGCGGCATGGAGAAGGACCGGGGCACCAATCTGGTGCTGGTGGCCGTGCGGGATGCGGAGCGGCTCAAGCTGCGCACCGCACCGCTGATCTTCCTGTCCACCATCCTCACCCACCTGGTGGGGGGCTCCGCCGGCCGGGAGGGGGCCGCCCTTCAGCTGGGCGCCTCCCTGTCCGCCTACGCAGGCCGCAAGCTGGGCCTGGATGAGCTCGACGGCCGGATCGTGGTGATGTGCGGCATGGCCGCCGCCTTCTCCGCCCTGTTCGGCACCCCCCTTACCGCCGCCGTCTTCGCTATGGAGGTGGTGACGGTGGGCCGGATGTACTACGCCGCCATGGTGCCCTGCCTGCTGTCCTCCTACACGGCGGCCCTGGTGGCCCACGGCTTCGGCCTCCACGCCATCCACGGCTACCCCGTCCACGACGCCCTGGAGCTGGAGCTGACCCCCATCCTCCAGACCGCCGCCCTGGGGGTGCTGTGCGCCCTGCTGTCCATCCTCTTCTGCAAGGCGATGCACGCCGCCCCGAGGCTCTACGCCAGATACCTGCCCGACCCCCTGGCCCGGGCCGCCGCCGGCGGGGCGCTGGTGCTGGCCCTCACCCTGGCCATCGGCAGCCAGACCTACAACGGGGCGGGAGACGGGGTCATCCGCCAGCTGCTGGCCGGGGACACCATCCCGGAGGCCTTCCTGCTGAAAATCCTCTTTACCGCCCTCACCCTGGGGGCCGGCTTCCGGGGGGGCGAGATCGTCCCCGTCCTCTTCACCGGCTGCGCCTTCGGCACCTGGGCGGGCCCCCTGCTGGGACTGCCCCACGGCTTCTCCGGCGCCCTGGGCATGGCGGCGGTGTTCTGCGGCGCTACCAACTGCCCCCTCAGCTCCATCCTGCTGGCCTTCGAGCTCTTCGGCGGCCAGGGGCTGCCCCTCTACGCCCTGTGCTGCGGGGTGGCCTACATGCTGTCCGGCTACCACGGGCTGTACAGCGAGCAGAAAATTATCTACTCCAAATTCCGCCCCGAGTGGATCGACAAAAAAGCCGAGTAAATTTATTGTAAAGGAGAAACTGTTATGACTTCCTTCTACCACTTCAACTTCAACGTGCTCGACCTGGAGCGCAGCCTCGCCTTCTACAAGGAGGCCCTCAACCTGTCCCCCCTGCGGGAGAAGAACGCCCCCGACGGCTCCTTCAAGCTGGTCTTCCTGGGGGATGAGGCCGGCTCACCCTTCCAGCTGGAGCTGACCTGGCTCCGGGACCGGGAAGAGCCCTACAACCTGGGGGAGTGTGAGTTCCACCTGGCCTTCCGCACCGGCGAGTACGACGCCCTCTATGAGAAGCACAAGGCTATGGGCTGCGTCTGCTTCGAAAACCCCGCCATGGGCATCTATTTTATCTCTGACCCCGACGGCTACTGGATCGAGATTGTGCCGGAGAAGAAGTAATGGCCAAGGGAGATCGCAATTGGGGCTGGCCCGGCTTTTTCCGGGCGTTCACCGTCCTGTGCGCCATCATGCTGCTGCTGGCCCACCGGTATCTGGACCTGACAGCCCCCGGCTCCGGGGCCCGGCAGGCGCTGGATATCTATGAGGGGCTGACCCTCTGGACTGTCCCCGCTCTGTTCATGCTCTGGGGGATGTTCGCCCTGGAGGAGGGCAAGCCCCAGGCTTCCGCCGCCCTGACAGGGCTGGCTCTGCCCGCCCTCGGACTGCTGATCTTCTGGGGGGTGGTGTATGCCATCGTTCCGCCCCTGCTTGCGGGCCGGGGCGGCAACTTCACTCTGGCCGGGCTGGCCGACCTGCTGTTATCGGCGGTCAAGGGGGACACCTACTTCCACCTGTGGGTCCTCTACCCCCTCATCGGTCTCTATCTGGTCCACCCGGTGATCCATCGGTTCACCGCCTCCGCCAGCCGGGGGGAGCTGCGCTACTTTCTGGGGCTGTGCTTCCTCTTTGCCTCCCTCCTGCCCCTGTGGTCCGCCTTTCACCCCTATGGCGCCGTCTCCATATGGCGGGAGCAGCTTCAGGTCCAGATGGTGCTGGGCTGGGTGGGGTGCTATGTGGGGGGCTGGTATCTGCGGCACTTTGAAATCAGCCGCATCGCAGAGTACTGCCTGTACATACTGGGGGTTCTGGGGCTGGCCCTCACCCTCATGGGGCCCGGGCTCATCGGCGGAAGTCAGGAGCTCTGGCGGCGGTACCTTGCCCCCAATGTGGTGCTGACAGCGGCCGCCTTCTGCGTCCTCTTCCGCTATGTGCTGGGGGTCAGCGAGGAGCGGTCCCGGCGCAGGGCCGTATCGCAGCTCGGAGGCTGCGCCTTCGGCGTCTACCTGATTCACCAGCTCTGGGTGCTGGTGCTTCAGCGGCTGGGGGTCTCCCTGCCGGCCCTCTCCCCCGTCCTCTCCGTCCCCCTCTTCGCGCTGGTCCTCTTCCTCCTCTCCCTCCCCTTCGCATGGCTCATCAGCCTCATCCCCGGG
>CAJUSG010000076.1 GCA_910589085.1 uncultured Oscillospiraceae bacterium | reverse complement strand
TACCTGGGCTTTGGCGCGGGGCTGGCGGTGTTCATGTTCTGCGGCTTCGTCAAGTCCATCCCCATTGAGATTGAGGAGGCCGCCATGATCGACGGCTGCTCTCCCCTGCGGACCTTCTTCTCCGTGGTGCTGCCCATCATGAAGCCCACCTATATCTCCGTGGGCATTCTGGAGACCATGTGGATCTGGAACGACTTCCTGCTCCCCTACCTGACCCTGGACCTGAACAAGTTCAGCACCATCCCCATCACCATCCAGCGGATGCAGGGCTCCTACGGCCGGGTGGATATGGGCGCCATCATGGCCTCGCTGGTGATGGCCATTATCCCCATTGTGGTGTTCTATCTCTCCTGCCAGAAGCACATTATTAAGGGTGTGGCCGCCGGAGCGGTGAAGGGATAAGGCTTGCGTTCCCGTTCCAAACGTGCTATGATTTCACCGTCTTGACAGAAAGAAGGGACACCGATTGACCATTAAGGATATCGCCCGGCTGTCCGGGTGCGGCGTGGCCACCGTGTCCCGGGTGCTCAACGACCACCCCGACGTCAGCGACGAGACCCGCCGCAGGGTCATGGCGGTGGTGGAGGAGCAGGGCTTTCAGCCCAACAACAACGCCAAGCATCTGAAGCAGCAGGCCAGCACCAGCGTCGCCATCATCGTCAAGGGCACCCAAAATATGCTCTTTGCCGACCTGGTGGAGCGGCTTCAGTCCCTCCTCCGGGACGCGGGACAGGACGCCGCCGTCTACTACCTGGACGAGGACGCCAATGAGGTGGCCTACGCCCTGCAGCTGTGCCGGGAGCGCAAGCCCCTGGGCATCCTCTTCCTGGGCGGGGACCGGGAGCTGTTCCAGGCGGCCTTTCAGGGCATCGCCATTCCCTGCGTGCTGCTGACCAACACCGCCGCCGATCTTCATTTCAATAATCTCTCCTCCATTACCACCGATGACCGGGAGGCCTCCCGCCAGGCGGTCCACTTTTTGACCGGCCGGGGACACCGGCACATCGGGATGCTGGGGGGCAACTGGTCCTGCTTTCAAATTGGCTACAGCCGGTTTTTGGGCTGCCAGGAGGCCTGTCAGGAGCTGGGCCTCCCCTTTGACGGGGAGCGCCAGTGCGAGCCCTGCCGCTACTCCCTGGAGGACGGCTACGCCGCCGCCCGGCGGCTGCTGGAGCGGTGCCCCGACCTCACCGCCATCTTTGCCGTCAGCGACGTGACGGCCCTGGGCGCTATGCGCGCCATGCGGGACCTGGGGAAGCGGGTGCCCGAGGACATCTCGGTGATGGGCTACGACGGAGTGGCCATCGGCCAGTACTCCCTGCCCCGGCTGACCACCGTCCGCCAGGACACCCAGCAGCTGGCCGAGCGCGGGGTAGACGCCCTTCTCCGGGGGATTACCCGCAACAGCCCTCCGGTCCACGAGCTGGTCCCCTTCCATCTGGTCGAGGGAGAGAGCGTGGCGCAGCTCCAATAATCTACTCATGCCGTAGGGTGTGACGGCCTGGAGCGCCGCATATACACCGGCGCGGCGGGGCCGCCGCACCCTGCGTTGAATCCGTAAAATTGATGCAGAAAGGTGATTCCAACGTGAGAAAAGCAGGAATCTTGATGCCGGTCTCCTCCCTGCCCTCCCCCTACGGCATCGGCACCCTGGGGGCGGAGGCCTACAAATTCGCCGACTTTCTGGCCGCCGGGGGTCAGAGCTGCTGGCAGCTCCTTCCCGTTGGCCCCACCAGCTACGGCGATTCCCCTTACCAGTCCTTCTCCTCCTTCGCCGGCAACCCCTACTTTATCGACCTGGATATTCTGGCCGAGTGGGGGCTTTTGAAGCCGGAGGAGTATCAGTCCATGAACTGGGGGAGCGACCCTGAGCGGGTGGATTACGCGGTTCTCTATCAAAACCGCTTTGAGGTCCTGCGCCTGGCGGTCTCCCGGCTGTCACGGGGGGACAAGTTCGATATGCGGGGCACCCTCTGGGGGGCGGACTGGCTGGAGGACTACGCCTTGTTCATGGCCCTGAAAAACAAGTACGGCGGGGCCCCCTGGCTGGATTGGCCGGAGGAGCTGCGTCTGCGTAAGCCTGCCGCTCTGGAGCAGGTGAAAAAAGAGCTGGCCGCTGAGATCGACTTCTGGAAGTGGGTGCAGCATCTCTTTTTCAGCCAGTGGTGGAGCTTGAAGGAGTATGTCAATCAAAAAGGCATCTCCATTATTGGCGACCTGCCCATCTATGTGGCCCTGGACAGCGCCGACGTGTGGGCCAACCCGGAACAGTTCCAGCTGGACGAGAACGGCCGGCCCACCGAGGTGGCCGGCTGCCCACCGGACGGCTTCTCCGCCGACGGCCAGTTGTGGGGCAACCCGCTGTTCGACTGGGAGAAGATGAAGGAGGACGGCTACGCCTGGTGGCTCAAGCGGATCGCCTGGCAGTTCCAAATTTGCGACACTCTGCGCATCGACCATTTCCGGGGCTTCGACTCCTACTATGCCATCCCCTTTGGGGACGACACCGCTAAAAACGGCCGCTGGTGCCCCGGGCCGGGCATTGATTTTTTCAAAATCGTGAACAAGACTCTGGGCAAAAAGGACATCATCGCCGAGGATCTGGGCTTCCTTACCCCCTCGGTGAAAAAACTCCTTAAGCAGTCCGGCTACCCCGGCATGAAAATCCTGGAGTTCGCCTTCGACAGCCGGGACACGGGCAGCGACTACCTGCCCCACTGTTACCCCACCCACTGCGTGGTGTACACCGGCACTCACGACAACGACACCATTCAGGGCTGGATGGCCTCGGCCCCCAAGAAGGATGTGTCCTTTGCCAAGGCCTACCTGCGCCTGTCCAAACGGGAGGGCTATCACTGGGGCATGATGCGCTCGGCCTGGGCCTCACCCGCCGACCTGGCTGTGATGCAGTTCCAGGACCTGCTGGGCCTGGGCAGCGAGGCCCGGATGAATATCCCCTCCACCCTTGGGGATAATTGGAAGTGGCGCGCCCTGCCCGGCGCCTTTGATGAAAAGCTGGCCCGGCACCTGTTTCAGGAGATGCGGGTGTATCAGCGGCTGCCCAAGGTGAAAAAGCCGGCCGCCCGCTCCAAGCGCGCGGAATAGAACCACCCTGTGCGCGGCCCAATCCAAGTGACAAGGAGATGTCTCTATGCAATTAAAAGAACAGCTCTTCCAGACCACCCAGGAGCGGTTTGGCTGCTCCCCCGATCAGTGTGACGACCATCAGCTCTACGAGGCGCTGCTGATCCTCACCCGGACGATGGCCCAGAACCGTCCCGCTCCGGCGGGCGGGCGAAAGCTCTACTACTTTTCCGCCGAGTTCCTCATGGGCAAGCTGCTGTCCAACAATCTGCTGGCCCTGGGCCTCCACGACGAGGTGCGCGCCCTGCTGGCCGACCTGGGCCGGGACCTGGGGGTCATTGAGTCCATGGAGCCCGAGCCCTCCCTGGGCAACGGCGGCCTGGGCCGGCTGGCCGCCTGCTTTCTGGACTCCATCGCAGCCCTGGGCCTGCCGGGCGACGGCATCGGCCTCAACTACCACTACGGCCTGTTCAAGCAGCAGTTCCACCGCAATCAGCAGACCGAGGTCCCCGACCCCTGGCTGGAGGCGGACAGCTGGCTGATTCCCACCGGGGTGGTGTTCGACGTCCCCTTCGGCGGCTTCGACCTGAAGGCGGTGCTCTACGACATCGCCGTCCCCGGGGCGGGGAACGGATACGCCAACCGCCTGCATCTCTTCGATGTGGCGGAGCCCGCCCCCAAGCCCTGGGTGGGCATCGGCTTTGACAAGGGAGATATCGCCCACAACCTGACCTCCTTCCTCTACCCCGACGACAGCGATGAGGCCGGCCGGCTCCTTCGGGTGTATCAGCAGTACTTTATGGTGTCCGCCGGAGCCCAGCTGATCCTGGCCGAGCTGGAGAGCCGGGGCTATGCCCTGAGCACCCTGGCCGACCATGTGGTGGTCCAGATCAACGACACCCACCCCTCTATGGTCATCCCCGAGCTTATCCGCCTGCTCACCGCCCGGGGTATGTCCTTCGACGAGGCCCTGGATCAGGTGCGCCGCACCTGCGCCTACACCAACCACACCATCCTGGCCGAGGCTTTGGAGAAATGGCCCCTGTCCTTCATTGAGAAGGCGGCCCCCCAGCTGGTGCCCGTCATCCGGGAGCTGGACCGCCGGACGAAGGAGGCCCACCCCGACCCCAAGGTGGCCATCCTGGACGAGCAGAACCGGGTTCACATGGCCCATATGGACATCCACTGCGGCTTCTCGGTCAACGGCGTGGCCGCCCTCCACACGGAGATTTTGAAAAACGCCGAGCTGAAGGCCTTCTATGACCTCTATCCGGAGAAATTCAACAACAAGACCAACGGGGTTACCCTCCGCCGGTGGCTGGAGGCCTGCAATCCGGAGCTAGCCTCCCTCATTGACAGCTGCATCGGCTCCGACTGGCGCAGAGACGCCGCCAAGCTGGAGGGCCTGCTGGCCTTCCAGGAGGACGACGGGGTGCTGACCCGGCTGCTGGAGGTGAAGCAGCACAATAAGGACCACCTGTGCCGGGTGCTCTGGGCCAGGCAGCACATCGAGATCGACCCGCAGTCCATCTTTGACATTCAGGTCAAGCGGCTCCACGAGTACAAGCGCCAGCAGATGAACGCCCTGTATATCATCCATAAGTATCTGGAGATCAAGGCCGGCAAGCTCCCCGAGCAGCCTGTCACCGTTCTGTTCGGCGCCAAGGCGGCCCCCGCCTATGTGATGGCCAAGCGGATCATCCATCTCATCCTGTGCCTGCAGCAGCTCATCGACCGGGACCCCCAGGTCCGGCCCTGGCTGCGGGTGGCCATGGTGGAGAACTACAATGTCACCTGGGCGGAGCGGCTCATCCCCGCCTGTGATATCTCCGAGCAGATCTCCCTGGCCTCCAAGGAGGCCAGCGGCACCGGCAACATGAAATTCATGGCCAACGGAGCCGTCACCCTGGGCACCCTGGACGGAGCCAACGTGGAGATCGCCCAGCTGGTGGGGGAGGAAAACATCTACACCTTCGGCCGGCACAGCGATCAGGTCATCCAGCTCTACCAGGGCGCCGAGCCAGACGGCCGGAGCTACCGGCCCCTGGACTTCTACCACCGCCCCGGTGTGGAACGGCTGGTAGACTTCCTGGTCTCCCCCGAGCTGCTTGCTGTAGGCGACCCGGCGGAGCTGTCCGCCCTCTGGAAGGACATGAAGACCAAGGACTGGTTTATGGCCCTGCTGGACGTGGAGGACTATATCGCCGCCAAGGACCTGGCCGTGAGGGACTACGGCAGCCGCCAGGCCTGGGCCAAAAAGATGCTGGTCAACATCGCGAAATCCGGCTACTTCTCCTCCGACCGCACCATCCGGCAATACAACGAGGATATCTGGCACCTGAATTAGCAAAACCCACCGCCCGGCGCAGACTGTCTGCGCCGGGCGGTTGTTTACTGCTGTTTTCCCATTCCCTTGGAGTCCAGATAGGCCTCCACCACCTCCACCACAAGGGTGGAGACGCTTTTCATCTCGCTTTTTGCCTGGGCTGTCAGGCGGGTCTTCAGGTCTTTTGTCACCCGAATACCCAATTGGGCGTCAATTTTCGGCATAATTTTCACTCCTTTGGAGCTATTATATCCTATGGGAACATGTTTGTCTATTCGTTTTGTCCTTGATTCCGTCAAATTGTTCCCCGTTCCAGCGCGGACCACAGCACCACAAACATCTGATTGTCATTGCTCTCCGATGGAATAAAATAACAAAAAAAGATAGGAGAAATTTTTATGGAAAGCGAAACCAACAGGCTCACTGCGGAACAGTACCACACCCTGTACCTCCAAGCCTTTTCCCGCCTGGAGGACATCATCAGCCAGACGGAGCAGACGATGCAGGAGCTGGAGGAGCTTCAGCTGAGTATGGGCGATCCTCCCCCGCAAAATTTTTCTTAAAAACCTTGATTTTTCCCTTTACAGCAAGGAAAAACTATGATATATTATCCGAGCACCACAGTGTGCGCCCATCCATCGCTTGGTTTCGGGACAAGGCCCGCGCAGGTGCGCGGGGACCCGCCCGCCCGCTACCCAGCCCTTGGACAGAACGATTTGAAAGGTGGAATTTCCATGATTCGCAAGGACGAAAAGACGGCCGTGATTGAGGCCAACCGCACCCATGAGACCGATACCGGCTCTCCTGAGGTCCAGATCGCCATCCTCACCGCCCGCATCAACGAGCTCACCGAGCACCTGAAGGTGCACATCCACGACAACCACAGCCGCCGCGGCCTGTACAAGATGATCGGTAAGCGCCGCAAGCTGCTGGACTACCTGATGGCCAAGGATATCGAGCGCTACCGCGCGATCATCGCCAAGCTGGGCATCCGTAAGTAAAATTGTGTTTCATAGGGCGGCGCGTCTTTGCGCACCGCCCTATGTTCGCATATACCCCGGCGTCTTTGCTGGTCTTTTAGCAGTTGAATATGGGGTTGGAGAGCACAAAAAGGCCCCCTTCGCGAAGGGGGCTGTCAGCGAAGCTGACTGGGGGTTTCTCCCGAAAACAGATTCGTCCCGATAGGAGAAACCCTCCGCCATTTGCTTCGCAAATGCCACCTCCCTTTGCGAAGGGAGGCTTTCGCTGCGGCGGGAGGAAGGTTCCCAAACCCGTATTCAAGTGCTAAAGGGCAGACAAATCTCCGGGGACACCAATGAAAAGGAGAATCGACATGTCAACAATCATCAAGCACAAGCAGTTCCCCAAGTTCAAGAGCTGGACCATGGACCTGTGCGGCCGTCC
>CAJUSG010000075.1 GCA_910589085.1 uncultured Oscillospiraceae bacterium | reverse complement strand
CAGGTTGTTGGCCGCGCCGATGGCGTGGAAGTCGCCGGTGAAGTGGAGGTTGATGTCCTCCATGGGGACCACCTGGGCGTAGCCGCCGCCGGCCGCGCCGCCCTTCACGCCGAACACGGGGCCCAGGGAGGGCTCCCGCAGGGCCACGGCGGACTTCTTGCCGATCTTGCGCAGGCCGTCAGCCAGGCCCACAGAGGTGGTGGTCTTGCCCTCGCCGGCGGGGGTGGGGGTGATGGCGGTGACCAGAATCAGCTTGCCGTCGGGAGCGGTCGTCTCGTTGAGCAGCTTATAATCGATCTTGGCCTTGTAATTGCCGTACATCTCCAGGTATTTCTCGTCGATGCCGGCGGCTGCGGCGATCTCGGTAATGCGCTTTGGAGTATGCTCCTGGGCGATCTCGATGTCGGATTTGATGCTCATCTTGGTGGGCCTCCTGCTTTCTATAAATTTTGTTGTTTATTCCGGGCGCCGCCCGGCTTTTCACTGTAGCCATTATAACGCACAAAGCCGATCCCGTAAATAACATTTTTTTCTCGCATCAGGACGAACACTTTATTTCTTTAAGGAAAAGCCCCATTTTACATCTGCTTTTCAAGCGGCGGTCCCAAAGAGCCGCGGCGAATCCTCTCTCCCCCAGGGATTCTTTCGTAAGGCAGTGAAGTGTTGCAATAGCTCATCAGCACTAGACTGTGATAGTGCCCAAGCAAAATTTATTTCTGAGAAATATTTTTGTTGATTTTAATGACCGTCTGTGTTATGATAGAGGCAAATCGGAGCCCCGCTGGAGAGGGGCCCTCCTGCGGATACGCCGCCACGTCCTGCGGTGCTAGCCCGCCTTGGACGTGAACCCGGCTCAGCCTGAGATGTGCGCTTGAAGGGCTGACGGTTTCCGCCCCGGGATGGGACGGCGTATCTCAAGAGGGATCTGGAGGGACTCCGGATTTTGGCAGAAAAACCAAAATTAAGAAAGAGGGGTACATTATCTATGGCAAGTAACGAAAAATCCCGCAATGTCCGCCTGCCCAACATCGTTGAGGCGCTGCTCCCCATCGTGGTGATGATGGGCCTGATGATCTACGGCCTGAACTTCAGCGGTGGGACCTATGTGGACGCCCACATGCCTCTGGCCGTGTCCATCGTGGTGGCCTGCGCCGTGGGCTGCTTCTGCGGCCACAGCTTCTCCGACATGCTGGCCGGCATGGTCGACCGGCTGAACGCCACTATGGAGGCCATCCTGATCCTGTGTACGGTTGGCCTGCTGGTCGCCTCCTTCCTCATGTCGGGCACCATCCCCGCCCTGATCTACTACGGGCTGAACCTGCTGACTCCTCAGCTGTTCTTGCCCATCGGCTGCATCCTGTGCGCCATTGTGGGCCTGGCCTGCGGCTCTTCCTGGACCGCCACCGCCACCATGGGCATCGCCATGCTGGGCATCGGCGCCGGCCTGGGCATCCCCGCCCCCATCACCGCCGGTATGGCTATCTCCGGCGCCTATGTGGGCGACAAGTTCTCCCCCCTGTCTGACACCACCAACCTGGCCGCCGCCGTGTCCGGCACCGGCCTGTTTGACCACGTGACCGCTATGGTGTCCACCACCGCCCCCACCTTTGTCCTGGCCCTGATCGGCTATGCCATCCTGGGTGTTGTCACCAGCTCCGGCAGCTACGATCCCACTGTGGCCAAGGACATCCAGACCGTGATCGCCTCCGGCTTTAACATCAATCCCTTCCTGCTGGTCCCCATCCTGGTGGTTATCGCGGCCTGTATCATGAAGCTGCCCGGCCTGGTGGGCGTCGCGATTTCGGTGTTTACCGGCGTTATCTTCGCTGTGATCTTCCAGGGCGTAGGCAGCCTGGCCGACCTGTTCGATATGCTGCACTACGGCTATGGCTTCGGCGTGGATACCGAGATTCCCGAGCTGGTGGCTGAGGCCGCCGCCGCGCTGAACGTCAGCCCCGACGCCTACACCACCGTCTGCAGCCTGCTTAACCGGGGCGGCATGGACCACACCATGTGGACCATCAACCTGATCCTCCTGGCCGTGGCCTACGGCGGCGCGCTGGAGCGCTGCGGCTGCACCGAGGCCCTGTTCGGCAAGCTGAAGAACCGGCTGAACTCCGTGGGCAGCCTGATCTTCACCACCATGGCCACCTCCCTGTTCTGCGACGCCACCATGTGCGACCAGTTCCTGGGCATCGGCGTTCCCGCCCCCCTGTACGTAGAGAAGTATGACGAGCTGGGCCTGAGCCGCAACATGATGTCCCGTACCCTGGAGGACTGCGGCACCCTGTGGGCCGCCATGTTCCCCTGGACCGGCTGCGGCGCTTATCAGCAGGGCGTGTTCGGCATGAGCCCCTTCACCTACTTCCCCTTCGCCTTTGTGAACCTGCTCAACCCCATCTACGCCGCCATCACCGCCTTCCTGGGCCGCAACATCTTCTGGGCTGACGGCTCCTACACCAACATCTTCGGCAAGACCAAGGCCGGCAAGCCCGCCGGCGCCCCCGCCGAGGCCCACGAGAAAGCCCTGAAGAATCTGGAGGCCCGCCGCGCCGCCGGCAAGGCCCCCAAGATCAACGCCTGATCGTCTCTGACGTAACTTTGGCTCCGCCCCCGTGGGGGGGCGGACACCAAAAGATCCTGATCTTTTGGTGAAGAAAGGAATCTGCCTGTGAGCGCAAAACCTCTTCCCTGGGCTGATCTGACCGGCCCTGTCTACATCCCCCGGGAGCTGAAGCCCCGGAAGCCGCACATTATTTTCGCCTGCTGGGTCATGGTGGCGGTCCTGCTGGTGGGCGGTATTTTCACCCGGTTTAAAATCGCCCTGATTTTCGGCGTGCTCTACACCCTGACGCTGCTGACCAAAAAAGATGTTGCGGTTACCGAGCGGGGGCTGGAGATCTTCTATCAGATGAAAATCACCACCAATTACAATTTTTGGCCTTGGGAGGAGATCAACGCCATCGTGGTGGAAGACAGAAACCATCCTGAGGTGATTGCCCTTCACATCGGTCACGGCAACGCCAGCAAGCGCTTTTTCTTCACCCGGAAGGATACCGAAAAAATCCTGCTTCTGGCCCGGGAAAAGCATCCCAACATCCCCATCCGTCAGGTCAATGACGCGCCCCGTTCCGGCGGTTTTTCCCGCAGGGGCATGAAAATCTGATTGCCTGCGGCCCTCAGAGGGACCCCCCTTTGGGGGCCGCATCTTAACTTTGTCAATTCTCGGCCCGATATTTGTGCCGAAAAAATAAGGAAAAGTGAGGTAATTCGCCATGATTATGAATCCTTCCGCCATCAAGAAGGTCGTCCTGGACGGCCACAGCCTGACCCTGGAGAGCTTTGTCGCCGTCGCCCGGTACAACGCCCCTGTGGAGCTGGCCGATTCCGCCCTGGAGGCCATGAAGAAGTCCCGGGCCCTGGCCGAGAAGATCGCCGAGGAGGGCCGGGTGGCCTACGGTATCACCACCGGCTTCGGCGACTTCCAGAAGGTGGCCGTCCCCGAGGAGATGAGCAACCAGCTGTCCACCAACCTGATCCTCAGCCACTGCACCGGCGCCGGCGAGCCCTACGCCGAGGAGGTCGTCCGCGGTATGCTGCTCCTCCGGGCCAACGCCCTGTGCGGCGGCGTGTCCGGCGTGCGCCCCCTGCTGGTTGAGATGATGATCCAGATGCTCAACGCCGGCGTCCACCCCTGGGTGCCCCAGAAGGGCTCTCTGGGCTCCTCCGGCGACCTGGCCCCCCTGGCCCACATGACCCTGCCCATGCTGGGCAAGGGCCAGGCCTACTACAAGGGCGAGCTCATGTCCGGCGCCGACGCCATGTCCAAGGCGGGCATCGCCACCCTGGACACCCTGGTGTGCAAGGAGGGCCTTGGCATGACCAACGGCACCTGCGCCATGACCTCCGTGGGCTCCCTGGCCCTGTACGACACCATTTGCGCCGCCCAGCTGGGCGACGTGATCGGCTCCATGGACTTCGAGGGCCTCACCGGCCTGCGCAACGCCTTCGACCCCCGCATCCATCAGGTGCGCGGCCAGAAGGGCCAGATGCTGGTGGCCGAGAACATGCGCAAGCTGCTGGCCGGCTCCGAGATTCTGGACAATTGCCAGACCGACCGGGTGCAGGACGCCTACGCCCTGCGGTGCATTCCCCAGCTCCACGGCGCCGTCCGGGACGCTCTGGACTACGTGCGGGATAAGGTGGAGATCGAGCTCAACGCCGTCACCGACAACCCCCTGATCTTCCTGGAGGACGAGGCGGTCATCTCAGGCGGCAACTTCCACGGTGAGCCCATGGCCATCCCCTTCGACACCCTGGGCATCGCCTGCTCCGAGATCGCCAACGCCTCCGAGCGCCGCACCGAGCGGATGGTCAACGCCGCTCTGTCCAACGGCCTGACCCCCTTCCTTACCACCAAGCCCGGCGTTAACTCCGGCTTTATGATCGTCCAGTACGCCGCCGCCTCCATGGTGTCGGAGAACAAGGTGCTGGCCCACCCCGCCAGCGTGGACTCCATCCCCTCCTCCGCCAACCAGGAGGACATCGTGTCCATGGGCACCACCGCCGGCCGCAAGGCGGGCATGATCGTCCAGAACACCTTCTCCGTGCTGGCCGATGAGCTGCTCACCGCCTGCCAGGCCATCGACATCCGCCGCCAGCTGAACACCCACGGCCAGGGCATCGCCCCCGTCCATGAGGCCCTGCTGAAGCACGTGCGTGAGAAGGTGGACTTCTACGAGATCGACCGGGAGATCTGGCCCGACATTCTGGAGGTGGAGAAGATGATCCGCAGCGGCGAGCTGCTGGACATTGTAAAGGAATTTATCCCCGACTTCCAGTAAGCGGTGGAGCTGAAGGTTCTGCGGGCCGACCCCGCGGGCAACATCACCCTCTTTGTCCTGGACCCGGTCCCCGCTGGGGACCGGGCCGGGATTGCCGCCCGGCTTATGGACATGCCCGGCGGGGATGTGGAGCAGGTAGGATTCCTCTGTCCGCCCCTCCAGGGGAGTGCCGGCCGGCTGGAGATGGCCGGGGGCGAGTTCTGCGGCAATGCCACCCGGGCTTTCGGGATGCTCATGGCCCAACAGCTGGACGGCCTGTCCCGGGTTCAGGTGGAGGTGAGCGGCTGCGGCCAGCCGGTGACGGTGGACGTGGATCTGGCCGCCGGCACCGCCCGGGCTCAGATGCCCCTGCCCCGGGGCGTGGGCCGGACGGAGGTGGACGGCTGTCCCGCCATCATGGTAGACCTGATAGGGATCGCCCACTTGGTGGTGGAGGACGTGCCCCCCAGCCTGGACTTCTTCCGGAAGGCCGAGCCCCTGTTTTGGGATATCCCCGACCTGGATGCCTACGGCGTCATCTTTCTGGATAGCGCAAAGGGGGCCATCACCCCCCTGGTGAAGGTGCCCACGGCGGACAGCCTGGTGTGGGAGGGCAGCTGCGGCTCCGGCTCTCTGGCCGCCGCCATCGCCCAGAGCCAGAACGCCCCCGACGGCCCCTTTGTCCGCACCTACCTTCAGCCAGCCGGAGCGGTGGAGGCCGCTGTGCTCCGCCGGGACGGCGAGGCGGTGTCCGCCTGGATCGGCGGCTCGGTCAGCCTGGATGCCCCTGTTACAGTACAGCTCTAAAGGAGGGCTACTCAGCTATGCCTCGCATACGAAACGACCGAAACGACTCTATTGACCAGTTGTTCCGCGGAATTTTGGCCCTGCGGGACGTGGAGGAGTGTTACCGATTTTTTGGTGATCTGCTCACCGTGCAGGAGCTGTCCGCCTTTGCCCAGCGGCTTCAGGTGGCCCGGATGCTCTCTGAGGGGAAGACCTATGAGGCGATCCGCGGGGAGATATCTACCAGCAGTTCCACCATTACCCGTGTGAATACCGAGCTTCGCTACGGCTCCGGAGGCTATAAGCTGGTGCTGGAGCGGCTGAAGGAAGAAGATTCTGAATAAAATGTCCGCCCGGAGCATGGATTTCCATGCTCCGGGCGTTCTTTTGCAGAGAGGCTGTTTAGAGAGCCTCGAAGGAGGTGGACTTTGCGATGACATCGGCGCACCGGGGGCAGAGGGTGGGGTGCTTGCTGTTGGAACCCACGGCTGGCAGGACCTTCCAGCACCGCTCACACTTTTGGCCCTGGGCGGGCTCAACGTCCACCTTCAGGACGTTCATATCGCTCTTTTGCAGCTCCGCCTGGGAAATAATGAGGATATCGGCCAGCGTGTCGGCGTCCATCCCGTCCAGGGCGGTCTCGAAGGCGGGCACGGTGAGGACGATCTTCGCCTCCAGGCTCTTGCCGATCTTCTTCTCGTTCCGCGCCGTCTCCAGGGCCTGGTTGACCACGTCCCGCAGCTTGATGACCTTGTTCCACCGATCCATGGCCGCCTCGTCCAGGGCATAGAAGGGGAAGGGCTTGTTCATCTCGTTGAGGAGGACGTTCCGGGGGTCGTCGCCCTCACGGTGGGGCATGGCCAGCCAGATCTCGTCGCAGGTGAAGGCCAGAATGGGGGCGAAGAGCTTGGTGATGGTGTCCAGGATGAGCCACAGGGCGGTCTGGGCGGAGCGGCGGAGGAGCCCGTTCTTCTCCTCACAGTAGAGCCGGTCCTTGATGATATCCAGATAGAAGGAGGACAGCTCCACCACGCAGAAGTCGTTGATGGCGTGGCTGACAACATGATACTCATAGTTGTCATAGGCGGTGAAGCACTTTTCAATGAGCCGGTTCAGCTTGGTGACAGCCCAGCGGTCCAGCTCCACCATCTCCTCCGGCTTGACCAGGTTGTTGGGGTCGAAGCCGTCCAGGTTGCCCAGGCAGTACCGGGCGGTGTTGCGGAACTTCAGGT
>CAJUSG010000074.1 GCA_910589085.1 uncultured Oscillospiraceae bacterium | reverse complement strand
ATCACCTCCAACGCGGAGAAGGAGCTGCCCGACGCCTTTCTGCGCCGGTGCGTGTTCCACTATATCGAGTTCCCGGACAGGGAGCTGATGGCGGACATTGTGCGGGTCCACTACCCTGACATCGGGGAGAAGCTCCTGGACCAGGTGCTGGAGGCCTTTTACAAGATCCGGAACCTGCCCCAGATCAAGAAAAAGCCCTCCACCAGCGAGATCATCGACTGGATCCAGGCGCTCCAGCACGGCGGCACGGATGTCAGCCGCATTGTCAAGGAGGTGCCCTATCTGGGGGTGCTGCTAAAGAAGAACGAGGACATCGACATGCTGCGCCGCAGCTGGCGGTGAGCCATGTTTGAGGATTTTCTCTACCTCCTGCGGCGCAATGGCCTGCGTGTCTCCCTCACCGAGTGGATGGCGTTGATGGAGGCACTGGACAAAAACCTCCACGAGGCCAGCTTTACCGGCTTCTATCACCTGAGCCGCTGTCTTCTGGTGAAGAGCGAGGCGGATTTCGATGCCTTCGACCGGGCCTTTCTGGACTATTTCCGGGATGTGTCCTTTCAGCCGGAGGTGTCCCGGGAGCTGCTGGACTGGCTGGACCGGCCCAACGCCCCCACAGGGGCCTATGACGAGCAGCAGGCCGAGCTGAACGAGACCCTGTCCGTTCTGGAGATCGAGGAGCTGTTTCAGGAGCGGAAGCGAGAGCAGCGGGAGCAGCACAACTGCGGCAATTACTGGGCGGGCACCCACGGCATGTCTATCTTCGGCAACATGGGCCTGTCCCCAGTGGGCATCCGGGTGGGCGGGCAGTCCACCGCCCGCCGGGCCTTCCGTGTGGCGGAGGAGCGGCGCTTCCGGGACTTCCGGCACGACAACACCCTGGACACCCGGCAGCTCCAGGTGGCTCTGCGCCGCCTGCGGCAGTTCTCCAGCCTGGTGGACCTGCCCCCCACCGAGTTCGACGTGGACGGCACCATCCAGGACACGGCCAGCAGCGCCGGCATGTTAAAGGTGCGCTATAAAAAGCCCCGCCAGAACACGGTGAAGGTGATTTTGCTGATGGACTCCGGCGGCTCCATGGAGCACTACGCCCAGCTGTGCTCCGCCCTGTTTCAGGCGATGACCAGGGCGGGCCATTTCAAGGAGCTGAAGATCTATTACTTCCACAACTGCCCCTATACCCGGCTGTACACCGACCCCACCCTGAACCCCAGCCGGGCGGTCCCGGTGAGCTGGCTGCTGTCCAACCTATCCCCGGAGTACAAGCTGATTTTCACGGGGGACGCCCAGATGTCCCCCCACGAAATATTCGACCCCTTCCCCGTCCCCCGGGAGGGGGAGCCCGCCAGCGGCCTGGACTGCCTGCGCCGTCTGAGGGAGCGGTACCGGCACGCCGTCTGGCTCAACCCCGGCGACCGCCCCGACTGGGGTGGCGAGTGGACCGAGAGCTACGACGCCATCGAAGGGCTGTTCCCCATGTTCCCCCTCACGGTGGAGGGCATCGAGGCGGGGGTGAAGAAGCTGCTGGCGCGGTAGGCGGCTTTTTTGTAAACAATTAACAAAAAAACTGGACACCGGCGGAAAAGCATGGTATATTTAAGGCGAGAACACCGTACCCACCTACATAGAACAAACGGGCCGGCGGATGGAAATCTGCCGGCTCTTGCTGGAACGCGCGCTGTGAAGAGCGCAGCCCCCTGAAGAAATGAGGAAAGCTATGAATGTTCAGACAGGCTCCCCCCGCCCGATCAAGGTGATCGGGCACCGCAATCCGGACACGGATTCCATCTGTTCCGCCATTGCCTACAGCAGGCTGAAGAATATCCTGGACCCGGAGCACCCCTGCAAGCCCTGCCGGGCGGGGCTGCTGAACCGGGAGACGGAATTTGTGCTGGACTACTTCAAGGTCCCCCAGCCCCAGCTCTATACCGACGTAAGCCCCCATATCCGGGACGTGGATATCCGCCCGGCGGAGGGGGTAGACGGAGAGATGAGCCTGCGCCGGGCCTGGATGACCATGCGGGACCAGCAGCTGGACACCCTGTGCGTGGTGGACGGGGAGCAGAACCTGCAGGGGGTCATCACGGTGAAGGACGTGGCCACCGCCAACATGGACGGCATCGACCCCCACAGCCTGGAGATCGCCAGGACCAGCTACCAGAACCTGATCGACATACTGGACGGCACCGTTCTGGTGGGGGATGTGTCGGGCAAGACGGTGGAGGGGCGGGTCATCATCGGCTCGGGCAGCGCCGAGCAGATTGAGAAGTCCATCAGCCCGGGGGACATTGTCATTGTGAGCAACCGGGGGGACAGCCAGCTGGCCGCCCTGGAGATGGACGCCGGGTGCATCATCGTGTGCGCCAGCAGCAAGGTGTCCCGCACCATGCAGATGCTGGCCGAGGAGAAGGGCTGCATAGTCATCACCACCAGCACCAGCACCTACGTGGCCGGCCAGATGCTGAGCCAGGCGGTCCCCGTCCGCCACTACATGACCCGGGAAAACCTCCTCACCTTCACCCTCCACACCCCGGTGGAGGCGGCCACCAAGGTGATGGCGGCGGTGCGCTTCCGGTACTTTCCGGTGCTGGACGACGACGGGAAATACATCGGGGTGGTCTCCCGCCGGAATCTGCTGAACCTGCACAAGAAGCAGCTGATCCTGGTGGACCACAACGAGAAGGGCCAGGCGGTGGAGGGCATCGAGGAGGCCGAGGTGCTGGAGATCATCGACCACCACCGCATCGGCGCAATGGAGACGGAGGGGCCGGTATACTTCCGCAACGTGCCCGTGGGCTGCACCTGCACCATCGTCTACCAGATGTACCGGGAGAACGATGTGGAGATCGACCCCACCACCGCCGGACTGCTGCTGTCGGCCATTTTGTCCGACACTCTGATGTTCCGCAGTCCCACCTGCACCCCCGCCGACGAGCGGGCGGCCCGGGCGCTGGCCGAGCTGGCCGGCGTGGACCTGGAGGAGTATGCCGACGAGATGTTCGCCCACGGCGGCGACGTGTCGGGCAAGACGGCGGAGGAGGTCTTTAACGGGGACTATAAGATCTTCACCAGCGGAGATGTCCGCTTCGGGGTGGGCCAGGGCAGCTACATGACCGAGAAGAACCGCAGGGCGGCCCAGGCGCTTGTGGGGCCCTACCTCCCCGAGGCGCTGGCCAAGCAGCAGCTGGACTACATCTTCTACATGTTCACCGACGTGCGCAACTCCAGCACCGAGTTGCTCATGGCGGGGGCGGGAGCCGCGGAGCTGGTGGAGAAGACCTTCCACACCGCGCTGGAGAACGGCGTGGCCACCCTCCCCGGGGTGGTCAGCCGGAAGAAGCAGATGATCCCCGCCCTCATCAACGCCATCAAGCAGGAGCAGGAGTAAGAGGCCGTTACGGCTTTTCAGGAAAAGGCGCCCCCCGCGGGCGCCTTTTTTCCGGTTGGAAAGGAGCTTATCATGAAGAACATCCCGCTGATAGAGGGCTGTGTAGACTCCCACGCCTCCGCCCTGGCGGCGGTCCGGGGGGGCGCGGACCGGCTGGAGCTGTGCGCCAACCTGTCCATCGGGGGCACCACCCCCTCCCGCGCCCTGTTCCGCCAGGTGCGGCGGGACTGCCCCGTAAGGATCAACGTGCTCATCCGCCCCCGCTTTGGCGATTTTCTGTACAGCCAAGCGGAGCTGGAGGAGATGGAGGAGGAGATAGATGCCTTCCGCGCGCTGGGGGCGGACGGCGTGGTGCTGGGGGTGCTCACCCCCGGCGGAGAGCTGGACGGGGGGGCCATGGCCCGGCTCATGGCCCGGGCGGAAGGGCTGGAGGTCACCCTCCACCGGGCCTTCGACATGACCCGGGACCCCTTCGCCGCCCTGGAGGAGGCCGTCCGGCTGGGCTGCGGCACAATACTCACCTCGGGCCAGGCCCCCAGCGCCCCGGAGGGTCAGGCGCTTTTGCGGGAGCTGTTCATCCGCGGGGCGGGCCGGATCGACCTGATGGCGGGTGCGGGGGTAAAGCGGCAGAACATCCTGGAAATCCACGGCAACACCGGCATCCGGGTCTTCCACACCTCGGCCCGGACGGGGGCGGCGGACAGCGGCATGGTCTACCGGAGGGAGGGGGTCTCCATGGGCCTGCCCACCCTGTCGGAGTACGAGGTCTGGCGGACGGACGAAAGGGAGTTCCGGGCCTGCGCGGAGCTTGTCCACAGCCTGGAGGGGGAGGAGGGGCGGCAGTGGTGAAACGAATCCTTCTTCTGGGGCTGCTCTGTCTGATTCTGACCGGACCCGCCGCCGCCTTTACCGACGTGTCGGAGGGGGACTGGTACGGCCCGGCGGTTTTAGAGATGTCCGATCTGTTCTCGGGCTATCCGGACGGCCGCTTCGGCCCCAACGACCCCATATCGGCGGCCCAGTTTGTGTCGGTGGCCGCCCGGTGTGCCCAGCTGTCCCCCGTCCGGGGCCAGACAGGCCACTGGGCCTCGGGCCAGCTTCAGGCGGCGCTCCAGGTGGGGTGGTACGACTGGGACGAGATCCCGCCCACGGGGGAGAGCTTCGACCGGCCCATCTCCCGGCAGCTGGCGGTAAAGATTCTGATGCGGGCGCTTCTGCCGGAGGTACGGGGGGACTACAGCCGGGACTCGGTGAAAATCCGGGATTTCTCCCAGGTGGACGGCCGGTACTACGAGGGGGTGCTGGCCGCCTGCTCAGCCGGCATCATCCGGGGGGACGGCGCGGGCAATTTCAATCCCCGGAGCGGCCTGACCCGGGCGGAGGCCTGCGTTCTCTTCCGGCAGGCGCTGAGGCTTGCCGGCGGCCAACCGGAGCCGCCCCGGGACCAGCCGCCGGCGGGGCCGGCGGTCCGCGGGGGCGTGTCGGACAACGGCTGGCTCCAGGTCGTGGGGACCCAGCTGTGCAACGAGGCGGGTGAGCCGGTGGTGCTCCGGGGGATGAGCACCCACGGGCTGCAATGGTATGGCGGGTACGCCGGCCGCCAGGCTATCCAAAACACGGCGGAGTACGGCGCCAATCTCTTCCGGGCGGCCATGTACACCGGGGAGGGGGGCTATCTCACGGACCCCGTGGGGATGGAGGCGCGGCTGGTGGAGGCGGTGGACAGCGCCATCGCCTGCGATATGTACGTCATCATCGACTGGCACATCCTGTCCGACGGAAACCCCCTGGACCACCTGACGGAGGCATCGGCCTTCTTCGGCCGGATGGCCGAGCGCTACCAAAACAGCCCCGCGGTGCTCTATGAGATCTGCAACGAGCCCAACGGGGCAATCACCTGGGAGGGGGACGTAAAGCCCTACGCCCGGCAGCTTGTGGAGGTAATCCGGGCCCGGTCACCCAGGGGGGTGATTCTGGTGGGCAGCCCCACCTGGAGCCAGGATATCCACCTGGCGGCCCGGTCCCCGCTGGAGGGGGACAACCTGATGTATACCCTGCACTTCTACGCGGGTACCCACGGCGAGTCCCTGCGCCAGCGGATTGACGGTGCGCTGGCCTCCGGGCTGCCGGTGTTTGTCTCCGAGTGGGGGACCAGCCGTGCGGACGGCGGCGGCGGGGTATTTCTGGCGGAGTCGGCCCAGTGGCTGGACTTTCTGGCCCAGCGGGGAATCAGCTGGGCCAACTGGTCCCTGTGCGACAAGGGGGAGAGCTCGGCCGCGCTCCGGCCCGGCGTGCCGCCGGACCGGCCCTGGAGCCAGGCGGACCTGAGCGAATCGGGGCAATTTGTATTTTCACGCTTCCAAAACTGACGGCTGTGGAGGGACAGAGATGAAAAAGTATGTAATCGCCATGGACCAGGGTACCACCAGCTCCCGGTGCATCCTCTTCGACCGGCAGGGGAACATCTGCAGCGTGGCCCAGAAGGAATTTCCCCAGCTGTACCCCCAGCCGGGCTGGGTGGAGCACGACCCCATGGAGATCTGGTCCACCCAGATGGGGGTGACTATGGAGGCCATGCAGAAGGTGGACGCCCGGGCCGGCGAGATCGCGGCCATCGGCATCACCAACCAGCGGGAGACCACCGTGGTGTGGGACGGGGCGACGGGGGAGCCGGTATACAACGCCATTGTGTGGCAGTGCCGCCGGACAGCGGACCGGATCGACCGCCTGCGGCAGGACGGCTGGTGGGAGGCCATCCGTCGGCGGACCGGCCTGATCCCGGACGCCTACTTCTCGGCCAGCAAGATCGCCTGGCTGCTGGACCACGTGCCCGGGGCCAGAGCGCGGGCGGAGCGGGGCGAGCTGAAATTCGGCACGGTGGACAGCTGGCTGATCTGGAACCTGACCGAGGGCCGGGTCCACGCCACCGACCGCACCAACGCCTCCCGCACCATGCTCTATGACATCCATAAGCTGTGCTGGGACCGGGAAATTCTGGACTACTTCCGCATCCCGGCCTCCATGCTGCCCCAGGTGTACCCCTCCAGCCATATCTACGGCGCGACCGGCCGGTTTGGCGGCTCCATCCCCATCGCGGCGGCGGCGGGGGACCAGCAGGCCGCCCTCTTCGGCCAGTGCGGCTTCGAGCCCGGGGATGTCAAGAGCACCTACGGCACCGGCGGCTTTCTTCTGATGAACACGGGCGGGCAGGCGGTCCGGTCCACCAAGGGGCTTCTGACGACCATCGCGGCCAGCGCCGGCCAGCCGGTGAGCTACGCCCTGGAGGGCAGCGTGTTTGTGGCGGGGGCGGCCATCCAATGGCTCAGGGACGAGCTGCGGATGCTGCGCAGCGCCCCCCAATCGGAGGGCTTCTGCACCGCCGTGGAGGACACCCGGGGGGTCTATGTGGTGCCCGCCTTCGCGGGGATGGGCGCCCCCTACTGGGAGCCCTATGCCCGGGGCACCATCGTGGGCCTGACCCGTGGGGTGACCAAGGAGCACCTGGTCCGGGCGGTGGTGGAGTCTCTGGCCTACCAGACCAACGATCTCCTCCTGGCCATGAAGGAGGAGTCGGGCCTGCCTATTGCCTCCCTGAAGGTGGACGGCGGGGCCAGTGCCAACAGCTTTCTCATGCAGTTCCAGTCCGACCTGTCAGACATCCGGATTGACCGGCCCCGGTGCATAGAGACCACGGCCCTGGGTGCGGCCTATCTGGCCGGACTGGCGGTGGGCTACTGGCAGGACCTGGAGGAGATCCGGGCCAACTGGGGCCGGGAGCGGGCTTTCACCCCCTCCATCCCGGCCGATATCCGGGAGCGGCTGGTCCGGGGCTGGAACCGGGCGGTGCGCTGTGCCCTGGCCTGGGCCAGGGAGGAGGACTGAGCGTTTTGGAGATAAGAACCCCTCCGCCC
>CAJUSG010000073.1 GCA_910589085.1 uncultured Oscillospiraceae bacterium | reverse complement strand
GCCCGGGGCGTCTTCTCCAACGAGGCCGGCCTGGGCTCCGCCCCCATCGCCCACGCCGCCTCCTCCACTGAGGAGCCCGCCGAGCAGGCCATCTGGGGGGTGTTCGAGGTCTTCTTCGACACCATTGTCATCTGCTCCATCACCGCCTTCACCGTGCTGCTGTCCGGCTTCGAGCTGGGCGAGGCCGCCCTGTCCGGTTACGCCTCCAAGGGAGCCGCCGCCGTGGCCGCCTTCAACTCCATTCTCCCCGGCACTCTGGGGGGCACCATCATCCAACTCAGTCTGGTCTTCTTCGCCCTGTCCACCATCCTCAGCTGGAGCTACTACGGCGAGCGGTGCTGGGGCTATATCTCCCGAGACAACAAAGTCGTCACCTCCGTCTACAAGATCATATTCGTGCTGTTCTGCATCGTGGGGGCCACCGGCTCCGGCCAGCTCATGTGGGATATCTCCGACACCCTCAACGGCGCTATGGCCATCCCCAACCTGATCGCCCTGCTGCTGCTGTCCGGCGCGGTGGCCTCCATCACCAGGGAGTATTTTAAGGATAAGAAATGACCCGTAGGGGCGGATATCATCCGCCTGTAGGATATTCACCTGCGCCGCAACTGCGGCGGGCGGGTAATACCCGCCCCTACACAACCGTCAAATACAGAAAGGAAGCATAATTATGGCTGAGCTTGAAGCGACACTTTTCCCCATTGTGGCAAAGATTAACGAATACCTGTCCAACTACATCCTGGTTTTCCTTCTCATCGGCGTAGGTCTGTGGTACTCCATCCAGACCCGGTTCGTCCAGGTCCGCTGCTTCGGCGAGGGGATGAAGAAAACCTTCGGCAACCTGTCCCTCCGGGGCGGGCGGCAGGAGCAGGGCATGAGCTCCTTCCAGGCCCTTGCCACCGCAATCGCCGCCCAGGTGGGCACCGGCAACATCGTGGGCGCTTCGGGCGCCATCCTCACCGGCGGTCCCGGCGCCATCTTCTGGATGTGGATCATCGCCTTCTTCGGCATGGCCACCATCTACGCCGAGGCCACCCTGGCTATCAAGACCCGCCGTGCTGACGAGGACGGCTCCTACCACGGCGGCCCCGTGTACTACATCACCACCGCCTTTAAGGGCGGCTTCGGCAAATTCCTGGCCGGCTTCTTCGCCGTGGCCATCATCCTGGCCCTGGGCTTCATGGGCTGCATGGTCCAGTCCAACTCCATCGGTTCCACCTTCAACACCGCTTTTGGTATCCCCAACTGGATTGTGGGCGTGGTGCTGGTGGTCATCTGCGGCGTCATCTTCCTGGGCGGCGTCCAGCGGCTGGCCTCGGTCACCGAGAAGGTGGTTCCCGTCATGGCGGCCATCTTCCTGCTGGGCGGCCTGGTGGTCCTCATCGCCCGGGCCCAGTACATCCCCGCCACCTTCGGCATGATCTTCCAGTATGCCTTCCAGCCCCAGGCCATCATCGGCGGCGGCTTTGGCTACGCCATCAAGACCGCCATCAGCCAGGGTGCCAAGCGGGGCCTGTTCTCCAACGAGGCCGGTATGGGCTCCACCCCCCACGCCCACGCCCAGGCCAATGTCACCGATCCTCACGACCAGGGCGTGGTGGCTATGATCGGCGTGTTTATGGACACCTTTGTGGTCCTCACCCTCAACGCCCTGGTGGTCATCTCCACCCTGTACACCGCCGACGGCCCTCTGGCAGAGTGCGGAGCCGCCGCCAACACCACTCTGGGCAAGGCAAACCTGGCTCAGACCGCCTTCGGTGTGGTCTTCGGCGAGACCGCCGGCGCTATGTTCGTGGCCGTGTGCCTGTTCTTCTTCGCCTTCTCCACCATTCTCAGCTGGAATCTCTTCGGCAAAATCAACGTGATCTACCTCTTCGGCAAGCAGTCCGCCAAGATTTACGCCGCCCTGGGCCTGGTGTTCATCTTCCTGGGCACCCTGATGTCCAACGACCTGGTGTGGGAGCTGACCGACATGTTCAACAACCTGATGGTCATCCCCAACGCCCTGGCCCTCTTCGCCCTCACCGGCATGGTGGTGAACTCCACCCATATGGCGGAGAAAAAGTAATCTACCTTCAAAAACGAAACGGCGCGGCAAGGCGAAAGCCTTGCCGCGTCTGCTTGTTGTTCATCTGTCCAACAAGCTACAAATGGTCAGAAATTGAAATATGGAAGCACTGTATATTTCTCAGGCAATGGATCACCGACATGCACATCAGTGAGTGTTGTAACCAGTGACGACCGCTCGTCACAGATGTACTGATTTAAATACTCGATAAAATCCTTTTCCGTGTAGCATACGCCAATCATATTGCCCATTTTAATCCGGTACTTTTCCGCATCAGGGCTCTCATGCAGCCAATGGCAGCAAAATTCCAGGCAGTATTTCTCCAGGTGATCCGCCACCTCGTCCGGAACACTGAACACGCTTATTTCGCCGTCCGCGCTTAACAGAACATTTTTCATAATGTACGTCCCATCACAACCGTCTTTAAATACCGGTCAAATTCCTGATACAGCTCCTCAGACAGCGGTTCCGGGCAGGACATGACCATCAGAGAGTGCCCGGAATACCCCGCGTGGTAGGGCGGATGGACATGGGAAAAGGGATTCTCCCGATAGCCAGCCCGCTCATAAAAGCCCTTCCGGCGGATGGAGAGCTCGTCCACCGGAGGATCAATCTCCAAAATGACGGGCTTGCCCCGCTCCCGCAGCAGCTCCAGGGCTCTCTGCCCATATTTTTTGTTTCTCAGGTCCGGCAGGATGCAGAAATGCTCCACATAAATGAACCGCGCTGTCTCCCAGCACAGCATCAGGCCGGCAAACACATCCCCATCATAGATCAGATGGAACTGATATTCCTCCTGCCCCATAATCCGTGCCTGGGAATCCCCCTCTCTCTGCTCATGGAAGGGGAAGCTGCTTCTGTACAGCTCCATCACTTCTTGATACATCCCGTGCTCCGGCGATGTCAGCCGTTCCAGTCTCATAAATCTCCCCCCTAGTCTCTGGGTCTGCGGTAGAACTTGCCCACCACCCTCTGGGTACGCAGAACATTGACAAAGGCCTTGGGGTCAGACTGGCGAATCTTCTGAGCCAGGGAGCGCACCTCCCCGTCGTTCACCACGGAGTAGATCATCACGCAGGGCTCGCCGTTGTAGAGGCCGACCCCCTCAATCAGGGTGGCGGTGTGGTTGGTGTCCTGAATCTGGGCGCAGACCCCTCCGGCGGTCTCTCTGCCGGTGATAATCAGCAGGGTGGCCCGCCGTCCGTCCGGGTCCAGCATCTTGATAACCTGGGTGGTGGCGTACTGGAACAGCATGGAGTACAGCGCCTTGTCCCAGCCGAAGAGGGCGCCGGCAATCAGCAGCAAAATCACATTGCCGCACAGGATATAGTTCCAGGCGTCCACGTTCTTCCGCTCCGACAGGGCGATGGCAATAAAGTCTGTTCCGCCGCTGGTCACCCGCACCCACAGACACAGGCAGCCCGCAAAGCCGTTAATCATGCCGCCAAAGATACAGATCAGCAGGGTGTCTTCCGTGATATTCAGGGCGGGCACCAGGTCGGTAAAGATACTGGTCAGCACAATGGTCAGGCAGGAGTACAGGGTAAACCGTCTGCCCACCAGCTTGTAGCTGATGGTGGCGGGGACGGCGTTGAGGGCCAGATTGATGGGTCCGAAGGGCAGCTCCACCCCGGCAAACTCCAGGGCGCACCGCTGAATCAGCCGGGTGATGCCGGTAAAGCCCCCGGGAAACAGGTCGCCTGCGGCCACAAAGCTCTTCAGGTTCACCGCCACAATCAATGAGGACAGGGCGATCACCAGCACCCGGGTGACAAACTCCTTCAAGCGGTCCTGTTGGTTGACATTCGTCATGGACGTCTCCTCTTCATTTGGCCTCAGCCAGAATATCCGCGTTTTTCATAAAGTACTCCACCCCGGAGTAGATGGTGGTCAGCACGATCACGGCGGTGCAGATCTGATTGACGATCTCGGGCAGGGGCAGCAGCATAAGGATGACGCACACCATGGTGGCGGCGGTCTTCACCTTGCCCGACCAGCCGGCGGCGATGACCCTGCCCTTGTCAGCGGCCACCATCCGCAGCCCCGACACGCCGAACTCCCGGACGATCACGATGAGCAGGGCCCAGGCGGGCATCTGGCCCACCTCTACAAACCACAGCATGGCGGCGGTCACCAGGCACTTGTCGGCCAGGGGGTCCATAAACTTGCCGAAGTCGGTGATCTGGTTGTAGTGCCGGGCGATGTAGCCGTCCAGAGTGTCCGTCACACTGGCGGCGGCGAAGATGGCCAGAGCCCAGTAGTTGGCGTGGGGCACATTCAGATACAGCACCAGCAGAAAGGCCGGGATCATCACCACCCGCAGGATGGTCAGCTTATTGGCGGTATTCATTGTCCTTCACTCCTCAATTTCGCCGGTCAGGTCTCCGTCGGAGACGCCGGTAATGCGCACATTGACAAATTCCCCCGCGGGGACCAGTCCGGCGGCGGTAAAGAGCACCCGGCCGTCGATATCCACCGAGTCGGCGTAGGTGCGGCCGGCATAGCAGCCCGCCTCACTGTCGAAGCCCTCGCAGAGCACCTCCATCACCGTGCCCAGCCGCTCCTCGTTGTACCCGTCCATAATTCTGGACTGGAGGTCCACCACCAGCTCCACCCGGCGGGCGGCAACCTCCGGGTCCACCTGGTCCTCCATGGCGGCGGCCAGGGTGCCCTCCTCTGGGGAGAACTGGAAGACCCCCACCCGCTGAAGCCTCTGCTCCCGCAGAAAATCGCACAGCTCCTCAAACTCCGCCTCCCCCTCACCGGGCAGGCCGCAGATAAGGGAGGTGCGGATCACCACGTCGGGCATGGCCTCGCGCAGCCTGTCCAGCAGGGCGGTCAGCTCCGCCTTGGTGTTCCGCCGGCGCATGGCCTTTAAAATGCCGTCGTTACAGTGCTGAATGGGGATATCCAGGTAGTGGAGCACCTTGGGCTCTGAAGCGATCACGCCGATCAGCTCGTCGGTGACGGCCTCGGGGTAGAGGTAGTGCAGGCGAATCCAGTGGAAATTAAGTTTACATAATTCTTTCACCAGCCAGGCCAGAGAGGTCCTCTCCGGCAGATCCGTTCCATAGCGGGTGATGTCCTGGGCGATGACGATGAGCTCCTTCACCCCGGAGGCGGCCAGGGCTTCCGCCTCGGCCAGCAGGGCCTCCGGCGACCGGCTGCGGTACTTTCCCCGGAGCTTGGGGATAATACAGAAGGCACAGCCGTTGCTGCACCCCTCGGCAATTTTCAGGTAGGCGGTGTAGGGCGGGGTGGTGACAAGCCGCTCCCCGTCCTCATAGGTACGGTGGATATCGCCGAAATATTCCGGCCTCTCCCCCGCCATCAGATCCTCCACGGCGGAGACCACGTCGGTGTAGCTGCCGGTGCCCAGCAGACCGTCCGCCTCGGGCAGCTCCTCCCGGATGCCCTCCGGGTAGCGCTGGCTGAGGCAGCCGGCTACCAGTAGCTTTTTCAGCTTGCCCGCCTTTTTCAGCTCGGCCAGCTCCAGGATGTTGTCGATAGCCTCGCTTTTGGCGCTTTCGATGAAGCCGCAGGTATTCAGCACCGCCACGTCGGCCCCCTCCGGGTCGCCGGTGACGGTGTGCCCCGCCGCCCGGGTTAGTGCCATCATCTGTTCGGTGTTCACCAGGTTCTTGGCGCAGCCAAGGGAGATAAACGCGATTTTATATGCCATGATATCGCTCCTGTTACAGTATTATGGTCTTGAATCTTCCATTTTTAGAACAGCTAAAATAGAAGCGCATACTTCGTTGAAGTGATGATCGACATCCGAATTAGAAAACCGAACGACACGTATTCCTGCCTGATTCAAAGCCTGTGTACGCCATTCATCATTTTCCCGGCCGGTCTGCTCATAGCACTGTCCTCCATCAACTTCTATCACAAGTTTTCTGGTTGGGCAGTAAAAATCCGCAATATAACGATCAAGAGGCTTCTGTCGCACAAACCTCGGCGATAAGTCCCGCAAAAAATCGTACCAAAGCTTTCGTTCCTGCGGGGTCATATTTTTTCGCAGATCAGCCGCTATTGGCTTTAGATACTTTTGATATAAGATCATTCTTTTTCACCTGCCGTCAAAAGCCTCCCTTTGCAAAGGGAGGTGGCATCCGCGAAGCGGATGACGGAGGGTTTTCCTTATAGAAACGCTCTGCTTTCTTTTGGAGGAAACCCCCACCCGGCTTCGCCGGGAGCCCCCTTTATGAAGGGGGCCTTTTCGCCTAAATACGAAGCTGGTCTCCTGCTTTTAATCCCAGACCTCCATACCATAGCGCCGCAGGGCGTCGCTGATCTCGGGCCAGCGGTAGCCCCGGCGGGCCAGGGCGTCGGAGGCCCGCTTCACGTCCTTCGGGTCGTGGCTGCCCTTCAGCTTTTTCTCCAGAAAGGCGTCGATGGCGGAGGCGCTGTCCTCCTCCTGAATCTGGCTCAGGACCTCGTCCCACAGCTCCCGGGGAATCCCCCGGCGGTAGAGCTCATCCCGGATCTTCCGCACGCCGTAGCCCTTGCGGACATAGAGCTCCGCCACATCTGCGGCATACCGCCTGTCATCCAGCAAGCCCATATCCTCCAGCCAGTCGGCAATTTCCGCTGCCTGCTCCGGCTGACAGTCCTTCTCCTCCAAAATTTTCAGCAGCATTTTTCTGGATTTTGGCGTATCTGTCACAACCCGCAGGGCGTGGGAGCGAAAATTCTCCTTTTCAATGGCCTGCGTGAGCCTCTCCGCCTCTTCATCTGACAATTCCCTGCCGGCGTAGAGGGCGAAATCCGCGATCTGATTTTTGCCCACCCGCAAAATGGACCCGTCCTCCAGCACCGCCAGCCAGCGGTCCCGGACCCGCTTGGAGGGCTTTAATTCCTCAATAACCATTTATGCCTCATCAGCCGGAGCGCCGTCGTCGAAGTCGTCGGCGGACACATCCACCGCCCGGCCGGCGGCCTTGGCGGCCGCTTGGGACTGCTTGCTCATCAGCTTGAAGGAGTTGGCCCGGACCTGAGCCTCCACCTCGGCGGCCACATCGGGGTTGTCCTTCAAAAACTGCTTGGCGGCGTCCCGGCCCTGGCCGATGCGGGTCTCCCCCATGGAGAACCAGGAGCCGGATTTTTGAATAATATCCAGCTTGACGGCCAGGTCTACCATCTCGCCCCACTTGGAGATGCCCTCGCCGTACAGAATCTCAAACTCCGCCTCCCGGAAGGGTGGGGCCACCTTGTTCTTGACAATCTTGGCCCGGGTCCGGTTGCCGATGAGCTCGGTGCCATTTTTGATGGCCTCAATCTTCCGCACATCGATGCGGACGGAGGCGTAGAATTTCAGAGCCCGGCCGCCGGTGGTGACCTCGGGGTTGCCGTACATCACCCCCACCTTCTCCCGCAGCTGGTTGATGAAGATGACGATGCAGTTGGTCTTGGCGATGGAGCCGGCCAGCTTGCGCAGGGCCTGGCTCATGAGCCGGGCCAGCAGGCCCACATGGCTGTCGCCCATGTCGCCCTCGATCTCGGCCCGGGGGGTCAGGGCGGCCACCGAGTCCACCACCACCACGTCGATGGCGCCCGAGCGGACCAGGGCCTCACAGATCTCCAGCCCCTGCTCGCCGGTGTCGGGCTGGGAGATGAGCATAGAGTCGATATCCACCCCCAGGGCCCGGGCGTAGGAGGGGTCCAGGGCGTGCTCGGCGTCGATGAAGGCCACCTCGCCCCCCCGCTTCTGGGCCTCGGCCACGATGTGCAG
>CAJUSG010000072.1 GCA_910589085.1 uncultured Oscillospiraceae bacterium | reverse complement strand
TATCGCTATTTTGTTGATTTAGCTCATCCTTCCCTATTTTTCAAACAAGCCCTAAGGAGGAAATCCGCGCCTTTGAGCAGAAGCACGGGATTGTGCTTCCCGAGGGCTACCGCCGTTTCCTGCTGAAGGTGGGCGACGGCTGTGACATGTTCGATGGCTACGACTTTCTGCCCCTCGGAGCAAAGCGGGAGGTGGAAAACTACGGGGAACCTTTCCGCTATCAGGAGTATTGGGTGGATTGGGACAACCTGGAGGAGGACGAAGAGCCGCCCTTCGGCAACCCCTTTACCAGCGGGACTCTGGAGCTGATCGACATCGGCGATGGTCAAACCTTTGAGTTGGTCATCACAGGCCCGTGCCGGGGCGAGGTCTGGCATTTTTGTGAACTGGGCGTCCAGCCCTGCTGCCAGCGGCAGGATTTTTTAGGTTGGTTTGAACGCTGGCTCACCGATGGGGACAATGTGGATTATTTTGCGGAGTTTCCTGATTAAATCATTGGAGCGTGATTTTCTATGCCCTTAGACGCGCTGTGCCTGTCCGGCATCATCCATGAACTGAATACCGCCCTGTCCGGGGCCCGGGTGGACAAAATCTATCAGCCCGGCCGGGACGAGGTCATTCTGGCCCTGCGGACCCAGAGCGTGGGCAATGTGCGCCTGCTGCTGTCGGCCAACCCGGCCCACTCCCGGCTCCACCTCACCACCCTGCCCTTGGAAAACCCGGAAAAGCCCCCCATGTTCTGTATGCTGCTGCGCAAGCACATGTCCGGGGCCCGGCTGCTGGAGATCGCCCAGACTCCTCTGGAGCGGGTGGCCGTTCTCCGCTTCGAGGCCCTCAATGAGCTGGGCGACCGGGTGGAGCGCAAATTGGTGCTGGAGGCCATCAGCCACAAGACCAACCTCCTCCTGCTGGACGGCGACGGCCGCATTCTGGACTGTATCCGCCACACTGGGGGCGACGTCACCGCCGGCCGGGTCCTCCAGCCGGGGATGTTCTACCGGCTTCCCCCCGGCATGGACAAAGAAAATCCCCTCACTGCGGACCGGGAACAACTGGAGGCCCTGCTGTCCGCCGCCCCTGAGGAGGCCCAGGCCGACCGCTGGCTGCTGGACACCTTCGGGGGACTGTCTCCCCTGCTCTGCCGGGAACTGGCCCACCGGGCCGGAGGGGCCGCCGATGTGCGCCTCAACGCCCTGGGTCCCGAGGGCCGCACCCGGCTGCTGGACCGGCTGGAGGAGCTGCGGGAGGCGGTCACAGCGGGGCGGTACACCCCCACCATGATCTCCATGGAGGGCCGGCCTCGGGACTTCACCTTTCTGCCTGTGGGCCAGTATGAGAGCTCCGCCCAGGTGGAGGGCTGGCCCGCCTTCTCCCCCCTGCTGGACGCCTTCTTTGAGCAGCGGGAGCGCCAGGACCGGATCAAGCAGCGGGGCCAGGATTTAATCAAATCCGTCACCAACGCCCGGGACCGGGTCAAGCGGAAAATCGCCAATCAGGAGAGGGAGCTGGCCGCCACCCGGGACCGGGACCGGCTGCGCCAGCTGGGGGACATCCTCACCAGCAATTTTTACCAGATGTCCAAGGGCATGGCCCGCCTCCGGGCGGCAGACTTCTACGACCCGGAGGGCCGGGAGGTTGAAATCAGGCTGGACCCCCTCCTCACCCCTCAGCAGAACGCCGCCAAATACTACAAGGACTACAACCGGGCCAAGAAGGCGGAGGAGATGCTCACCATCCAGCTGGAGAAGGGCCGGCAGGAGCTGGACTATCTCAACAGCGTGCTGGAGAACATCTCTCTGGCCGAGGGGGAGCGGGACCTGGCGGAAATCCGCCAGGAGCTGTCCGACACCGGCTACCTCCGCCGCCCCGGCAAGGCCAAGGAGCGGGGCAAGCAGGTCAGCTCCAAGCCCATGGAATTTATGTCAACCTCCGGCCTGCGCATCTCGGTGGGCAAAAACAACAGTCAGAACGACCTGCTCACCTGTAAGCTGGCGGGCAAAGGGGACATCTGGTTTCACACCCAGAAGATTCACGGCTCCCACGTCATCCTGTGGACCGAGGGCGACCAGCCCGACCTCCAAAGCCTCAACGAGGCCGCCGTTCTGGCCGCCTGGTTCTCCCAGGCCCGGGACAGCAGCAAGGTGCCGGTGGACTACACCCCTGTCCGCTATGTGAAAAAGCCGGGGGGAGCCCGGCCCGGCATGGTAATCTATACCACCTATGAGACCGCCCAGGTAACTCCCGACGGAGAGCTGGCGAAAAAACTGCGCATTAAGTAAAAAAGCGGCAGCTGGCAATCGGTCAGCTGCCGCTTTTATGGTCACGCCGGAGACTTCCGCTCCCCCAGCTCCGCCGCCCGCTCCAGAGCCGCGTCAATATTGGGAACGAAGCTGTCCTCCCCCGCCAAATCGTACATGCCGGATTTCTTAAACACTGACATAGGCTGTTCATTCACATGGGAAAACAGCACCTTGATCTCCTTGTCCCGGCACTCCTCATAGAGCCGGCGCAGACCGTTGAGCGCGGTGATATCCATAGCCGGCACAGAGCGCATCCGCAGGATCAGCACACTGCGGCCGGTATTGCGCTCAATATGGGGAATTTTGTCTGCCGCGCCGAAAAACATGGGGCCAGTGATTTCAAACACCATCACATGGGCCGGAACCGGCTTCAGCCGGCCCTGGTCATCCCCGGTGTCCTCCACATAGTCCCACTCCTTGACCACAGCCACATCGGCCATGCGCTTCATAAACAGCAGACAAGCCAAGGACAGTCCCACGGCGATGGCCACCACCAGGTCGAACACCACGGTGAGCAGAAAGGTGGCCACCAGTACGGCAACGTCGCTCTTGGGGGAGTGTTGAACGACCTGGGTCACCGTCCGCCAGCCGCTCATGTTGTAGGCCACCTGGAACAAAATGGCGGCGATGCAGGGCATGGGGATCAGCGCGGCGTAGGGCATGAGCAGCACCAGCACCAGAAGCAGGACCAGGGCATGTACCATGCCGGCCACAGGGGAGCGCCCCCCGTTTTTAATGTTGGCCGCTGTTCTGGCGATGGCCCCGGTGGCTGGGATTCCTCCAAAGAGGGCGGATGCGGCGTTGCCCACCCCCTGGGCCACCAGCTCCATGTTGGAATTGTGCCGGGCGCCGATCATCTCGTCGGCCACCACGGCGGACAGCAGAGACTCAATGGCAGCCAGCACGGCGATGGTAAACGCGTCGGGCAGCACCGCCGCCACGGTGTCATATGACACTGCCGGCAGGGCAAACCGGGGCAGGGCGCTGGAGATGGTATACAGGTCTCCGATGGTATTTACCGGCAGGGAAAGCAGCTTTACCGCCCCCGCTGTAACAATCACCGCAATCAGCGAGGCAGGCACCTTTTTAAATACTCTGGGCCAAAAAATCAAAATGGCCAGGGCCAGACAGCCTATCCCCGCGGCGGTCCAGTTGGCGGTGTGGAAGGTGCGCGCCACCTCCTCCACCTTCTCCATCGTCTCCACCGGAGCGCGGGTAAAGGTGAGGCCAAAGAAGTCCTTCAGCTGACCGATGAGGATGGTCACGGCAATACCGGCGGTAAAGCCGGTGGTAATGGTGTAGGGAATGAATTTAATCATGCTGCCCATACGCAGCACACCCATCAATATGAGCATAATCCCCGCCAGAACGGTGGCCACTGCCAGCCCCTCCATGCCGTTTTTGGCCACAATACCCGCCACAATCGTGGCAAAGGCGGCAGTAGGTCCGGCAATCTGCACCTTGCTCCCGCCCAGAGCGGAGATCAGGAAGCCGGCCACTATGGCGGTATACAGACCCTGCTCCGGCGACACCCCCGAGGCCAACGCCAGGGCAATCGACAGGGGCAGGGCAATAATGGCCACGATTACGCCTGAGATCAGGTCTTTGGTAAAATCTTGTTTGGAATAGTGTTTTAAAGAATGTATCAGCTGGGGTGTCAGTTCTCTCATCAGGCTCTCTCCTTCCCTCTATGAGGTACTTTTCCATCATACCCCAGGACAGGACAGATTGCAAGTTTTTTCCGGGCAAAAACACGGCTCTCCGGAAAAAGGAGAGCCGTCTGTGTTATCCCATCCATCCCCACATGGCCTTGGTCTTGCCTCCGCTGCGGAAATAAAGGGGCATATCCTTAAAGTAGTCCAGCGGGTCCCTTCGGTTGCCGTTGACACGGACCTCGAAGTGGAGGTGGTTGCCGGTGGACCGGCCGGTGGTGCCCACATAGCCCACCACATCCCCCTGCTTGACCACCTGTCCCTTGCTCACATTTCGCTTCTCCATGTGGGCATAGAGGGTGCTGGTGCCGTCGCTGTGGGCAATGAGCACATAGTTGCCATAGGACCAGTAGCTGCCGCTGCCCTTAATGGAGGTGACCACCACGCCGCTCTTGGCCGCCAGAATTGGGGTATTCTTAGGGGCGGGGATATCAATGCCGGTGTGGCTGTCCGGCTTCCCGGTGATGGGGTCCAGCCGTCCGGCATAGAGGGAGGACAGGATGTTTCGATTGGAGGACAGGGGCCAGAGGAATCCCGATTCGCTCTTCACTTGGGAGATCTGAGCGGCCATCTCACGCTCCAGCCGCTTGATCTCGCTGTCCAGCTTCTGGGCGGACACCTTCAGGTCCTTCTCCTTGGCCTCCAGCTCGTCCTCCCGGTCGTTGATCTCCTCAATCAAGGCGTCCAGCTCGTTCTCCTGGGTCTTCAGATTGGCCTGCGCGGCCTCCTGCTGCTTCTTGGCCTCCTCCTGACCCGCCTTGGCCTCCTCCAGCTCCGCCTTGTCAGCGGCTACCTTCTCCTGAAGGGCTTGGAGCGCCTCCACGACGCTGTTGTCGTACTGGATGATCTCCTCAATCATCATATAGTTGTCAAGCATCTCACTAAAGCTGCTGGAGGAAAAGAGGATGGACCAGTAGGATACCTCCCCCTGCTCCTCCATAGACCGCATACGGCGGCAGAACAGGTCGAACTGGGCGGCCTCGTCCGCCTCCGCCTGAGCCAGCTCCCCCGCCTTCTGCTGAATCAGCTCCCCATACATGGTCAGCTGGGCATTTATGTTGTTGATCTCCTGCTGGACCAAATAGATCTGCTTCTCCAAAAGATCCCGCTTGGCCAAGGCTTCATTTTTGTCCGATTGCAGGGCCTTGATCTGATTCTGGATATCCTTGCGCTGGGCGGCAAGGCCGTTGGCATCCCCTTTCAGCGCATCGATCTGCGCCTGGGTGACAGCGGAGGACTCCAGAACAATGCCGTTCCCCGCCAGGGGCAGCAGCATAGCCAGCACCAGCGCCAGACCCAACACCCGGCGGAGAAATGTTCCTCTGTTTTTCATCGCGCCCCTCCGCTCACCGGATCAAAATGTTGGCCAGAATGGGCAACAGCATTAAAAACGCCAAAAAGCCCGCCAGTACCGACATCATAATCCTCTGTCTCTTCTGCCGCTTCATACCGTGACCTCCCTATACCTGTAAGAATTTCCGAATGGCCAGCAGCGACCCGCCCACGCCGATAACGGCGCCCACGGCGCAGAACACCGCCAGGATGGTGGCAGCCATAGAACTGTAGCTGAGCATATTCACCAGTGACAGGCCGTTGCCCTGAATGGCCAGCTTGGCCACCATCTGATACAGTCCCCACTGGGCCAGAAAGGCGATCAGCGCGCCGGACAGGCCCAGAATCATCCCTTCCACCACAAAGGGCCACTCAATAAAGCCATCGGTGGCGCCGCACATCTTCATGATCGCGATCTCCTCCCGGCGGTAGAAGGTGGCCAGCTTGATGGTGTTGGCGATGATGAACAGAGAGATCACCAGCAGAATGCCCACCAGTACCATAGCCACACCGGTGGCGATATTGCGCACCAGCACAAAGCCGTCGGCGATATCAATGGCGGCGCGGACATTGCCCTCGCCTACCCCCTCCACCGCCTCCAGGGCCGCCTGGGTCTCGGCCATCCGCTCGATGTCCACCACGTGGACCCGGTAGCGGTGCCGGAGGGTATCGTCGGGCAGGTCGTCCATGAGGGCGGCGTTGTTCTCATGCTTGGCCTTGAAGTCCTTCAGCGCCGCCTCCCGGGTGACAAAGGTGAGCTGCGCCACATTTTCCACCTGCGACAGGGTGGGCTGAAGCGCCCGGGCCTCCTCTTCGCTGAGGCTGCTCTCTATGTAGACCAGCATCTCGTTTTCATTCTCCAGGTCGCCCAGTGTGTTGTCCAGGTTCACCGCCAGCAGGGTAAAGGAGCCCATAATCAGCAGACAGGCCACAATCATGCACACGGCGGCAAAGGACATAAAACCGTGGGTAAAAATGGAATGAAAGCCCTCGCTGATGTAATATCCCGCGTCAAATCTTCTCGACATTGTAGTAACCACCTGTCTCGTCGCTGATGATCCGTCCGTTTTCAATGGCAACCACCCGTTTGGCAAAGCGGTTGACCAGATTCTTCTCGTGGGTGACCACCAGAACGGTGGTGCCCAGCTCGTTGATGCGCTCCAGAAGCATCATGATCTCCAGGGAGCGCTGGGGATCCAGATTGCCTGTGGGCTCGTCGGCAATAATCATGCTGGGGTTGTTCACCAGCGCCCGGGCAATGGCCACCCGCTGCTGCTCTCCGCCGGATATCTCGCCGGGGTAGCGGTCCCCCTTCTGCTCCAGCCCCACCAGCTGCAAGACATAGGGGATGCGCCGGCGCAGCTCCCGGTTGGAGGCCCCGATGGCCCGCATGGCGAAGGCCAGATTCTCATATACCGTCTTTTTCTCAATCAGCCGGAAATCCTGGAAGATAACCCCCAACGTGCGGCGCATGTGGGGCACCTGCCGGGGGGTGATGCTGTTCAGATTGAAGCCGTTAACCATCACCCGGCCCTCAGTGGGGGCGATCTCTGCGGTAATCAGCTTAATCAGCGTGGACTTGCCGGAACCGGAAGGGCCCACCAAAAAGACAAACTCTCCATCGTCAATCCGTACGCTGACCCCCTTCAGGGCCTTTGTGCCATTGTCATATTCTTTATATACATCTATGAGACGTATCATAGCGCGCTCCGCTCCTCCCCAACATTTCCGCCCGGGGCGGTTTCTCTCTGCCTAAGGCCGGGGACTACCAATTATTCAGTGTACCACAGATCAGCCGTGAAGTAAATATCTAATCCGTGAACAATCTTTTTTATGCAGCCCGCCATCCATTTTTAACTATTTTGTCATCTTTGTAACCATATTGTAACTCATTCCCCGGGAAATGGCAAGGGCTTTTTAATTCTCCTGCACCCGCCTTGCCTTCACCGGAAGGCCGTGGTATAATTGCCCTATAGAAAACAGAGGAAGGATATATCCCCTATAAAAAATCACTCCTACTTTTTCTGGCTCTGAGCCTGGTGCTGTGCATCCCCGTCTTCGGGGCCGAAGCCACCTTCACCGACGTGCCCACCGGGCTGAGGGGCTCAATGAGTTGGAATGGGTACCCATTGATGCGATGGAGGAGTATATGCTGATTCGTGCGAAGGATCTTACAGTTTCTTTCTCCCATGTTCGGCTGAATGATCTTTATAATGATTTTATGACTGAAGTTATTGCTATGGGAGGTGGCGACACAAATGGACATCGGAAGGCGCTTGTGGAGCCTGTGATTGAATATACGTGCGCAGCAAAAAGTGGACGTCATTGGATCATTACGATTAGCGGGGAGGGCGCACCTGCATTAACGGAGAATGGCTCCTTTGTTGATTATGAAAAATTTAACGATTGGGCCAAAGACATCTATTGGTAATATGATCAAGCGGCAGGGTGCAATCCCCTGCCGCTTGTTTTTTAAGATTCAATTCCCCGGGAAATCAGATACTTCTTGACCATCAGGGCCACCTTAAAGGTAATGGCATCATCGAACTCCCGCAGGTCCAGGCCGGTGAGCTTTTTGATCTTCTCCAGCCGGTAGA
>CAJUSG010000071.1 GCA_910589085.1 uncultured Oscillospiraceae bacterium | reverse complement strand
AGTCGGAGCATGGCAAAGTGACCTCCAACCGCACCAATGCCAGCAATGGCAGCACCGTCACATTGACGGTCACGCCGGACAGCGGCTATGTGCTGGATACCCTCACCGTCACCGACAGCCGGGGGAATACGATCAAGCTGACCTCCCAGAGCGGCGGGAAGTATACCTTCACCATGCCCAGCAGGGCCGTAACCGTGAAAGCCACGTTCGCCCCCCTGCCGGACGATACGCAAAAGCCCTGTGACGGCGGCGCGGATTGCCCCTCTCGCGGCTTCACCGATCTTGGCTCCGTGGGGACATGGTATCATGAAGCGGTGGACTACGTGCTGCGGAATGATCTAATGGGCGGCTACGGCAACGGCCTGTTTGGGCCGAACGATAACCTTTCCCGCGCCCAATTCGCACAGATACTCTTTAACAGGGAGGGCAGGCCGGTTGTCAACTACCTGCTGCAATACGGCGATGTGGCGGAGGGCGCGTGGTACACCGAGGCCATCCGCTGGGCCACCAGCCGGGGCATCGTGGGCGGCTACGGCAACGGGACCTTCGGCCCCAACGACAACATTACCCGTGAGCAGCTTGCCGTCATGCTCTGGCGGTACGCCGGAAGCCCCGCCGCTACGGATAAGGAACTGCACTTTACCGATGCGGATCAGGCCAGCGGCTTCGCGCTGGAGGCCCTGCGGTGGGCGGTAGAGAACGGCATCATCAACGGCTACGGCGACGGGCTGTTCGGCCCCCAGGGGCAGGCGACACGGGCGCAGGTGGCGCAGATGCTTATGAATTTCTTGAAAAACAGATAAAACCTTATAAGAGCGGGACGGTTCTTGCCGTCCCGCTCTTTGTATAACAGATTGTGCGGAATTTGTCGATAAAATACGTCTCACCGTGAGACGCATTTAAGAAAAGTTGTCGTTTTTTATAACCTTTTAGGAAGTTTTGGAGGTTCCTGCGGATAATGAGCAAAAAGCAATTTCCAGGGATATTAAGGAGTAGAGGGACAAATTAGGAGTTTTGCTTATGAAAAGATTTGAACGATTTAACGAAATGATATTTGAATCTTACTGCATGAAATCTGTCCTCAACGCCATCAAAAAGGAACGAAATCGGAAAGACGCACGGGGAGAGGTGGAGCAGTCCCTGTCCACGCTGACAGATGCGATATTGTACGCCTTCTGGTCCAGCGGGCTGACGGGTGGATCGACTACTTCGCCGTCATGCCAGTGCCCGTTGGACATGAGGGGCGTATCAGCCAGCTGCTGCAGGCGGAGCCGAAAAACTACATCTTCCTGTTGCCCCTGGAGGACGCGGCCCAGCACCAGCAGATTACCTTGGCCCGCAGTCATTACTTTATCCTGCGGCATAGCGGCAATCTGCGGTTCTACAAAGGGGGTGAGGCCGGGAAGTGACCCGCCAGGCGGCCCAATACATCAAAAATTGGAAAGGAGCAAAACAACATGGAAATGGAACTTATGGAGAACGGCCTGACCCAGGAGGAACAGGCTATGCAGCCCGACGCTGTGCCCGAGCTGGAGCCGAGCGGCCCGGATGTACCCGAGCCCGCAGAGAACGAGGTGTCAGAGGAACCTCCCAAGAAAAAACGCACGGCCAGAAAGAAAACGGAGAAAGCGGCGGACGCTCCGGCCCCTGGGGATGCTTTGGAGGAGGACGGAGAACCGCCTATGCCAGAGGACGCGCCCCTGGAAGATGGCCCCCTGGGTGAGGGATTGACTAAGGCAGACCTGCTGGACCCGGAACCCAATGCCGCCGTTGACGGCATTGTGGTGATGGGGCTGGCCGAACAGGATGTGAGCGATGCGCCCGCTGAAGAACCGGAGTCCGTAGAAGCGGCCGTCCCACCCCTGTCCCAGCCAGACGCGCCGGAGCCTGAGCGGACGCGGCCCGCCGCACCCAGGGCCAGGCCCACGAGGTCGGCAAACAACCACAGCCGGCTTCTGTCTTTGGACCTGAACAAGCTGGACCGGGATCTGACCGAACCGGAGCGCCAGGAGTGGAATAATATTTATGCCTCCTTCCGCTCCAAGTCCGTCCTGACCGGGAAGATCATCGGTATTGAGGCCCACGCCTTCAATGTTCAGAACCGGGAGACCGGCCAGGTGGAGCGGCGGAGAATCTACTGCGCCGCGGTGATCGCCTACAAGGTTAAGGTGCTGATCCCGGAGACGGAGATGTGGATGCCCGGCGAGGAGCGGCCCACCCACGTTCTGCGGAATATGTCCGGCGCGGAGATCGACTATGTGATTTTGGATGTGGACCGTGTGGGCGGCATGGCCACCGCCTCCCGCCGCATGGGAGCCGTGATCCGGCGGCACGCCTTTGATACGGCCAGAGGAGGCCATGAGCCTGGAGAGCGCCTGCCCTGCCGCGTCCTGACCGTGGGCCCCAACCGCTGCCTGATCGAGTGCGGGGGCCGGGACCTCATCCTGCGCTACCGGGACATCAGCTACTCCAGCTACGACGACCTGCGGAAGCAGTACCGCCCAGGTGAGCACTACGACTGCATCCTCAAGGAGTACGACCGCGCCGCCGGCCTCATGCGGGTCTCCATCAAGGAGACCGCCCCCAATCCCTTTGAGGGCGCTGTTGTCCGCCACCCCCTGGGCTACCGACGTCAGGCGGTCATCAGCGGAAAGTACGGCGGCGGCGTGTTCTGCACCATGCCGGACGGCACCACCTGTCTGTGCCTCTACACCGCCCAGCACACTGACCGGGAGTTCCGCAAGGGGGACACGGTGATCCTGGCAGTGGTCAAGTATGACTATGAGCGCAGCCTGATCTATGGCCGTATTCTGTCCAAGTGGTAACGCGATGCGCAGAAAAGCATTGACTTATTTCCTGTATCCGCATAGAATAGTGATAAAGACAGGCAACGACGTGTGCGTGTCGAAGCGTTGAAGTAGGAGAGTGTGCCGGCATACATTGTCCTACAGAGCTTTCAGGAGGGGTTGTGCAGCGAAACCTCAAACCGGCTCAGGCTGAAAAGCTGAAAGAAAATGCTCCAAAAGGCTCCGCCACAGGCGGGGCCTTTTGCTTTGCTTATACTTCTTGAAACAAAGTGGAATTTGTGATAAAATAAGCTCAACGGCTATGTGAAAGCGGGTGGCAGTTTTGACAACGACAGAACAGATAGACCAGAAGCACCAGGAGCACCAGGAGGACCTGCAGCGGCTCAGAGGTTTTCGTCTGCTGGATGATGATTTTCTGACAAAGTGTTTTGATGGAGACCCCAAGTACATCCAATTTGTTCTCCGAATTGTGATGGAGAAGCCGGACCTGGAGGTTGAGGATGTCCGTACCCAGGTGTTTGTGGAAAATCTGCTTAACCGCTCTGTGCGGCTGGATGTTCTGGCAACCGACAGCACCGGACAAACCATAAACGTGGAAATTCAGCGTTCCGACAAAGGAGCAGGACGAAAGCGGGCAAGATATAACAGCAGCATGATGGACGCAAATCTGCTTCATAAGAGTGAGGACTTTGACCAGTTACCGGAGACGTGGGTGATTTTTATTACGGAGCGTGACGTAATTGGGAAAGGGCTGCCGCGCTATCTGGTTGAACGCTGCTTTTTAGGAACCGGAGAAATATTCGGGGATGGGTCACATATTCTTTATGTGAATGGAGCATACCGGGATGAGACGCCCATCGGTAAGCTGATGCACGATTTTTCCTGCACAGACCCGGCAAATATGTATTACAATGAACTGGCAGAACGAGTTAGATTTTTCAAAGAGGATAAGGAGGGAATCTTAATCATGTGCAAGGCCATGGAAGATATGAGAAATGAATCTATGCTGGAAGGTGAGAAACGGGGAATGAAAGCCGCTGCGGAGAGAATGCTGGCGGATGGAACCCTGGCCCTTGAAAAAATTGCTGAGTATGTAGGTCTGTCTTTGGAAGAGGTAAAAAAACTTCAAGCTGGTCAGAGCATGTGACTTGGCAGCCTAATCTGTTTATGCGCATAGAGAAGCCCTCCTGTATCCGTCGAGGAACAGGAGGGCTTTTTTCATAGGTCTTGCCGAAGTTTTTCGTTGGCCCGCAGAGCGTCCACCACCGACTGAGTAACGTCCTTGACCACACGAAGCTCGTAGTCGTCGCAGGAATCCACAATCTGCTGAATGTCCCGTTCAAGCTGCGGCCTGGCGTGGACGATGCTGTCATAGAGCAGGTCATCTACCGTCACGCCCAAGGCGTTGGCAATGCTGACCAGCGCAGTCAGGCTGATCTTGGTACTCCCGGTTTCAATGTTGCTCATGTGGGAGGGGGACATCTCCAGCATAGTGGAAAGCCTGTCCTGTGTCATGTCGGCGTTGATTCTGGCAATCTTGATCCGCTTCCCGAGCGCCTTATAATCCAGCTCCAAAGTGTATTCTCCTTTTAGCAAATTCTTCTTTTTACATTATAATTTTTGAATGAGAAAATGATAATAAGCTATACCCGCAGAATACGGCTACAGAAAAAGCTGGCAAAAATAAAATCGAAAAATTGCTGGTTTTGGGGATGGATGGGCCGCTCCGCCGGTGGTAGAAGAAACTTCAACTATCCAAAAGCGTGAGGAAATGGTATTCTGAGGATGTATTTAGGTAAGATTTTTTCAGGTCAGATATTTGCTCCAGGGGGTACTATGCCCCTTGGAGGTCTGTCAGAATCCTAAATACCAACACGAGAACGTACAAAAACCGCAGTCAGCTCTTTCGGGAGAGGACTGCGGTTTTTTGCGTCCTCAGACGAAAAGAAAGGAGAAACCCTATGCATGAACAAACAAAAGCTTATGAAGGTCACATACTACGATCCGAAAAACAATATCCGGCTGACCGGGTATTCGGACACCGTGGTATGGGACGACAAGGGCCAGCCCACCCTTATGGCCCTGCGGTTCGGCGGATACCCGGAAGAGGTGCGCGGCCTTGCGGACGCCATCTTTGGCGGAATTACCATCGAAATCGAGAGTGAGCAGTCAACGCTCACCCTCAAAACACTCCCACGGCAGTACCGGCGGGAGATCAGCCACGACGGGGTGTACGCTGAGGCGACCCTGGTTGTGGAGGATGACGGCCAGTTGGCTGGCAGCGGTGAACAGATCGAAGATGAGATGCAGGAGGAAGTTCAGACCAGGCAGGATCTTCCACCCCGCAACACCTACATCTTCTGCGCGCCTGGAGACCGGGCGGACCTGTTCCGGGCAGTGGACCAGAAAACCGCTGTCCCCCTGATCCCCGAGTTCCGGGACTATGTCCTTGGCCAGTTGACACAGCGGAACATCCTGCGCCCCCTGCGGGTACACTCCATCTCCCGAAAGATGGAGGCGTGGCTGCTGCGCTGCGAGGAGAAGGACAAAAACATCGTGGCCGTTCTGGAGGATGGACTGAGAAGCGGGGCCATTGTGATTCCAGGCTCCACCCCCGGCCTTTCACCGCTGGATGAGCTGAAATCGGTGACCGGCTATCTGAATAACTTCGGCGTTACCGTGGCGGAGCGGATCAAGAAATTGTTCGTGCCGCTGTTCGACCCGGCGAAGGAGCCGCTGTCCCCGGAGGTGCTGGCGATCAACCAGTATGTCCGCGACCATGCGGGCTACTCCCTCTATGACGCCCAGCTTGCGGTGACAGATCCCCTTTCTCTTTCCTAATGTTCCTATATACTTACTCAGCCGATAGATATTTTCCGTTTTGCCGCCGCGGCCACAAAGTCCCGAAACAGCGGATGGGCCCGGTTGGGCCGGGATTTCAGCTCCGGGTGGAACTGCACGCCCACAAACCAGGGGTGGCCAGGCAGCTCCACCATCTCCACCAGATGCCCATCGGGGGACAGCCCGGCCAGGACAAGACCGGCCACGGTGACTGTCTCCCGAAAGTCGTTGTTGAACTCGTAGCGGTGCCGGTGACGCTCGCTGATCTCGTCCGCCCCGTAGGCGGCGAAGGCCCGGCTGTCCCGGCTGGTGAGCCGGCAGGGGAAGGCCCCCAGGCGCATGGTGCCCCCCTTGTCGGTGAGCCCCCGCTGGCCGGCCATCAGGTCGATGACCGGGTGGGCGGTGGCCGGGGAGAACTCGCTGGAGTGGGCGTCCTCCATGCCGCAGACGTGGCGGGCAAACTCCACCACCGCCATCTGCATCCCCAGGCAGATACCCAGGAAGGGCACCGCTTGCTCCCGGGCGTACCGAATGGCGGAAATTTTGCCCTCAATCCCCCGGCCGCCGAAGCCGCCGGGCACCAGAATCCCATCCACGCCGTCCAGGACCTGGGCGGCGTTTTCGTCGGTGACAGTCTCGCTGTCCACCCAGCAGATGTTCACCTTCACCCGGTTCTCAATGCCCCCGTGGGTGAGGGCTTCGGCCACCGAGAGATAGGCGTCGTGGAGGGCCACATACTTGCCCACCAGGGCGACAGCCACCTCCCCCTTCGGGTCTTTGGCCCGGCGGACCATATCGGTCCACTCGGTGAGGTCGGGGGCGGGACAGCTCAGCCCCAACCGCTGGACCACCACGTCGGCCAGCCCCTCCCGCTCCAGCATCAGGGGAGCCTCGTAGAGCAGATTGGCGTTCAAATTGGGGATGACATTCTCACGGGGGATGCCGCAGAACAGGGAAATTTTGTCCCGAATCTCCCAGGGGACCGGGGCGTCGCTGCGGCAGACAATCACATCGGGCTGGATGCCCAGAGAGAGCAGCTCCTTGGCCGAGTGCTGGGTGGGCTTGGACTTCAGTTCCCCGGTGCCGGGGATGGAGACGATGAGGGAGACGTGAAGGAACATCACATTGTTCCGCCCTCTCTCCGCCGCCACCTGGCGGATGGCCTCCAGAAAGGGCTGGCTCTCGATGTCACCCACCGTGCCGCCAATCTCCACAATAGCCACATCGGCCTCAGGTCCCTCCAGGGCGTAGATATTGCTTTTGATCTCGTCGGTGATGTGGGGGATGATCTGGACGGTGCCCCCCAGGTAGTCCCCCCGCCGCTCCCGGTTCAGGACGCTCCAATACACCTGCCCCGCCGAGACCGAGGAGTTTACGGTGAGGGTTTCGTCAATAAACCGCTCGTAGTGGCCCAGGTCCAGGTCGGTCTCCGCCCCGTCGTCGGTGACAAAGACCTCCCCATGCTGATAGGGGGACATGGTGCCCGGGTCCACGTTGAGGTAGGGGTCCAGCTTCTGCACCCTCACCCGCAGTCCCCGCTGCTTCAGCAGCCGGCCTAAGGAGGCCGCCGTAATCCCCTTGCCCAGGCCGGATACCACCCCGCCGGTTACAAAAATATACTTTGTCATACTCACTCCCCCCCGCCGTTCACAGGCTGTTGGCCAGCCGTTCCATTACCTGAACATAGGCCGCTTCCACACCGCCCAGGTCCCGGCGGAACCGGTCCTTGTCCAGCTTCTCATGGGTCTTTGCATCCCACAGGCGGCAGGTGTCGGGGCTGATCTCGTCGGCCAGGACGATGGCCCCGTCTCCCAGACGGCCGAACTCCACCTTGAAGTCCACCAGGATGACGCCGCACTCCGCCCAGATCCTTCCCAGCACCTTATTGACGGCCAAAGCGTATGTTTGGATGAGTGCCAGCTCCTCCCGGCTGGCCAGCCCCAGGGCAACGGCGTGGTCGTCGTTGAGCAGGGGGTCGCCCAAAGCGTCGTTTTTGTAGGAAAACTCTAGGGTCGGGGCGTCAAAGACCACCCCCTCCTCCACGCCGTACCGCTTGGAGAAGGAACCGGCGGCAATGTTGCGCACGATGACCTCCAGAGGGACGATAGACACCTTTTTCACCAGCGTCTCCCGGTCGTTCAGCTCTTCCACCAGGTGGGTGGGGATGCCCTGCTGTTCCAGCCGGGACATGAGCAGGTTGCTCATCCGGTTGTTGATGACTCCCTTGCCCTGGATAGTGCCCTTTTTCAGGCCGTTGAAGGCGGTGGTGTCGTCCTTATAGGCAACAATCAGAAATTTTGGGTCCTGAGTCGCATATACCTTTTTTGCCTTACCCTCATAGAGTAACTCCTGTTTTTCCATCCTGTGCTCCTCCTTTTTCACTCCCACTCCACCGTGGCCGGGGGCTTGCTGGTGATGTCGTACACAATCCGGTTAATGCCCGCCACCTCATTGACAATGCGGGTGCTGACCCTGTCCAGCAGGTCATAGGGGATGCGGGCCCAGTCGGCGGTCATGAAGTCGGAGGTGGTCACCGCCCGGAGGGCCAGAGTGTAGTCATAGGTGCGGCCGTCCCCCATCACCCCCACCGACCGGCTGTCGGTGAGGACGGCAAAATACTGGCTGAGCCGCCGGTCCTCCCCCGCCCTGGCCAGCTCCTCCCGGAAGATAAAATC
>CAJUSG010000070.1 GCA_910589085.1 uncultured Oscillospiraceae bacterium | reverse complement strand
TAGCAGTAGTCCTTCCAGTTGGCCAGACCCACAGGGCCGTTGACCTGGAACAGGGTGGGGGCGTCGGTCTTGGCGATTTCGCTCATCAGGGTGGTCTCATACTGGCCGGAGGCGGCGGTCTGGACCTTTACCTCCACGCCGGTCTCCTGGGTATAGAGCTTGGCCAGCTCCTGCCAGTCGCCGTCCTGCTCGGGCTTGAAGTTCAGGTAGTAGACAGAGCCGGCAGCGCCGCTGTTGTCGTTTCCGGCGGGGGTGCCGCTGGCGCTGCCGCCGCCGCTGGTGCTGCCGCCGGCGGGGACCTTTTCACCGTCGCAGCCGGCCAGCAGGGACAGGGACATAGCCGCGCTGAGGGCCAGGGCCAGAATCTTCTTGGTTTTGCTCATTTCAATATCCTCCTAAATATAAATTTGGCTGTTCGACTTATTGGAAACGTTACTGGTAACGTTTCCGTATCATCTGCCAGTATCTTATCAGTATCGTGCGCAAGATGCAAGGAAAATTTGTCAGCTAAGTTAAAAATCGGAGGAATGACAAAAAATGCCCCTTTATTTTTGGAGGATGTGCCCAATGTTCTGGGTGGCTGCGGAGTTTTTTGCCCCGGGAACGCAAAAATCCGTTGTCATTTTGCCGCAGATGTATTATACTATTGTACAAGGGAAGGTGTCGGGTTCCGGCCGGAGCTCTTGTATTTTCCCATCTCATAGGGAGGTGTGATCTATGGGCAACTATGTGATTTCCATCAGCCGGGAGTTCGGCAGCGGAGGCCGCCTGATCGGCAAGCGGCTGGCCGCGGCGCTGGGCATCCCCTGCTATGACCGGACTATCATCCAAAAGACCTCGGAAAAGAGCGGGCTGTCCCCCGACTTTATCGCCCGGGCGGAGGAGCGGGCCCGCAGCCGGTTCCACCTGTCCATCGCCCCTGTGGGCATCGGGACCCCCGCGCTGGCCCACCAGGGGGTGCCTGTGAGCCACCAGGCTTTTTTTGCCCAGGCGGAGGTGATCCGGGAGCTGGCCGACGAGGGCCCCTGCGTCATTGTGGGCCGCTGCTCTGACTATGTGCTGGGGGAGAGGCCGGAGTGCCTGAAGGTCTTTATCCACGCCGATCTGGCCAGCCGGGTGGAGCGGTGCGTGGAGGAGTACCATATCCCCTCGGAGGACATGGCGCGGCGGGTTGTTCAGATGGACAAGGGCCGGGCCAACTATTACAACTACTACACCGGGCACACCTGGGGCGACATGCGCCGCTACCACCTGACCCTGAACTCCGGCGTCACCGGAGTGGAGGGGGCTGTGGAGCTGATTGTCGCGTTGGTGAAGGCCCGCTCTGCTTTGGAGGTGCAGTGATATGAGCAAGCCCAGGATTCAGGTGTCCGGAGGACAGAGACTGATTGAGAACTACATGGCCGCCGTCAGCGCGGCCGGAGGCGAGCCGGTGGCCGCCTACTGCCCCGAGCCCGATTTGACCTGTGACGGACTGTTGCTGTGCGGCGGGGGGGACATTGAGTGCACCCTCTACGGCCAGGAGGACCAGGGCTCGCAGCCCCCTGACCGGGATAGGGATAGGGCGGAGACCGCCCTGTTCCGTGCGTTCCACGGGGCGGGCAAGCCCATTTTGGGCATTTGCCGGGGGATGCAGATGATAAATATTATGCTGGGGGGCACCATGATTCAGGACATGCCCGCCCAGCAGCAGATCTTCCACGCGGGCTCCGACGGGGACAGGATCCACCCCGCCCGGGTGCTGGAGGGCTCCCCTCTGGACCAGATGTATGGGCCGCTGTTCCATGTGAACAGCCACCACCACCAGGCGGTGGACCAGATCGGCCAGGGGCTGCGGATTATCGCGTGGTCGGAGAGCGGCGTGCCCGAGGCGCTGGACCTGCCGGGCTATCCTCTCCTGGGGGTTCAGTTCCACCCGGAGCGGATGACCGGCTCCTTCCTCCGCCCCGACACCGCCGACGGAGCCCCTATTTTCCAGTGGCTGGTGTCTGCCTGCCAGAAATAAACCCAGAAAACGCGACAATCCGCGATGCATAAGAAAGGACCAACGCAATGCACAAGTTTACATTTCGCCTTCTGCTGGCGGCAGGCCTCTGCCTGCTGACTTTGGCTCCCGCCGGAGCTTACGCCCCGCCCGAGAGCCCGATCCGCCCGGCGGAGGGCACCCTGCCCCCCGTGCAGACCGTCCGGCCGTCTGTCTGCCCCGCCCAGGACACGCCGCCGGGCGCCCCCTCCCCTGAGCCCGCCCGGCCCTCCCCCGCAGTGATTCAGGACCTTCCGCCGGGGGTCAGCCGGGAGGAGACGTCCCACTATTCCGTGGTGGAGGACGCCCCTCCGGGGGCGCCCACGGTGCAGAACCCAGGGGTGCAGATCACGGCGCCGGAGAAGGAGGAGGCAGGAGAGATGCCCGGCGGGGAGACCGCCCCTGACAGCCAGGAGGAGCCCGTTGTCCCCGACAGCGACGCCAAAATATCCGCCCTGCTGGCGGACCACCAGCTGAACGAGGTCCAGTCCGCTGCCCTGCGCATCCGTCTGGCGGCGGACAGCGGCCTGCTGGCCCAGCTGGAGGGAAACGAGCTGACCCAGGACGACCTGGTCTACCTGGCCCTGCCCAACGGCCGGACGGACCGGCTGAGCCGGTACAGCGCGTGGTCCGCCGCCCACCCGGAGGCCCTCCCCCAGGAGGTGGTGAATCAGGTAAACCTGGACCGGGACCGCATATTCTATCAGAACCCTCAGACTGCGGCCGATCCGGCCAGCCTGACGGTGCTGGTGAATAAGAACTACGCCCTGCCCGCCGGCTATGAGCCCGCCCTGGAGGCCCTGGGAGCGGGCTACGGCACGGGCTCCCTGCGGCCGGAGGCCGCCGCGGCCTTCCGGGCCATGGCGGACGCGGCCCGGGAGGAGGGGGTCTCGCTGCGCAGCGTATCGGCCTACCGCTCCTACCAGCGGCAGACCAGCACCTACAACCGCTACCTGAGCCAGGACCGGCAGGCGTCGGTGGACACCTACTCCGCCCGGCCCGGCCACTCGGAGCACCAGACCGGTCTGGCCCTGGACATCAACACCGCCAGCATCCCGGCCCACTTTGAAAATACGCCGGCCTTCGCGTGGCTGAAGGAACACTGCGCCCAGTACGGCTTTATTCTCCGCTACCCCCAGGGGAAGGAGGGGATCACCGGCTACCGCTTTGAGCCCTGGCACTACCGCTATGTGGGGCTTGAGGCCGCCCAGGCCTGCATGAGCCAGGGGCTGACCTTCGAGGAGTATCTGGCCCAGAGACCTGAGATCCCGTCCCCGGCAAAGGTGGAAATATAAGAGATACTGTGGCCGTACCGAGGATATCTGTTATAATGCGCTAAAATAATCAGTGGCAGGGGGAGACCCCTGCCACTGCCTTTTTATTCACTCGACCTTACTCGAAACGGCTGCTCTGCCTGCGCTGGCGGGCGTAGTAGGGCTGAAGGTGCATCTCCTCCCCCGGCACATGAAAGCCCAGGCCCAGGTTGGTCCCGGAATTGAGGGAAAACCCGCAGTCCGTGGTCTCAAATACGTGAAAATTCTGCTCGATCTCCCGGAAAAACCACTGGATATTGAAATTGTTGGGGGAGGACTCCGGGTAATCCGCCAGCAGCTTCCGCCGGGAGGCGCCGCCGTCCTTGAAGAAAAAATAGACGCCGAACAGCTCGCACTCCCGCCTCAGGTAGGGGAGGAGCTGGTTGAGATAAAAATCTCCGTGGTAGAAGTTGTGCTCGTTGACGGCGAAGAAGTCCATGACGCAGTCGATGATATTCTCCCGCAGAGGGGGGGCGGAGCTGCAGTCGGAGATGTACAGCACGTCGCAGGGCAGGCCCTGCCGCTCAATAATCGCCTTATAGGCCAGCAGGGTCTCCGGAAATTTGTCGATGACGATGAGGCGGTCCCGGCGGTCCAGCAGTTCCAGGTGGTTGTGGAAAAAGAACCAGGCGTTCACATACCCCTCCAGCCAGACCTTCCCGTGGGTGACCTTCCGCTTGATGTGCTCCTCCAGCCAGTGGTAGGACCGCTCGTAGAGGCTGAGGGTCATGGAGGGCAGGTCGCGGTACATATCTCGGGCGGTGTCCGGTTTGTCATACAGGCTGGTATTAACATTCTTGGTCTGAAGGATGCCGTCCCTGATGGCCGCCGAGTAGCCGCAGGCGCAGCGCAGGGTGGCCTGAAAGACGTAGGTCTGGCTCATGGAGGCCCCTTCCAGCATCAGCTCCCCCCGGCAGTTGGGGCAGCACAGCAGGCTCAGCATGGATACCGGCACCCCTGTCCGGATGCCGGCGGCAGGCTGGCGCTCCAGCTCGAAGAGCTTCCGTCCCACCCTCCGGCGGGCGGTGGAGATGTGGGCCTCCCGCCGCTTCAGCTCCTCCGCCTGCTCCTGAAAAATGGTCCGCAGCTCCTCCCGGTCCTCCTCGGAGCAGAAGTTGGAGATTCGCCGCAGAGAGAGCAGGCGGTGGATGGTTTTCAGGGGGAACTCCAGCTCCTTCAGCTCCAGCAGCCACTCCAGCTCCTCCAGAGTGTGGGGGTCAAAGACATACTGGCTGTTCCGCCGGGGCGGGACCAGAAGCCCGTTGTTGATATAGAAATACAGTGTATTTACCGGGATGCCATACCGCTGGACCACCTGTCCGATCTTCATAAGAGCGCCTCCCTTCCGGCTTTTTTCTTATAGCACAAATCTATAGTACAGTCAAGAAAATTGTGAATAACATGAAAAATTGGGGATTGACCTGGCCCATGCTGAAGGCCTTATACTTGGGGCCATCCCAAGAACAGGAGGAGCTTACCTATGGAATTTTTGAAGAAGGCGGCCCCCCGCCCGCCCGAGGAGGCGGAGGAGCGCAGCCGCAGCGTAGCCGGGATTATCCGGGACATCCGAACCCGGGGGGACGCCGCCCTGGCGGAGTACAGCGCCCGCTTTGACGGCAGCACCCGCTCCGCGCTGCGGGTGACCCGGGCAGAAATCGACGCGGCCCGCCAGAAGCTGACCCGGCAGGAGCTGGATGACCTGCACCGGGCGGCCGACCACATCCGCCGCTTTGCCCTGGCCCAGCGGGAGTGCCTGACCGGGCTGGACCATTTCTCCAACGTGGAGCACGCCGTTCTGGGGCATCGGGTGATCCCCGTTACCTCCTGCGGCTGCTACGTGCCCGGGGGCTCCTATCCCCTGTTCTCCACGGCCCTGATGCTGATTATCCCGGCCAAGGCGGCGGGGGTGGCCCGGGTGGCCGCCTGTGCCCCGGTGGTAAAGGGGACCAACTCCATCCACTACAAGACGCTGGCGGCCATGGACATCGCCGGAGCGGATGAGATCTACGCGGTGGGCGGCGCCCAGGCTATCGCCGCCCTGGCCTACGGCACAGAGCAGATCAAGGCGGTGGACGTGATTGTGGGGCCGGGCAACCAATATGTGGCCGAGGCCAAGCGGCAGTGCTACGGCCAGGTGGGAATCGACTTTTTTGCAGGCCCCAGCGAGGTGCTGGCCATTGCCGACGGCAGCGCCGACCCCCGGATTCTGGCCGCGGACATGCTGGCCCAATCGGAGCACGACCCCATGGCCAAGGGCATTGTGGTCACCACCAGCCGCCCTGTGGGGGAGGCGGTGCTGGGGGCGGTTCAGGAGCAGTTGGCCGGCCTGGAGACGGCGGACATCGCCCGGGCCTCCTGGGAGACCTATGGAGAGGTCATTCTGGCGGACAGCCTGGACGAGGCGGTGGACATCGCCAACGACTGCGCCCCCGAGCACCTGGAGGTCATTGTGGAGGACGAGAGCATCCTGCCCCGGCTGGTTAACTTCGGCTCGCTGTTCATCGGCCAGGAGACGGGCGAGGTCTTTGGGGACTACGCCTCCGGAACCAACCACACCCTGCCCACCGTCCGGGCGGCCCGGTATACCGGCGGCGTGTGGGTGGGCACCTTCCTGAAGGTGTGTACCTTCCAGCGCTATCAGCGCCCCGCCATGGAGGAGGTCGCCCCCCTGGTGTCCCGCATGGCCAGAGGGGAGGGTCTGATCGCCCACGCCCGGGCGGCGGAGCTGCGGCTGGAGCTGCTGGACAATGTGCCTGTGTAGAAAGGAGAGTCTGCTATGGAAAAGAAAAGCGAACAGGGGCTGAAGCGGTCCTTTGGAATGCGGGAGTCCGTTACCATTACGGTGGGGCAGGTCATCGGTGTGGGCCTGTTTGTAACCGGGGCCAATGTGGTGGGCCTGATGGGCAATCACATCATTCTGGCCACAGCCGTCGCCCTGCTGATTACCATCTACCCCTCGCTGCTGTACGCCGAGATGGGCTCCGCCCTGCCCTACTCCGGCGGCACCTACCTGTACGCCCTGGCGGGCCTGTCCAGGCCTATGGGCTTTCTGGCCGGCTGGAATTACATCATTGCCATCATCTGCGTGGCCAGCAGCGAGGCCTTCGCCTTTACCTTCTACTTTAAAACCATGTTTTCCGCCTTTGGGGTGGAGCTGCCGGTGAGCGACCTGGTGCTGGCCTGCCTGTGCATCCTGGTCTTCACCCTTCTGAACGCCCGGGGTGTGGAGATGACCGGCCGCATGGCCAACGCCTTTATGTTCTTCTTCTGGGGCGTGGCTATTGTCTGGTTCGTCATGATGATTCCCAATATCAGCCTGCCCAACTTTGTGCAGAAGCCCAGCTTTATGACTGCCGGCCCCCAGGGCTTTATTGCCAATGTGGCCATGGTCTGGTGGTGCTTCGCCGGGTTTGAGGCCTGCTGCTCCATGAGCGAGGAGATCAAGTATCCCCACATCAATATCCCCAGGGCCATGGCCCTGAGCCCCTTCATTATTCTGGCTGTCAACCTGTTCTTCCAGTGGTATCTGGTGGGGATTGTTCCCACCGACAAGCTGGACCAGCTGGCTGTGGCCGCCGCGCCCTACGCGGAGGCCATGGTGGCGGCGGGCATCCTGGGGCTGCCCCTGGCCCTGCTGGCGGCCGGCATCGCCTTCGGCGGCGGACTGTCCACCATGAACTCCTGCATCACCACCCCGCCCCGCACCCTGTTCGCCATGGCCCGGGACGGTATGCTGCCCCAGGTGTTTACCAAGATCCACCCCAGGTATAAGACCCCCTATGTGTCCATCCTGTTTCTCGGCGTCATCGCGCTGCTGCTGACACTGACCAATTCGGTGCAGTATGTGGCCTCCGTGAGCCTGTTTGCCGACCTCTTCTTCTATGTCATCGGCATCGTCTCCGCCGGCGGTATGCGTAGGCGGTATCCCGACCTGCACCGCCCCTATAAGGCCCCCGGAGCGGCGGTGGGTATCCCGGTCTCCGCTGTCATCTACATCGTTATGATGACCCAGCTGGGCTTCTCCGCCATCATCAGCGGTGTGGTCTGGTGTGTCTGCGGCATGGTATTGTACTACGTCTATAACGCCCGGGCCGGAGCGAAGGACACAAAGCTGTTTGAGCTGCCCGATCAGGTTCCCGAGGAGCCCTCTGAGTCGGAGCGCCGGGTCATGGACCGGGAGTACAAGCTGTGGCGGGCCATTGTGGCGGCGGCGGTTATCGCGTCGGTGGCCCTGTATGTTGTCCCATATCTGGCGGTGTGACACAGCCGTAAATAACAGCAGCCGGAGCGGCCCAGGCCGCTCCGGCTGTTCATCTTCTGGGTTTAAAGGCTGCGCAGGAAACGGAGGAAGGCCTCCTTGCCCTCGGGGGTGCGCTTGTACACCCCGGCGTGCTCCAGCACCTGGGCGAAGACCAGCCCGGTCTCCTTCTGAACGATGTCCAGGGCGTTTTCCGCCGTAATGGTGTAGTTCCCGGAAAAGCCCTCGGCCCAGTCGGCGTGCTTGGCGGTCAACTCGCTGGAGCGCAGGTCGGAGCCAGAGGCCAGAGCGTCGGCCACGGCGGCCAGTTCCTCCTTCAGCCGGGCGGGGAGGACGGCCAGACCCATCACCTCGATGAGGCCGATGTTCTCCTTCTTGATGTGGTGGAGCTCGGCGTGGGGGTGGTACAGGCCCAGGGGATGCTCCTCGGTGGTCAGGTTGTTCCGGAGCACCAGGTCCAGCTCAAATTTCCCGTCCCGCATCCGGGCAATGGGGGTGATGGTGTTGTGGGGCTCGCCGTCGGTCTCGGCCAGGATGACCGCCGCCTCGTCGGTGTAGCCCCGCCAGGCCAGCAGAATCTGATCCGCCAGGTCGATGAGCCGCTCCGGGTTTTCGGAGGCGATCCGCACCACCGACATAGGCCACTTCACAATGCCAGCCTCTACATCCTCATAGCCGGGGAAGGTGAAGGGGGTCTCCACCGGGGCCTTCTCCATGGCGAAGGTGTACCGCCCCCCCTGGAAGTGGTCGTGGGCCAGGATGGAACCGCCCACGATGGGCAGGTCGGCGTTGGAGCCCACGAAGTAGTGGGGGAACTGGC
>CAJUSG010000069.1 GCA_910589085.1 uncultured Oscillospiraceae bacterium | reverse complement strand
GCATCTACGAGTGCTACTCCAAGCCCTATGAGATCTTCGACTACAACACCCTGAAAGATCATCCCTTCATCGACAAGGACACCATCGGCCTGAGCGGCTCCCCCACCAACATCCTGACCTCCTTTACGCCTCCCCAGAAGGGCGCCGGCATGATGCTGGAGGGCGCCGACAAGGCTACCTGTGAGCAGCTGGCCGGTATTCTGGCCAAAAAGCACATGATCTAAGAAGGGAGATAGAAGAATATGTCTACTTTTAATAGTTCCGACGTCGCCGCCTTCAAGGGCGGAGTCTGGGTATTCTGTGAGCAGCGCCAGGGCAGCATGATGCCCACCTCTTACGAGCTGATCTCCGAGGGCCGCAAGCTGGCCGACGAGCTGGGCACCAAGCTGTACGGCATCCTGCTGGGCGACGGCATCGAGGGCATCGCCAAGGAGCTGGGCGGCTACGGCGCTGACGGTGTGTACGTCTGCGACCACCCCATGCTGAAGGACTACACCACTGACGGCTACACCAAGGTCATCTGCGACGTGATTGAGGAGTACAAGCCCGAGATCATGCTCATCGGCGCCACCAACATCGGCCGTGACCTGGGCCCCCGGTGCGCCGCCCGGCTGCACACCGGCCTGTGCGCCGACTGCACCCACCTGGACGTGGACATGGGCATCTACAAGGACTTCCTGAAGGAGAACTCCACCCTGGCCCCCGAGCGCATCGACGCCACCAGCCACGCCATGGTGCTGGGCCAGAAGCACGACGTGTCCCGCGACCTGAAGATGACCCGTCCCGCCTTCGGCGGCCACCTGATGGCCTCCATCATCTGCCCCCGGTTCCGTCCCGCTATGGCCACCGTCCGTCCCGGCGTTATGAAGAAGGCCGCTTTCGATCAGGCCAAGGCCGACGCCTGCGAGATCATCAAGCCCAGCTTCACCCTCACCGCCGATGATATGAAGACCGAGGTGGTCGAGGTTGTCAAGGCCGCCAAGAAGCTGGTGGACCTGATCGGCGCCGACGTGGTCGTCTCCGTGGGCCGCGGCATCTCCAAGGACGTGGAGGGCGGCATCAAGCTGGCCGAGGAACTGGCTGAGGTTCTCGGCGGCGTCGTGGGCGGCTCCCGTGCCACCATCGACTCCGGCTGGCTGTCCGCCGACCACCAGGTCGGCCAGACCGGCAAGACCGTCCACCCCAAGATCTATGTCGCTCTGGGCATCTCCGGCGCCATCCAGCACAAGGCCGGTATGCAGGACTCTGAGTGCATTATCGCCGTCAACAAGAACGACACCGCCCCCATCTTCGAAATCGCCGACTACGGCATCTGCGGCGATCTGTTCAAGGTCACCCCGCTGCTCATCGAGGCCATCAAGGCCGCCAAGGCTGCGAAGTAAGGGATTCCCTCCAACAGTTCAAGAGCGCCTGTCCAACCGGACAGGCGCTCTTTTTTTAGCTATCTACTTTTTTATTGCCCAAAAGTGTGCTATAATAGCAGTAAATAAGGAGGTGTGAATGATGGCACTGCCAGCGGAAGAAATGCGGTATACCTTTGCGGACTATCTCACCTGGGATGAGGACGACCATATTGAGCTGATCTACGGTTACCCCTATATGATGTCGCCGCCGCTGCGAATCCACCAGAAGGTCAGTGGCGCACTGTTTCACCAACTGGCAAACTATCTGGACGGTAAGAAATGCGAGGTTTATTCAGCTCCCTTTGGCGTCCGCCTTTTCGAGGAGGAGGGTGACAGACCCGAGGACGTCAACACTATTGTGGAACCGGACCTGGTTGTGGTCTGCGACCCCGGCAAGCTGGACGACTACGGCTGCAAGGGCGCGCCCGACCTGGTGATTGAGATTCTCTCCCCCTCCTCCCGGCGGCATGACCGGATCGTCAAGCTGGACCTGTATCAGCGGGCCGGCGTCCGGGAGTACTGGGTGGTCAATCCCGAGGACCGTACCGTGCAGGTCATGCTCCTGAAGGACAGCTACCTGCTCCCTGTGGAGGACTACGGCCGGGAGGACATGGCAAAGGTCAACATTCTGGAGGACTGCGCCATTGACCTCAGCAAGGTATTTTCTGAATAAACCGTACAGAGGCCGGGGCAAAAGCCCCGTCCTTTTTGCACCTCTGTCCGCCCGCCGCCATACAATGGAGTAGAACCCACCGCCCCTCAGCCGGCGGTTTTGGAGGTATTCTATGAAGCATGAACTGAACATCTGGGTGGTGGGCGGCGATTTACGGCAGGTCAAGCTGGCTCAGCTGCTGGCTGAGGACGGCCACACCATCCATACCTACGCCCTGGGCCAGCCCCCGGAGGCCGTCTCCGGCCTCACCGCCGAGCCCACCCTGCGCCAGGCGAACAGGGCGGACTGTGTGATCCTTCCCCTCACCGTCTCCACAGGGAGCGGGCTGCTCAACGCCCCCCTCTCCGTGTCGGAGCACCCCCTGCTCCCCATTTTAGACCAGCTCTCCCCCCGGCAGTTCCTCTGCGGCGGGCGGGTGGACCCGGAGACAGAGGAACTGGCCCGGGAGCGGGGCCTCATCATCCACGACTACTTCGCCCGGGAGGAGCTGGCTGTGGCCAACGCCGTCCCCACGGCGGAGGGGGCCGTCCAGCTGGCAATGGAGCATCTGCCCATCACCATCCACGGCTCCAAGGTACTGGTAATTGGCTTCGGTCGGGTGGGGCGGCTCACCGCCCAGCGTTTCCAGGCCCTGGGCGCCCGGGTGAGCGTGGCCGCCCGGAAGTATGAACAGCTGGCCTGGGCCCAGGCCATGGGCTTCGGCGGGGAGCATTTGGCCCATCTCAAGGGCTGGCTGTGCGGCTATGACCTGATTGTCAACACCGTCCCCACCCAGGTGCTGGGCCGTGAGGAGCTGGAGGACCTCAACCCCAGCTGCCTCGTTCTGGACCTGGCCTCCAAGCCGGGCGGTGTGGACTTGGGCGCGGCCGGCGAGCTGGGCCTCACCGTCGTCTGGGCCCTGGCCCTGCCCGGCAAGGTGGCTCCGGTCACGGCGGGCGCCGCCATCCGGGACACCATCTACAATATGCTGCGGGAGATCGGGATGTAGCGCCCCGCCCGTTTTAAAATCGAAAGGAAGATTTTCATTGGAAAATAAAACCGTTGGATTCGCCATATGCGGGTCCTTCTGTACACACGCCAGAGCCATGGAGGCACTGGAACAGATAAAAGCACGGTTTGCCCGGGTGGTGCCCATCGTCTCTGAGGTGACGGCGGACACCGACACCCGTTTCGGCAAGGCCCACGACCTGATGCGGGAAATGGAGCGCATCTGTGACCACCGGGTCATCGCCACCGTCAAGGGGGCGGAGCCCATCGGGCCCCAGAAGCTCCTGGATCTGCTCATCATCTGCCCCTGCACGGGGAACACGCTGGGCAAGCTGGCCGCCGGAGTCACCGACACCAGCGTCACCATGGCCGCCAAGGCCCACCTGCGCAATGAGCGGCCGGTGCTCATCGCCCCCTCCACCAACGACGGCCTGGCCGCCTCCGCCGCCAGCATCGGCGCCCTTTTGCCCAGAAAATACATCTACTTTGTCCCCTTTGGACAGGATGACTTTGAGAAAAAGCCCACCTCCCTGGTGGCCGACTTCTCTCAGGTGGCCGACGCCGCCCAGGCGGCTCTGGAGGGCCGGCAGCTCCAGCCCCTCCTGCTCAGGGGATAGGAAAATCCCGCAGGCTGCTCCAGCCTGCGGGATTTCTCTTGTTGTTCTGTTAATTGCGCCCCAACTGACGGCCCTCTTACTTGCCGCAGAAGTCCCTGGCCACCTCCACAATGTGCTCGGCGGACAGGCCGAACTGCTTGAGGAGGGCGGCGGCAGGGCCGGAGTGGCCGAACTCGTCGTTGACGCCGATCCGGCGCACAGGGGTGGGACACTTCTCACTGAGCAGGGAGGAGACCGCCTCCCCCAGGCCGCCGATGACAGAGTGCTCCTCGCAGGTGATGACCTTTCCGCACTCCTGAGCAGCCTTCAGGACCAGCTCCTCGTCCAGGGGCTTGATGGTGCACAGGTTGATGACTCGGGCGGAGATGCCGGCCTCGGCCAGCGCCTTGCCCGCCTCGATGGCCTCGTTGACCAGCAGGCCGTTGGCGATGATGGCCACGTCGCCGCCATCCCGGAGGACCTCGCCCCTGCCGATCTCGAATCTGAAGCTGGCCTCGTCGTGGAACACGGGGACGGCCAGCCGGCCGAAGCGGAGATAGACCGGACCCTGGTGCTCATAGGCGGCTTTGACGGCGGCCCGGGCCTCCACGTCGTCGGCGGGGGACATGACCACCATGCCGGGGATGGAGCGCATGAGGGCGAAGTCCTCGCAGCACTGGTGGGAGGCCCCGTCCTCCCCCACCGAGATGCCGCCGTGGGTGGCGCCGATCTTTACGTTCAGGTGGGGGTAGCCGATGGAGTTGCGCACCTGCTCAAAGGCCCGTCCGGCGGCGAACATGGCAAAGCTGGAGGCGAAGGGCACCAGCCCCATGGCGGCCGCGCCGGCGGCCACAGCGATCATATTCCCCTCGGCGATGCCGCAGTTGAAGTGCCGGTCCGGAAAGACCTTCTTAAAGGTGCCCGTCTTGGTAGCGCCGGCCAGGTCGGCGTCGAAGACAATCAGGTTGTCGTGGAGCTCGCCCAGCTCCTTCAGAGCCGCGCCGTAGCTGTCCCGGGTGGCGACCTTTTTCACTTCCGCCATCTTACATCGCCTCCACTTCCGCCAGCTGGGCCCGCAGCTCAGCCATGGCAATCTCATATTCCTCGTCGTTGGGGGCCTTGCCGTGCCAGCCCGCCTGGCCCTCCATGTAGCTGACCCCCTTGCCCTTCAGGGTCTTCATCACAATGGCGGTGGGGGCCCCTTTGGTCTCCTTCGCCCTGGCAAAGGCCCCCTCGATCTGGTCAAAATCGTGGCCGTCAATCTCCACCACGTTCCAGCCGAAGGCGCGCAGCTTCTCCGGGATGGGGTAGGGGCTCATCACCTCATCCACCTTACCGTCGATCTGCAGGCCGTTGTTGTCGATAATGGCGCAGAAGTTATCCAGCTTGTAGTGGTGGGCGAACATCATGGCCTCCCACACCTGTCCCTCCTGGATTTCGCCGTCTCCCAGCAGGGTATACACCCGGCAGGCTTTTCCCATATGTCTGGCGGCAAGGGCCATGCCGGCGGCGGCGGAGATCCCCTGTCCCAGAGAGCCGGTGGACATATCCACGCCGGGGACGGTGTTCATGTTGGGGTGGCCCTGGAGGTAGCTGTCGATGTGCCGCAGGGTGGGCAGGTCGCTCACAGGGAAAAAGCCCCGCTCCGCCAGGGCGGCGTACAGCCCGGGGGCGGTGTGGCCCTTGGACAGGACAAACCGGTCCCGCTCCTCCCACTTGGGATTTTGGGGGTCGATGTTCAGCTCCTTAAAATAGAGGTAGGTAAACAGGTCCGCGGCAGACAGACTGCCGCCGGGATGGCCCGCCTTGGCTCCATGGGTCCCCTCAATGACGCCCATGCGCACCCTGCAGGCCGCAGCCATCAGCTGCTTTTTTTCACTGGCTGTCATGGTGTTCTCCTTCTGTCATGAATAGTTTTCATCGGATTCGCTGCTCCTATTATAAAGCAGCCCTTTTGAAATTACAAGGAAAACAGAGACAAAATTACGACTTTTCTATCCACCACGCAGCAGGGGCATACCACCGGAAACCGGTGGTATGCCCCATGTTCTAAGCTGTTAAAATTTACCGGGGGTTGGCAATGGCGGCCTGGGCGGCAGCCAGCCGGGCGATGGGCACCCGGAAGGGGGAGCAGGAGACGTAGTCCAGACCGATGTCGTGGCAGAACATCACGGAGGAGGGATCGCCGCCGTGCTCGCCGCAGATGCCCAGGTGGACACCGGGATTGGTGGAGCGGCCCCAGCGGCAGGCGTTGGCAATCAGACGGCCCACACCGTGCTGGTCCAGACGGGCGAAGGGATCGCTCTCATAAATCTTCTTCTCATAGTAGGCCTCCAGGAACTTGCCGGCGTCATCACGGGAGAAGCCGAAGACCAGCTGGGTCAGGTCGTTGGAGCCGAAGGAGAAGAAGTCGGAGTGGGGCGCGATGTCGTCGGCGCACATGGCGGCCCGGGGAATCTCGATCATGTTGCCCACCTTGTACTTCATGTCGGAGCCGGCCGCCTTAATCAGCTCGTCGGCCACGCCGGTGACGATGCTCTTCACATAGGCGAACTCCTTCAGCTCGCCCACCAGGGGGATCATGATCTCGGGCACCATGGTCCACTCGGGATGGCGGGCCTGGACGGCCAGGGCGGCCTTGATGACGGCGCGGGTCTGCATCCGGGCGATCTCCGGGAAGGTGACGGACAGGCGGCAGCCGCGGTGGCCCATCATGGGGTTGAACTCGTGGAGGCCGGCGATGATGGCCTTGATGTCGGCCACGGTCTTGCCCATGTCCTTGGCCATCTGCTCGATGTCAGCCTCCTCGGTGGGGACGAACTCGTGGAGCGGGGGGTCCAGGAAGCGGACGGTCATGGGACGGCCCTCCAGGGCCTCGTACATGGCCTCGAAGTCGCCCTGCTGCATGGGCTCCAGCTTGGCCAGGGCCTTCTCCCGCTGCTCCACGGTGTCGGAGCAGATCATCTCCCGGATGGCGGGGATGCGGTCGGCCTCGAAGAACATGTGCTCGGTGCGGCACAGGCCGATGCCCTCGGCGCCGAACTTCACCGCCTGGGCGGTGTCCCGGGGGTTGTCGGCGTTGGTGCGGACACCCATCTGGCGGTACTTGTCGGCCCAGGCCATGATCCGGCCGAACTCACCGGAGATGGAGGCGTCCACGGTGGGAATGGCCTCGCCGTAGATGTTGCCGGTGGAGCCGTCCAGGGAAATCCAGTCGCCTTCCTTATAGGTCTTGCCGTCCAGCTCGAACTTCTTGTTCTCCTCGTCCATCTTGATGGCGCCGCAGCCGGACACGCAGCAGGTGCCCATGCCCCGGGCCACCACGGCGGCGTGGGAGGTCATGCCGCCCCGGACGGTGAGGATGCCCTGGGAGGCCACCATGCCCTCGATGTCCTCGGGAGAGGTCTCCAGCCGGACCAGACAGACCTTCTCGCCCCGGGCAGCCCACTCCTTTGCGTCATCGGCGGTGAAGACGATCTTGCCGCAGGCGGCGCCGGGGGAGGCGGGCAGAGCGGTGGCGATGGGGGTGGCCTTCTTCAGGGCGGCGGGGTCAAACTGGGGATGGAGCAGGGTGTCCAGATTGCGGGGGTCGATCATGGCCACCGCCTTCTTCTCGTCGATCATGCCCTCGTCCACCAGATCGCAGGCGATCTTCAGGGCGGCGGCGGCGGTGCGCTTGCCGTTGCGGGTCTGGAGCATGTAGAGCTTGCCGTGCTCCACGGTGAACTCCATGTCCTGCATGTCCCGGTAGTGGCCCTCCAGCTTCTTGCACACGTCAGTGAACTGGGCGAAGGCCTCGGGGAACTTCTCAGCCATCTCCTGGATGGGCATGGGGGTGCGCACGCCGGCCACCACGTCCTCGCCCTGGGCGTTGGTGAGGAACTCGCCCATCAGCTTCTTCTCGCCGGTGGCGGGGTTGCGGGTGAAGGCCACGCCGGTGCCGCAGTCGTCGCCCATGTTGCCGAAGGCCATGGACTGGACGTTGACGGCGGTGCCCCAGGAGCCGGGGATATCGTTCATACGGCGGTAGACAATGGCACGGGGGTTGTTCCAGGAGCGGAAGACGGCCTTGATGGCCCCCATCAGCTGCTCCTTGGGGTCGGAGGGGAAGTCAGCTCCGATCTTCTCTTTGTACTCGGCCTTGAACTGGTTGGCCAGGGTCTTCAGGTCGTCGGCATCCAGCTCCACGTCCTGGGTGACACCCTTCTTCTCCTTCATCTCGTCGATGAGCTGCTCAAAGTACTTCTTGCCCACCTCCATGACCACGTCGGAGTACATCTGGATGAAGCGGCGGTAGCAGTCCCAGGCCCAGCGGGGATTGTTGGACTGCTTGGCGATGACCTCCACCACCTGCTCATTCAGGCCCAGGTTCAGGATAGTGTCCATCATACCGGGCATGGAGGCCCGGGCGCCGGAACGGACGGAGACCAGCAGGGGGTTCTCCATGTCGCCGAACTTCTTGCCGGTGATCTCCTCCAGCTTGTCGATATACTCCATGATCTGGGCCTGGATCTCGTCGTTGATCCTCTCGCCGTCCTCATAGTACTGGGTGCAGGCCTCGGTGGTGATGGTGAAGCCCTGGGGGACGGGCATGCCGATGTTGGTCATCTCGGCCAGGTTGGCGCCCTTGCCGCCCAGCAGGTTGCGCATGTTGGCGTTGCCCTCGGAGAAGAGGTACAAAAATTTCTCAGCCATTGGTAAACATCATTCCTTTCTAGCGTATACGGCGCCCCGGAGCGGGGGCGTCAGAAACCGCGACTAGAAAAATTGTCCGCAGTTTCTGTAATACCGTGCATAACATTATACAGACGTATCAAGGATTTTTCAAGGCTGTTTATGAACTTTTCTATAGAAATTCCAATCTAAATTTTGTTGAAAAAGGCGGTTAAAGGCGCTATAATTAAAATAGGAGAAAATTTTATTTCAGCGGGGAGGGGCGATTTCCATGACAAACGAGCTGAAGCAGCTGCTGGCGCTGTATCTGCTGGCCGTCAATCTGGCCGCCCTTCTTCTGATGGGCGTTGACAAGCGCCGGGCCAGACAGAACGCCTGGCGGATATCGGAGCGGGCTCTGTTTCTCCCCGCCCTCCTGGGCGGGTCCCTGGGCGGCACCCTGGGGATGCGGATGTTCCACCACAAGACCAGGCATTGGTACTTCCGCTTTGGCTTTCCCCTGCTGCTGGCCCTCCAGCTGGCGGGGCTCCTCTGGCTGGCC
>CAJUSG010000068.1 GCA_910589085.1 uncultured Oscillospiraceae bacterium | reverse complement strand
ATGGTTATTATACCACCATTCCCTAGTATATGCAAGAGGGATTTTAAACCCTCCCCCTCTTTAAAAAATCGCTGAAGGCCTTCAGGTCCTGCTTTGTCTCCTCCGGGAGCTGATTGTACTCCTGTCCGGTGACCGCCCCCTCCAGGGCATACAGGTGTACCAGACAGACCTCCGGAAAGGTCCCCTTCAGCCTGAAAAAGGCCTCCTTGGCCCCCGCCTCTGTCAGCTTCTCCGGGGAGTCGATGCCCACCGCCGCCAGCTTCCGGGCCATCTCTCTGCCAATATTCCGCATGGATGTCAATTCCCCCATGATTTTTCTCCCCCTGTGTTATGCATGTCCCATTTTATCACAGTCGATCCTTCAAAGCCTTTGTAAAATCTGACAAAATCCTGTCAACTTCCTGGCTCGAATCGGGGAATACGGAAAAAATCCCTTGATAAGAATTGAAATTCTAACTTCACTGTGATAAACTGTCAAAGAATAAACTGGGAGGGAAACGGTATGATACAAAAATGGAATGTGACCATCCCCGCGCTCACCGGGGACGAGGCCCGGGGCGTCTATCTCTATCTTCCGGCGGACTATGACTGGTCGCCGGAGCGGCACTATCCGGTGCTGTATATGTTCGACGGACACAATGTCTTTTTCGACTCCGACGCCACCTATGGCAAGAGCTGGGGGCTGGGGGACTACCTGGATGCTTTCGAGGTGCCATTGATTGTGGCGGCGGTGGAGTGCAACCACCACCCGGACAACGGGCGGCTGTCGGAGTACTCTCCCTATACCTTCTACGAGCCCGATTTCGGCCATGTGCCGGGCCGGGGGAAGGTCACCATGGACTGGTTTGTCAACACCTTCAAGCCCTCCATTGACCGGGAGTACCGCACCCTGTCCGACCGGCAGCACACCTTCATCGCCGGCAGCTCCATGGGCGGGCTGATGAGCCTGTACGCCCTGCTGGAGTATAATCAGGTCTTCTCCCGGGCGGCGGCCCTGTCCCCCTCCCTGTGGGTGGCCCCGGACCGGCTGGCCCGGCTGGTGCGGGGGGCAGAGGTCCGGTCGGACACCGTGCTGTACATGGATTACGGCTCCCGGGAGCTGGGCAACCACGAGCTGATGCAGGGGCAGTTCGCCCGGATCGCCAGCCAGCTGCTCACCCGGGGAATCAAGCTCACCTGCCGCATTGTCCCCGGCGGCGACCACTGCGAGGCCAGCTGGGAGAAGCAGATTCCCTTCTTCATCAACACCCTCATGTACGAGCTGGAGGTCTAACCGCAGGGGCGGGTATTGCCCGCCGCATATCAGGGACAAGCGGATGATGTCCGCCCCCGGAAAATTGGAGGAAATGTTATGGATACACAGTATTTTAAGCACTACAGCCCCGCTCTGGGGCGGGATATGGAGTATATGGTCTACGGCCGCGCCGGCCGGCCGGTGCTGTATATTCCCTGTCAGGACGGCCGGTTTTTCGACTTTGGCGACTTCCATATGGCCGAAACTCTGGCCCCCTGGATTGAATCCGGACAGATTATCGTCTTTTCGGTGGACACCATCGACAAGGAAACCTGGTCGGACAAGGGCGGGGAGCCCTATTGGAGGGCGAGACGGCATGAGCTGTGGATGGATTACCTGATTAAGGAGATGGTTCCCTTGATTCAGGAGCGGACAGAACAGTCCGGAATTATCTCCTTCGGGTGCAGCCTGGGCGCTACCCACGCCGCAAACCTCTACCTGAGACGGCCCGATTTGTTCAGCGGAATGCTGGCTCTCAGCGGCATCTACTCCGCCGATTATGGCTTCGGCGGCTACATGGATGAGCTGGTCTATCTCAATTCTCCGGTGCATTATATGGCTAATTTACCGGAAAATCACCCCTATATCGACATTTTTAACCGGCAGAGAGCCGCCATCTGCGTGGGGCTGGGACCCTGGGAAATTCCCGACACCACCCGCCAGCTGGCCGACATTTTCCAGCGCAAGGGGATCCACACCTGGGTGGACTTCTGGGGCCACGACTGCGCCCACGATTGGCCCTGGTGGTACAGGCAGGCCGCCTATTTCTTCCCCTGGTTGCTGGGCGGAGAGCCCGGTTAGACTGTCCGCCAGCGGTGGAATTTATACGATCCGTTATATTTAATCAAAATAATACACCTCTTTTGGGCCCATTTTGGCCCTTTTAGGGGGAAAAACGGCCCCAAAAGAGGAAAAAAAGGTGCTGTCCACCACAGGCGGACACCGCCGCCCGGCGCGGCGGGCACCAAATAAAATAAAAGGAGAGAAAACCATGGCAAACGTAATTTTTATTTCCCCCAACTTCCCTACCAATTACTGGCAGTTCTGCCGGGAGCTGAAAAACAACGGGATGAACGTGCTGGGCATCGGAGATCAACCCTACGACGAGCTCTCCCCGGAGCTGAAGGCCAGCCTCAACGAGTATTACAAGGTGGACACCCTGGAGAACTACGACGGGGTGTACCGGGCGGTGGCCTTCTTCATCCACAAGTACGGGCGGATCGACTGGCTGGAGAGCAATAACGAGTATTGGCTGGAGCGAGACGCGCGGCTGCGCTCCGACTTCCGGATTACCAGCGGCTTCCAGGAGGAGGACATTCCCCGGATCAAGTACAAATCCAGGATGAAGGAGTTTTATCAGGCCGCAGGCATCCCTACCGCCCGCTTCCACATGGTGGACGACCTGAGAGGGTGCAGAGCCTTTATCAAGGAGGTGGGCTGGCCCGTGGTGGTAAAGCCCGACAACGGAGTGGGGGCCTCCGACACCCACAAGCTGTCCTGCCTCCAGGAGCTGAAGGCCTTCCTGGCCGCCAAAAACCCCGAGGTCAGCTACATCATGGAGGAGTTCGTCTACGCCGAGGTCAACTCCTACGACGCTATCATCGACTCCCAGGGCAATCCCATCTTTGAGACGGGCAACGTCACCCCCGTCTCCATTATGGATATTGTCAACCAGGCCGACAACTCCGTTTACTACATCGTAAAAGACCTGCCCAGCGACACCAAAAAGGCCGGGCGGGCCACGGTGAAGAGCTTCGGGGTCAAGAGCCGGTTTATTCATTTTGAGTTCTTCCGCCTGACCCGGGACCAGGAGGGGCTGGGCCAGAAGGGGGATGTCGTCGCCCTGGAGGTGAATATGCGCCCCTGCGGCGGGTTCAGCCCGGATATGATGAATTTTGCCAACTCCACCAATGTGTACAAAATCTGGGCCGACATGATCGCCTTTGACCGCTCCACCGTGGAGGGCGGACCCCACGCCTTCTGCGCCTTCGCCGGCCGGCGGGACGGCAAGCCCTTCGTCTACAGCCATGATGCCGTCATGAAAAAGTACGGCCGGCAGATGAGGCTCGTGGGCCGCATCCCCGATGTGCTCTCCGACGCTATGGGCAACCAGATGTATGTGGCTACCTTCCCTACACAGAAAAAGCTGGATCGGTTCTATCACGATGTGCTGCTGTGCGAGGAGGGCAAGTAGAGTTTATTCATTAGTTTATGCAATTTTTGTCTGCTTCGCACGTTTCGCTTCGCGAAACACAATCCTCCGCCCCAGTACCCCTCCGGGTATGTGACATCCGTAAGGCGGCGAAGCCGCCAACGGCTGTCCGATGTGCGCACTGGGGCACCTCCTTTCACTGGATAGCCGTTAGCGGCTTTGCCGCTTACGGCTATCGCGTCCCCCTTGCGGGGAAAAGGAGGCTTTTGGCAGTAACCTGAAAGTCTGTGCATGAAAGCACCGTCTGAGAAATCAGACGGTGCTTTTTAATCCCGTTGGGCAATAGGTATTTATATATTCCGGCGTCTGAGGGCACCACCCTTCACAGGCCGCCGTATCTGGCCGGCGATGCCGGATACGAGGCGGATGAACACAGTGTCCGTACCAAATTTTCATGTATCCCTTCTTCCAAATATAGTGCTGGCGGAAATAATTGCAATTTCTACATAGTTTCTCTTCCATCAATATCACCCCTATCTCATTTTGACACATTATGTGTCAAAAGTCAATCCTTTATTTGTCCATCCACTATACTGAAATCAGGTGATTAAAATGGATTGCAGCAGAATTAAAGAACTTCGAACAGACCGCGATACAACGCAGCAAACACTGGCTGATTACCTCAATTTGTCCCGAAGCACATACAGCAATTATGAAAATGGCATCCGTGATATGCCGGTGGAAATTCTCGTTAAAATTGCAGACTATTTTCATACCAGCACAGACTATCTGCTTAGACGCACTAATAATCCTACACCTTACAGACCAAAAAAACCAATTTAAAAAGCATCCCCCGGCGACAGTCGGGGGATGCTTTTATTATTCCGGTCTTCTGATGAGCTCAAACTGGGCATTTTTGTCGATAAAGTCATCGAACATGATCCCCTGGGCCAGCACGTCCCGAAAGGCCTTCTGCACACCGTATATGTCCGCTCCGTGCCGGTACACGGCGGCCATAAAATTATCATAGTGCCGGTTGTCTCCGCAGGAGATCAGCTTCGCGTCCCGCTCATGGGCCTGCTTGACAGAGGTGATCTTGTTCAACTCCCCGAACTGGGAGTTGATGTAAAAGGTCTTCCCCTCGAAGGCGAAGCCGTTCCAGCCGCAGACCAGGCTGAACACATCGCACTCGCCCTGCTCCGCCATCTCCCTGTACCGCGCGGACACCCGGTCGAAGACCACCGGCAGGCTGTCCTGACAGCCCTCCTTCAGGGTAAAATCCACGTTCAGATAGTCCTGGAACAGGTAGTAGTTGTCCTCGACCACTCCGGACAGGCCGATGATGACATACTCATTCAGCTTAAAAATTTTTCTGAAATTGTGCAGCACGCCGCCACTGTTCAGATTCAGCTGCTGCTCGCCGCAGACCAGCGCGAAATCACTGCACAACACCGCTTGGACTAAGCTCATGGCCGTCTCCTCCCTATAAAAGATGGTACTGCCCGGCCGGGCAGTACCGTCTTCCCTTGCAATGGCTTACACCTGCCGGGGCGCCTCGCCCCCAAAGGCCTCGATGGCCTGGGCCGTCTCCTCGCGCTTCTCCTGGATGGCCTCCTTCAGGATCATGTCCTTCACCTTCATCAGCCGGATGGTGTTGGAGCGCTCGTTCTCGTCCAGCTTCATGGTGATATACTTGATGTTGGCCTGCATCTCAGGAATTTTTACGTACTCCAGCGCGTTGACCCGGCGGCGGGTCTTCTCGATCTCCTCGGCCAGCAGCTGGGAGGTCTTTTCAATCTCCGCCAGACGCAGCATGTCGGTCAGCACCCGGGACAGGGCGTCCACCGCGTCATCCAGCTCGCCGCTGGTCTGGGCGAAGCCGTAGGGGTAGACCTCGCCCGGGTCCTGGCTGCTGGTGCGGAATTGGTACTGGGGCACGTCGACCGACATGATGTTTTGAAAAGTCATGTCCAGCTCTACGCTCTGCTTGGGGTAGAGCAGGGACTGCTCCAGCATCTCCGGCGACATCAGCGCCGCGGCCACCGTGAAGGCCCCGTGGGCCTTCATCAGGCCCTCCTCCACCCGCTTGCGCAGAGCACGGTTTTCACGCACTACGTCCATGAACTGCTTCATCAGCTCGTCCCGCTTGTCCTTCAGCAGCTTGTGCCCCCGGATCGATGTGCGCAGGCGGTTCTTCAGCCGGTTCAGCTCCTGCCGGGTGGGGTTGATTGTTGTGGAAGGCATTTATACCCCCCCTTGTTCCTTCTTGGGCATATACTTGGCGATGAACTCGGGCCGGATTCGCTTCAGCTCGCTGGTGGGCAGAATGGACAGCAGATCCCAGCCCAGGTCCAGCGTCTCGAAGATGGAGCGGTTCTCGTCCGACCCCTGGGAGACATACCGCTTCTCAAACTCGTCGGCAAACTTGGCGTAGAGCAGATCGGTGGGAGACAGGGCCGCCTCGCCCAGGATGGACATTAGCTCCTTGTTCTCCTTGCCGGTGGCGTAGGCCGCAAAGAGCTGGTTCATGGTGCCGGCGTGGTCCTCCCGGGTCTTACCCTCGCCCGTGCCCTTGTCCTTCAGTCGGCTCAGGGAGGGCAGCACGTCCACAGGGGGATTGACGCCCTTGCGGAACAACTCACGGGACAGGATGATCTGGCCCTCGGTGATGTAGCCGGTCAGGTCGGGGATGGGGTGGGTCTTGTCGTCCTCGGGCATGGTGAGGATGGGGATCATGGTGATGGACCCCTCCTTGCCCACCTGACGGCCGGCACGCTCGTAGAGGGTGGCCAGGTCGGTGTACAGGTAGCCCGGGTAGCCCCGGCGGCCAGGGACCTCCTTCTTGGCGGCGGAGACCTCACGCAGGGCCTCGGCGTAGTTGGTGATGTCGGTGAGGATGACCAGCACGTGCATCCCCTTCTCGAAGGCCAGGTACTCCGCCGCGGTGAGGGCCATACGGGGGGTGGCGATACGCTCCACGGCCGGGTCGTTGGCCAGGTTGGTGAACAGCACCGTGCGGTCGATGGCGCCGGTGCGGCGGAACTCCTGGACGAAGAACTCCGACTCCTCGAAGGTGATGCCGATGGCGGCGAAGACTACAGCGAAGTTGGACTCGCCGTCCAGCACCTTGGCCTGGCGGGCGATCTGGGCCGCCAGGGCGGAGTGGGGCAGGCCGGAGCCCGAGAAGATGGGCAGCTTCTGGCCGCGGACCAGGGTGTTCAGCCCGTCGATGGTGGAGATGCCCGTCTGGATGAACTCGTTGGGGTAGTTCCGGGCGGCGGGGTTCATGGCCAGGCCGTTGATATCACGGTACTCGTCGGCCAGGATGGCGGGGCCGCCGTCGATGGGCTGGCCCATGCCGTTGAAGACCCGGCCCAGCATGTCGCCCGACACGGCCAGCTGGAGGGGGTGGCCCAGAAAACGAATCTTGGACTCGGCCAGGTTGATGCCGGCGGATGCCTCGAACAGCTGGACCACGGCGGAGTCGCCGTTGACCTCCAGCACCTTGCAGCGGCGGATGGTGCCGTCGGTGAGCTCCACCTCGGCCAGCTCGTCGTAGGTGACGCCCTGGACCCGCTTGACCACCATCAGAGGGCCGGAGATCTCTTCGATTGTCTTATATTCCCGAATCATCCTTCATCCGCTCCCTTCTCGGCGATGGCGGTGATCTGCTCCTCCATCTCCTTGTTGATGATGTCGTAGGCGGCCTGGTACTCGTCGGCCACCACCGACTTGGCCCGGGCGATCTTCTCACGCACGGGGACGCTGAACAGGTCGTTCAGGCTGCCGCCCTTGGCGGAGGTCTCCCGGCACAGGTCCTCGTAGCGGCGGATCATGGCCAGCATACGGGCCTGACGGTCGTACTCCGAGTAGCAGTCGATGTCCACAAAGGAGTTCTGCTGTAGGAAGTCCTCCCGGAGCATCTTGGCGATCTCCAGGGTGATCTGGTCCCTGGCGGACAGGGAGTCCTTGCCCACCAGCTGGACGATCTCGTTCAGGTTGGCCTCCTCCTGGAGGGTGGACATGGCCCACTCCCGGTTGAGCAGGAAGTCCTTGCCCAGGTTCTCGTCATACCAGCTGCGCAGGGAGTCCAGGTACAGGGTGTGGGAGGTGAGCCAGTTGATGGCGGGGAAGTGGCGGCGGTAGGCCAGGGAGGCGTCCAGCGCCCAGAACACCTTGACGATACGCATGGTGGCCTGGGAGACGGGCTCGGACAGGTCGCCGCCCGGAGGTGAGACCGCGCCCACGGCGGTCAGGCTGCCCCGGCGGTCCTCGTCGGAGCCGATGCAGGCCACCGAGCCGGCACGCTCGTAGAACTGGGCCAGGCGGGAGGACAGATAGGCGGGGTAGCCCTCCTCGCCGGGCATCTCCTCCAGCCGGCCGGACATCTCGCGCAGGGCCTCGGCCCAGCGGGAGGTGGAGTCGGCAATGACAGCCACGGCGTAGCCCATGTCACGGAAGTACTCAGCGATGGTGATGCCGGTGTAGATGGATGCCTCACGGGCGGCCACCGGCATGTCGGAGGTGTTGGCGATGAGCACGGTGCGCTTCATCAGCGTCTCGCCGGTGCGGGGGTCGATCAGCTCGGGGAACTCCCGCAGCACGTCGGTCATCTCGTTGCCCCGCTCACCGCAGCCGATGTAGATCACCACGTCCACGTCGGAGAACTTGGCCAGGGCGTGCTGCATCACCGTCTTGCCGGAGCCGAAGGGGCCGGGGATGGCCGCCGTGCCCCCCTTGGCCACGGGAAAGAAGGTGTCTACAATCCGCTGGCCCGACTGGAGGGGGATCACCGGGGGATACTTGTGCTTGTAGGGCCGGCCCACACGGACGGGCCACTTCTGCATCATGGTCAGCTCGTGCTTCTCCCCCCTGGCGTCCACCAGGACGCCGATCTTGTCCAGCACCGTGTAGGAGCCCGACGCGATGGACTCGATGGTGCCGCTCAGCCTGGGGGGGATCATGATCTTGTGGAGGATGGAGTTGGTCTCCTGGACGGTGCCGATAATGTCGCCCCCCACCACCTTGTCGCCGGGCTTGACCGTGGCCGTGAAGGCCCACTTCTTCTCCCGGTCCAGGGCGGGCACCTCCACGCCGCGGGGCAGGTTGTTGCCCTTTACCTTCTGCATGATGACCTCCAGCGGGCGCTGGATGCCGTCGTAGATGTTCTCAATCAGGCCGGGACCCAGCTCTACCGACAGAGGTGCGCCGGTGGTCACTACGTCCGCGCCAGGGCCCAGGCCCGAGGTCTCCTCGTATACCTGGATGGACGCCGAGCCGCCCGTCATGGTGAGGATCTCACCGATCAGACGCTGCTCGCCTACACGGACTACATCGGCCATGTTGGCCTCCTCCATGCCGGTGGCTACCACCAGCGGGCCGGAGACCTTAACTATTTTTCCCATAGGCGTTAAAACCTTCTTTCTGGGTTAATTTCTTGGTTCCGCTTCTAAAAGGCCCCTTTTGAAAGGGGCTGTCAGCCGAAGGCTGACTGAGGATTGCGTTTTGCGAAGCAAAACATACGAAGTAAAC
>CAJUSG010000067.1 GCA_910589085.1 uncultured Oscillospiraceae bacterium | reverse complement strand
GCCTTCAACGACGGCATCGTGGCCTCCCTGTCCGACGGCTACAACGTGGGCATCCTGATTTTCCTGGTGATTCTGGGCGTGATGGTCTGCCTGATGAACAAGGCGGGCGGCTCCGCCGCCTTCGGCCGCTGGGCCAAGAAGAACATCAAGTCCCGTGCGGGGGTCCAGCTGGCCACTATCGTGCTGGGCTGCCTCATTTTTATCGACGACTATTTCAACTGCCTGACGGTGGGCTCTGTCATGCGTCCGGTCACCGACAAGCAGAATGTCTCCCGGGCCAAGCTGGCCTACCTCATCGACGCCACCGCCGCCCCGATCTGCATCATCGCGCCCATCTCCTCCTGGGCCGCCGCCGTGGCCTCCTTCGCCGAGGACGGCCAGGGCCTGAACCTGTTCATCCAGGCCATTCCTTACAACTTCTACGCCCTGTTTACCGTGGTGATGATGGTGGGTATGGTGCTGATGAAGGTGGAGTTTGGACCTATGGCCCGGTATGAGAAGAACGCCGTGGAGAAGGGCGACCTCTTCTCCGGCTCCAACCCCTATGCCATGCTGGACGAGGAGAATGATGAGTCCAAGGGCATCGTCCTGGACCTGGTGCTGCCTATTCTGGTACTGGTTGTATCCTGCATCATCGGCATGATCTACTCCGGTGGTTTCTTCTCCGGGGAGAACTTTGTGAATGCCTTTTCCAACTCCGACGCCTCGGTGGGCTTGATGCTGGGCTCTGCCTTCGGCCTGCTCTTCGCCTTCCTCTACTACCTGATCCGCAAGTCCATGTCCTTTAAGGAGATGATGGGCTGCATCCCCGAGGGCTTTAAGGCCATGGTGCCCGCCATCCTGATCCTCACCTTCGCCTGGTCCCTGAAGGGGATGACCGACTCCCTGGGCGCCAAGTATTTCGTCCGGGACTTTGTACGCTCCGCCTCCGGGCTTCAGGTAGTTCTGCCCGTTATTGTGTTTGTGGTGGGCTGTCTGCTGGCCTTCGCCACCGGCACCAGCTGGGGCACCTTCGGGATCCTGATTCCCATTGTCCAGAGCGTTTTCGACATGAGCAACCCCATGGCCATCATCTGCATCTCCGCCTGTATGGCCGGCGCCGTCTGCGGCGACCACTGCTCCCCCATCTCTGATACCACCATCATGGCCTCCGCAGGCGCCCAGTGCGACCATGTGAACCATGTGTCCACCCAGCTGCCCTATGCGATTTCCTGCGCCGTGATTTCCGGAATTACCTATCTGATCGCCGGTCTGCTGGTGATGGCTAACCTGCCCGGCATTATCGCCCTGCCCATCGGCATTGTGCTGATGCTTGGCTTCCTCTTCTTTGCGCGGAGCCACAAGATCAATATCGGCTGAGCTTCTTCCAATAAACGGAGGCCGTCCCGACTGGGACGGCCTCTCGCTGTTTGATTCGATTATCGGAAGTAGACCAGCGGGTCCTCGGGCGGCTCCGCCTTCTCCACGGACTGGGCGTAGAGCACCACGCCCTCGTCCTCATAGACGTCGGCATGTTCCCACCTGATCTCCGCGGTGACGGTGATCCACTCCCCCTTTTTCAGGGAACGGGCCCTGTTGTATTTGCACAGAAAGCCGAAGAAACGGATGTCCTCCACACAGCAGGTCATGGCGTTGCGGCCGGGGACAAAGGACCCCTTGGGCAGCTTTAGTCCGGTCATAGCCTGGGCCTTGTAGGTGATGGTCTTGCCCACATAGCGGTCGGGGTGCTCCTGGATGTCCAGATACCAGATGCCGTAGTCGGCGTCGTCCAGCGTGATGTGGGCCTTCTCCAGGGAGTAGGGGAGGATATCCTCCACCTCCAGCTCCTCGCCGTTGACATCCTCAAAGACGATCTCACACATCCGATTTACCGCCCGCACCGACCGCTTCCAGCCTGCCAGGGGCATGTCGGGGGTGCAGCGGTTGAAGAGGACCATGTCCGCCTCGGTGACCATGTCGATAAACATGGACTGCATATTGGCCAGATACATCTCAAAGGTGGAGCCGTCCACCACGTGGATGGCCTGATACAGCCCCCAGTTTTTGGGCAGCCGGCACCTGCGGAGAACATCCACCGGCCACATGCCATTGAACTCCAGCAATACCCGCTCAGGCTGATAGCGGCGGTCTGTCTCCTGGAGAAAATTGGTGTTCAGCCCCTCCTGGTCCTCGATGGGGATGAGGCGGCAGTTGCGTTGGGACAAGAACTGCTGGTCGTACTCCTCCTCGCCGTCTTCACACATGAGCAGGACGGTGCGCTGGCCGTCGTTGAAATAGTCCATGTTCAAGGTGTCGCTGAGCAGGGTGGTTTTCCCGCTGTCCAAAAAACCGGTGATTAAATAGAGGGGGATTCGGGAATCGGGCATTTTTGTTCACCTCGCAGGGTTGTTGATGGGGGAAAAGGCCCCTTTCCAAAGGAGGCTTTGGTCCTATGCCAGCAGGAACAGCTTTTCCAGCTGCTCCTCCTTTAGTTCGGAGCCGATGACGCACAGCCGGCCGGTGTAGTCGGCGCTGCCCTCGCGAATCTGGAATTCCTCGGGCACCAGGTCGAAGTGCAGCCAGGTCTGGCCGTCGTCGCAGGGCACCATACCCTTGGCACGGAGGATATAGCCGTAGTCATCCCCCAGGGCCAGGGCGGACAGAGCCTCCTGGAGCTCCTCCCGGCTGTATTTCCGGGGGGTCTCCCGGCCCCAGGCGGTAAACACCTCGTCGGCGTCGTGGTGATGGTGGTGGTCGTGGCCGCAGCAGGCGGTACAGGTGTCGCCGTGGTCATGATGATGCTCGTGCTCACAGTGGCCGTGCTCGTGGTCGCAGTGGGAGTGGTCGTGACCGTCGTGTTCATGGTGATGGTCGTGCTCGCAGTGGCCGTGCTCGTGGTCGCAGTGGGAGTGGTCATGGCCGTCGTGATGATGGTGGTGGTCCTCGTGCTCAATCTCCTCCATCAGCTCGTGGGCCAGGTCCTTGCCGCCCTCCATAGCGGTGAGAATCTGCGCCCCGGTGAGCTGGTCCCAGGGGGTGGTGAGGATGGCGGCCTTGGGATTCTTCTCCCGCAGCAGGGCCACCGCTCCGTCCAGCTTCTTCTGGTCGATTTTCTGGGTGCGGGACAGAATAATGGCGCAGGCGTGCTCCACCTGGTCGTTGAAGAACTCACCGAAGTTTTTCATATAAACCTTGGCCTTGGCGGCATCTACCACGGTGACAAAGCTGTTCAGATGCAGGTCCGGGGCCTCCGCCTGGACCCGCTCCACAGCGGCCACCACGTCGGACAGCTTGCCCACCCCGGAGGGCTCGATGACGATGCGGGCGGGGGAGTAATCGGCCAGCACCTGCTTCAAGGCTGCGCCGAAATCCCCCACCAGGGAGCAGCAGATGCAGCCCGAGTTCATCTCGGTGATCTCCACCCCGGCGTCCTTCAAGAAGCCGCCGTCGATGCCGATCTCGCCGAACTCGTTCTCGATAAGGACGATTTTCTCCCCCTTAAAGCTCTCGTCCAGCAGCTTTTTGATGAGGGTGGTTTTGCCTGCGCCTAAGAATCCAGAGATAATGTCAATTTTGGTCAATTTGGTCAGGTCCTTTCCTAAAATCAATTTTGCGGGTTAGAAGTTAATCCCAAATTAAATGGAGGCTCTCCATCAGCCGGCAGAGCATCCCCGCAGCCACTTCGCGGGTGCCGGGGTCAGAGGGGGAGAGGTCGCCGGTGAGGGCCTCCAGAACGTCCAGATTCCGGGCCGGAATCTGTGCCCACTTGGCGAAGTCGCGGTAAGCGATGGCCTCCTCCAGCAGCAGGGGCTCCCGTTCCAGGTCGTAGCCGTCCATGCTGGTCCAGGCGGCCACCTGGGACAGGACAGTGACCATCTCCTGGTAGGTGATAAGATCGTTGGGGGCAAAGGTGCCGTCCCCCCGGCCGGAGAGAAAGCCCATGTCCGTCATGGCGGAGACCGCTCCGGCATACCAGGAGCCCTCCTTGACATCGGAGAACGGGTTGGACTTGCCGTCGGGCAGGTCCAGAGCGGAGGCGACCAGAACGGCAAATTGGGCCCGGGTGATGGTGTCCTGGGGATGAAATCCGCCGTCCTCATAGCCGCCGACAATGAAATAGGAGGCCAGGGTATCAATCTCCCGGGCATAGGGGCTGTCAGAGGTGTCGGAGAAGGTGCGAGGGGTGAAGGGCAGGCCCAGTTCCTCCGCCAGGGCGGCGGGGGATACGGGCTGGCACTTCTCCCAGTTCTGTCCGGTGCTGTACAGCAGCCGGGCGGAGGGGGGCAGGGCCTCCAGCAGCTCGGTGAAGGCGGAGACATTCTCCTCCTTCATCGCCTCAGAGAGATCGACATAGAAGGTCTGCACAGCCAGGTCGATTTTCAGGTGGTTCTCTGGGTGGGAGGAGGGGGCGCAGGTCAGCAGCATGGCCGCCCGCTCGGTGTTCTCCGGGGAGATGAGCAGGGTGGGGAGCACCCCCACAATGTGGTTGGTGGCCCCGTCGGGGGAGAAAAAGCGGTAAGCTGTAATTTTCATGGCCTCGCCACCGGTCATCTGTTCGCAGTTGTTTTCGTCCAGAACAATCTGAGCGGTACCCTTGCCGAAGGTGCGCTGTCCCAGGGCGATGCCCGCCTCATAGGCCCGGATATCCCCGGCGAAGAGCTCAGAGCCGCTGGCGGAGTGGGGGCCGGTGAGAACGATCACCGGCTTGTCCGTCATGGCGGGGTAGGAGGGCAGGGGAGAGGCGTAGTAGTCCCCGGCGCCGTCCCGGAAGTAGAGCAGCACGCCGCCTCCGGTGAAGAGACTGGCGGTAACAGAGGTGGAAGTGCTGTCCCCGCCGGGATTGGCCCGCAGGTCCACAAGCCAGACGGCGGTCTGACTGTCCAGCTCCCGGATGGCCTCCTGAAAGCTCATGGCCGTGGTGCCGCCAAAGCTGATGCAGCTGATAAGGGCGGTGCCGTCCTTCAGCTCATAGGTGACAATCGGGATGTCTACCGCCCGGCGGATGAGGGTAAAATCCAGCTGCTGGCCGTCCCGAAGGACGGTGACGATAACCTCGGTGCCCTCCTGACCCACGATGGGGACCCGGGGGTCAATTTCGGCGGTGAGGGGCGCGCCGTCCACCGCCACCAGCAGATCGCCGGCCTGGATTCCGGCCTCCAGTGCGGGAGAGTTGGGCAAGATAGACATAATGCGATAGCCGCCGTCAAAGGCGGTCTCCACCGTGGCGCCGATGCCTACGACGGTCTGACCGTTGACAGACTGATTGAAAGCATTGTACTGCTCCGGGGTCATGTAAAAGGTGTAGGGGTCGCCGATGGCCTCCAGAATGGCGTCCAGAGAGTCCAGCTCCAGCACTTCCGGGGGCACACCGTCCACATAGTGGACGGCCAGCAGCTCCTTGGCCTCCTCCAGCTCCAGGGCAGAGGCGGGCAGGACCGCCAGGGACAGGGCCATTGTCAGGGCCAGCAGCGAGGATAGTAGTTTTTTCATGGTTTTCTCCTTTGTGTTGGTGGTTGCGGTATATGCTCCACACGCCGGACGCAGTCCGGCGCCCGGCGTGGTGGGGTCATAGCTTGGATGTCCGGCGGGTCATCTCCTCCCGCTTGGGGCCGGTGGATACCATGGTGATCGGCGTGCCGATGTGCCGCTCCAGGAAATCCACATAGGCCTTCGCGTTGGCAGGGAGGGCGTCGTAATCACTGCAGCCCCGGATGTTCTGCTTCCAGCCGGGCAGGTTGGTGAACACCGGCCTGGCCCGGAGCAGGGCGGGGGTGGTGGGGAAGGTGTCGGTGACCGTCCCGTCGATCTCATAGCCGGTACACACGGGGATCTCGTCCAGATAGCCCAGAACATCCAGACAGGTGAGGGCCGCCTGGGTGGCGCCCTGGACCATACAGCCGTATTTGGTGGCCACGGTGTCGAACCAGCCCACCCGGCGGGGGCGGCCTGTTGTGGCGCCAAACTCCCCACGGTCACCTCCCCGGCGGCGCAGCTCGTCTCCGGCCTGGCCGGTGACCTCACTGACAAAGGGCTCGGTCTGGGACCCCACGCAGGAGGAGTAGGCCTTGGTGACACAGATCACGTCCTCAATGGCGGCGGGGGGGACGCCGGCGCCCACGCAGCCGTAGCCGGCCAGGGTGTGGGAGGAGGTGGTCATGGGGAAAATGCCCAGATCGGGGTCCTTCATAGAGCCCAGCTGACCCTCCAGCAGGACGGTCTTTCCATCCTTCAAAGCCTGATGGATAAAGGATACCGTATCGCCGACGAAGGGGCGAATCCGCTCCCGCAGGGAGAGGAGCTGCTCCGTCAGAGCCTCCGCGTCCACCCTGGGCTGGTGGTAGAGGTGCTCAAACAGCACATTTTTCAGCTCCACGGCGGCGGTGAGACGGCTTCGGAGCCGGGGCTCATCAAAGAGGTCGCAGACCTGGATGCCCGTTTTGGCGTATTTGTCGGAGTAGAAGGGGGCGATGCCGCTCTTGGTGGAGCCGAAGGCCCTCCCGCCCAGACGGGCCTCCTCATAGCTGTCCTGGAGAATGTGGTAGGGCATGAGCAGCTGGGCCCGGTCGGAGACAATCAGCCTGGGGGCGGGCACTCCCTGGGCCTCCACCTGCGCCAGCTCGTCCACCAGCTTGCCGATGTCCAGGGCCACGCCGTTGCCGATCACGTTGGTGACATGGGGGTAAAAAATTCCGGAAGGGAGGATGTGCAGGGCGAACCGGCCGTAGTCGTTGATGATGGTGTGGCCCGCATTGGCTCCGCCCTGAAAGCGGATCACCACGTCGGACTGCTGGGCCAGCAGATCGGTGACCTTGCCCTTGCCTTCGTCGCCCCAGTTGGCGCCTACAATCGCTTTGACCATAATTTGTTACCTCCGGGGACCGGGATTCGCAGCGGGGAAAATTTGCCTTTTCCGGTCCGCCTGTAACGGGGGTATTATACCCCTTTTTATACGCCGTTGCAAGGGGGAAACCGAGACCTTTTCGCAGAGCCCGGGGATTTGTGCCGGATAACATAACAGGGCAGGAGATATCCCCTGCCCGTGTTCTATGGCGCGGCAAAATAGCGGAAGCTCAATAATTCTCCGCCCTGATTTGAAAATAGGCCTGGGGATGGGCGCAGACGGGGCAGACCTCCGGAGCGGCACGGCCCACGTGGATGTGGCCGCAGTTGGAGCATTGCCAGACCATGTCACCGTCCCGGGAAAAGATCAGGCCGCCTTCCACATTGGCCAGCAGCTTGCGGTAGCGCTCTTCGTGCTCCCGCTCGATCTCAGCGACCCCCTCGAAGAGCGCGGCAATGTGGTCAAAGCCCTCCTCGCGGGCCTCCTGAGCCATTTTGATGTACATGTCGGTCCATTCAAAGTTCTCTCCGGCGGCAGCGGCCTCCAGATTCTCGGCGGTGGTGCCGATTCCGCCCAGCAGCTTAAACCAGATCTTGGCGTGTTCCTTTTCGTTGGCGGCAGTCTCCTCAAAGAGCTGGGCAATCTGAACATAGCCCTCCTTCTTGGCCTTGGAGGCGAAGTAGCTGTACTTGTTCCGGGCCTGGCTCTCTCCGGCAAAAGCGGTCCACAGATTCTGCTCGGTTTTGCTCCCTTTTAATTCAGACATAGTGCATTCCTCACTTTCTCAGATGGTAATTATTCTCGTTAACGGTGTTTGAAAAAAGTCGGAGCAAGCGATATATCGCTTGCTCCGACGTGGAGCAGGTGAAGGGAATCGAACCCTCGTGTTCAGCTTGGGAAGCTGACATTCTGCCATTGAACTACACCTGCGTATGGTAACCTAAAGAGCTTTTATACTATATCACAGATAGAAAGGATTTGCAAGTAAAAATTTGTCATTCAGAAAAATTTGTTGTTATCATGGGAGCGCGGAGGTTCGAAAGACCTCAGTGTGCTGCAATTTTTTATGTCTGGAGGAAAGCTGGCTGGAGGGCTGCGATTGAGAATGGTAAATTTATCTGCTGTCACGATATTGCAAAAACGGCCAATTTCTGCTATGATGAGTTGGAAATTCTTTGCAGAAACATCCGGGAGAAGCTGGTGGCCGGGGTGGAGAAGCGGCTGATTGCCGACGTTAAGGCGGGCTGAGCTCCTCCGGATTTGGCCGCCCACGTGTGCAGCACAAGGTTTTTGCCTGTGCTGCCGCAAATCACACATGGAGGAACAGCATGGAAAAAATTCTTATCATCGACTTTGGAGGACAGTACAATCAGCTCATTGCCCGCCGGGTGCGGGAGTGCAATGTGTACTGCGAGGTGAAGCCCTGGACCACTCCTCTGGCTGAATTGCGGGCGATGGACCCCATCGGCATTATCTTCACCGGCGGGCCTAACTCCGTCTACCTGGACAGCTCTCCCCGGGTTGACCAGTCTATTTTCACCTGGGGGATACCGATTTTGGGCATCTGCTACGGCTGTCAGCTCATGGCCCACGCCCTGGGTGGGGAGGTCACCCCCGCCCAGGACAACTCCGCCCGGGAGTACGGCAAAACCCTCACCTACTACGACACCTCCTGCAAGCTGTTCCGGGGCCTGCCCTCGGAGGGGGTGTCCTGGATGAGCCACGGGGACTACATGGCAAAAGTGCCCGAGGGCTTTATCCTCACCGCCCACAGCGATGCCTGCCCAAACGTGGCCATAGCCGACGAGGCCCGGGGCTTCTACGGCGTCCAGTTCCACCCGGAGGTCAACCACACCCAGGGCGGTGTGGACATGATCCGCAGCTTTCTCTGCGAAGTCTGCCATGCCAAAGGCGACTGGACCATGGGGGACTACAAGAACATCGCCATTGCCCAGCTGCGGGAGAAGATTGGCCAGGGGAAGGTACTGCTGGCCCTGTCCGGGGGAGTGGACTCCTCGGTGGCTGCCGCCCTGCTGGCCGAGGCGGTGGGCCCGCAGCTCACCTGCGTATTTGTGGACCACGGCCTCATGCGTCTGAACGAGGGAGACGAGGTGGAGGAGGCCTTTTCCAAATGGGACCTGAACTTTGTCCGGGTGGATGCGGAAAGCCGCTTTCTGCTGAAGCTGGCCGGGGTGGACGAGCCGGAGCGCAAGCGTAAGATCATCGGCGAGGAGTTCATCCGGGTTTTTGAGGAGGAGGCCAGGAAGGTGGGCGCTGTGGACTTTCTGGCCCAGGGCACCATCTACCCCGATGTGATCGAGTCGGGAGCGGGGGAGGCGGCCGTCATCAAGAGCCACCACAATGTAGGCGGCCTGCCCGACTATGTGGATTTCAAGGAGATTGTAGAGCCCCTGCGGATGCTCTTCAAGGATGAGGTGCGCCAGCTGGGCCGGGAGCTGGGTCTGCCTGAATATCTGGTGAGCCGTCAGCCCTTTCCGGGGCCGGGATTGGCCATCCGCATCATCGGGGACATCACCAAGGAGAAGGCGGACCGGCTCCGCCAGGCGGATTACATCTTTCGGGAAGAGATGGACAGGGCCGGGGAGGACAAGCGCCTCAACCAATATTTTGCCGTTCTGACCAATACCCGCTCCGTGGGGGTTATGGGGGATGGACGCACCTATGATTATACTCTGGCCCTCCGGGCAGTGACCACCTCCGATTTTATGACCGCCGACTGGGCCCGCATCCCCTACGACCTGCTGGACAAGGTGTCCGGACGGATTGTCAACGAGGTGAAGGGAATCAACCGAATTGTGTACGATATTACAAGTAAACCCCCTGCGACAATCGAGTGGGAATAACTGACAAAACCCGCAAAGCCTTGAAAACACTGGGTTTTTGAAG
>CAJUSG010000066.1 GCA_910589085.1 uncultured Oscillospiraceae bacterium | reverse complement strand
ACGGAGAGGATTGATATTATGAATATTCAAAACGAGTATCTGAACGGTCTGATGGAGCGAGTCGTCAAACGGGACCCTGCCGAGCCGGAATTTCATCAGGCGGTGCGGGAGGTCCTTACCTCTCTGGCCCCTGTGGCCAACGCCCGTCCCGAATTGATTAAGGAGGGCGTCATGGACTGCCTGGTGGAGCCCGAGCGCACCATCAAGTTCCGGGTCCCCTGGGAGGACGACAGGGGTGAGATCCACGTCAACCGGGGCTACCGCATCCAGTTCAACAGCGCCATCGGCCCCTACAAGGGGGGCCTGCGCTTCCACCCCTCGGTGAACGAGAGCATCATCAAGTTTTTGGGCTTTGAGCAGACCTTCAAAAACAGCCTCACCGGCCTGCCTATTGGCGGCGGCAAGGGCGGCTCCGACTTCGACCCCAAGGGCAAGTCCGAGGCAGAGGTCATGCGCTTCTGCCAGTCCTTTATGAACGAGCTGTTTAAGTATATCGGCCCCGACACCGACGTGCCCGCCGGCGATATCGGCGTGGGCTCCCGGGAGATCGGCTATCTCTTCGGCCAGTATAAGCGGCTGCGCAACGAGTTCACCGGCGTGCTCACCGGCAAGGGCCTCACCTACGGCGGCTCCCTGGCCCGGAAGGAGGCCACCGGCTACGGCCTGTGCTATCTGGCCGACTGCCTCCTCAAGGACAACGGCAAGAGCTTCGAGGGGGCCACCGTGGTGGTATCCGGCTCGGGCAATGTGGCCATCTACGCCTGTGACAAGGCCACCCAGTTGGGCGGCAAGGTGGTGGCCATGTCCGACTCCAACGGCTATATCTACGACAAGGACGGCATTGATCTGGACCTGATGAAGCAGATCAAGGAGGTGGAGCGGGCCCGCATTAAGGAGTACGCCGCCCGCAGGCCGGGCGCGGAGTACCACGAGGGCTGCGTCAACATCTGGAACATCCCCTGTGACATCGCCCTGCCCTGCGCCACCCAGAACGAGCTGCCCCTGGAGGGCGCCAAAGCCCTGATAAAAAATGGCTGCTTCGCCGTGGTCGAGGGAGCCAACATGCCCTCCACCCCCGACGCCATGGACGCCCTTCAGGAGGCCGGCGTGCTCTTCGCCCCCTCCAAGGCCGCGAACGCCGGCGGTGTGGCGGTATCCGCTCTGGAGATGAGTCAGAACTCCATGCGTTTCTCCTGGACCTTCCAGGAGGTGGACGACCGGCTCAAGACCATCATGACCGACCTGTATCACAACGCCGCCCGGGCCGCCGAGCAGTTCGGTATGGCGGGCAACCTGGTGGCCGGGGCCAACATCGCCGGCTTCCTGAAGGTGGCCGACTCCATGTTGGCCTACGGCCTGGTGTAAGGAGGGGAGACTATGAACAACTACGCCCACCGCGTATTGGAACGCCTCCGCCAGAAGTACCCCAGCGAGGAGGAGTACCTCCAGTCGGTCCAGACCTGGCTGGAGATGATCGACCCCGCCCTGGACGACCCCCGCTATGAGAAGCTGGACCTGCTCACCCGCATGGTGGAGCCCGAGCGGATGGTCACCTTCCTGGTGCCCTGGGTGGACGACCAGGGGAACGCCCACACCAACCACGGCTACCGGGTGCAGTTCAACAGCGCCATCGGCCCCTACAAGGGGGGCCTGCGCTTCCACCCCTCGGTGAACGCCAGCGTGGTGAAGTTTTTGGGCTTTGAGCAGACCTACAAAAACGCCCTCACCGGCCTGCCCATCGGCGGAGCCTCGGGCGGCGCCGACTTCGACCCCAGGGGCAGGAGCGACCGGGAGATCATGCGCTTCTGCCAGTCCTTCATGAATGCCCTGTACCGCTACATCGGCGCGGACACCGATATCCCCGCCGGCGACATCGGCGTGGGGGCCAAGGAGATCGGCTACCTCTACGGCCAGTACAAGCGTCTGCTGGGCAAGGCGGAGAGCTCCGCCCTCACCGGCAAGGGCCTCACCTACGGCGGCAGCAAGGTCCGCCTGGAGGCCGCCGGCTCGGGCACCGTCTACTTCCTGGACCGGATGGTGGGCAGCCAGGGGGACACCCTGGAGGGCAAGACCATCGCGGTCTCGGGCTTCGGCAATATGAGCTGGGGGGTGTGCCGCAAGGCGGCCCAGCTGGGTGCGAAGGTGGTCACCCTCTCCGGCCCCGACGGCTATGTCTACGACCCCGAGGGGATCACCGGCCAGGAGAAGCTGGACTATTTGCTGGAGATGCGGGACAGCGGCAAGGACAAGGTCTCCGCCTACGCCCGCCGGTTCGGGGTGGAGTTCTTCCCCGGCAAGAAGCCCTGAGAGGTCAAAACCGATATTGCCATCCCCTGCGCCACCCAGAACGAGCTGGACGTAGAGGACGCCATCTCCATCCTGGCCAACGATGTGCGCTACTATGTGGAGGGGGCCAACATGCCCGCCACCACCCAGGCCATGAAGCTGCTCCGTCTCAGCCCCAAGGTGCTCACCGCGGGGGCCAAGGCCTCCGGCTCGGGCGGCGTGGCGGTGTCCGCCCTGGAGATGGCCCAGAACTCCATCCGCTACAACTGGACCCGCAGCGAGGTGGACGAGAAACTGCGCCAGATTATGGGCAGCATCTACGACGCCTCCGCCGCCGCCGCCGCGGAGTACGGCCTGGGGGAGGACCTCATCGCCGGAAATGACATCGCCGCCTTTAAAAAGATATCTGAGGCCATGATCGCACAGGGCCTGTAAAGAAAGCATGTGCCGCCCGTCGGGCGGCACATGCTTTTTTATTCTGTGGTGTAATTGTCAAAATAACCCTGGATCAGCACCACCGGAGTCCCCTTGTCCCCCGAGCCGGAGGTCAGGTCGCACAGGGAGCCAATCAGGTCGGTCAGCCGCCGGGGGGTGGTGCCCTCCGACACCATCTGTCCCACCAGGTCCCCGTCCTTCTTGTGGATGCGGTCCTTGATGGCCTCCTTTAGCGCCTCGCCGGACAGATGGGCGAAGTCGTTGTCGGCCAGATATTTCAGCTTCAGCTCGTTGGGGGTGCCCTCCAGACCGGCGGTGTAGGCGGGGGAGACCACCGGGTCGGCCAGTTCCCAAATTTTCCCCACCGGGTCCTTGAAGGCGCCGTCGCCGTAGACCATGACCTCCACATGGCTGCCGGTCTCCTCCAGCAGTCGCTTCTGAATGGCCTCCACCAGCCCCTGACAGTCCCGGGGGAAGAGCTTTACCTGCTCCTCGGTGGACTTGTTGGAGCCCAGCAGGCCGTATTTCTCATTACAGCCGCTGCCGTCAACCGGGGCGTTCAGAATCTCGTCCAGACCAAAGACCCGCTGGGCTCCGGCGGCCTTCAGCAGCCGCTTGGTGCGCTGACGGGTGTGAATGTCGCAGCACAGCACATCCCTGGTATAGGGCAGGATGGCCCGGGGATCGTTGGCAAAGATGATCTCCACCTCCGCCCCGCAGCCCTCAATCAGCTCCTGGTAGTAGGCCACGTAGTCCACGCCGGTGAAGGGGTGCTTCTCATAGCCGAAGAGCTCCCGGTATTTCTCCAGGGTGAGGATGTCCTTGTAGGGGTCCACCCCCTTCTCATCCACCGCGTCCAGGCTGATAAGGTGGTTGCCCACCTCGTCGGAGGGGTAGCTGAGCATGAGGACAACCTTTTGCGCCCCCTTGGCGATGCCCCGCAGGCAGATGGCAAAGCGGTTGCGGCTGAGGATGGGGAAGATCACGCCGATTGTCTCGCCGCCCAGCTTGGCCCGGACGTCGGCGGCAATGTTGTCCACCGAGGCGTAGTTGCCCTGGGCCCGGGCGACAATGGCCTCAGTCATGGCCACAATGTCCCGGTCCCGGACGGTAAAGCCGTCCTCCCTGGCGGCCTCCAGCAGGGAGCTGGTAACCATCTCCACCAGATCGTCACCGCTGCGGATGATGGGGGTGCGGATGCCCCGGGAAACTGTACCGACCATACGGCTCATAAAGGAACACTCCTTGTTTTCATATCATTTTTGCGGGAAAAACTCCCACAGCTTTGTATGATACCACGATTTTGGCCGGTTGTAAATATGATTTTGGGCTGTTGCTCCCCCAAAGCCTCCCTTCGCAAAGGGAGGTGGCATTTGCGCAGCAAATGACGGAGGGTTTTCTCAAAAGAAACCCCCACCCGGCTTCGCCGGGAGCCCCCTTGAGAAGGGGGCCTTTTTTCTACTCCACCCCAAAGGAGGCGATGGCATCCCGCATGTTGCGCCACTGGTCCCGCATTTCCTCCAGCCGGGCCTGCCCCACAGAGGTTATCCGGTAGTATTTCCGGTCCGGCCCGCCGCCCCCGGGGGCCATATACCAGGAGGTAAGCCCCGACTTCCCCAGCCCCCGGAGGAGGGCGTAGATGGCGCTCTCCTGGGTGTCCGGAAAGGCGGCACGGAGGGGAGTGAGCACCTCATAGCCGTATTTATCCCCCTGGGAGAGGAGCTGGAGCAGACACAGCTCCAGCAGGTCCTTTTTCAGCACAGGGCCACCCCCGTTCCGATCAGGCCCGCAGCCCCGATGGGGATCAGGCGGGCAAACAGGTAGGACTGGGCGGAACTGCGAACAGCATATCCTATGTCTATACTTCTACAGAAAAAAATTATAAAGCCACATACTGCCGCCACCGTAACGGCCAGCGTGTATAGGGCCAGCCACCTGCGATCATAGCACTTGGCTAATATCAGCCCAGCCAAAGCAATCAGAGCGCATATCATTCCGCCATTGATAATCAGCTCCCGCTGCAAGATGACCTGCCAGGGGATGATGAGGGGATATCTCTCCACATAACTATCCAAAAAGCTCGAATCAAATACATACCAGTTCCATGCCATTGTTCCCGCGCCAAAAGCCAGCACCACAACCAGAGCCAGCACCAGTCGCTTGGACAGTGGCCCATTTTTCTGTCCGTACCGCCGGAACCAGTACAGGGACAGCGCCAGCCCCACCGCCATCACCCACACAGGATACCACCACTGGTCAGCAAAGCTGAAGTAGAAACTGCTATGACCCATCCAGGCCCACTTGGCCAGCAGGAACAGGCCGAAGGCCAATACAGCGAAGATTTTCAGCCACCGGCGGTATGCCTTCACATCGGTGAGCAGGTGGGCCGCCTGGGCGGGGGCACCCAGCTCCTCCACCAGCTTGGATTCGTCCCGCTCCTCCTGGAAAATCAGCTCCCGGTAGTCTGCGATGGCCTCCTCCGACTCCTGGGGCGGCAGACGCCACCGCACCGCCCGGCTGAATTTTTTCAGGTACTGCTCCCTGGTCAGGGACCTCTGCTGTTTCATCATGCACTCCTCCACCCTTCTAGTGATCAAAATACAGTACTGTTAAAAACATAATACCAGCCCCCGCGAAGCCTGTCAAGAGAAATTTTTGACGGACAGGCCATTTTATGGTATGCTATGTACGTCATGTAGGGCAAGGGCTCTGCCCTTGCCTCTTTCCAAGGCGGTAACCTGATTAGGCAAGGGCAGAGCCCTTGCCCTACACAACGTTATCCGCGATTACCCGGAATTGCCTTCACGGATTCACAGGAGGTAACCTATGGACATCCAAGCCCTTGTGACAGCCCAGCGGGCCTATTTCAATACCGGAGCCACCCTCCCCCTGTCCGCCCGCAGGGCGGCCCTCCAGCGCCTGCGGGAGGCCATCAAAGCCCACGAGGGAGACATTACCGCCGCTCTGCACTTCGACCTGAACAAATCCCCCGCTGAGAGCTACATGTGCGAGGTGGGCATGACACTGGCCGAGCTGAGCTATGTGGCCCGGCATCTGGCCGGCTGGACCCGGGACAGGCGGCATCTCACCCCGCTGGCCCAGTTCCCCGCCCGGAGCTTTACCGTGTCGGAGCCCTACGGGGTTGTCCTGATTATGTCCCCCTGGAATTACCCCTTCATGCTCACTATGGAGCCCCTCATCGGGGCCATCGCCGCCGGAAACTGCTGCACGGTGAAGCCATCGGCCTACTCCCCCGCCGTCTCCGCGGTCATCCGGGATATTCTGTCAAACTGCTTCCCTCCGGAGCACGTCGCCGTTGTGGAGGGCGGAAGGGCGGAGAATCAGGCCCTTCTGGACCAGAAATTTGACTATATTTTCTTCACCGGCGGGGTGGCGGTGGGCCGGGAGGTCATGTCCAGGGCGGCCAGGCACCTCACCCCGGTCACCCTGGAGCTGGGCGGCAAGAGCCCCTGTATTGTGGACGCTACCGCCAGGCTGGACCTGGCCGCCAAACGGCTGGTATTCGGCAAGCTGCTCAACTGCGGACAGACCTGCGTGGCCCCCGACTATCTGCTCATCCACCGGCGCGTGAAGGAGGAATTTCTGGCCCATCTCAAAAAATGGATCGCCGCCCAGTATGGCGGCGACGCCTTGGACAACGACGGCTATGTCCGCATGGTCAACCGGAGGCATTTCGAGCGGGTGATGGGCCTGATTGATCCGGCAAAGGTGGTCTTGGGCGGCAGAGGCGACCTGGACACCCTGAAAATCCAGCCCACTGTACTGGACAACGTCTCCCCCGAAGATCCCGTTATGCAGGAGGAAATCTTCGGTCCTGTCCTCCCTGTTCTCACCTTCAACCATATCCAGGAGGCGGCCGACTTCGTCCGCGCCCGGCCCCGCCCCCTGGCCCTGTATCTGTTCTCCCAGGACAAGGAGGTCCAGGAGCTGTTCCTCCGCCGGACCTCCTTCGGGGGCGGGTGCATCAACGACACCATCATCCATCTGGCCACCAGCCGCCTCCCCTTCGGCGGCGTGGGCAACAGCGGCATGGGCAGCTACCACGGCCGCCAGAGCTTCGACACCTTCTCCCACACAAAGAGCATCGTCAAGAAGGCGGTCTGGATGGACCTGCCCGTCCGGTATGCCCCATACACGCCCTTGAAGAGCAAGCTGCTGCGGCTGTTTCTGCGTTAAAAATGTCAGCCCCGCAAAACGCAGGGCTGACAGTTCAATTCCGTCCGTGACGGGGATTTTTCGCCACCATGACGGCCGCTTCACTGATCGCGGCCACCACATCGGCCCGGGACTGCATCTCGTAGCTCTTCAGCTTGACCATCAGCCGGCCCTGCCGGGTGGCCACATAGTGGGGGGGCAGGTGATTCAGGGTATAGGCGATCACATCCGATTTGCAGGAATCGCAGGTACACCCGCCTTCCGCCGCCATCACCACATCCAGGTTCTGGAGCACAATGTCCTCCATCAGATTTCTGTATTCCACGGCCATCTCCATAATCCTCCTATCTTTATGGTCCTCTGTGTCCATTATATTTCTTTTTTGCTAAAAATACAATCCTTATTTTTTCCCGTGTTAAAAAGTCCGGCGGTGCATAAAGATTCTATAAAGGGTCTAGGAAGCACCGCTTTTCTCCGCTATAATGGAATCCAGCAGAAAGGAGTGGAGGCTCGTTGCGTCTTAACAAACAGCTGACAGAAAAAACCCGGGAGTCCATGGCCTCTGTACTCCCCATCACCGCCATAGTGTTTCTGCTGTCCATCACCATCGCCCCTCTGGACCCGGGCACCCTGGTGCTCTTCCTCTTCGGCGCCATCCTGCTGGTGGGCGGCATGGGACTGTTTACCCTGGGCGTGGATATGTCGATGATCCCCATGGGGGAGGGTGTGGGTGTCACCATCAGCAAGAGCAAGCACCTGATTGTCCCCGTCGCCGTCTACTTTCTCCTCGGCGTACTCACCACTATGGCGGAGCCAGACCTCCAGGTGCTGGCCAACCAGGTGCCCGCCATTGACAATATCGTGCTGATTCTCACGGTGGCGGTGGGGGTTGGCCTCTTTCTGGTGGCGGCCACCCTGCGCATCCGCAGAGGCATCCCCCTGCGCCGGCTGCTGCTGATTTTTTACTTCGCTGTGTTTGCCCTGGCCGCCCTGGCTCCGGGCAACTTTATCCCCGTGTCCTTCGACTCGGGCGGCGTCACCACCGGCCCCATTACCGTCCCCTTTATCATGTCCCTGGGCCTGGGAATTGCCTCCACCCGCAGCGACAAAAACTCCGCCAGCGACAGCTTCGGCCTCATCTCCCTGTGCTCCATCGGGCCCATCCTCTGTGTGCTGCTGCTGGGCATCATCTACAGGCCCCAGGAGGCGGCCTCCCACCTGAGCGTAATCCCCTCCATCCCCAACACGGCTCAGGCCGCCCGCTATTTTACCCAGTCCTTCCCCACCTATTTTGAGGAGGTGGCGCGGGCTCTGCTCCCCATCGCCGGGCTGTTTCTGGTCTTTCAGGCCATTACCCGGCGCTTCAAGCGGGGCCAGCTGATGCGCATTGCCACCGGACTGCTCTATACATACATCGGGCTGGTCCTCTTCCTGTGCGGAGTTAATGTAGGCTTTATGCCCGCCGGCCAGCTCATCGGCGCCACCATCGCCACCGGTGCCTCCAAGTGGCTCCTGGTCCCCATCGGTATGCTCATCGGCTACTACATCGTCAAGGCGGAGCCCGCCGTCGCCGTTCTTACCAAGCAGGTGGAGGAGGTCTCCAACGGCTCCATCTCCCACCGGGCCATGGGGCTGGCCCTGTCCGTCGGCGTGTGTGTATCTGTAGGCCTGGCCATGGTGCGGGTGCTCACCGGCCTGAATATTTTCTGGCTGCTGATCCCCGGCTACGCCATCTCTCTGGGCCTCACCTTCCTGGTGCCCAGCATCTTTACCGGCATCGCCTTCGACTCGGGCGGAGTGGCCAGCGGACCCATGACCGCCACCTTCCTGCTCCCCTTCGCGCAGGGGGCCTGCCATGCCCTGGGGGGCAACATGATGACCGACGCCTTTGGTATCGTGGCCATGGTGGCTATGACCCCCCTTGTCACCATCCAGGTAATGGGTCTGTCCAGCGTGGTGCGCCACAAGCTGGCTCGCCGCCGTCTGCGCTCCCGCATGGAGCGGGTGGAGGACATGGTCCTCTACTTCGATTGAGAGGAGTCTGTCCATGGAAGCCATGAAAATAATCCTCTCCATCGTGGAGCGGGGACAGGGCACCGCAATACAGCGGCTCTACCGCAAGCGGCAGGTGCCCATTCACCTTCAATGTCCCGGAAAGGGCACCGCCACCTCGGAGATTATGGACATTCTGGGCCTGGGGTCCAGCGAAAAGGACGTGGTGGTCAGCTTTGCCGCCGCCTCGGCAGCAAAAAAGCTGCTCCACGACCTGGATAACGAGCTGCGGGGACACACCGGCGGAGCCGGGATTGTGGTTGCGATTCCCATATCCGGCCTGAACAGCCTGATCGCCAATCTGGCCGCCTACCACGCCGAGAGCCTGAAACAGAAGGAGGGGAATGAGATGGAGCGTACCGAAAACAGCCTGATTCTGGTGGTGTGCGCCCGGGGCTGTACCGACGATGTGATGTCCACCGCCAAGGCCCGCGGGGCCCGGGGCGGAACAGTCATCAAGGGCCGGCTGTCCGGCCTGGAGGAGCTGGAACAGGCCTATGAGGTGGAGCTGAAGCCAGAGCGGGAAATTGTGGCCATTGTAGTCCCCACCGAGCTCCGGGGACCCATTATGGAGGCCATCAACGCCGAACACGGCCTGCGTAGCGAGGCCCAGGCGGTGCTGTGTTCCCTGCCCATTGAACAAATTGTCCGACTGTGATAGAATAGTGGACGGCCGCTGGCCGTCCATTTTTTGGGGAAAGGGTCTGCTTTTATGGAAACGCTACAACTGATTGACCCCTGCGAGGAGAAGCACTTTTGTGATATGTCCCTCCTCCACGCCCTGGGCTGGCGGACCGCCTACCGGGACAGCATCCCGGCCGGCTATCTGGACCGTGAGATCACTGACGACCGTTGGGTGCCGGTATTTCGCCAAAATTACAAAGAAGGTGTCTACCACGGCCTCCTGCTGTATGACGGGGACCGCCCCCTCTGCTGCGCCACCTACGGCCCCGCCCGGGTGGATCAGTCCGCCGGGGACACCATCTGCAATTTCAGCTCCCCCGACCTGGCCGCCTGGGGCGAGCTGGTCTCCCTCTACAGCCACCCGGACCACTGGGGACAGGGGCACGGCTCCGTCGTGATGGAGGAGGTCCTCCGCCGTCTGAGCACGGCGGGATACCCCGGCTGTTTTCTGTACGTCCTCCGGGAGAACGACCGCGCCCGGCGGTTCTACGAAAAGCACGGCTTTGCCTGGGACGGGCACAGCCTGGAGGTGGCACTGACACAGGACACGGCATTGACCGATTTGCGGTACTGCAAAACCTTTTAAGAGGAATAACGCCCCCTTTCCCCTGGAGTACATCGAAAAACTCACAGCCCTGATGGGCGGCTCGGGCAGTATGACGGAATAACATGAAAGCAGCTGTCCACGCTTGGACAGCTGCTTTTCTTTGAGAGAAGTATTATGCCAGCAAATCCGCTGTGAAATTCGTTCCCTCCAGCTTCAGCTTCTTCAAAGCAGTCAGACCGGACAGCATATTATAGTCCTCGATATAAACATTTTGAAGGGTCAAGGAACGAAGCCGCTTCATGCGCCCCAGCGCAGTCCAGTCCCCCGGACTGTAATAGAAATGCGAGGATAAGGCAGGCAGGGCGTCCAAATCCGTTAGGAGGTACTTCCCGCGCCAAAGAATATGCGTCCCAAGGTAGGGCGAATTGTAATAATTGGGACTGTCTACCACCAAAGTCTTGAGTTGAAAGAGATCATCTGGTATCTGTGGCAGTTTTCCAGTTGTACGACAAATGGACTCCGCCAACAGAGGAGAGAGCGGAATTGCGCCCCGGGCTTCGCCGCTCTTTCGTGTGTCCTCCGCAATTTTTGCGTGATCCGAATAAATACACTCTAAAAAAGGCGGTTCCCAAGGTAAGTCCTCTTTGTCATAATGCTGATCAAGATATTGGAACATGGCCAGTTTCGTGCCACTCTCTATCGGATAGACATAGAGAACGCGCCCCAATTGCTCTGGCCGCGCATTTTTGTCCCCATTCGGAATTTTCAAATCGTGTCGTCTCCATATTCCTGCATCAATTTCTTCTTTGCATCGACGCAGGGATTCCAGGTAATTCATACTTGACCCTCCTGACAAAGCAAACCCTGCTTTACATAAGTAAAAGCGGAACAACTAATAAAGCTGTTCCGCTTCGTGTAGGCACTACCTATCTTCCCGGTCCGTCTCCAGACAAGTATTTTCGGCAGAAGCGAGCTTAACTTCCGTGTTCGGAATGGGAACGGGTGGACCCTCGCCCTAATCAGCACCTACTATTTTAATCACCGAAGTGACCAAAACCAATATAAAGTTTTAATTGGTGACCCGTACGGGAATCGAACCCATGTTTGCGGCGTGAGAGGCCG
>CAJUSG010000065.1 GCA_910589085.1 uncultured Oscillospiraceae bacterium | reverse complement strand
GTCTCGGGCACGCCGAAGGCGGCCAGGTTTTTGGCTACGGCGGACAGCTCCTCCAGACCCTCGTCAAACTTGGGATTCCGCCCCCGGTAGCCCTCCAGGGCGGCAAGGACTTCTCCATTACAGCCCTTGATGGCGATGAACTTGAGGATTTCCGCCGCCTGTTCATCGTTCAGACCGATGTCCGGGGCGGTAAGCAGCTCCCGGACCGACTTCTCGCCGATTTTTTCCAGCTTGTCCACCGTGCGCATGATGGCCCCGGCCTGGGCGGTGAGGCCCAGCATGGCGTAAAAGCCGTTGAGAATCTTCCGGTTGTTTACCCGGATCTGGAAGCGTTTCAGCCCCAGGGCGGTGAAGGTGCGGTAGATGATGGCGGGAATCTCCGCGTCGTTGGAGATGTCCAGCTGGCCGTCGCCGATGACATCGATATCCGCCTGGTAGAACTCCCGGAAGCGGCCCCGCTGGGCCCGCTCCCCCCGGTAGACCTTGCCGATCTGGAAGCGGCGGAAGGGAAAGGCCAGCTTGGCGTAGTTCAGGGCCACGTACTTGGCCAGAGGGACGGTGAGGTCAAAGCGGAGGGACAGGTCGGAGTCCCCCTTGGTGAAGCGGTAGATCTGCTTCTCGGTCTCGCCGCCGCCCTTGGCCAGCAGAATCTCGCTGGCCTCGATGAGGGGGGTGTCCAGAGGGGTGTAGGCGTAGAGGGAGAAGGACTCCCGGATGATGGCAGCCATGCGGTCGAACTGAATCTGCCGGGCGGGGAGGAGCTCCATAAAGCCGGAGAGGGTGCGGGGTTGTACCTTAGCCATAATGATCTTCCTTTCTTTGTTACACACAAACACAATTTGAAGAATAGACTGTTTTCAGTTTTTGCCAAAAGGAGGCTTTGGCCCTGGGGCGGGAAAAGCAGACGCTCCCATCCACGAGATTCGGGACGGGAGCGCGTACCTTCTTTGTCAGCGCCGTCTGTTACAGTGCGAAGGGCACCCGGTTGGGGTTCATGCCCTCGCGCCAGTCCAGATCGCCCCGGGCCAAGCCATGGATCAACAGCTCGGCTGTGGCCACGTTGGTGGCCACAGGGACGGAATGCTGGTCGCACAGACGGGTGATGTACAGCACATCTTTATCCATCTCGTTATCCTGGGGGGAGTTGAAGAATAGCACAAGGTCGATCTCGTTGTAGATGATTCGCTGGCCGATCTGCTCGATGCCGCCGTGCTCATGGGACAGAAACAGGTTGACGGGCAGGCCGGTGGCCTCAGCAACCATACGCCCGGTGGCGTTGGTGCCGCAGACCGAATGCTTGGACAGGACCCCGCAGTATGCGGTGCAGAACTGCACCATAAGGTCCTGCTTTTTGGTATGGCTCATGATGGCGATGTTCATAGCATCAATACCTCCTTGGTATGATTTTAACGGTGTGGCAGGATTTACCGGATGCGCATTATGGGCACCCGCTGGCCCTCCAGACGGCGGGCGATGTTCCAGCAGGCCAGGGCGGCGCCCCGTTTGCCCCGGTCGGTGAGGGGCTGGCCCAGGTTGGCGCACAGGATGACGTAGGGGTCCTCCGGGACTACGCCGATGAGGGGAAGACCGGCGGCGTCCATAGCGTCGTCAATGGTGGCGCGCAGACGGCGCAGCAGCTTGGTCTGTATGCGGTTCATCACCAGATGGACTTGACGCATGTGGTCCAGCTCCGATACCGTGCGCTGGGCGTCCCGCAGGGAGGAGGCGTCGTTGGTGGCGACCACAACGGCCCGGTCGGCCCCGCATATGGCCAGCCGGAAGCCGGCGCCCAGGCCGGCGGGGGAGTCGATGAGAATATAGTCGTACATGCCGCGAGCGGTGTCCAGAAGGGCACGAATTTTCTCCGGGGTGAGGCTGGCGGGCAGGGACATGGGGGAGGTGAGCAGTGACAGCCCCTTCAGCGTGGGGTGGGGCACCACTGCCCGGGCCAGAGGACAGCGTCCCAGGGCCACGTCGGAGAAATCCATCAGCGCCCGGTCGTTCAGGCCCAGAGAGATATCCAGGTTTCGAAGGCCGATGTCCATATCGATGCACAGCACCGTCCGGTCCATCAGGGACAGTGAGGCGGCCACGGCGCCGGTAATGGAGGTCTTCCCGGTGCCCCCCTTGCCGGAGGTGACGGTGATTACAGTCCCCATAAGTAATCCCTCCTGATTTTAGTGTACCACAAATCTGCCGTCCGTCAACCTTTTATTGTAAAACTTTTAGAAAAAATTTACATTTTAACGCCAGTTTTGGGGAAACGGCTGGGTCAGAGCGGCTCTTTCTGTATTTTTGCCCACCGCCGGGGGTAGCCCTTCAGCGTGGGCGCCAGCTTTTCGATGAGAATCAACCGGTGGGTGACATCTGTGCCGGGGATGGTGTAGTCGTGTACCCCCCGCACCCGGCCCCCCAGCAGCTTGATGGCGTGGGCGGCCTCCTCCAGCTCCCGGTCGCTGTTGGTGGACTTCATGGCCAGGAACTGCCCGCCTACCTTTACATAGGGGAGGCACAGCTCGCACAGCACCCGCAGGTCGGCCACCGCCCGGGCTGCGGCGAAGTCGAAGCTGTCCCGGAAGCCCTTTACCTGGGCTGGTTCCTCCGCACGGGCATGGAGGGTGCGGATTCCTTGCAGACTGAGGGTGCCGCAGGTCTCCAGAAGCCAGTCCAGCCGCTTGTTCAGGCTATCCAGCAGGGTTACCTCCAGAGAGGGGACCAGCATTTTTAATACCATTCCCGGAAAACCTGCCCCGGTGCCCACGTCGATGAGAGTTTTGTTCTCGAAGTCACAGAATTTAAGGAGTGCGGCGCAGTCCAGCATGTGGAGCCGGGCCACTCCCTCCGGCTCCTGGATGGCGGTGAGGTTCATTACCTGGTTTTTCTCCAGGAGCATTCGTCCGTATTGGGCCAGCTGGGCAGGGGCGTCCTCTGGGACGCGGCCGGTCAGCCCCAGCTCCTCCAGCCCGGCGGAAATAATTTCTTCCATAGCTCAGCCTCCGAAGTTGGACATCAGCCCGGCGATTCCGATGGGCAGGGTGGCCAGGGCGAGAATCCAGCACAGGGAGGCCAGGGCGATGGCGGGCCATTTCCCCGGATGGCCGGCGGTCCGCCAGGAGACCAGGGCGAGTATCCCCAGGCCGATGAGGCCGGGGACGGTGAGCAATGGCCCCAGGTTGCCCAGACCGGTTCCGGTAAAAAGGCCGTAGGTGGTGAGGGCCAGCAGGATCACCATGTAGACCAGGCCGATCCAGGCCAGGGTCCGTTTCACCGGGGAGGCGGGGGTGTAGTCCGGCTCCCGGCTGTCCTGCTGGGGGGCGCGCTTTTCCTCAGGCATTTATTGCTTCTCCTTTAACAGATCCCGGATCTCGGCAAGCAGCGCTTCCTCCGGAGAGGGCCCAGGAGGTGGAGCGGGGGCCTCCTCCTTTTTGCGGTGGAGCCGGTTCAGGGTCTTGACCAGGCAGAACACCACAAAGGCCATGACCAGGAAGTTGAGGACCGCCTGGAGGAAGCTGCCGTAGGCGATTACGGCGCTGCCCACCTCTACCGAGAGGCTGGCGAAGGAGATGCTGCCGGTGAAGATGCCCAGAAGGGGCATGATGATGTCGTTAATCAGGGAGGTGGTGATGGAGCTGAAGGCTCCGCCGATGATAACCCCCACCGCCATGTCCATCACATTGCCCCGGGCGATAAACTGCTTAAATTCCTGCATGAATTGTTTCATAACGTACCTCCATTTTGCCCTGGGGCGGTTACCAATGTCCGTCCTCGCCCCGGACGCGGGTCTCTTTGATTCCCATTTGCAGATTATACAGGGTCTTGTTCAGGGCGGTGATCTCCTGCTCGGTCAGCTGGGCGAAGAGAATGCCATACCAGAATTGGCCGGGGGCGTGCTCCATACAGCGCACAATCTGGCCCAGGAAGTTCAGCGGGGCGTAGTCCTCCAGCTTGACCCGGATGCGCAGCACCTCATCCTCCATGTGGATGTACTCGGACTGGACGCAGCAGCCGCCGGTGCTGATGTTGACCAGAGTGCAGTGCTCGGGGTTGCGCAGGCGCTCGTCGTCCTTCCGGTACAGGGATACGGGGGCGTTGAAGGGCAGGCGGAAGGTGTCCCGGCTCTCGGAGTGGCTCTCAACCTTCAGATTCTTTACCTTGAATACCGTCCGGCCTGACTCCTGCACGGTGGCGCTGAGACAGATGGGGATCAGCTTTTTGTCATAGCCGCTGAGACTTACCGTGGTGCCGATGGTGGCGGTCTTGAAGGACAGCTCGCCGGGCAGGCGGCCCAGGGTCAGCGTGTCTGAGGTGAGCCCGGTGATCTTGCCCGAGAGGAGAGGGTCCCCCTCCTTGGTCATCACGTTGACGCGCATTCCCTCAAACAGTTCCCCGGTGGGGGCGCTCTCCGGCTGGCGGCCCGGCTCCGCCGCAGGCTCGGGGACGCTGGCCAGTTCAATTTCCGGTTCCTTCGCGAAGAGAGATGAAAAAATACTCATGGTGCACCGCCTCTTTCTTCAATTTCGTTTTAAACAGGACTGCTTTACCCCGGCCCACAGCCGCTGCCAGAGGATACACCCGGCAATGGACACCGGATAGACCACCAGGATGCGCAGCAGAAGCAGAACGGATACCCGCCCGCCCACAATCCGGGGGGCGATGATGTTGAACACGGTAATGACAAGACTGTGGTAGAGATAGATCAGATAGCTGGCCCGGTCGGTTGCCCGCAGCAGCCTGCCCGGGGCGCCCTGGGGGATTCCGCGGCGGATGGCCCGGCCGTGGAGGGCCAGAATGGCGCTGAGGATATACAGGGTGTGGATCAGCTCCAGATAGGGGGCGGCCCGCCGCCCGGAGAAGGCCAGCAGACTGATGAATCCGTCCGCCCCGGCGAAAAAGAGGGCGGCGGCGGTGAGAAGGGAGCGGTTTTCCTCCAGCAGGGCGGGAAGGCGGTGGTAGTGGGCTCCGACACAGCAGCCGGTGAGATAGTAAATCAGATAGCTGGTGAAGATACGGTCGGAGTATCGGAAGGAGCCGCCGGGCAGGACAATCTGCAGGATGGAGTTGAAGTGCATGGAGCTCAGCCAGGTGAGGCCCATGGCCAGGGGAATCAGGAGGGCCGGGTGATACCGGCGGGCCAGCCACTGGAACAGAGGGGCCAGCAGGATGAACTGGGCCAGGGCCACCAGGAAGTAGAAGGGAGAGGACAGGGTGCCCAGGGCGGTCTCCCGAAGGAACTGGTCGGGGGAGAAGGTGTACCAGCCGATGGTCACGAAAAAGAGGTAGTACACCGCCGCCGCCAGCAGATAGGGCAGATAGATATTTTTGATCCGGCCCAGATAGTAGTCCCTCAGGGGCAGGGGGCGCTCCCGGGGCAGGGTGAGCTTGACCCCGCTGAGATAGAAGAAGCCGGGCACCGACACAAAGGCCAGCCGCTGGGGGATAATCACCAGGGCGTACTGCCAGCTGGTTTTTTCCAGGCTGACCACCGCGTGGGACAGCACATGGATCAGAATGACCAGCAGACAGAATATTACATTGAGAACAGACAGCTCTTCCAGCCGGCGGCGGGCCATAGGCTTGCACTCCCTTTATTTATTTCTTGGGCAGCATGATCTCCAGGCCGCCCATGTAGGGCTGGAGCACCTTGGGGATTATCACGCTGCCGTCGGACTGGAGATTGTTCTCCAGGAAGGCGATGAGCATCCGGGGAGGGGCCACCACGGTGTTGTTTAAGGTGTGGGGCAGGTAGGTGCCCTTTTCCCCCTTGACCCGCATCTTCAGCCGGCGGGCCTGGGCGTCCCCCAGGTTGGAGCAGGAGCAGACCTCAAAATACTTCTTCTGCCGGGGGGACCAGGCCTCAATGTCGCAGGATTTCACCTTCAGGTCGGCCAGGTCGCCGGAGCAGCACTCCAGCTGCCGGACCGGGATGTCCAGGGAGCGGAAGAGCTCCACCGAGTAGCGCCACATCTTCTCGTACCAGTTCATGGAGTCCTCGGGCCGGCAGACCACAATCATCTCCTGCTTCTCGAACTGGTGGATGCGGTAGACGCCCCGCTCCTCAATGCCGTGGGAGCCCTTCTCCTTGCGGAAGCAGGGGGAGTAGGAGGTGAGGGTCTGGGGGAGGGTGGCCTCGGGGATGATCTGGTCGATGAACTTGCCGATCATGGAGTGCTCGCTGGTGCCGATGAGGTACAGGTCCTCCCCCTCGATCTTGTACATCATGGCCTCCATGTCGGTCTGGCTCATGACGCCCTCCACCACGTTGCCGTGGATCATGAAGGGGGGGATGCAGAAGGTGAAGCCCTTGCCGATCATAAAGTCCCGGGCGTAGGCCAGCACCGCCTCGTGGAGGCGGGCCACGTCGCCCATCAGGTAGTAGAAGCCGCTGCCCGACACCCGGCCGGCGGCGTCCATGTCCACCCCGTTGAAGGACTCCATGATCTCGGTGTGGTAGGGGATCTCAAAGTCGGGCACCGCGGGCTCGCCGAACCGCTCCACCTCCACATTGGCGGAGTCGTCGGGGCCGATGGGGACGGAGGGGTCGATGATGTTGGGGATGACCAGCATGATTCTGCGGATCTTCTCCGCCAGCTCGGTCTCCTTCTGCTCCAGCTCGGCCAGCCGGTCGGCGTTGGCCTTTACCTTGGCCTTGGCCTCCTCGGCCTCGGCCAGCTTGGAGGGGTCCTTCTTGGCCTGGCCCATGAGCATACCCACCTGCTTGCTGAGGGTGTTCCGGGCGGAGCGCAGCTCGTTGGCCTCAGACATGGCGGCCCGGTTCTCGGCGTCCAGGGCCAGCACCTCGTCCACCAGGGGGAGCTTCTCCTCCTGGAACTTCTTCCTGATGTTTTCCTTTACAGCCTCCGGGTTCTCCCGGATGAATCGAATGTCGAGCATCTTGATTTCTCCTTGTTCATATAAGTTTATGCCGCCTGCGGCGTAGTGAGTTAGCTCCCGGCTATTGCCGGAAGCCAGGGATACAAAGCTCGCGACGAGGATGTTTCACGTGAAACACCCCTTATTTTATAACCCGGCTGCGTATCTCCTCATACCGGTCGGCGGGGGAGAGGTGGTCGGTGCCGGTGGTGTTTTCCTTGGGCAGACAGCCCTGGAGCTTGGCCTCCTCCAGGCCGTCAATCAGCTCCCGGCACTGGTTGAGCCGGCCCCGGACATAGGCGTCGTTCAGCTCCCAGAACCAGAGCATGGCCGCAGTCGTCTTCTCCTCATCCTGAATCTGAGCCTGCAGCAGACCCTGCTCCTCCTTCGCGGCGGCCAGCTGGCCCTGGAGGTCCCGCAGCTGGGTTTCCAGCTCAGAGACCTGGGCTTTCAGCTGGTCGTTGCTGGACATCAGGCCTTGCAGGGTCTGGACGGTGGAGGCCGACTGCTTCAGATCGTCGATCTGCTGCTGGCTCTGCCGCCGCTCCATCATAAAGGTGTAGAGCAGCAGTACAAAGGCGGCCATAAACAGGACGGCGATGTACTGAAATACGGAGTTGCGGCGGCGGCGCTGCTGGCTGGCGCGGCGGGCGGCCCGGCGGGCCTCCACATCCTCCGGGGACTGGGCGCGCTGCTTCTCCTCAGGCATGGAGGTCACCTCCCCCGTCTCTCAGCTGCTGGAGCAGGGCCTCCAGGTCCTGTTCGTTGTAGTACTCCAATTCAATTCTGCCCTTTTTTCCCTTGTGTGAAATCCTTACCTTCCGGCCCAGACGGCCGGACAGGTCCTTTTCCAGCTCCCCCAGATAGAGGGACAGGTCGGGCCCCTGGGGCTTGGGCTTTTCCCGCTTCTCCTTCTGGAGGGCTTTTACCAGGGCCTCGGTCTGGCGGACGGACAGCTGTTCCTCCGCCACCCGCTTGGCCGCCTCCCGCTGAAGCCCGGGGGAGGGGAGGCTGAGCAGCGACCGGGCGTGGCCGGCGGAGAGGGTGCCATCCTCCAACAGCTGCATCACCTCGTCGGGCAGGGCCAGCAGGCGCAGGGTGTTGGTGATGGCGGGGCGGGATTTGCCCATCTGCTGGGCTACCTGCTCCTGGGTCAGGCCGTACTCCTCCATGAGGGTCCGGTAGCCCCGGGCCTCCTCGGCGGGGTTCAGGTCCTCCCGCTGGAGGTTTTCAATGAGGCCCAGCTCCATCACCTTTCGGTCGTCCGCCTCGATGATGACGGCGGGCACCTCCTGGAGCCCGGCGGCCTTGGCCGCCCGCCAGCGGCGCTCGCCGGCGATGATCTGGTAGTAGCCGGTGGCCAGCCGGCGCACCGTCAGGGGCTGGATGATGCCGTGGACCCGGATGGACTCCGCCAGGTCGTCCAGCGCCCCCTGTTCAAACCGCTTTCGTGGCTGGTTCAGCCCCGGCTCCACCTGGGAGATGGGCAGGGTTACGGAGCCCTCCCCCTGGGGCTGAAGATCGGGGTCGCCCAGCAGGGCGTTCAGCCCCCGGCCCAGCCCCAATTCTGTTTTTCGTTTTGCCATGTCTCTACCTCAATTCCGAGAATGTCGTCGTGCAGAGCCCTTGCCCTGCGTCGTGGACCCGACCGGGTCAGCCCGCCCCGCACATCTCCTCCGCCAGCAGCTTGTAGGCCTCCGCGCCCCGGGAGTAGGGGTCGTAGGCGCTGATGGGCTTGCCGTGGCTGGGGGCCTCGGACAGGCGGACGTTTCGGGGGATTACGGTGGCGTACACCTGTCCGGGGAAATGGCGCTTAACCTCCTCCGCCACCTGGAGGGACAGGTTGGTCCGGCTGTCGAACATAGTGAGCAGCACGCCCTCCATGGTCAGGCCGGGATTCAGCTTGCGCTTTACCAGACGGACGGTGGACAGCAGATCGCTGAGACCCTCCAGGGCGAAGTACTCACACTGGACCGGCACCAGCAGGGAGCCGGCGGCGCACAGGGCGTTGACGGTAAGCAGCTCCAGGGAGGGGGGGCAGTCCACAAAGATGAAGTCGTAGCGGTCGGACAGAGCCTCAAGCGCGCGCTGAAGCAGCTTCTCCCGGTTGTCGATGCCGATCATCTCTACGCCCGCGCCGGCCAGCGCCTTGTTGGAGGGCAGCACGTCGCCGTACCGGGTGGACACCACCGCCTTGACCGGGTCGGCCTCGCTGACCAGCACATCGTAGATGTTGGGGGAGGCGGTGTTCTTGTCCACCCCCATGCCCGAGGTGGCGTTGGCCTGGGGGTCGAAGTCACACAGCAGCACCCGCTTGCCCAGCTCGTGGAGGGCGGCGGTAATGTTGACGGTGGTCGTGGTCTTGCCCACGCCGCCCTTTTGATTGACGACGGCGATGATCTTAGCCATGAGATGGGCCTCCTTGGGAATTTAGAAATAGTTGGGTTTTCCATTATATCAACCACCGGAGAGGATTTCAACTGTTTTTGAAGGAAAAATAAAAAAGCTCCGCCCTCCATGTTTCACGTGAAACATGGAAAGCGGAGCGCCGTCTCCAAAATTCCCCTTGACGGAGGGCCGGGCGGCCGTTATACTGAAGCAAATAGCTGCCCAACAACCCCTCCCCCCGCCGGGGGCAGGGGGCATTGCCCCGTTCCTTGGGGATTTTCAAAAGAGAGGTGTTTCACGTGAAACTTCTTACCGCTGCGCTGAGCCGGCTCCCGGAGATTCAGCAGCTCCTGGCCGCGCTGGAGGGGGGACAATCCCCGGCGGCCCTGTCCGGAGCGGCGGCCATCCACCGGGCACACATCGCCGCCGGAATTGGACTGCTCACCCGGCGGCCGGTGGTGGTGGTGTGCGCCGACGAGCGGGAGGGGGCCAGGCTGGCCCAGGACCTGGCCGCCTTCGCCGGGGTCCCTGTCCCAGTGCTGGGCTCCCGGGACTTCACCTTTCACAACGCCGCCTCGGTCTCCCGCCAGTGGGAGCACCGGCGGCTGGCTCTGCTGCGGGAGCTGGCCGAAGGGAAGTACCCCTTCCTGGTGGCCGCGGTGGAGGGCCTGCTCCAGCGGACCATTCCGCCCCAGGCGCTGGGCTGCTGCCAGGAGCTGCGGGTGGGGGCCGCGCGGGACCTGAATGGGCTGGCGGAGGAGCTGTCCGCCGCCGGATATGTCCGGTGTGAACAGGTGGAGGGGGTGGGCCAGTTCGCCCTCCGGGGGGGAATCCTGGACGTGTTTTCCCCCGGCATGGACCGCCCCGTCCGGGTGGAGTTCTTCGGAGACGAGGTGGACGCCATGGGGGTCTTTGACCCCGCCACCCAGCGCCGGACCGAGAACATTGAGGCGGTCCGGCTCCTGCCCGCCGCCGAGGTGCTGCCCCAATTGGCCCCGGGAGGGCTGGCGGGACTGGCCGGGAAGCTGTCCAGGCTGGCGGCCAAGGCCCTGCGGAACGGGAACAGGGCGCTGGCGGAAAACCTGGAGCGGGACGGCGAGGCCATCACCCAGGGGCGGAGCTTTCCCGCCATAGACCGCTATCTGGCCCTGATCTACCCGGAGCTGGCGGCCGGCGTGGACTACCTGCCCCCCGACGCCTGCGTGCTCTTCGACCAGTCCGCCCGGGTGGCCGAGCGGGCCCGGTCCTACCAGTGGCAGCTGGAGGAGGACGTCAAAACCCTGCTGGAGCAGGGGGAGCTGGACGGCTCCTGCGGCGAGCTGGCCCGGACCTTCCCCCAGCTGCTGGGCCGGCTGGAGGAGTTCCCGGTGGTCTATCTGGACTCCTTTACCACCGCCAGCTGTCCCACACCCCCCAAGGCGCTGCTTTCCATCACCGCCAAGCAGCTGCCCCCCTTCCTGGCCAGCCTGGAGACGGCGGTGCAGGACCTGGCCCACTACCAGAACAGCGGATTTGCCGCGCTGGTGCTGGTGTCCGGGGAGCAGCGAGCCATCGACCTGCAGACCCTCCTCCGGGAGCAGAAAATCAAATCCTCGGTGGACTTCCAGCTCAAGGCCCTGCCCCAGCCGGGAGAGATTATCATTACCGTGGGTGGGCTGTCGGGCGGCTTTGAGTACCCGGAGCTGAAGCTGGCCGTCCTCACCGAGGGGGAGAAGGCGGCTGGCAAGAAGCCCCGCCGCCCGAAGGACGCCACCAACCGGCAGAAGCTGAAGTCCTACGCCGACCTCACCCCCGGGGACCTGGTGGTCCACGAGCACCACGGGGTGGGCCGGTATGTGGGCATGGTGAAGATGCCGGTGGAGGGCATTGAGAAGGACTATGTCAAAATCGCCTACGCCGGCACCGATGTGCTCTACGTCCCCGCCACCCAGCTGGACCTGGTGTCTAAATACATCGGCGGGGGAGAGGACGCCAACGAGACCAAAAAGCTCAACCGTCTGGGGGGCCAGGAGTGGGAGAAGGCCAAGACCCGGGCCAAAAAGGCGGTGCAGGACCTGGCCAAGGGGCTGATTCAGCTCTACGCCCAGCGCCAGCGCCAGCCGGGCTACGCCTTCGCCCCCGACTCCCCCTGGCAGCGGGAGTTCGAGGAGCAGTTTGAATATACCGAGACGGACGACCAGCTGCGGTGCATCGAGGAGATCAAGCGGGATATGGAGCGGCCCACCCCCATGGACCGGCTGCTGTGCGGCGATGTGGGCTACGGCAAGACCGAGGTGGCCTTCCGGGCCATGATGAAGTGCGTGCTGGACAACAAGCAGACCGCCATTCTGGTGCCCACCACCGTGCTGGCCCGGCAGCACTACCTCAC
>CAJUSG010000064.1 GCA_910589085.1 uncultured Oscillospiraceae bacterium | reverse complement strand
GGCTCCCCCGCCACCGGCACCATGGCCCACTCCTGGGTGCAGATGTTCCCCGACGAGTACACCGCCTTCAAGACCTACTGCCAGCTCTACCCCAACAACGCCACCCTGCTGGTGGACACCTACAACGTGCTCAAGTCCGGCGTGCCCAACGCCATCCGGGCCTTCCAGGAGGTCCTGGTCCCCCGAGGCATCACCAAGTGCGGCATCCGGCTGGACTCGGGCGACCTCACCTACCTCTCCCAGAAGGCCCGGGAGCTGCTGGACGAGGCGGGCTTCACCGACTGCAAGATTGTGGCCTCCAACGCCCTGGACGAATACATCATCCGGGACCTGGTCCGCCAGGGGGCGAGGATCGACTCCTTCGGCGTGGGCGAGCGGCTGATTACCTCCCGCAGCGAGCCGGTGTTCGGCGGGGTCTACAAGCTGGCCGCCATTGAGGCCGACGACGGGACCATTATTCCCAAAATCAAGATCAGCGAGAACGCCGCCAAGATCACCACCCCCCACTTCAAGAAGATCTACCGAATTTTCTCCCGGGACACCGGCAAGGCGGAGGCCGACCTCATCTGCCTCCATGACGAGGTGTTTGACTTCACCCAGCCCCTGGAGCTCTTTGACCCCGACGCCACCTGGAAGCGTAAGATCTACACCGGCATCGAGGCCCGTGAGCTGATGGTGCCCATCTTCCAGGGGGGCGAGTTGGTGTATCAGGTGCCCGACCTCCAGACCAGCCGGGCCTACTGCCAGCGGCAGGTGGACGCCCTGTGGGACGAGGTAAAGCGGTTTGAAAACCCCCACAACTACTATGTGGACCTGTCCCAGAAGCTCTGGGACATCAAGCAGGGTCTGCTCAACAGCCACGAGATGAAATGATAAAAGCCCTCCGGCCGCCGCCGGAGGGCTTTTCCATGTGCTGTATCAGGGGACGCCGGCCTCCTGCTCCCGGTAGTACTCCATGCACCGGAAGCTCTGATAAAAGGCGTCCTCCTCCAGTCCCTGGGCCGGGGCGCCGTCCCTCCAGGACAGCCCCCGCACGTGGAGCAGGGGGGTGACCGCCCGCATCTCCCGGGACAGCTCCATAAAGCCCGGCCCCGTCCAGCCGCACTGGTCAAACAGCTCCTGCATCAGGAAGCAGGGGGAGAAATCCCCGCCGGTCCCTGTCAGCTCCCGGCCCAGCACCTCCCGGGCGGCGGGATTGGCCCAGATCAGATAGGGGGTGGCGTAGTAGTCATAGAAGCCCTCGGGAGTGGCAATATCAAAATCCGCCCCCAGCTCTGTGTAGACGGAATTTCCGTTTCCGGCCCAGGGCTTGTGGTCGCCGAAGAGGACCAGTACCACCGGCTCCTCCAGCCGCTCCAGCCCCTGGGTCAGCTCCGCCACCGCCCCGACCGTCCTGCTGATTCCGTTCAGGTAGTTGTTCAGAATATTGCAGCTCGCCTCCGTCAGGCCGGACCCGGTGGGGGTGAGATAGGCGGTCCCATCAGTGGGGGTGTCGGCGTAGGGGCCGTGGTTCTGGTAGGAGACCGAGAAGGAGAAGCACGGCCCCTGGGCGGTCCGGTCCTCCAACTGCCTCAGCAGCTCCTGGACCAGCAGAGGGTCGGAGTTCCAGATAGCCGCCGTGGGGTCCACCAGCTGGCCGTAGTGGTTCTCGGTAAACCAATAGTCCTCAAAGCCCAGGTACTGATTTACATTCTGCCGGTTATAGAACCAGCCATGACCCGGGTGGCTGCCGAAGGTCTGGTAGCCCTGCTCCCGGAAATACCAGACGTAGGAGTCGGTGGGGGAGCGAAAGTCCTCATGGGCGGAGTAGCCGGTGAGGAAGGCCCACTCGGTGTCCACCGTCCCCCCGGCGAAGATGTTGGTCAGCAGATTTCCGGAGACCGACCGCTCCTCCAGCTCGTGCCAGGGGGCATAGACCCGGGCCACGCTCTCCTGGCCGGCCAGGGCCTCAAAATCGGTGAGATCGCAGAAGGCCTCCAGCATGATCCCCATGACAGATACCTTTTTCTCCGCCGGAATATCATCCCCGGCATATTCAGCCAGCCGGGCGGCGGCCTCATCCCTGTTGTAGCCGGGGGGCGGGGTGGGGAACATGTCCCGGAAGGAGTACAGGAAGGGGTATGTGCAGCCCTTGGACACGAAGACCTCCACATCGGACCACTGGTTGATAAAACGGATGTTGGCGGTCCGGGCGTAAACTTCGGGGTTGAGATACAGGCTGACAAAGGCCGCCGCCATCAGGGCCAGGCAGCTCAGCGCCCCGAAGGTCCGCTCCCGCCAGCCCCGCAGCCCCTTCGGCATGAAGAAGACGGCAAACAGCACCCCGGCAATCAGGCAGAACAGGGCAAACCACACCAGCCAGGTGAGGTCCAGGGTGTAGCCCCCCACAATTCCCCCCGCCTCGGCGGCCAGACGCAGGTCGGTGGCCAGGAGGGGGTCGGACCGCAGACGGATCTTGAAGTAATTGACCAGCGCGACCCCGATGGTGGGGATAAAGCTGCCCAGAAATCCCACCCAGGCCCGGCGGGAGAGAAAATAGAACAGCCAGATCAGCAGCACCGGCGGCAGGAGATTGAGCACCAGGATCAGGGGATTGGCGAGATAGGAGTAGAGCAGGGCCATGCTGTTCAGCTTCACGTAGGCGGTGGCGGCAAAGAACAGGGACAGCCCGCCGGTACAGCAGCCCAGCCCCGTCAGAGCCAGGGCCATCCAGATATGGTGGGCGGTTTTGTATCTCTCCTCCGCCTCGGGGGGCAAACGCAGAATTTCAAGCAGTGTTTTCATGATATCGTCTCTTTTCAGGGGTTCCCGCCACACGGGCGGGGGCTCTTGTTTCGTCACCAGATAAATGTGTAACCCGGCCTGCCCTTTTTCTTCCAGCGGATGGTCCCTTCAGGGACGTTGGCCAGCGAGCACAGCGTGCGCAGATTGCGGCACTTTGATTCGGTGTTGATGCTCGTCCCCACCCAGTAGTGCTCGGTGTCCACCTGGATTCTTCTGGGGTTGCCGCGGAAGCTGCCCACACCTGCCCGCACCACCATATAGTCACTGGTGAGCCAAGTGCGGCAGTTTTCCTTTATTACCGCCTTTGGAACAGGGAAATGCCTTAATATATATTCCGCAATTCTTGCGTATGCCTCGGCATCGTTCTCCACCGCGTGTATCAATTCATCCGCAACCACATAGTTGCCGCCTGGCGCAATCAGCTGCTCCAGCTCCTCGGGGATTACTTGTATTTGACTGCCGTCTATTTGATCGCCATTTGCTCGACCGATGTTTGTTGGGCCGCCGTTCAACTCTTCCACGGATGTCCCCGCCGGCGGAGCCTGGAACAGCTCTGTCAGCTGGCGGAACAGCTCCCTCTTTTGGGGGCCGCTCCCGTCCTGGGCCGAGGCGAATCCATCTCTCATGCCCCGGATGATGTCCTCATACAGCTCGTCCCCCTTAAACAGGTTGGAGTTAACCTCCTTGCCCTGGGAGACGCACAGAACTGTCAGGTGGGCAAAGGGGTCAATGGCCCGGGGGATTTTCTCCTGAATCTCCTCAACGGTGCCGGAGAACCGGGAAAAGTCAGGGGTTTTGCCGTCCTCCTGCATCCGGAAGCCATTCAGCAGCTGGACAAGAAGCGCGGTAAAATACCACTTTCCGTTGCGGACGACGCCCAGATAGTCCGCCTCTCCAATCCGTATGGTCCGCGCGCACTTCTCATACTCCTGCGCCGCCTGGTGGGCAAAAAACACCGCGCCGTAGTCCCGGCCAAACACAGCGGTCTCCTCATCTCCCTCGGCTCCAAGCCAATCATCGGCAAAGATGTCATCCCGGACAAAGCAGTAGCGGCCCTCGTCCAGCCTGGTTTTCAGCAGATCGTCGCCGCCCTTGTTTCGGGCGGGACCCGGGGAGCCCGCGCAGGCAATCCGGGCCCGGACAAACTCAATCAAAGTGATGTACCGGCTGTCCTTTACCCCCTCGCCCCGGCGGATCAGCTGGAACGGAGCGCCGCTGTTCCGGCGGTCCCACAGATATTCGCTCAGCTTATGTACATCCGGGGAGGTGAAGGCGATATCCTCCATAAGGATGGGCTTCTGCCGGTTGAGGGCGACGCTGATCTCCTTCACCAGCCGCTCTCCCTCCACCCCCTCGGGGATCTGGATGACCCGAACCGGCACCTTCGCCCACTTTTTGGACTCCTCAAAGCTGTTTTTCAATTCCTTCCGCTCAGTTTCACTTCTCTTCCCATCCTTCTGCTGGTGCTGCAGCCTGAAAAAGTACTGTGCCGCCGCGGTGATGGTCTGGGCGCCGTTGACCACCGAGAAATTGGGCAGGCGGTCCGGCCCGATCTCCCCCAGGATAATCTCATCGGTACAGGCCAAAACGGAGGCGGAGCAGTCCGCTAAAATAGTGATGCCGTTGTTTTTGTAGTAGAACTGCCACGGCTTTTCTCTCAGCGTCTGCTGGATGGAGTAGTCCACCCCCATTTTTTCCTCAATTCCAAAGCGCACATTGTTCCGGAAAAGCTGTTCCCCCACCAGGTTGTACAGCTCCACCAGCTGGTACAGGTCCGCCGCAAAGGTCACGGCCTGAATATTGCAGTGCCGGTCCTCCGGAGCCTCCTTCTCCTCCTTAGTCTTGCTGGGCTCCAGATTGATCCTGCCGTCAATGGGGGGCTCGGAGACAATCTCATAGGGCTGGAGTCTGGTCAGCTTTACGGGCTGCTTTGAATACTCCTGTATCAGGACACAGGTGACAATCATATACAGGGTATCCTTTTTACCCGCCGTCCTTTTGGCCACCGCAGCTATGTCCCTGCACAGCTTTTTATCAAAGGTCTCCTCCAGGGCAATACGGTCGTGCAGGTCCTTCACAAAGAAGACCATCTGAATGGAGTTGGTTTTCGGGTCCTCCACCAGGCAGTTCACATACTCCTGGAGCATATCCCGCCGGGGCTTTTGGAGGTCCCAGTGGCGGACAAAAACCAGTCTTTTTTCATCCCCCTCCTGGGTGATCTCCAGCATATCAGAGGTGCAGATGAAGAGCTCGTTGTCCGCCGCCATGCGCTGAAGGCACTCCTGAGCCTGGGGCTCCTCCCACCACTTGGCATCGCCGCGGGCCTCCTGGTTCTCCAGCAGGCGGTTGATGTTTTCGGTCAGGCGATTTCTCATCTGTTCGTGCTGCAAAATGCGTCCCATAGCGTCCTCCTCTTTCTCTCTGTGGTGAGGCTCCTCAGTCCATCGTGATTATCAGGCTGTCCGCGGAAAACCATCCCAGCCTGTACTGCGCGGCCGCACAGGCAAACTGCCGCACCTGGCTGTTGTAGTCCTGAAGAATCGCCTCCATTGTCCGCGCCTCCAGCTCCTCCAGCCACACATCCCGATTCTGCGCCATGTGGACCAGCCCCTCCCGGTAGCTGTTGACCACCTTCTCCACCCTGGCCAGGATCTGCCGCATGGTGTCCTCCTCCGCCTGCGACCGCTTTTGAGACAGGGCGTAGTCCAGATAGTAGTCCAGCTCCCGCCGCAGCTGTTCCAGGGTGTAGCGCAGCTCATTTTCACAGGTGAAGGCCTGGGTGTTCATCCGCCCGCTCTTGCCGGTGAGCTCCTTGACCAGGTTGATTACCTCGGGATAGATGCTCCCCGTGTGAATCCCGAACAGTTCCTTCAGTTCGGCCCTCAGGCGGGGCTTGGCATCACCGGGGATGGTAATTCCATAGTACAACCTCTTTGGAAGCTCCTCCGCCGCATCCCCCTGGAAAAGGATAAAGCCCCCCTGCTGGGCCACGATGCGGCTGTTGATCTTGGTGTAGTCAACAAATTTGTGGTTCTTCCGGAACAGGAATTCCTGGCTCCAGGGACAGTCCCGGTTAATGACCGCGTTGTAATTCTCATTGATATTCTCGGCGCTGGGGCTGAAAATCTCATCCAGAAAAAATACAAACACCCTGCCGTCCCGGTCGTCCAGAGCGTCCTCCGCCTTGTGGTAATAGGGCGTGACGGCAAAGTACAGGGCGGTGAGACAGTTGTAGCTCACATCCAGCAGGCGGCTGGGGAATTCCCCGTGCTGGGCGTCGATGGCGTTCTCCAGATAGCTCCTGTCTCCGGTGAGCTTGTTTTGCCGCATGGTGTGAAAGAGGTTTTTTTCAAAAAAGGGGTTCTCGGTCAGGGTGCTCATACGGAACAGCCCCGGCCGGCAGGGGCTGGGGTACAGCTCCGGCTCCCCCCGGTAGACAAAGAAATGCCGGTCCTCTTTCCGCGCCTCAATGTAGTCGCTGACCCGCTGAATGTAGTCCGAGACCTTTTCGATCGACGCCTCACTGCCGTTTCTCTCCTCATGGACGATTCTCTCCACATTTTTGTCCTTGGGCAGGCTGCTGCCATAATGCTGATCCATGGATAACATCCCTCCTGTGAGCAAACTGTTCTGCCGGAGCTTTTTTCGGCCGTGATTCCATGCCGCAGGGCGGCTCAGTCACAGCATTGCGGCGCATTTTATGTTGGAATTTTAGATATTATACCACAGGACGGGGAAAATATCTACCAAAAAATGCCGGGCCCCAGGCCGCCTTTACAGCCGCAGCGTCTCCTGGGCCATCTCCACAAATCTCTGCCCGAAGTGGGAGAGATACCGCCCCTCCCGGTAGCCCGCCACCAGCCTGCTGAACGTGGAGGGGTCGTTGAGGGGGAACAGGTCCACCCCCGCCGACCCGGGGGTAGGCGCCGGGATTGCCCGCAGAAACAGCTCCGGGCAGATGGTGATCCCAATCCCCGCCTGGGCCATGGCCAGGGTGGTGACCGTGTTCTCCGTCTCCAGAATCAGCTGGGGCTTGAAGTAGTACCGGCTGAAATACTGGTCCACAATATTCCGGGTGCGGTTGCCCCGCTTAATCAGCACAAAGGGCAGGGGCTCAAAGGCGCGGATATCCGCGCCCTGGGCGTACTGCCGCCGGACCTCCTCCGCCTGGTCGCCGAAGAGCTGGTCGGTAAAGGTTTTGGGCACCACCATCACCAGCTGCTGCTCGGTGAGGGGGATGGTAATGACCCCCTCGATCATGATGGGCTGGAAGCAGATAATCAGATCTGCCCGGCCGTGGGACAGCTCGTCCTCCAGCTGGGTGGAGTTGCCCTCATACAGGGAAAACTCCACCTGCGGAAATTCCAGGCGGAATTTGGGCAGAATATCCGGCAGAAGGGCCAGCCCGCAGGTGTGGGAGATGCCCACCCGCAGCACCCCCATATACTGCTTGTTGATGTCGCCCACCTTGGACAGATACTGGCTGTGCAGATCCAGAATCTGGGTGGCGGTGTCCACCAGCAGCCCTCCGGCGTAGGTGAGGGACAGCTTGGGGGACCGGGTGAACAGCTTCACGTCCAGCTCCCGCTCCAGATTGCCGATATGGTTGGACAGGGACTGCTGGGAGATATACAGCCGCTCCGCCGCCCGGGTGATGTTCAGCTCCTCGGCCACCATGAGGAAGTATCGCAGATGTTGAAAGTTCACAAAAACACCGATCCTTTTCCAGCAGATACCCCATTGTACCACAGCTAAAAGATTGTGGCAACCCTCGACAAAAATGTACTTCCCAAATGGACAAAAATATGGCATAATAATCAACAGTAACTGTGTCCAAAATGGGCTGAGGCCCAAATTTGATAGATTAAGGAAGGAATGTTGGCTTATGAAATGTCTCATTATCGACGTCGTATCCCCCGCAATCGCTGAGGAGCTGGGCAAATACATGCAGGTGGACACCAAAATTCTCCCCACCCAGGAGGAGCTGGCCGGCATGATCGGCGACTATGAGGTCCTGATTATGCGGGTGGATCCCGCCATCAACAAGACCATCCTGGACGCCGCCAAGAACTTGAAGGTCATCGGCGTGTGCTCCGTGGGCCTGAACCACATCGACATGGACACCGCCAAGGCCAACGGAATCCAGGTCTTCAACGCCCCCGGCCTCAACGGCAACGCGGTGGCCGAGCTGACCATCTCCAAGATGCTGGATATGTCCCGCCACACCATCCCCGCCTGCAACGACGTAAAGGTGAATAAGAACTGGGACAAGTATAAATTTGTGGGCCGTGAGCTCCGGGGCAAGACGCTGGGCGTTTTGGGCTTCGGCCGCATCGGCCAGCGGGTGGGCGAGCTGGCCCGGGCTTTCCTGATGAACGTGGTGGCCTACGACCCCTACCTCCCCGCCGAGGTCTTTGAGCAGCAGCACGCCACCAGCATGTCCATTGAGGAGGTCCTGAAGGTCTCTGACTTCGTCACCATCCACATGCCTCTGAACGATGAGACCCGCAACCTGTTTAACGCCAAGTCCATCGCCGGCATGAAGGACGACGCCGTGGTGCTGAACATGGCCCGGGGCGGCATTGTCAACGAGCAGGACATGTATGAGGCGCTGAAGGCGGGCAAGATCGGCGGCTACGCCTCCGACGTGATGGAGAATGAGCTGGCCTCCGGCGGTCTCACCGAGGGCGCGGGCTTCGACTCCCCGCTCTTTGGCTGCGACAACTTTATTGTCACCCCCCACCTGGGCGCCCAGACGGTGGACGCCTCCCGGGATATCGGCGCCCACATCATCAACAAGGTAAAAGAGGCCCTGAACCTGCAGTAAACCATCAAAAATCACCGGCTTTTCAGCCGGTGATTTTTTTACGCCTTGCGCAGAATCCCCATAGGGGTGCACTCCTCGCCCTGGCCCAGGGGGTTGTCCCCCAGCGCCCTGGCCAGCCAGTCCAGGGTGGGCTGCTTCTCGGAGAAGCCCAGGATGTTGGCCCCCAGATCGTTGATATCCACAATGGCGACAGGGTATCCAAGCGCCTGGGCCAGGCGCTTGGCCGTCCCCATGGGGTCGGCCGGGGTAAGGACCACATAGTGGTCATAGGGCGGGATGGTGCCCTCGGTGGGACCGTCGATGCCCCGGGCCTTGGGCCCGGCCACGTTGTAAAACCAGCCCCGCTGGCCGAAGATTTTGCCGATCACCGAGCAGAAGGCGGCAAACAGGATGCGCAGGGTGCCGCACTCCCGAAGCGCCATCTCCATGGTCTCCGGGATACCCAGGCCGATGCCGGCGGGGGTCTTGGTAACGTAGCGGCTCAGGGTGACCGCCAGCTTCCGGGGGCGTATGTCCTCCATGGGGATGGCCCGGCTCTGGGTGCAGGCCACCGCCTTCTCTGAGATAAACAGAATATCGCCCGGCCGCAGCTTGTCCTTGGGGTACTTGTTCACCACGTCCACCATGTCGTCGTCCTTGGTAATCAGGTGGGTCTTGACGGGAATCCGCAGATAATCCACGCCGTCCACCGTGCGGACCAGCTTCTTGCCGGGGTTGGCGCTGTAGTTCATTTCCTCGCTCATGGGCCAGGGCTCCTCTCCTTGGTGCGTTATTTCGTTGATATTGTGTAGGGGCCGACAACCTCGGCGGCCCGCTGTTTCGGTTGGCGGAATTTCCTTGGACGGCGCGCCGGAGTCATCACACCCTACAAAAAGGCTGGTAATTATTATACCACCATTCCCTGGCAGATTCTACCCGTTTCCAAAATTTAATAATTCTCCCTCCAGATATCCCTCCCCGACGCCGGTGACGGACACCTGCCGCAGCTGGTTGTGGAGATTCTCCCCGCTCCGGACCCGGACCTCGCAGTACCGGGTAGTGTGGCCCCGCCAGAGGCCGTCCCGCTCCTCCTCGAAGAGGACCTCCATGGTCTGTCCCGCAAACCGGGACAGGTAGTCCTGCTCCATCCCCGCGGCGATCTCCGCCGCCCGGCCAGCCCGCTCCTCCTTGACGGCCTTGGGCACCTGGCCGGGCATAGCCGCCGCCGGGGTGCCGGGTCGGCGGGAGTAGGGGAAGATGTGCATGGCGGCGAAGGCGCACCGCCGGATGAACTCCAGGGACTGGGCAAACTCCTCCTCCGTCTCCCCGGGAAAGCCCACGATCATATCGGTGGTGACGGCCGGACGGTCAAAGTGCTTTCGAAGAAGGTCCACACTCTCATAGAACCGGGCGGTGTCATACTTCCGGTTCATCCGCTTCAAGGTGGCGTCGCAGCCGCTCTGCATGGACAGGTGGAAGTGGGGGCAGAGGTTGTCCAGCTTCGCCGCCCGGAGGCAGAACGCCTCTGTGACGGTCCGGGGCTCCAGCGAGCCCAGCCGGACCCGGCAGCCGGGGGCGGCAGCGCAGACGGCCTCCACCAGGTCGATGAGGGAGGTCCCGTCTTTCAAATCCCGGCCCCAGGAGGAGATCTCAATGCCGGTGAGCACCAGCTCCTTGTAGCCCTCCGCCGCCAGCTTTGCCGCCTGGGCGGCGGCGTCCCGCAGAGGCAGGGACCGGACCGGCCCCCGGGCGTAGGGGATGATGCAGTAGGTGCAGAAGTTGATACAACCGTCCTCCACCTTGAGCATAGCCCGGGTGCGGCCCTCCAGCCCCCCGGCGGGCAGGGCCTCGAAGGTCCTGCGCTTCATGGCGTCGTCCAGGGCGGTGATTTTCTCCCGGCGCTCCGCCCAGGCCCGCTCCACCAGCTCCACAAATTTGACACGGTCCCCGGTGCCCGCCACGATATCCACAGGCAGGCCGGCCACATCCCCCGGGTGGGTCTGGGGGTAGCAGCCGCACAGGGCCACCACCGCCGACTGGGCCCGCTTCCGGGCCTGCCGCACCACCTGCCGGGACTTCTTGTCGCTCACCGCCGTGACGGTACAGGAGTTGATGATGTATACGTCGGCCTCCCCCTCGAAGGGGACCAGGGTGTACCCCCGGGCGGCAAAGAGCTGCTCCAGGGCCTGGGTCTCGTACTGGTTGACCTTACACCCCAGGGTGCAGAAGGCGATCCTCATGCGCCGTGGTTGGGGATCATGGCCAGAATCTCCAGATCCTCGGTCCCGTCGTTGATGAGGCTGTGCTCGTGGCCCTTGGGGCAGTAGTGGCAGGAGCCGGCGGCCAGGGGCTCGTATTCCCCGTCGCACAGCACCTTGCCCGCACCGGAGAGAATGAAAATCATCTCGCTGTCCCCCTCGTGGGTGTGCAGGCCGATGGTGCTGCCCGGGGTGAGACGGCCCCGCATGATCTTGGTGTCCTCGTTGACAAACATCCGGGTAATCATCTCCCCCTCGCCCCCCCGCATCTTGGGGATGACCTTCTCCTCAATCTGGTCGAAATTCAGTAACATGGTGGTTTCCTCCTCATTTTTATGTGGTAACCTTGCGTAGGGCGGGACGACCCGGCCCGCCGCGCTCCGTCTCCGCGTCCTTCCAGGGACGGCGCGCCGGGTCGTCGCGCCCTACATGCGTCTATTCTACGGGCGGATAATATCCGCCCCTACACAGCCTCCAAATCCTCCGGCAGCAGCTCCATAAGCTGCTCCCTGGTGGGCTCCTCCAGCTGGGACACCCGGTCGGCCTGACGGGCCACCGCCTGCTCGAAGAGGTTGCGCACATCCCGGGCGTTGCCGAAGTTCTCGTCCCGGCTGTCGTAGAGCTCCTGGAGGTCCTTCTCCATGAACTGCTCCCCCTCCTCCGAGAGGGTGTAGCCGTTCTTTTTGCACATGGACCGGAAAATTTCCATCAGCTGCTTCCCGTCGTAGTCCTCGAAGAAGAAATACTTATTAAACCGGGATTCCAGCCCCGGGTTGGCGTGGATAAACCGCTCCATCCGGTCGGTGTAGCCCGCCACAATGACGATCAGGTCCTTCCGGTGGTCCTCCATGTTTTTGAGGATGACCTCAATGGCCTCGTGGCCGAAGTCGTTGGCGCTCTCGGCGTTGACCAGGG
>CAJUSG010000063.1 GCA_910589085.1 uncultured Oscillospiraceae bacterium | reverse complement strand
TTTCTCCTTTTATACGGGTCCGGTTCACCTCATTGGTTACTGCATTTGACCCATGTCCTCCTATCTCCCGGCGGCTCCCGCCGTCTTGCCGCTGTTGGTGGGCTGCCCGGTCCGCTTGCCCCGCCGCTCCAGAGACGCCTGCACCCGGCGCTGGGCCACGTCCGCGCTGTACCGCAGGCGCTGGTCCGGCAGGCGGGTCCCGTCCTGCCCTCTGGTCAGTTCGTTGTAGACCACATGAACGGACACGCCCGTGGTTTCCGAAATTTCTTTCGGTGTCCGCCCATCCTCCCACAGTTTTTCAATTTTCTGGCGGTCCTCCAAGGTCCGAAAAGCATAATCGGCCACGTTCTCACCCCCAAACGATAAAAAAATTAGGCCACACATGGCCTTGTGGCCTTGTGTAACCTAATAATAATGGCTGCCGAATCATTTGGCCCAGAGCCGGGGCAGCCTGGAATAAAAGTCGCCCTGATCCTCCCAGAGCAGGAGCAGGCTGCCCTTCCGGACCGACACAACGGCCTCACAGCCCAGAAACTGGTTGCTGACCCCCAGAGGAAAATCGCCGGTGAGGGTGTCGTTCTCCAGGGGGTACTTCAGGCCGGAGAGGGTAACCCCCTCCGCGCTGCCGCTGTTGCAGAAGACAGACAGGTATCCGCACATGGAGGCGGGGAAGGTGACCGTTCCCTCCCCCCGGATACAGGTGGCCGCCGTCTTTTCTCCCGCCAGAAAGCCCTGTGCGCCGTGAAAGGCAAGCCAGTCCAACAGCTGAAGGTTGCCCAGGGTATGCTCCAGCCGTCCGCCGACGCCCCCCAGCAGAATAAACCGGCGGTAACCCAGCTCCAGCCCCTTCCGAATGGCGTAGACCATATCAGTGTCGTCCTTTTCGGCGGGGAGCTGAATGACATTGGGATGGTTGGGCCGGTGGCCCAGGGAGTCGAAATCCCCCACCGCCAGGTCGGGCATCACACCGTATGCCATCAGGGAGTCAAAGCCGCGGTCGGCGGCGATCACATAATCCCCCGGGGCAGGGTAGGGGCGCAGGCTGGGGGTCAGGGACATCGCCCCTACGATGTAACAGATATTAGAAACAGGGTCCATAGCGCATTGCTCCTTTGGAAGTCTGCGATTCTGGCCTCCATTATATACAATTCCGCCTTGTTTTGCAAGGAGAATGTAGGCCGGCCTTCTGAGAAACGGCGGTCTGGCGGCAAAACATCCTCCCCGGAAGACAAAGCTATTGACTTTCCCCCAAAAACAGCATAAAATACCCGATACTGACTTCGATTTTGGGAGGCGAAAACCTTGTTTCACTACTTGGACAACGCCGCCACCACGCCGGTGCGGCCCGAGGCGGCCCAGGCGGCGCTGGAGGCCATGACGGAGGGCTGGGGCAACCCCTCCTCCCAGTACGTCCTGGGGAGGCAGGCGGCGGACCGGGTGAAGGGCTGGCGGGGGGAGCTCGCCAAGGCCCTGGGCTGTGGGCCCGAGGAGCTGTGCTTCACCTCCTGCGGCTCAGAGAGTGACAACTGGGCCATTCTCGGGGCGCTGGAGATAAACCGGCGGAAGGGCAGACACATCATCACCACCGCGGTGGAGCACGCCGCCGTGCTGGAGCCCCTCAAGGCGCTGGAGCGGCAGGGATATGAGGTGACATACCTCCAGCCGGACCACGTGGGGCACATTGATCCGGCCCAGGTGACCGGGGCCCTCCGCCCGGACACGGCGCTGGTGTCCATGATGCTGGTCAACAACGAGCTGGGCACGGTACTCCCGGTTAAGGAGACGGCGCGGGCCTTGAGGGGGGCGGGGTCCTCCGCCCTGCTCCACTGTGATGCCGTCCAGGGCTTTTTAAAGGTGCCCTTTACCCCGGCGGAACTGGGCGTTGATCTGCTTTCTGTCAGCGGACACAAGGTCCACGCCCCCAAGGGGGTGGGGGCGCTGTATGTGCGCAGGGGGCTGAAGCTGCCCCCCCTGATCCGGGGCGGAGGACAGGAAAAGGGCCTGCGTTCCGGCACTGAGGCCACCGCCCAGATTGCCGCCTTTGCCGCCGCCGCCCGGCTGGGGGCAGCCTCCTTCAGGGAGGATACCGCCCGCATGTCCGCCCTGAAGGCCGAGGTCATCCGGCGGCTGGCCCTGGAAATTCCGGAGGCGTCAGTCCTCGTGCCGGACGGCGCGCCCCACATTTTGCCCATCTCCCTGCCGGGCTACAAGAGCGAGGTGGTGGTCCGCTTCCTCAGCGACCGGGGGGTGTATCTCTCCTCCGGATCAGCCTGTCACAGGGGAAAGCCCAGCCATGTCTTTGCCGCCCTCAAGCTGCCCAAGCCGGTGCTGGACGGCGCCCTGCGGGTGAGCTTCTCCTACGACACCGCCCGGGAGGATGTGGACGCCCTGATTGAGGGGCTGAAGGCGGCAAAGGAGGCGCTGTTTACCTCCCTGTCGTAAGGCGGAAGCGGCCCGGAGAAAATAATACCCGATTAAGGAGCATATCCCATGTTCACATATATGAAACAGAAGCCCGGCTTTTATAAACAGGTGTTTTTCCTCGCCGCGCCCATCGTGCTGCAAAACCTGATTACCAGCGCCCTGGGCATGGCGGACACCTTCATGGTTGGTATGCTGGGCGAGGTCCCTATGGCGGCGGTGACGCTGGCCAATATCCCGCTGTTTGTAGTCCAGCTGTTTATCTTCGGCGTACAGAGCGGCTCCTCCGTCCTCAACAGCCAGTATTGGGGCCGGCAGGAGCTGGAGTCCATCAACCGTGTGCTGGGGGTGGCCCTGTGGGTGGTGGTACTGGTGTCCTCCCTCTTTGCCGCCGTCCTGCTGGTCTGCCCGGTCGAATTTTTAAGCCTGTTCGGCAACGAGCCGGAGGTCATCGAGCTGGCCGCCCAGTACGGCTCCATCGCCGGACTGTCCTATGTGTGCAGCGCCTTTACCATGATGTATGTGGCCGCCTACCGCAGTATGGAGCGGCCCCAGCTGGGCATGTACATTCTGGTGGCCTCCATGACGCTGAACACCTTTTTGAACTGGGTGTTTATCTTTGGAAAGCTGGGCGCGCCCGCTCTTGGGGTGCGGGGCGCCGCCCTGGCCACACTGATCGCCCGGATGATGGAGGTGGTCATTGTGGTGGTCCACATGGCGCGCAGCCGCTTTTTCCGGGTTCGGCTCCGCCTGCTGCTCCGGCCCGGGATGGACATGTTCCGCCGTTTTCTGCGCTACGGCAGCCTGGTGGTGTTCAACGAGACCACCTGGGGGCTGGGTTCCTCAATCTTCCCCACCATTATGGGACACATGGCGGGCAGCACCGAAATTCTGGCCGCCTACACCGTGGCGGGAAACATTGACAAAATCTGCATGGTGGTCTCTTTTGGCCTGGGCTCCACCGCCGCCATCATCATTGGCCGAGAGGTGGGAGCGGGCCGGCCCCAGCAGGTGCGGCAGACAGGGGCCGTGATGTGTACCCTGGCGCTCATGTGCGGAACGGGGATCGGTCTGCTGCTGTTCCTCTTCGCCCGCCTGATCGCCCCCGCCTGGGTGTTTCCCCTGTTCAAGATGTCGGCCCGCTCGGCCTCCATTGCCGTGATGATGATGACGGTGCAGGCCGCCGTCCGGCCCCTGCGGGACTTCAACGGCGTGGCCATCACAGGGGTCCTCCGGGGGGGCGGCGATGTGCGTATGGCCACCATCATCGACACCGCTCCCCAGTGGCTCATCGCCATCCCGGCGGCAGTGCTTCTGGGCTCTGTCCTCAAGCTGGATATCCTCTGGGTCTACCTGTCCATGACCCTGGAAAATATCGTAAAATTTGTCCTTGGCCTGCGGCGCATCCGCTCTGACAACTGGATCAGGGATCTGACCAGGGCATAGGAGGTTTTTGTATGAAGGTTACCGTACTGATGGAAAATACCGCTCCGGAGAGCTGCGGCCTGGCGGCGGAGCACGGGCTGTCCCTGTACATCGAGCACCGGGGGCACAGGCTTCTGCTGGATGCCGGCTCCTCCGGAAGATTTGCCGACAACGCCCGGCAGCTGGGGGTGGACCTGTCTGCGGTGGAGGCGGCGGTGCTGTCCCACGGACACTATGACCACGGCGACGGCCTGCGCCGGTTCTTTTCGCTCAACGGCCGGGCTCCGGTGTATATCCGTCCCGGTGCGGAGGGGGCCTACTTCGGCATGGACCCGGAGGGCCCCCGGTATATCGGCGTCCACAGGGATATCTGGGCCGATTTCCGGAGCCGCTTCGTGGAGGCGGAGGGGGTCTGTCCTCTTATGGAGGGGGCGTGGCTGGTGCCCGGGACTGTCCGGGACCCGGCTTTCGCCGGCCAGGCCGCCGATCTGCTGTTCAAGCGGGGGGAGGACGACTTCATCCCCGACGACTACCGCCACGAGCAGTCCCTGGTGCTGGAGGGAGAAGCGGGGCTGGTGGTGTTCAACTCCTGCAGTCATGGGGGAATTGTCAACATCGTCCGGGGTGTGCTGGAGCAGTTCACGGGCAAGGGCGTCTTTGCCGTGGTAGGCGGCTTTCATATGTTCGGAAGGCTGGACAGCGGCATGAACTGCACCCCTGAGTATGTATACCGTGTGGCCGATGCGCTGAAGGAGCTGGGGGTGAAGGAGATCCACACCGGCCACTGCACCGGTGAAGCGGCTTTTGCCCTGCTGCGGGAGCGTTCCGGCCCCGGCTGCCACGCCCTGTCCGCCGGACAGGTGCTGCGGTTTTGACATACAAAAGTCCTCTGAAATCCAAGGATTTCAGAGGACTTTTTTCATTCCAGCACACATTCACACAATTCCGCGGCCTGTAATCAGCCCAGATTTTTAACATAAGCCCCATCCTTTTGGGCAAAGCCCATTTTGGTCAGATAAGCCCTGTGGGCCTGGGAGGCCCTCCCCGCGAAGACCAGAGTACGCACCCCTCTGGAGGGCAGTCTGTCGTACAGATACCCTCCGATGGAGCAGTCGCGGTAGGTGGGTGTAGAGTAGTCCAGCAGCACCTGCAGGGTCCCCTGACCGCCGTCGATTCCCAGCAGCAGCCCCGCCGGATTCCCATTGCAGCAGACGATAAAGGCCCGGTCCCCCACCCTGTCCCGGGAGAAGTCCGGAAAATACGTCTGGATATCCGCTCTGTAGTAGTCCAGCAAATAGCCCAAAAGGCCCTCCTCCCCGGCTCCATCCACCAGGTCGTAGCTCTGATCCTTCCGGCTCAGCCTGACCAGATTGCAGACATTGATGGCAACCAGGCAGACGTTCATCAGCGCGGTGGGATAGGAGTGGATAATCAGGGCATAGACCGCAAAAATTCCGCTGCCGATGGTGTTAATAACCCGCAGCTTGACTACAGACGACATCAGCATAGAGGCCACCACCAGGGCGGACCCCAGATATCCCAGCATCTCGATCATAAACCCGCGTCCTCCCCGCACCGGCAGCGCTGTCTTCCTTCCGCGCTCAAGACAGCAAAATCCGGTCGTTGTCCAAATCCTCGCCCACCCGGGCCTTAAACCGCTCCAGCAGGTCGTTGACGGTCATATTTTTCCGCTCCTCCCCCTGCACATCCAGCACAATCCGTCCGCTGTCCATCATGAGGGTGCGGTTGCCCAGCTCCAGGGCCTGGTGCATATTGTGGGTGACCATCATGGTGGTAATTTTGTGCTCCGCCACCACCTCCCGGGTAATTTTCAGCACCTTCTCCGCCGTCCCCGGGTCCAGGGCGGCGGTGTGCTCATCCAGCAGGAGGATTTTCGGGGGCACCATGGTGGACATAAGCAGGGTCAGCGCCTGGCGCTGCCCGCCGGAGAGCAGGCCCACCGGCTGCTTCATCCGGTCCTCCAGCCCCATGTCCAGCCGGACCAGCTGCTCCCGGAAGAAGGCCCGGTCGGCCCGGCTGGTGCGGCTGAAGTAGGCGTGCTGGTGCTTGGCGGTGCGCAGATAGGCCAGGGCCAGATTCTCCTCAATGGTCATGTGGGGGGCGGTGCCCTTCATGGGGTCCTGAAAGAGCCGGCCCAACTGGCGGCTGCGCTGATACTCGGGCTTGAAGGTGATGTCCTCCCCGTCCAGCACGATAGACCCCCGGTCCGGGAAGAACACCCCGGCGATGGCGTGGAACAGGGTGGACTTGCCCGCCCCGTTGGAGCCCACCACCGTGACGAAGTCCCCGGGGGCCAGGTAGAGGGACACTCCGTCCAGGGCTCTCTTCTCGTTGACGGTGCCGGGGTTGAAGGTCTTGGCAATATCATTCAGCTTCAGCATGGGGCGCCCTCCTTTCTCCGGGCCAGCTTCTGCCGCTGGAGGGCAATGAGCTTCCGCCCCTGGGGCATGGCGATGGCCACCGCAACAATGAGGGCGGACACCAGCTTAAAGCACTCGGTGGGCACATTGGCCGCCAAAGCCACGGCGATGATAATGCGGTAGATGCAGGAGCCAACGATCACCCCAAAAATCCGCAGTCCCATAGAGAACCGGCCGAACATGGTCTCCCCGATGATGAGGGAGGCCAGGGCCACCGTCACCATGCCTGTGCCCAGGTTGATGTCACAGCTTTTGTTCACCAGCCCGGTGAGGCAGCCGGCCAGCCCGGTGAGGGAGTTGGCCGCGCACAGGCCCACGGTGATGGTGAAGGCGGGGTTGATGGAGGAGGCACGGACCATGTCGGCGTTGTCGCCGGTGGCCCGGATCGACAGGCCCAGCCGGGTGCGGAAGAACAGGGCCGTCAGCACTGCGGCGGCGGCCAGGATAGCGCCCAGCACAATCAGGGTGCTCCACCCCGACCAGAAGGGGCTGTCGTTCAGCCCCTTGGCCAGGGAGAGGAGGGTGTCCGTCCCGAAGATGGACAGGTTGGAGGACCAGCCCATCACCGCCAGGTTGACGGTGTACAGCCCTGTGTTGACAATGATGCCGGCCAGGATGCTCTCCACCCCCAGCTTGGTCTGGAGGAAGGCGGTGACAAAGCCGGACAGCACCCCCGCCAGCATGGCGGCTGGGAGGGCCAGGAAGGGGTGTCCGGCCAGGGTGACGGTGGCCCCCACGGCAAAGCCCAGGGTATAGCAGCCGTCGGTGGACAGGTCGGCGATGCTCAGAATGGAGAAGCTGATGAACAGGGCCAGGGCCACCAGGGAGTAGATGGCCCCCATCTCCAGGGCGGTCCGCAGGGTGACGACGGATAACAGCATGGCTCGCGCCTCCTAAAGGATTTGTAGGGGGCGGCCTCCGGGCCGCCCCTTATTGGAATTAGAAGCTCTGCTGGGTGGTGGTCTCGATAACCGCAATGCCCAGGGCGGAGAAAGCGGTTTTAATCTGCTCCAGATCCATACCGATGGCGGCACAGGTCTCGGTGTTGATGACGGCGCTCTCGGCGGTCATAATGCGCACGGGGGTGGAGGCGGGGTCGTCCCCGTCCACCAGCAGGCCGGCCACCATCCGGGCGGTCTCCTGGCCCAGCTGGACGTAGTCCACGCCGTAGCCGCAGAACGCGCCGTTGAGGGCAAAGGAGTCGGCGCCGCCGTAGTGGGGAATCCCGGCCTCCTGGAGCTTCTCAAACACGGCCAGCTCGGCGTTCTGAACGGTGTTGTCGGTGGGGGTAAAGATGGCGTCCACCTTGGCGGCCACCAGGGCGTCCACCGCGGAGCTGATCTCGTTGGTGTTGGTGCCCGTCTTCTCCTCCACGGCGATGCCCTTGGCGGCCAGATAGGCCTTGGCCTCCTCCACCGGCTTGGCAGAGGCGCTCTCCGACTTGGAGTAAAGCAGGCCCACCTTCTGGATATCCGGGTTGGCGGCCAGCATCAGCTCCATCACCATCTCGGTGTTCAGGGCGTCGCTGGTGCCGGTGGCCTTGCCGCCGGGGGTATTCAGGTCGGCCACAATGCCGTCCTTGATGGGGTCGGAGACAGCGGAGAAGATAATGGGAATGTCGGTGTCCTCAGCGGCGGCCAGCATAGCCTGGACGGCGGGGGTGGCGATGGGCACGATCACGTCCACATCGTTGGCGATCATCTGTGCGCCGATCTGCTGGAGAATGGTGCCGTCCATCTGGCCGTTGGCGGAGTAGTCGGCGTAGTTGAAGGTGACCCCCAGCTCCTTGCCCAGCGCGTCCAGCTCGGCCTGAAGGCTGGATTCAATCTGATCCAGAGAGGCGTGGTCCATAAACTTCACGATGCCCACCTTGTAGGTGGTCTCGGAGGCGGGCTGCTGGGCGCCGGAGCCGCCGCCCTGGGAACCGCCGGGATTGGACTTGCCAGAGCCCGTGCCTCCGCCGGTGCAGGCGGCCAGGGACAGGGTCATGGCCAGAGACAGGGCCAGGGTCATCATTTTCCTGATTTTTTTCATTTTGGTCTTCCTCCAAATTTTAGATTTAGGCGGCAGATGTGGGGACCGTGCCGGGGTCCCTTTTATTGGAGCATAAAAAAACAGCTTCTTATCCCCCCATGGGACAAGAGCTGCACTCCTGCGATACCACCCAAATTGACGTTTTGGAAACGTCCGCTCGCTTCACGCGCCATCACGCGTGCCCGATGGATAACGGGTGGGTCCCCGTCGGCATCTACTTGGTCTCCCGTTCAAGCCGCCCTCGAAAGTCCATTCGCACGGCCGCGCCCCGCCCTGATCTCACCATCCAGGACTCTCTGCCAGGTTTGCTCTGCCGGCTACTAATCTTTCTCACAGGTTTGTCTGCTGTTTGATTGTTGTGGTTATTATAGCGGCTCCTCTCCCGGTTGTCAACCCCTATTTTTTAATTCGCTAAAGAAAAATTTGGAAGAGGCACGCCCTCCGGCGTGCCTCCACTCAATCAGCCCAGCGCCGCGACGCTGGCCTTCAGGTAAGACAGATAAAATACCAGTGCGGCAACCTCCACGACCAAAGCGCCCAGCACCAGCACAATGCTCAGCCCTGGGGCCAGAAAAAGCGCCAACGCGGCCAGCACTCCCACAGCCACGCCGACCACGGCGGAAATCAGCTGCCACTTCCATGCCCGGTCGCCCATGGACACCTCCGTCAGGCATCCGCGCTCCCGCAGGAAGCTGTTGGTCCCGCGAACCACAAAGTACACCTGAAGCAGGGCGCATATTGTCCTGCCCAGGTTCATAAAGGTGGCAAAGGCGTCGTCTCCCCCGGACAGCAGGCCAAACACAATCCCAAGCACACAGGCTACCAAAGCGTTCATGTAGTTGCCGTGCTCATTGCGCAGCATCGCCAGCCCTACCAGAGACACCACTCCGCCCACAAAGCCCACAAAAACAAGCAGCAATGCCAGCAAAGGGACCAGCAAAACAACCGCGGCGCATACCATACTCACAATCGCGATCAAGCTGCCTATGTAAATCAGGTTCAGTCCGCCACTGATCTTCCCCGGGTCTCCCATAATATCCCTCCTTCAGAATTTTGAGAAAAGGACGGGCCGGAGCCCGTCCTTTTAAGCGCTGTATCTTACTCGTTGATGCCGATAACCACGCCGGAGCCGACAGTGCGGCCGCCCTCACGGATGGCGAAACGCAGGCCGTTCTCGATGGCGATGGGGGTAATCAGCTCCACGTCCATGTCCACGTTGTCGCCGGGCATGCACATCTCGGTGCCCTCGGGCAGGGAGATGATGCCGGTCACGTCGGTGGTACGGAAGTAGAACTGGGGCCGGTAGTTGTTGAAGAAGGGGGTGTGACGGCCGCCCTCGTCCTTGGACAGGACGTAAACCTGACCCTTGAATTTGGTGTGGGGGTGGATGGAGCCGGGCTTGCACAGCACCTGGCCGCGCTCGATGTCGGTCTTGGCGATACCGCGCAGCAGGCAGCCGGCGTTGTCACCAGCCTCGATGAAGTCCAGGGTCTTGCGGAACATCTCCATAGAGGTGACAACGGTGGACTTCTTCTCCTCGGACAGACCCACGATGTCGACGGTCTCGCCGGCCTTCAGCTGGCCGCGCTCCACACGGCCGGTAGCCACGGTGCCGCGGCCGGAGATGGTGAACACGTCCTCCACGGGCATGAGGAAGGGCATAGAGTCGTCGCGGGGAGGATTGGGGATATAGCTGTCAACGCTATCCATCAGCTCCTTGATGCAGGCGAAGTCGGCGTCGTTCACGTCGCCGGACTCGCAGGTCAGGGCGTTCAGGGCGGAACCCTTGATGATGGGGATGTCGTCGCCGGGGAACTCATAGAAGCTGAGGATCTCGCGGACCTCCATCTCCACCAGCTCCAGCAGGTCGGGGTCGTCCATCTGGTCGCACTTGTTCAGGAAGACCACGATGGCGGGCACGCCCACCTGGCGGGCCAGCAGGATGTGCTCCTTGGTCTGGGCCATGGGGCCGTCGGTGGCGGCGATGACCAGGATGGCGCCGTCCATCTGCGCCGCGCCGGTGATCATGTTCTTGATATAGTCGGCGTGGCCCGGGCAGTCCACGTGGGCATAGTGCCGGGCGTCGGTCTCATACTCCACGTGGGCGGTGTTGATGGTGATGCCGCGCTCGCGCTCCTCGGGAGCCTTGTCGATGCTGGAGTAGTCCTCATACTGGGCCTTGCCCTGGAGGGACAGATACTTGGTGATGGCGGCGGTCAGGGTGGTCTTGCCGTGGTCGACGTGACCGATGGTGCCGATGTTTACGTGGGGCTTGGTACGCTCAAATTTTGCCTTAGCCATTGGATGTTTCCTCCTTATATTACAGTTATGCTTTCTTGGGGGTAGTTGGGCTGTGGACGTATTGTGGATATTTTATCCTATTTCGTCCATAATTGCAACCCTATTTTTTCATAGACGCGGGAATTCCCCGCTGTAGGGCGGGACGACTCGGCCCGCCTCACTCTCCGCCTAAGCGGCGCGCCGGGGTCGTCGCGCCCTACAGGCATCAATCCTGATTGCGGCCGCGCTCGGCCACGATCTTCTCGGCGATGTTCTTGGGAATCTGCACGTAGCTGTGGGGCTCCATGGAGTACTGGCCCCGGCCCTGAGTGGAGGACCGCAGGTCGGTGGCGTAGCCGAACATATTGGCCAGCGGCACCAGGCTGTCCACCTGGGTGGCGCCGGTGCGGTTCTCCTGGCCCTGGATCTGTCCCCGGCGGCTGTTCAGGTCACCGATGACATTGCCCAGGTAGTCGTCGGGCACAATCACGCTCACCTTCATGATGGGCTCCAGCAGCACGGGACCGGCCTTGCGGCAGGCCTCCTTGAAGGCCATAGAGCCGGCGATCTTAAAGGCCATCTCAGAGGAGTCCACCTCGTGGAAGGAGCCGTCGTACAGGGTGACCTTCACGTCCACCACAGGGTAGCCGGCCAGCACACCGGCCTGCATGGCCCCCTGGATGCCCTGGTCCACGGCGGGGATATACTCCTTGGGGATGGCGCCGCCCACGATGGCGTTCTCGAACACATAGCCCGCGCCCGACTCGTTGGGCTCCACCCGGATCTTGACGTGGCCATACTGGCCCTTGCCGCCCGACTGGCGGGCATACTTGGTGTCCTGCTCCACCTGCTTGGTGATGGTCTCCTTGTAGGCCACCTGAGGGGCGCCCACGTTGGCCTCCACCTTGTACTCGCGGAGCAGACGGTCCACGATGATCTCCAGGTGGAGCTCGCCCATGCCGGCGATGATGGTCTGGCCGGTCTCCTCGTCGGTGTAGGTCTTGAAGGTGGGGTCCTCCTCGGCCAGCTTCATCAGGGCGATGCCCATCTTCTCCTGACCGGCCTTGGTCTTGGGCTCGATGGCCACCCGGATGACGGGCTCGGGGAACTCCATGGACTCCAGGATGATGGGGTGCTTCTCGTCGCAGAGGGTGTCGCCGGTGGTGGAGTTCTTCAGACCGATGACGGCGGCGATATCGCCGGAGTAGACGGTCTCGATGTCCTCCCGGTGGTTGGCGTGCATCTGGAGGATGCGGCCGATGCGCTCCTTCTGCTTCTTGGTGCTGTTCAGCACGGAGGTGCCGGTGTTCAGCATACCGGAGTACACCCGGACGAAGGACAGCCGTCCCACATAGGGGTCGGTGGCGATCTTAAAGGCCAGGGCGGAGAAGGGGGCGCTGTCGTCGGCGGGACGGGAGTCCTCCTCCTCGGTGTCGGGGTTGACGCCCTGAATGGCGGGGATATCAATGGGGGAGGGCATATAGTCCACGATGGCGTCCAGCAGCTTCTGAACTCCCTTGTTCTTGTAGGACGTGCCGCACACCACGGGGACAACCAGGTTGTCGATGGTGCCCTTGCGCAGGGCCTTGCGGATCATGTCCTCGGGCACGGGCTGCTCGTCCAGCACCAGCATCATGATCTCCTCGTCCACATCGGACACGGCGTCCAGCAGCTTGGTGTGGTACTCCTGGGCCTTGTCCAGCATGTCGGCGGGGATCTCCTCCACCCGCATGTCCTTGCCCAGGTCGTCGTAGTAGATATCGGCCTTCATCTCCACCAGGTCGATGATGCCCTTGAAGGTCTCCTCGGAGCCGATGGGCAGCTGGATGGGCACGGCGTTGCACTTGAGCCGGTCGTGGATCATGTCCAGCACGTGGTAGAAGTCGGCGCCCATGATGTCCATCTTGTTGACATAGATCATCCGGGGGACCTTGTAGTGGTCAGCCTGGCGCCAGACGGTCTCGGACTGGGGCTCCACGCCGCCCTTGGCGCACATGACGGTCAC
>CAJUSG010000062.1 GCA_910589085.1 uncultured Oscillospiraceae bacterium | reverse complement strand
GGTGAGCAGCTCCCGCACGTTCTCCAGCCGGGTGCGGTCCTCCACGGTGTTTTTGGTCTCCAGCATGACGGCGTAGCCGGTGCGGGAGAGCAGCTCCTCGTAGAAGTCGGGGAGGGAGAGCCGGTTTTCCGCCAGCAGCTGGTACAGCTCCTGAATCAGCCTGGTAAACTCTCCCAGCTTTTTGGCCGCCTTTTGCAGCTCGGGGTAGAGGGCGGCGTTGTCGATGACGGCGTAGAAGGAGCTCTCTTCCCGGCGGGCGATCTCCTGGGCGATCTCAACCGTTTTGGCCCCGATGCCCCGGGGAGGGTTGTTGATGATCCGGGTGAGGCGCAGATCGTCCTCCGGGTTGTCCAGAACGGTCAGATAGGACAGCACATCCTTTACCTCCGCCCGGTCAAAGAACCGGGTGCCGCCGATGATCCGGTAGGGCACGCCGCTGCGCTTGAAGGCCTGCTCCATCTGGTTGGACTGGGCGTTCATCCGGTAGAGGACGGCGTGGTCCTTCCACCTTCTGCCCTGGCCGAAATTCTCCAGAATTTTGTTGGCCACATACTGGGCCTCGTCGTTCTCGTTCATGGCGGTGTAAAGCTGGAGGGCGTCCCCCGGACCGGCGCGGGTCCAAAGCTCCTTGCCCTTCCGGCCCTGGTTGTTGCGGATCACGGCGTTGGCCGCGTCCAGAATGTGGCCGGTGGAGCGGTAGTTCTCCTCCAGCCGGATGACCCTGGCCCCCTTGTACTGCTTCTCAAAGGACAGGATATTCTCGATGGTGGCCCCCCGGAAGCGGTAGATGGACTGGTCGTCGTCGCCCACCACACAGAAGTTCTCATATCCCCCCGCCAGGGTGGAGGCCAGGAGGTACTGCAAATTGTTGGTGTCCTGGTACTCGTCAATGAGCACATAGCGGAATTTCCGCTGGTAGTAGACCCGCACCTCCTCAAAGCCCTGGAGCAGCCGGACGGTGTGGAGGATGATGTCGTCAAAGTCCAGGGCGTTGGCCTCCCACAGCCGGCGCTGGTACTCCAGGTAAATTTTGGCGATTTTGGTCAGCCGGAAGTCGCCGGACTTCTCACACTCGGCCAGATACTCCGGGGCCAGCTTCATGGCGTCCTTGGCCCGGGAGATATAGCCCAGCACCGACCGGGGAGGAAACTGCTTGTCGTCGATGTTCTGGGCCTTGAGGATGTCCTTCACCACCCGCAGGGAGTCGTCGGTGTCGTAGATGGTGAAGGAGGAGGAGAAGCCCAGCTTGTCGATGTCCCGGCGCAGGATGCGCACGCAGGCGGAGTGGAAGGTGCTGGCCCAGATGTCATTGGCGGAGGGGCCCAGCATATTGGCCAGGCGCTCCTTCAGCTCCCCGGCGGCCTTGTTGGTAAAGGTGATAGCCAGGATGGTCCAGGGGGCGGCGGGGTCCAGCCGGCACAGCCGCTCCTGCCGCCCCCTGTCCCCCTCGCCGGTTTCGGCGTACCGCTCCAGAAAGGCCAGGTCGTCCTCTGTGACAGACTCCGGCACCTCCTCGCTGTCCGACCCCCGGCCGTACTTCATCAGGTTGGCGATGCGGTGGATGAGCACGGTGGTCTTGCCGCTCCCCGCCCCGGCCAGCAGGAGGAGGGGCCCCTCGGTGGCCAGGGCGGCCTTGCACTGCTCCGGGTTCAGCCGGGGAAACTCCCGGGCGATGGCCCCCCGGCGGGCTTTGCAGAATCGAAGCTGCTTTTCATGGTTTAACATATGTACACTCCTGTTGTTCCCAAGTGGTGGGGGCGGCCGCAGCCGCACCTATATTGTAATCCAAATAACTGCCCCGGTCAACCAGATAAAAACAGGCATGTCCCTGTCTCCCGCCGCATAGACTGGAGATGGACAGTCAAGCTGTTGCCAATTTGTAACCATATTTTCATCAGCTCGTAACAGCTTCGATAAGAAGGTAACATACCCCGTGTGCTACAATAGAGGCACAATCTGGAAAGGAGGCTTTCTCATGTGGAAAAAATTGCTGGTGTCCGCTCTTGCCGTCTCTATGCTCATTTTACCTGTAAACAGTGTGTCCCCGGCCAGTGCTGAGGAGGCCCCTGCCGCCAGCCAGGTCTATGAGTATCTTCCCGGGCGTACCCCCGCCCAGACCAGCGCGGCGGAATCCATGTCGCCGGCCCTTCACGGGCTGGTGTTGGCCCTGATGAATCAGGAGGCCGGTTCCTTTACCCCGACTGACCGCGAGCTGGTCTGGGAGGGGCTTTACAATATGCTCTCCCTCTACGGCCAGCTGGACTGGCGGGGCGAGGCTGCGGAGGACACGCTGCTGCTCCCCGCCGAGACGGTGAACGACTATGCCGCCGCCCTGAGCACCTCCCTGGAGGGGCTGGGCGCCCTGCCCGCCTCCCTGGAGGACCGCCTTACCTTTGAACCCGGGAAGAACGCCTTCCGCGCCGTCTGCGGCGAGGACGGTCTGTCCCAAATTCAGGTGGACAGCCAGGAGAAGACCGCCGAGGGTCTGCTGCTGACCGGCGCGCTGGTCTACCTGCCGGACGGCTCTGACCTGGTCCGGTTTCAGGCCCTGCTTCAGCCCCGGGATAACATGCTGGGCTGCGCCATTGTGGAGCTGACCATTTTTGAACATGGCTGAGTGAAGTTTCAGGGCCGCCCGCCGGGGCGGCCCTGAAAATATTCAGTGGTTCCGACAGACACGAAGCAGGCCCCCGGTCAGCCGGGGGCCTGCTTTACTGTCAATCACTTCTGAAAGGCTGCGCTCATTTCCTGGAAGCATTTGGGGCACACATTTTTCCCGCGAAACTCGATGATGTCCTTCTCTTCGTCGCAGAAAATACAGGCGGGCTGGAACTTTCTCAGCACGATGGACGGGCCGTCCATGTAGATTTCCAAGGAGTCCTTCTCCTCGATATCCAGAGTGCGGCGCAGTTCGATGGGCAGTACGATGCGGCCCAGTTCGTCCACCTTTCGGACAATGCCAGTGGATTTCATGTTATTGCCTCCTTTTTATCTTTCACGGCCCCGGGGTCCAGTCCCCAGTATGTCATTTATTCTCACCTATATTGTAGCGGTAAAAAAAAGCAATGTCAACTGTTTCTATCGGGCAAAATGGGGTGAAAAATGTAGAAATTTTGTGGAAAAGAGGTTATGAGCTGGATTTTTTTGTAAATTATTGGTTTTCTCCCATACATGATTTTCCAGTTGCCGCGTATAGATGGACAAGAGAGGGGTGGACAGCTTGACAATGACGGTAATCTGGACGGGGATGGTGGTAATTTCCATCCTGTGCGGCCTGGCCACGGGCCGGGGGCCGGAGGTGGCTGCGGCGGCGGTGGAGGGCACCTCGGCGGCGGTACAACTGGCCCTGTCCATCGCGGGGATGCTGTGTCTGTGGACGGGGGTGATGGAGGTCATGCGCCGGTCGGGGCTGGCCGACAAGCTGTCTCAGATGCTGGGGCCCGTTCTGCGCCGGCTTTTCCCCCAGGCTGCCCGGGACGCGGAGACGATGGACAGCATCTCCGCCAATGTTTCGGCCAACCTGCTGGGCCTGGGCAGCGCCGCCACGCCCCTGGGCCTGGAGGCGGCCCGCCGTCTGGCACGCCGCAGTCCCGGCGTGGCCTCGGACAGCCTGTGTATGCTGGTGGTCTGCAACACCGCATCCATCCAGCTCATCCCGACCACGGTGGCCTCTGTCCGGGCCGCCCAGGGCTGTGCCGCCCCCTTCGATATCCTACCCGCCGTGTGGCTGGCCTCGTCCCTGTCGGTGGGGGTGGGTATTCTGGCCTGTATTATTTTTTCAAAAATCTGGAGGGATTGAGATGGACCTGTTCTTCACCATGCTGGTTCCGCTGACCATCGCGTCCATCGCCCTGTACGCCGCCGGGCGGGGGGTGGATGTCTACTCCGCCCTTGTCCAGGGGGCGGGCTCCGGGCTGGAGACCCTGGTTAAAATCATCCCCGCCCTGGTCGGGCTGATGACTGCGGTATATATGCTCCGGGCCTCCGGAGCCCTGGAGCTGCTGGCGGGGGCGCTGGCCCCGGCCCTGGACCGGCTGGGCCTGCCCTCGGAGCTGCTCCCCCTGATGCTGGTGCGCCCCATCAGCGGCTCCGCCGCCCTGGGTGTGGGCGCGGAGCTGATCTCCACCTACGGCCCCGACTCCGACCTGGGGCGCACCGCCGCTGTCATGCTGGGCTCTACCGAGACCACCTTCTACACCATTGCCGTCTACTTTGGCGCTGTGGGTATCACCAAAACCCGCTACGCTGTCCCCGCCGCCCTGTGCGCCGACCTCACGGGATTTTTAGCCGCGGCCTGGGCGGTGAGAATTTGCTTTGGATCAGGAATTTGACATAAAAACGCTTTTCCTCTTGACAAGGCCCCACAAATGGATTACAATACTTTAGCGGTTAAAACCAATAAAGTAATACGGACATATCCGTTTGGAAAGGAACGAGCGTAATGCCTATCACTGATCTGCTGGAGCGCAACAGCAAGCTGTATGGCGACGAGGTCGCCCTGGTGGAGATCAACCCCGAGGTTCGGGAGGAGCAGCGGGTCTCCTGGCAGGAGTATGAGCTGATTCAGCCCACCGGCGACGCCCCCTACCGCCGGGAGATTACCTGGTCGGTCTTTGACGAAAAGGCCAACCGGGTGGCCAATATGCTGCTGGGCCGGGGGATCCGCAAGGGCCAGAAGGTGGCCGTCCTGCTGATGAACTGCCTGGAGTGGCTGCCCATCTACTTCGGTATCTTAAAAACCGGGGCCATCGCCGTCCCCCTGAACTTCCGCTATACCTCTGACGAGATCGACTACTGCCTGCGGCTGGCTGACGCCGACGTCCTCTTCTTCGGCCCGGAGTTCACCGGCCGGATGGAGGCCATTGTTCCAAAAATTTCCCGGCAGATGCTGCTGTTTTTCGTGGGGGAGCACTGCCCCTCCTTTGCCGAGGACTATCTGCGTGCCACCGCCAACTGCTCCAGCCGGGCCCCCAAGGTGCTGGTGGACGACGAGGACGAGGGGGCCATCTACTACTCCTCGGGCACCACCGGCTTCCCCAAGGCCATTCTGCTCAAGCACGCCGCCCTGATGCAGGCCGCCCGGATGGAGGCCATCCACCACGAGACCACCCACGAGGATGTGTTTTTGTGCATCCCGCCCCTGTATCACACCGGGGCCAAGATGCACTGGTTCGGCTCCCTGTTTACCGGCAGCCGCGCGGTGCTCCTCAAGGGCAACTCCCCCTCCGCCATTTTCCAGGCGGCCAGCCAGGAGAAGTGTACCATCGTCTGGCTGCTGGTGCCCTGGGCCCAGGATATTTTGGCCGCCCTGGACCGGGGCGACCTGAAAATCGAGGATTTTCAGCTGTCCCAGTGGCGGCTGATGCACATCGGCGCCCAGCCGGTGCCCCCCTCCCTGATCAGGCACTGGCTGAGCTACTTCCCCCACCACAAATATGACACCAACTACGGCCTGTCCGAGTCCACCGGCCCGGGCTGCGTCCACCTGGGGGTGGACCATGTACACAAGGTGGGGGCCATCGGCGTCCCCGGCTACGGCTGGAAAATCAAAATTGTGGACGAGCAGAATGTCCCGGTGGCCCAGGGGGACGTGGGCGAGCTGTGTGTCAAGGGACCCGGCGTGATGGTGTGCTATTACCACAACCCCGAGGCCACCGATGAGGTGCTGGAAAACGGCTGGCTTCACACCGGCGACATGGCCCGCCAGGACGAGGACGGCTTTATCTTCCTGGTGGACCGGAAGAAGGACGTCATCATCTCGGGCGGCGAGAACCTGTACCCCGTGCAGATCGAGGACTTCCTCACCGCCTACCCCAAGGTGCATGATGTGGCCGTGATCGGCCTGCCCGACAAGCGGCTGGGGGAGATCGCCGCCGCCATCATCCAGATTAAGGAGGGCATGACCTGCACCGAGAGCGAGATCAACCAGTTCTGCATGGACCTGCCCCGGTACAAGCGCCCCAGGAGGATCATTTTTGCCGACGTACCCCGCAACCCCACGGGAAAAATTGAGAAGCCAAGGCTGCGGGAGAAGTACTGCGGCGTGCGCCTGGTGGAGGCGCAGAACCAGGGATAATTCAGGGACAAGCTCAGGGCCGCAAACCCTGAGCTTGTCTTTATCACACCACTGTGCTATAATGTTTACAGTACGAAAGGAGGCACGCCGCCATGGAACAATCCCGGCGAAATAACGCCATTGAGGCCTACCGCTTTCTCTTTTCCATTGTGGTCTGCCTGTTCCACTTTCGCATCAAGGGAGAGTTCTCCTCTCCGAACGGGGCTTTCAACGGCGGATATCTGGGGGTGGAGTACTTCTCCGTGATCGGCGGCTGCTTTCTGATGGAGTCAATCCGCCGGGGCAGGGCGGCGATGGAGTCCGGAAGCGCGCTCCCGGACCTGGTGTGCCGCTTCGCGGTTCGGCGCTTCGGCCGCCTCTATCCCCACTACCTACTGACCATGATCCCCTTCCTGGCCCTGCGGGTCTGCGTGCTCCGCACCCTGACGGTAAAGGAGCTGGTCCGGGACGGCTTTTTTGAGTGGTTTCTCCTTCAAAGCTTCGGCACCTCCTTTGTTGTGCTGCTGTTCTGGTATGTGAGCGCTCTGTTTTTGGGCTCCGTTCTGCTGTACTGGCTGGGTCTGGCGCTGAAGGACCACTTTCCGATGGTCATGGCCTTCGCCGCCCCGCTGATTTTCTCCCTGTTCTCCCGGCACTGCGGCACCCTGGACTGCACCATGGCGGCCGCCCCGCTGGGCTCTCAGGGGCTGTGGCGGGTGATCGCCGGGCTGGGGCTGGGCTGTGTGGTATCCTGTCTGGTCCGGTGGAGCCGGCCCGCGGTCCGTGGCCGCTTTGCCCTGCTGTCCGCCGCGGGGGAGGCGGGGCTGCTCCTGATCCTTCTGGCGATTATGTACCGCACCTACCGCAGCCCTTGGGACTTTATCGCCGCCGCCCTGCTGGCCCTGCTGGTGTTCAGCGTCCTGCTGGGAAACAGCGCGCTTACCAGACTGCTGGACAATCCGCTCTCCGGCTTTTTGGGCAAAATCAGCTATGGTATTTATTTAAACCAGTGTTTTTTCCTCCACCTCTACGGACCGGTGCTGCAGGTCCGGGGCTACTGGCGGACGGCGGCCCTATTTCTCCTGTTGAATATTTTGCTGTCCATCCTTACCTGCCGGCTGTCCCAGTCCATCGCCGTCCGGACGGGCAGGCTCTTCCGCTCCCTGGGGCAGGAGCAGAGATAAAGCGCAACCTTTTAAATTTAAAAAAGGAGTCGATACATATGAACTACAAAATCCAAGGCGAACCCACCCCCGTGGTCATCTGTGACCTGAATGCCGGCGAGACCATGATTACCGAGAAGGGTTCCATGGTTTGGATGTCCCCCAACATGGAGATGCAGACCTCCGCCGGCGGCATCGGCAAGGCCTTTGGCCGGATGTTCTCCGGGGAATCCATGTTCCAGAACTTTTACACCGCCAAGGGCGGGCCGGGGATGATCGCCTTCGCCTCCAGCTTTCCCGGGGCCATCCTGCCGATTGAGATCACTCCGGATAAACCCGTCATCGCCCAGAAATCGGCGTTTCTGGCCTCGGAGCAGGGGGTGGAGCTGTCGGTGTTCTTCCAGAAGAAGATGGGAGCCGGCTTTTTCGGCGGCGAGGGCTTCATTATGCAGAAGCTGTCTGGCCGGGGCATGGCCTTTTTAGAGATCGACGGCTACGGCGTGGAGTATACCCTGGCCCCAGGCCAGCAGATGGTGATTGACACGGGGAACCTGGCCATGATGGATGCCACCTGCTCCATTGATATTCAGAGCGTCAAGGGGGTTAAAAATGTCCTCTTCGGCGGCGAGGGCCTCTTCAACACCGTAGTTACCGGGCCGGGCCGTATCCTTCTCCAAACCATGCCCATGAGCGCCTTTGCCGGGGCTATCGCCTCGGTGCTGCCCTCCAAGGGCTGAGCCGGCGCGGCTGAGGGACACTTAGGATTAGGAGGTATCAGCGTATGTTCAGCCACATGAAAAAGACACTTGCCGCGGCGGTGTTCTGTCTGACCGCCGTTGTCCTCGGAGCCGCCCTGTCCGCAGTCCCGGCTGCGGCGGCCGGCTACTCGGACATTGAGGGGCACTGGGCTCAGGAGCGAATTGAACGCTGGTCCGATTCCGGGATTCTGTCCGGCTATGTGGACGGGACCTTTCGTCCAAACGGGCAGATTTCCCGGGCGGAGCTGTCCTCCATCCTGTTCCGGCTGCTGAAGCTGGAGCCCATTGACCACCACTATCACTACGCCGACCTGACCCCGGACAAGTGGTACTACGAGAGCCTGTCCACCATGCACACCCTGGGGGCGGCGCTGAACACGGGGGACCGCATGTATCCGGAGCAGTCCCTCACCCGGGAGGAGGCGGTCTATATGATTGCCAAATCCTTCTTTGTGGGGGAGGACAGGGCGGACCGCTCCAATCTGACCGGCGTTCCGGACGGGGGAGCCATTCAGGACCGGTTTTCCAGCCGGGTGGGGAAGATGATGGCGGAGGGGTATATCTCCGGCTACCCGGACGGATCCTTCGGCCCCGGGCAGCCCATCACCCGGGCCGAGATCATCACCATTATTGACGGCATCATCGACCAATATATTGCAAGCCCCGGGGAGTATACCCTCTCCGACGGGCAGACCGCCCTGGTGGCCTGCGGCAACGCTGCCCTGACGGGGACAGGAGACAGCACCGTCTATCTGGTGGGGGAGGGGGCCCAGGGGAGCACCGCGCTGCGGGGCAGCTCATCCTTCGATGTGTACGCCGTGAGCCGGGAGAAGGCCGCGTGGAAGACGGAGGGAGGCTGTGCCGCCCGGGAGAGGGGGGCGCTGGTCCTCAGCGAGCTGACCCTGCCGGATCTGAAATTTGAGGGCGGCACCGGCCAGTTCGCCTCCCCCTATGTGATCTCCACTCCGGACCAGCTGGCCTCCCTGGGGTACGCCACCATCTATGAGACGGACGCCTACTACTGCCTGGACCGTGACATTGACATGGGGGAGCTGGACGGCCCCGTCGGCTGGCGAAATCCCAACTGCGCCATGGTCTGGCTGGACGGCGGCGGCCACACCGTCACATACCGCATGAACCACTCCTCCACCCGGGGCCCCGACTTCGGCCTGTTCAGCGCCTGGTACGGGGAGTGCTCCAACCTGACCCTGGCTGGCACGGTGAATGTGACCTTCCGCCCGGACGGCAGCTCCTTCAAGCCCTCCGCCTTTGAATTTACCTATGGGGGATGGGCCGGCGAGCAGCGCGGGGGCGCCTACCGGAATGTCCGGTGTACGCTGGACCTGGCCGTCAACGGCGGGGACGCCCAGCACATGTACGTGGGCGGCCTGACAGGGATGGCCTACGATGTTGTCTTTGAGGGCTGCACCTTTGCCGGCTCGGCGCGGTCCGTCTTTGTGGGCACAGACGGGGTCGAGACCCATCTGAACCTGGGGGGCCTGTCCGGCTGGTCCCGAAACGCCGTTTTTACCGACTGCGTCTCCGAGGGCAGCGTCCAGGGCACCTTCCAGGGTCCGGGAACTGTCCGGTCCGAGCTGACCACAGGCGGCCTGGTGGGCAGGGCGGTGAGCACCACGCTGACCCGGTGCTTTTTCTCCGGCACGGCAGAGACCGTCGCCCAGGACAGTGAAAATCAGTCCGGGGTGGGCGGCCTGGTGGGGAACGGCTACGACAGGATGCGCTTCACCGGCTGCGGCGCCACCGGGACCGTCAGCGCCCAAGGCGGCCAGCACTCCTCTGCGGGGGGACTGACGGCCTTCCTGGCCTTCACCTACGAGAGAGATTCCTATGAGAAGCCCAACCCCGGGGAGCCGGACTTTGAGGAGAAGGTGGGGGTCATCCAGGGCTGCTGGTCCACCGCCGCAATATCCGCCTCCGGCGCCTCCTTCCAGAGCGACTGCGGCGGACTGGCGGGCCAGCTGAGCCCCGCCATCCTTCGAGCCAGCTGGGCCAGCCCCAGGATCACCCTGGAGGGCCCCTCCTACCAAAACGCCGGCGGGATTGCCGGGTCGGCCTACTACGGCAGCAACGTCGAAAACTGCTGGGCCAACGCCCAGGGCTGTGCCTCAGGGGGCCAGCTCCACTCGGGCGGCATAGTGGGCCGGTTGTCCGACAGCGCCGTCAGCAGCTGCTATGCCCTGGGCACGGGGAAATTCAGCTCGGAAGACGCCATTGTCTTTGCGAGCTGGAACGACGGCACCGTCACCGGCTGCGTTGACGCCGGCCGGGCCTCTCAGGCGGAGCGGAACCGGGTCTGTCAGTCCTGGAGCTCCAGCGGCCTTTGGGACCTGGGCCAGGAATACCCGATTCTGCGGGATATGGACCGGGCCAGTCAGCTGGCCGCGCAAAAATAGGGGCAATTCTTCCCGCCGTTTGAAAAAATGGCGGGAATTTTGTTGACTTTTACTAAAAACTATCGTATGATAAGGGGGTAGTCTGCGTAAAAGCGCAAAGAGAACAAGAGGGGATTTTATGAAGAAAAGACAATTTTCGGCCATCCTGCTGGCCGGACTGCTGCTGCTCCCGCTGGCCGCCTGCGGTAAAAAGGACCCCGGGAGCTCCTCCTCCGTGCCGGGCAGCGCCTCACTTCCGAATGAGCCCAGCGTCCCGGCCATTGCCCCGGTGGAGCCCGACCCGGAGCCCGTCTACCCCTACGCCAACCCCCTCAGCGGCGAGGGGCTGGATGTGGACATCAGCGGAAAACGGCCCGCCGCGGTGATGTTCAACAATCTGAAGAAGGCCCTCCCCCAGCTGGGAGTGGCCAAGGCGGATGTGCTCTATGAAATTGTGGCCGAGGGGGGCATCACCCGGATTATGGGGCTCTACCAGGACCTGGAGGACGTTGGCGACCTGGGCAGCGTCCGCTCCGCCCGGGACTACTATGTCAATCTGGCCCTGGGACACGACGCCATCTACATCCACGCCGGAGGCAGTCCCCAGGCCTACGACGCCTTTGACGCCTGGGGGGTCACCCACATCGATTTTGTCAACGGCCCCTACGGCGATATGTGCTGGCGGGACCCGGAGCGGCGGAAGAACGCCGGGCTGGAGCACTCCCTGCTCACCTCCAGCGAGAAGGTTTTGACGCAGATGCCCAGCCGCTTCCGCCTGGAGCACGAGGAGGGCTATCAGGTGGGCTGGACCTTCGAGAAGGAGGCCCCCGAGGGCGGCCAGCCGGCGAGGGAGCTGACGGTGCCCTTTTCCACCTATAAAACCGGCTATTTCACCTACGATGACGGCCAATACCTTATCGCCCAAAGTCTGGACGGCTCCGACCCCATCCCCTATGTGGACGGCCAGACCGATGAGCCGGTGGGGGTGAGCAATGTGCTGGTGCTGTATACCGATGTCAGCCTGGTGAAGGGGGATTCCGCCGGCCGCATGTCAGTGCGTACCACCGGCACAGGGGACGGCCTCCTCCTCCGGGACGGCCTGGTCTATGAGATCACCTGGCAGCGGGACAAGCGGACCGACAACTACTCCTTCCTGGACAGGGCGGGCAGGTCCATCCCTCTGGCCGTCGGCCCCAGCTACATCAATATTGTCAGCACCTCCGCGAAGGTTGTCTGGGAATGACATAGGAGCAGCCCCGTCGGCTGGCGGGGCCCGCTTTTTTAGGGATCAAAAAAGTACTGGCGCCGCCCCTTGTCAAAGGGGGCAAACAGTGCTACAATGTCATAGGATATAAAGAATCCGTAAATTTTCCGGCGAAAGGAAGTGGGACCAGAGTGGAAGGCCGAAGTTGCAGCAGAGGCACGAAGGAGAGCTGCCACGAACGAGGGGCGGCGGACCGGGGACGCGCTGGTTCCCCATCCCGCCGCCGGTAAAGAGGGGTTTGCCCCTCTCCTTGTCATGTGCAGCCACAGGCAGCCGCGCCCCAGGGGCTGCCTGTGGTTTTTCGTGTCTCGCGTTTGAAAAGACGAGAGGAGGAAAAGACATGCACGACAACTATGATCTGAACCAGCTGATGGAGCTGGTTCAGGAGCGGAAATTCCGCGCTCTGCGGGAAATTCTGACAGAAATGAACGAGGTGGACATCGCCGAATTTCTGGATGAGCTGGAGGTGGACCAGGAGATTCTGGTCTTCCGTCTGCTGCCCAAGGACACGGCGGCGGAGGTATTCGCCTATCTGGAGGAGGACCAGGAGAAGCTCATCAGCGCCCTCAGCGACCGGGAGCTGCGGGAGGTGCTGGACGAGCTGTATCTGGACGACACAGTGGACCTGATTGAGGACATGCCCGCCAACCTGGTGTCCCGCATCCTGCGCAACACCGACGCGTCCACCCGCAGCCAGATCAATCAGCTGCTCAACTACCCCAAGGACTCCGCTGGCTCTCTGATGACCACAGAGTTTGTCTATCTCCACCCAAGCAACACGGTGGAGGAGTCCTTCGCCCGCATCCGCAAGGTGGGCCTGGACAAGGAGACGGTCTATACCTGCTATGTCACCAAGCGCCGGGTGCTGTTGGGGGTGGTGACGGTAAAGCGGCTGCTGATGTCCGCCTATGAGACCAAGATCAGTGAGATTATGGAGACCAATGTCCTGTCCGTCACGACCCACGAGGACAAGGAGGACGTGGCCCAGATGTTCTCCAAATACGACCTCACCGCCCTGCCTGTGGTGGACGG
>CAJUSG010000061.1 GCA_910589085.1 uncultured Oscillospiraceae bacterium | reverse complement strand
GCTATTTTTTCTCATTTATCCTGTCCGCTTTTCTCAAAAATCTCGTCGCGCTACAAAGTGACAGAGAAAAGGAGAGAGTATTGTGTTTGTGATTGAGAATGGTTTTACTTACATCGCGTTTCTGATGTTCCTGTGCGGCGGTCTGCTGGCCCTGCAAAAGTACGCCAAGTGGAAGATTTTTGACATTATGCCCCCGCTGGTGTGGATCTACCTGATTGGTATGATCTGCTGCACCGCCGGCATGTTCAACTCCGAGGGCGTCAGCGCCGCCTACGGCGTTTTGAAGAATAATCTGCTCTACGCCATGATCTTCGTCATGCTGCTGCGCTGCGACTTTAAAAAGATTGCCAAGCTGGGTGTGCGGCTCATCGCCATCTTCCTGGGCTGCTCGGTCACCCTGGCCGTTGGCTTTATCGTCTTTTACCCCATCCTCAAGGAAGCTATGGGTGGCGGCGAGAAGACCTGGGCCGCCACGGCCGCGCTGTTCGCCTCCTGGGTGGGCGGCTCCGCCAATATGGCGGCGATGGAGGCCAGCTACGGCGAGCTGATTGACAAGGGCGCCTACGCCTGTGCCCTCGCGCTGGACACCGTGTGTTACTCGGTGTGGATTGCCCTGCTGCTGATGATGGTGAAGCACTCCGGCAAGTGGAACAAGGCCACCAAGGCCGACACCTCCAAGCTGGACGCCCTGGCCGAGGCCGCCAACGCCGAGGTGGCCAAGGAGCAGAAGAAGGCCACCGGCGCGGACTGGGTATTTCTCATTGGCCTGGCGCTTATCGTTTCCGCCCTGTCTCAAAAGGTGGGCCTGGCGATGAATACCGGCTTTAAATCCGTGGGTCTGGCTATGTTCGACAAGGGCACCTGCACCACCGTGTTTGTCACCGTCCTGGGCCTGATCTGCGCCATGACTCCCCTGGGCAAGCTGCCCGCCGTGGAGGAGCTGTCCAGCATCCTGCTCTATGCCGTGGTGGCCATGCTGGCCTCTCAGGCTCCGCTGAACGCCCTGTTCGACGCCCCCATGTGGGTGCTCTACGGCTTCCTGATTCTGGTGGTCCACGTGGCGCTCATGTTCCTCCTGTCCAAGATTTTCCACTGGGACCTGTGCATGGTGTCCACCGCCTCGGTAGCCAACATCGGCGGCTCGGCCTCGGCCCCCATCATTGCCTGCGCCTATAACGACTCCTTCGCCGGCATCGGCGTCATCATGGGCGTGCTGGGCGCCGCCATTGGCAACTTCTTCGGCTTGGGCATGGGCGCAATTCTGCAAATGCTGGCCTAGCCGGCCCAAATAATCCGCCCAATTGATTTGTTGAAAGAGGGCCCCGCCCCGGTGGGGGCGGGGTTTCTTTTGCACCAAACCGGGAAAAGGAGACATGTTATGGATGTTAACGAGACCTTCCGCAGCCTGAATGTGGGGCTGCCCGAGGATATCCTCCGCCGGAAGCTGTATGGGGATCTGGAGGGGGCGGTCCGTCTCATCGACATGCGTCTGGCCCGGGGGGATATTCCCCAGGGCCTGCGGGACTGCATGACCGCCCAGCGGGAGATGATGCTGCGCACCCCTCCCGACTACCCCTACGACCGGGCCCAGGCCCTGGCCCGGGTGCGGGCCTATATCCCCGACTTTTCCCAGGAGGAGTTTGACCGGCGGGTGGATGAGGGCAAGATCGGCTGGATTTATCTGAATGGCCGGCCCAGCTACTTCGCCCGGTTTTTCGAGACCATGTGCAAGGCGGAGCCCGCCTTTGCCCGCCGGGCGGGCGTTCAGATGCACGGCGTGGAGAGTGTGGTGGAGGCGGACAGCAAGGAGGGACGGCTGGACCGGTGCATACGCCTTATGGGGGAGCGGGGGAGCCTGTCCAACCGCATCCGCATCCGGGCCACGGTCCGGCTCAAGGATGAGCTGTTCACCCCGGGCATGTTCCTCCGGACCCATCTGCCCCTCCCCGCAGCCTGCGAGCAGCAGAGTGAAATTACCGTCGAGGGGATATACCCCAAGGGCCTCGCGGCCCCTGCGGATGCCCCCCAGCGGACCGTCTGCTGGGAGGGAGAGTGGCAGGAGAATCCCGAGTTTTCCCTTGTGTACTCCTACATTCACACCGCCCGGTTCCACGACCTGACTGCTCCCAGGCCGGCCCGGCCCCTGAGTGAAGCGGCGTTGGCCCCCTTCCTGGTGGAGGAGGCCCCCCACATCATCTTTACCCCCTACCTCCGGGCGCTGGCGGCCCAGCTGACCGATGGGATTGACAGCCCCCTGGAGCGGGCCCGGAGCATCTACGACTTCATCACCCTGAATATGAAATATACCTTTATGCCCGCCTACTTCGGGCTGGAGAACATCGCTGAGAACTGCGCCCGGAGCTTTACCGGAGACTGCGGGGTGTTCGCCCTGCTGTTCATCACCCTGTGCCGGTGTGCCGGCATCCCTGCCCAATGGCAGAGCGGCCTTACCGCCGAGCCAGACTTCTGCGGCGGCCACGACTGGGCCCGGTTTTATGTCCCGGAGTACGGCTGGCTGTACGCCGACCCGTCCTACGGCACCGCCGCCGTCCGGGCGGGGAATGAGGACAGGCGCAGGTTCTACTTCGGCAATCTGGACCCCTACCGCATGGTGGCGAACCGGCAGTTCCAGGCCCCCTTCACGGTGAGAAAGGCCCACTGGCGGGCCGACCCCTACGACAACCAGGTGGGGGAGCTAGAGACGGCGGACCGGGGGCTGACCTATGGAGAATTTGAGCGGACAAAAGAGGTGTTGCTCTGTGAGGAGCTGTAAGGAGAGAGAAATGGAACTTTATGATTGGATTGAGCGCAACAGCGATGACCTGGTGAGAAGTCTCCAGGGCTGTGTACAAATCCCAAGCGTCTGCGCTGACGACCAGAGCGGCTATCCCTACGGCGAGCAGGTCCACCGCTGTCTGCACTACGTGCTGGAGCTGGCCCGGGAGCTGGGCTTTACAGTCCACAACATGGATGAGCAGGTGGGCTGGTGCGAGTACGGCCAGGGGGAGGAGATGGTGGCGGTGCTCAGCCACCTGGACGTGGTGCCCGAGGGGGAGGGCTGGACCGTCCCGCCCTATGGCGGCCAGGTGCTGAACGGCAGGATCTACGGCCGGGGCACCATGGACGACAAGGGGCCCGCCCTGTGCGCCCTGTATGGGCTGTTGGCCATCAAACAGGCGGGTTTGCCTCTAAAGCGGCGTATTCGGCTGATCTTCGGCCTGAATGAGGAGACGGGGAGCGCCGACCTGAAGTACTACACCACCCACGGAGGCGAGATTCCTGTCATGGGCATCACCCCCGACGGAGAGTACCCGGTAATCAACGGGGAGAAGGGGCTGGTCACCGAATTTTTTACCAGGGAGCTCCATCAGACGGGTGTCATCCGGCTGACCGGCCTGTCCGGCGGCGAGGCGCATAACATCGTCCCGGCCCATGCCCGGGCGGTGCTGGCCTGCCCCGGAGAGATGGCGGAGAAGATTGCTGCCCGCCGGGCGGACAGGGTGCGCTGCACCCGGACAGAGGAGGGCGTCTGTGTGGAGGCTGAGGGGGTGGGGACCCACGCCTGCACCCCTGGCGAGGGGGAGAATGCCATTGGCCGGCTTATGCGCTTCCTGTCTGACCTGCCCCTGGAGGGGGAGCTGAAGACCATGGTGGATATGCTGGCCGGCCGGCTGGGTATGGAGTGGGACGGTCGTTCCCTGGGCATTGCCATGGAGGATGAGCTGTCCGGCCCGCTGACCATGAATATGGGGGTGATCCGGATGGAGGGAGAGCGGGTGGATGTGAGGCTCAACTACCGCTACCCTGTCACCCGCGGCTTTGAGGAGTGCGGGCCCCAGGTGCGGGCCGCCTTTGAAGGGGCCGGCTTCCGGCAGGACTATCTGCTCCACAAGCCCGCCCTCTATATGCCCGCTGACAGCCCCCTGGTCAGCAAGCTGATGAAGGTATACACCGGCTGCACCGGCGATTCGTCCGCCGCCCCCAAGTGTATCGGCGGCGGCACCTATGCCAAGATGATCCCCAACACCCTGGCCTTTGGTCCAATCTTCCCCGGAGACGAGGTGCGGGAGCACAAGCCCGACGAGTATATGGAGCTGTCCCGGCTGACGGACAACACCAGGCTGCTGGCCTCCGCCATGTATGAGATGGCACGATGAAAGGAATGAGAATATGAAAATTACAGAGGTAAAGCTGGGTAAAATTTCTGTCCCCCTGCGGGTCCCGTTCAAAACCGCCCTGCGCTCGGTGAACAGTGTGGAGGACGTGATTGTAGAGGTCCGCACCGACACCGGCGCCGTGGGCTACGGCGAGGCGCCCCCTACCGGGGCCATCACCGGTGACACCACCGGAGCCATTGTGGGCGCCATTCAGGACCACATCGCCAGGAGCATTGTGGGAATGGAGGTGGATGATTTTGGGGATGTGCTCCAGACGGTACAGAGGTGCGTCGTAAAGAACACCAGCGCCAAGGCGGCGGTGGACATGGCACTGTGGGACCTGTATGGCCAGCTGTACAAAATTCCCGTGTACAAGCTGATGGGCGGGGCCAGGAAGCAGATTGTCACCGATATCACCATCAGCGTCAATCCTCCGGAGGAGATGGCCCGGGATGCCGTCAACGCGGTGGAGCGAGGCTACGATACCCTGAAGATCAAGGTGGGGGCCAATCCGGAGCTGGACGTGGCCCGGCTCACCGCCGTCCGCCAGGCCATTGGGGACAAAACCCGTATCCGCATCGACGCCAATCAGGGCTGGGAGCCCAAGCAGGCGGTCCGGCTGCTGAACCAGATGCAGGACAAGGGGCTGGACATCGAATTTGTGGAGCAGCCTGTAAAGGCCCACGACTTCCAGGGCCTGAAGTATGTCACCCAGCGCTCCTATGTCCCCGTCCTGGCGGACGAGAGCGTGTTCTCCCCCGAAGACGCCCTGACCATCATGCAGATGGGGGCGGCCGATCTGGTGAACATCAAGCTGATGAAGTGCGGAGGACTGTACAACGCCCTGAAGATCGCCTCCGCCGCCGAGGTTTACGGCGTGGAGTGCATGATCGGCTGTATGCTGGAGGCCAAGATTTCCGTCAACGCGGCGGTCCACCTGGCCTGCGCCAAGAAGATCATCACCAAGATCGACCTGGACGGCCCTGTGCTGTGCAGCGAGGACCCCATCCTGGGGGGCGCGGTGTTTGAGGAGCAGCTCATTACCGTCTCTGACGAGCCCGGCCTGGGCATCCAGGGCGTGGAGGGGATCCAGTACCTATAACCGCTGCTTCTTCCAAATTTTTCTTTTTTCGGCAAAGAGTCCCCTTGCGCCTTGCAACCTGCCTCCCGCTGTGCTATGATATGAGCAGGAAAAATGTAGAACTGCGGCGTGGAAAGGGAGGAGATGAGCACGTGGCGGAGGAAAAGGGAGCTGTGGAGGCCAGGCTGAGCCCGGAACTGATGATGGAGGTATGCAGGGCGCTGAACTTTGACCCCTCTGAGTTTGCCAAGCGGCATGGGGAGGAGTTCACCCATCTGTATCTCCGGGCGGATGGAATGCTCAGCCATGTGGGGGAGGAGATTGTCTCCTATCTGGCCAAGCGGGTGAACGAGTGCCTCTCCAAGGCGGAGTACGCCCTGCTGTCCTATATCGAATATGCCGGGCGGAGCCCTCGGGTGAAGGAAAACGACCGCTTCAGTGAGGCGGTGGCCCACTATCTCCGGGTGCGCAAGAAGACGGGAGGCGGCTGGGTCTATGCCTTTGAGGGGGAGGGGGCCAGAGACCGGTGTCTGGCGGCCTATCCCCAGATGTGCGCTGTGGCCCGGGCAATGTATAAGTTTGCCCAGGAGACCGAGGAGTTTAAAGAGATAGCGGGAACGGACGGGCCCGGGGCCTGGCCCGATCCCAGAAAAGTGGGAAGATAAGCTGTTATACGGCGCGGAGCAATGCTCCGCGCCGTATGTTTCCCGTCAGGATGTGTCAGAAAATAGGATAATTTGCACGTTTTTCCCTTGTAAGCCGGGGGGATATATGTTAGAATGACAGACAGATTGGGCCGCCGCGCAGACGGCGGCGAAAGGAGAGAAAGCCATGTCCAATGGAATATCCATGGAGCGGGTGGAGGAGATCATTGACAGCTACGGCTGTGAGCTGCACCACCTGATCGCCATCATGCAGGACATCCAGGCGGAGTACAAGTATCTTAGCCCCGCGGTGCTGGAGCGCATCGCGGAGAAGCTGGGGGTAGGGGTGGCCAAGGTATACAGTGTGGCCACCTTCTATGAGAACTTCTCCCTGGAGGCCAAGGGCAAGTACATCATCAAGGTGTGCGACGGCACCGCCTGCCACGTGCGCAAGTCCCAGCCCATCTTCAATGCCATCAATGAGTACCTGGGGCTGGAGGGCAAGCAGAAGACCTCCGCCGATGGGCTCTTCACCCTGGAGACGGTGGCCTGCCTGGGGGCCTGCGGCCTGGCCCCGGTGGTGACGGTGAACGATCAGGTCCACTCCAAGATGACCCCGGAGCTGGCCATCGATTTGCTGGAGGAGCTGAGAAAGGAGGATGCCGCCCATGCCTGAGATGAACCGTGAACGGCTGGAGGTCCGCCGGGTGAAGGCCAAGCGGGCCCTGTCCTATCAGAAACGGCAGATTCTGCTGTGCGCCGGCACCGGCTGCATCGCCGGCGGCGCGCTGAAGCTGTACGACTACTTTAAAGAGGAGTGCGCCCGCCGGGGGCTGGACGTCTATGTGGGCCTCACCCAGGAGAACGAGGTGGAGGACGTCACCGAGCCCAAGGGGGACGGCGTCTATCTGAAAAAGAGCGGCTGCCACGGCTTCTGCGAGATGGGGCCCCTGGTCCAGATCGAGCCGGAGGGCATCCTGTACACCCATGTCCAGCTGGAGGACTGCGACGAGATCATTGAGAAGACCATCCTCAAGGGTGAGGTGGTGGAGCGCCTGCTCTATGAGTTGGACGGTGTGAAATACTCCAAGCACAGCGACATCCCCTTCTACCACCGGCAGCACCGCATCGTGCTGGAGAACTGCGGCACTACCGACGCGGAGGACATCGACGAATACCTGGCCCGGGACGGCTACGCGGCCTTTGAGAAGGCCCTGTTTGAGATGACCGACGAGGCCATCTGCAAGGAGATTCTGGACTCCGGCCTGCGTGGGCGCGGCGGCGGCGGCTTCCCCGCCGGCCGGAAGTGGGACAGCGTGCGCAGGCAGCCCAAGGGCAAGAAATACGTGGTCTGCAACGGCGACGAGGGCGACCCCGGCGCCTTCATGGACCGCTCCATTATGGAGGGCAACCCCCACTCCATTATCGAGGGAATGCTCATCGCCGCCCTGGGGGCGGGGAGCGACGAGGGCTATATCTACGTCCGCGCCGAGTACCCCCTGGCGGTGGCCCGGCTGAAGACCGCCATCGCCAAGGCCCAGGAGATGAACCTGCTGGGGGACAACATCCTGGGCACCCAGTTCTCCTTCCACCTCCACGTGAACCGGGGAGCGGGGGCCTTTGTCTGCGGCGAGGGCTCCGCTTTGACCGCCTCCATCGAGGGCAACCGGGGTATGCCCCGGGTCAAGCCCCCCCGGACGGTGGAGCATGGCCTGTGGGCCCAGCCCACCGTGCTCAACAACGTGGAGACTTTCTCCGCCGTGCCCCTGATTATCCGCAAGGGGGCCCCCTGGTTTAAGTCCATCGGCACCGAGAGCTCCCCGGGCACCAAGGCCTTCGCCCTGACGGGCAACGTGGTGAACACCGGCCTCATTGAGGTGCCTATGGGCACCACCCTGCGGGAGATCATCTTCGACATCGGCGGCGGCATCAAGGACGGCAAGAAGTTCAAGGCTGTTCAGATCGGCGGCCCCTCCGGCGGCTGTCTCACCGAGGAGCACTTGGACATGCCCCTGGACTTTGACTCGCTGAAAAAGCTGGGGGCCATGATCGGCTCGGGCGGTCTGGTGGTCATGGACGAGGACACCTGTATGGTAGAGGTGGCCCGGTTCTTTATGAACTTCACCCAGAATGAGTCCTGCGGCAAGTGCGTCCCCTGTCGGGAGGGCACCCGGCGGATGCTGGAGATCCTCACGCGCATCGTCAACAACGAGGGCTCTCTGGAGGACCTGGACCTGCTGGAGGAGCTGTCCGCCACCATCAGCGAAACTGCCCTGTGCGGTCTGGGCCAGAGCGCCTGCAAGCCGGTGCAGAGCACATTAAAGTACTTCCGGGACGAGTATCTGGCCCACGTGGTGGACAAGCACTGTCCCCACTGCAACGGCCGCAAGAAGGTGCTGCAGATTGACCCGGAGCTGTGCAAGGGCTGCGGCAAGTGCATGAAGCAGTGCCCCATGGAGGCCATCACCGGGCAGATTCGTATGCCCCATGTCATCGACACAGACAAGTGCATCAAGTGCGGCGCGTGCTGGGGCTGCTGTCCCTTCGGCGCCATTCGGGAGGAGTGAGCGGTATGGCAAAGGGAATTATGTACATCGACGGCCAGCGGGTGCCCTTCGACGGGGAGCCCAATGTCCTGTCCGTCATCCGGAAAGCGGGCATTGAGATGCCCACCTTCTGCTACTACTCCGACCTGTCGGTCTACGGCGCCTGCCGCATGTGCGTGGTGGAGGACGAGCGGGGGAAGATTGAGACCTCCTGCTCCATGCAGCCCCGGGACGGGCTGAAGATCCGCACCAACACCGCCCGTCTGCTGAAGCACCGGCGGATGATTCTGGAGCTGATGCTGGCCTCCCACAACTGCTCCTGCACCACCTGCGAGAAGAGCGGGGACTGCCACCTCCAGGCCCTGGCCGTTCAGTTCGGCATCCACCATGTCCGCTTCGGGGACAGCCGGGAGGACAAGGAGCTGGACACCTCCAGCCCCGCTGTCATCCGGGACCCCAGCAAATGTATTCTGTGCGGCGATTGTGTCCGGGTGTGCAGCGAGAACATCGGTATGCACATCATCGACTTTACACACCGGGGCTACAACATGCGGGTGTCCCCCGCCTTTGACCGCAGCCTGGACCAGACCAAGTGCATCAGCTGCGGCCAGTGCTCCGCCGTCTGCCCCACCGGAGCCATCACCGTGAAGAACGAGATCGGCGATGCCTGGCGGGCCATCCATGACCCCAAAAAGCGGGTGGTGATCCAGATTGCCCCCGCCGTCCGGGTGGCGGTGGGCGAGGCCTTTGGCATGGCCCCCGGTGAGAACGCCCTGGATCAGCTGGTCACCGCCCTGAAGCTGATGGGGGTGGATGAGGTCTACGACACCACCTTCGGCGCCGACTTCACCACCATTGAGGAGGGCACCGAGTTCCTCCAGCGGCTGGAGCGGGGCGGCCCCTTCCCCATGTTTACCTCCTGCTGTCCCGCCTGGGTGAAGTATCTGGAGAACGAGAATCCCAAGTATCTCAAGCACATCTCCACCTGCAAGTCCCCCATGCAGATGTTCGCCTCCATCCTGAAGGACAAGTACCAGAAGAGGGACCAGGAGGACGGCCGCACCACCTTCCACATTGCCATCATGCCCTGCACCGCCAAGAAGATGGAGGCCGCCCGGCCGGAGTTTGTCCAGCCCGACGGCTCCCCGGCGGTGGATCTGGTGCTTACCACCAAGGAGATCATCAAGATGGTGCAGGAGTCGGGCATTCAGCTCACCAAGCTGGAGTACGAGTCCCCTGACCTGCCCTTCGGCCTGGGCTCGGGAGCGGGCACCATCTACGGCACCACCGGCGGCGTGGCCGAGGCGGTGGTCCGGTTCTGCCTGCCCGATAAGTCCAAAAACGTGCTGCGGGAGCTGAAATTCTCCCCCCTCCGGGGCAACCGGGCCATCCGGGTGGCGGTTATCAAGGTGGGGGACCGGGACGTCCACCTGGCCATCGTCCACGGCCTGGCCAACGCCCAGAAGCTGCTTCAGGAGATCGAGGCGGGCAACGCCTATTTTGATCTGGTGGAGGTCATGACCTGCCAGGGCGGCTGTGTAGGCGGCGCGGGCCAGCCCCACGGCATGAAGCAGGACAAGGAGGACCGGGCCGAGGGCCTGTACTCCCTGGACCGCTCCGCCCCCTTCAAGCGGGCCGAGCGAAACCCGGTGGTGGGCGGCTTTTTGGAGAAGCTCACTGAGGAGAAGCGGCATGAGCTGCTCCATGTGGACTATGTGAAGGAGTAAGCAGCGGGTGATACCGTGAAAAGGAGCGGCAGGGCTAAAGCCCTGCCGCTCCGGTTTGTGTTGGAAGTTCTACAGTCTGGGTCCCTTGCGGGGGCCATCCTTATCCTTCTTGCGCCCAAACTGGAACCACAGGGCGATCAGAAGCAGAGCGGCGCCGACGACGGTGCATAGGCCGCTGATTACGTCAGAGATCATGTGGTTGGCGTAGAGAATGGAGGAGACAGCCAGAAACACAATGTCGCCATACAGCATTGCCCGGGCGGTGGGGTCCATGCGTTTCTTGGCCCGGTCCTTCTCGTCGGCCAGCTTCTCCTGCTCCAGCTGCCGCTTGAGCTCCACCGTGCGGCTGTGCTGGCGCTTTTTATTTTTCTTGGCCATGATTTCACTCCTTTCAGTCCGGGATGCCTCTGTTGATGACGGCGCCCCCGACGACCAAGTCGCCGTCGTAGAGCACCACGGTCTGGCCGGGGGTGACAGCCCGCTGGGGCTGGTCAAAGGTGAGGCGGATGGTGTCGCCGCCGGTCTGCTCCACAGTGCAGGGCTGCTCCGCCATACGGTAGCGGACCTTGGCCAGGAGCCGAACGGGGCCCTCCAGACGCGGGCAGGCGATCAGGTTCAGGCGGCCGGCGGTGAGGGTGCGGGCGAACAGCGCGTCGTTGGAGGACAGAACCACCGCGTTCTCCCCGGGGCGCAGCTCCTTCACATAGAGCCGTCCGCCGCTGGAGGAAACGCCCAGCCCCCGGCGCTGGCCCACCGTGTAATCAATGATGCCGGTGTGCTGCCCCAATACCGCCCCGGACCCGTCCAGGTAGGGGCCGGAGGGGTAGTCCCGCCCGGTGTGCCGGCGGATGAAGGACCCGTAGTCCCCGTCGGGGATGAAGCAGATGTCCTGGCTGTCCCCCTTCCCGGCGCTGGTCAGGCCGGCCTCCCGGGCCAGGGCGCGCACCTCCTCCTTGGAGAGCTCCCCCAGGGGGAAGAGGGCCCGGCTGAGCTGCTCCTGGGTGAGCATGGCCAACACATAGCTCTGGTCCTTGTCCGGCCGGGCAGCCTTGCGGAGCAGCCAGCGGTCCAGGCCGGCATCGTATTCTGTTCGGGCATAGTGGCCTGTGGCCAGCTGGGAGCAGCCCAGCTCTGCCGCTTTTTGAAGCAGCGCGCCGAATTTAATGGCCCGGTTGCACCGGACGCAGGGGTTTGGTGTGCGGCCCGCCTCATAGTCGGCGATAAAGGGCTCAATGACCTCGGCCTGGAACTCCCGGCACATGTCCAGGGTGTGATGGGGAAAGCCCAGTTGTCTGGACACCGCCGCTGCGTCCGCCGGGGCGCTGTCCGTTCCGCCAGAGTGGAAGAGCCGCAGGGTGAGCCCCAGCAGCTCCCGCCCCTCCCGCTGGAGGAGGAGGGCGGCGGCGGAGCTGTCTACACCGCCGCTCATGGCGACGGCAGTTCTTTGAAGCATAGAAAACCTCCATGGGCATTTTGCTGAAAATTCACCCCCAGTATACCACATTTTTCCCCTGCTGGCAACTTCAAACCCCTGGAAGAAGCGGGATGCGGGGCGCGAAAAAATGAATATATATCTTGTATTCTCTGCCTGAGCCGGAAGAAAAACAGCACAAGATATAGTGGACAAAGGGGGAGGGGTGTGCTATAATCGCCCTTGGACTTTCAGTTTGGAGGGTCCGCCTCCAGTCAAAATATTGCCCTGACGGAGTTCCTGTACCAATGAGAGGAGAAAAGCATGAAGGTTATCAAACGAGACGGCACCAGTGTGGATTACGACCGCAGTAAAATTGTCATCGCCATTGAGAAGGCCAATGCCGAGGTCCCTGAGGCGGAGCGGGTAAGCCGGGAGGAGATCGATGCCATCATCGACGGCATTGAGGCCCAGAAGCGCCAGCGCATCCTGGTGGAGGATATCCAGGATCTGGTGGAACAGGGACTGGTGGAGCGCAATATGTTCCACCTGGCCAAGACCTACATCATCTACCGGTATAACAGGGCTCTGGTCCGGAAGGCCAACACCACCGACGAGTCCATTCTGGCCCTGCTGCGCAACGAGAACAAGGAGCTGGCCGAGGAGAACTCCAACAAGAACACCATGATCGCCGCCACCCAGCGGGACTACATCGCGGGTGAGGTGAGCCGGGACCTGACCCGGCGCATTCTTTTGCCTGAACACATCTCCAAGGCCCACGACGAGGGGACCATCCACTTCCACGACGCGGACTATTTTGTCCAGCCCATCTTCAACTGCTGCCTCATCAACATCGGGGACATGCTGGAGAACGGCACTGTGATGAACGGCAAGCTCATCGAGAGCCCCAAGACCTTCCAGGTGGCCTGCACCATTACCACCCAGATTATCGCCTGTGTGGCCTCCAACCAGTACGGCGGCCAGTCTGTGGACCTGCGGCACCTGGGCAAGTATCTGCGCAAGAGCAAGGAGAAATTCAGGGCCCACATCTCCTATGAGTGCGCCGGCAAGGTGGACGAGGAGACGGTGGAGCGGCTGGTGATGGACCAGCTCCGGTGCGAGCTGAAAAACGGCGTTCAGACCCTCCAGTACCAGATCAACACCCTGATGACCACCAACGGCCAGTCCCCCTTTGTCACCCTGTTCCTCAACCTCCAGGAGGATGACCCCTATGTGGAGGAGAACGCCATGATTATCCAGGAGGTTCTCCGCCAGCGGCTGGAGGGCATCAAGAACGAGAAAGGGGTGTTTATCACCCCCGCCTTTCCCAAGCTGGTCTACGTGCTGGACGAGCACAACTGCCTCAAGGGGGGCAGGTACGACTACCTCACGGAGCTGGCCGTGCAATGCTCCGCCAAGCGGATGTACCCCGATTACATCTCCGCCAAGAAGATGCGGGAGAACTACCAGGGCAACGTCTTCTCCCCCATGGGCTGCCGGTCCTTCCTGGCCCCCTGGAAGGACGAGGCGGGCAATTACAAGTTCGAGGGCCGGTTTAACCAGGGGGTGGTCTCCCTCAACCTGCCCCAGATCGGCATCCTCTCCGGCGGCGACGAGGAGAAGTTCTGGTCCCTGCTGGAGGAGCGGCTGGACCTGTGCTTCGAGGCCATCATGTGTCGGCACAACGCTTTGAAAAAGGTGCGGTCCGACTCCTCCCCCATCCACTGGCAGTACGGCGCCATCGCCCGCCTGCCCAAGGGGGCCTCCATTGAGCCCCTGCTCTACGGCGGCTACTCCTCCATCTCCCTGGGCTACATCGGCCTGTATGAGGTCACCAAGCTGGTGAAGGGGGTCAGCCACACCCAGGAGGGCGGCACCGAGTTTGCCCTGGCGGTGATGAACCGGCTGCGTAAGGCCTGCGACGACTGGAAGGCGGAGACAAATATCGGCTTCGCCCTCTACGGCACCCCCGCCGAGAGCCTGTGCTACCGCTTCGCCCGCATCGACAAGGAGCGCTTTGGCACCATCCCCGACGTCACCGACAAGGGTTACTACACCAACAGCTACCACGTGGACGTGCGGGAGCACATCGACGCCTTTGACAAATTCACCTTCGAGAGCCAGTTCCAGCGCATCTCCACCGGCGGGTGCATCTCCTATGTGGAGATCCCCAACATGCGCCACAATCTGGAGGCCCTGAAGGATGTGGTCCGGTTTATCTACGACAACATCCAATATGCCGAGTTCAACACCAAGAGCGACTACTGCCAGTGCTGCGGCTTCGACGGGGAGATCGAGATCAA
>CAJUSG010000060.1 GCA_910589085.1 uncultured Oscillospiraceae bacterium | reverse complement strand
TCCTGCTGCTAACTTTTTCGCGCCCTTTCGCACACTTTTCATTTTACCGAAAACAATCAGGCGTTCCAGAAGGCGGACATTGCCCTCCTGGTCCAGCACACCCGCCAGGGCGAACCACACCTGAGAGGCCCAGGACACCTGTCGCTCTGCTCCGCTGACGAAAAAGCCCTGCCCCTCGTCCCACAGGTGACGGAGGGCAGCCTGGGAGAGCTCACCGGCGGTCTCCTCCCAGACGCTAGCCTGAGCCTCGTCCCCCGCCCAGCGGGCCAGCTTGATCCCCTGCTTCAGGGCGTAGATCAGGATGGCGTGGGCCCCGGCCTGCTTGTTCAGCCCCTCGCCCCAGTCCAGGAAGCACCACCAGCCCTCCCGGTCGGCCACGATGCCGTTTTCGTCCACCTCGTTTAGAGCCAGCTCCAGCTGGCGCCGGGCGGTGGGGAACAGGTCCGCCATCGTTTCCCGGTCCCTGGAGGCCTCAAAATAGTCGTGGAGGGTGGAGACGAAAAACAGGGCGTAGTCGAACAGGGCGGTATCATCCACCTGGGGGGCGGGTTCCAGGAACAAGCAGGCCCCCACCCGGCCCTCGTTCTGGGTCAGGCCAGCGAATAGGTACAAACAACGCTTCACCAGACTGTCGCTGCGGAAGGTGACGGAGCTGGTCAGGGCCTGGAGGCGCAGATCACCCAGCCAGAGCCGCCGGTCCCGCTTGGGGCCGTCCTCAAAGACCAGCTGCATACAGTCGTGCATGGTCTTGAGGGATACCCGGTCCAGCCGCTCCAGCTCCGGGTCAGATACCTTCAGCGGCGGGACGACGGACCAGTCGGCGGAGGACACGCTTTTGCAAACCACGTTGCTGATCACCACTTTGTATTTGGCGGATGTATCCAGCACAACGAGCTGCAAATACCGAAAGGCATACCGCCGGGGCAGCTGTACCCGAGCGGGGAGCACATCCACATGGATGACCTCCTCCTGGAGCCAGGCCCGGCTCACCTCGCCGCTGTAGTCTGAGGTGTTGGCGGCGATCTCATAGGGGACTTCTCCGAACTTGAGTTTCAGATAGGCCGGGGCGTCGGCGGGACTGCCCACAGGGGTGAGGGTGAAGGACAGGTATCCCACCTGATGGCCGCCGAAGTCCAGGGAAAGGGTGTCATCCCGGCCCATGGGATTGGAGGCGGTGAAGTTGGGCTCCAGTTCCCGGGCAGCAAAATCCGGGCCGTCCGGCACGATGGCCACCGTCCGGACCGGGGTGATCTCGGTTTCGATGAGGGTGGGCGTCAATGCCTGGGCCTTTGCCACAAAGTCCGGGTTGACAGTCATCTTGAAATTTTTGATGGCGTTGCTGATGGCCATGGGCGTATCCTCCAATTTGTCAGGTGTTCAGGGCCGCGCTCTCCCGGGCCCGGTATTCTTTCGGGGAGCAGCCGTACCGCAGCCGGAAGCGGCGGTAGAAATAACTGCTGTTGTCGTAGCCGATATAGGCCATGATGGTATCCACCGGTAACGGTGTGTGGGCCAGAAGATAGGCCGCCTGCTGGAGTCTGCGTTGCTGGAGCAGCTCCTTGAAATTGGAGCCGGTGTATTTTTTCAAGATCCGGCTCAGGGTGTACTCGGCCTGGCCCAGCTGCCGGGACAGCTCGGCCAGACTGCCGTCAGGGTAGCGGTCCTCGATGTATTTCAGAGCGGCGAACACCAGGTCCTGGCCGCTGTCCACCTCGCCGCTTTGGCAGATCGCGCCAGCGTACATGGACAGGTTCATAAACAACAGGCCCAGGCTGGTCTCCAGAACGGTATTGCTCCCGGCTCTGCGGTCCAGAAGGGTCCAAATCATGCTCTCCAGCAGGTTTTCCACCGGGACCAGTCCCTGGGCGCGGACATAGAGGCAACCCGTGGTCCCCACCGCGCCGGACAGGGAGGCCAGCAGGAAATCCCGCAGCACGTTTTCCCGCTCGATCATGGAGATGGGCCGAGAGAAGAATTGGGGGAGGATAATGAAATTGACCGCCAGATCCTCCGCCCCGGTGGGCAGGATCTCATGGGACACGTTCTGGTTGAGAAAGAGCAGGTCCCCCGCCCGCAGGGTGATGGTCTCCTGACGTCCGGCGTGGTCTATGATGTGGGAGGCGCTTCCGGCACACTGGTACACCATCTCCACATAGTTGTGCCGGTGCTGGGGAAAGCGGGCAAACCGGGTGTGGGGCCGCAGCTCGATGAGCCGCCCCTTTTCCAGCAGCCTGCGGCTGTCCACCACAAAGGCGGCTTGGGAGGTATACAGCTCCTGGCGGATACTGCCCCCGCTGTCCAGGATGGCCTGCTCCTCCGGGGTGATTTTCTGGAGAAATTCCAACAGCTCCGGCCGCATTCCACATACCCCCTTTTGTGATATTCTGATTATATCACAGGGATGGCATAGATTGCAAATAAAGTCCCCATTTTTTTGCGGTCAGGACCTTTTTCTTTTCTCTGAAACCAGGTATACTGACACTCGACAAGAACAAGACAGGAGGGGATGCTATGAGCGGGCATTATCTGGCAGTGGACATCGGCGCGTCCTCCGGACGGCACATCGTGGGCTGGCGGGAGGACGGAGAAATCAGGGCAAAAGAGATCTACCGCTTCCCCAACGGGGTGAAGGAGAAAGACGGGCGCCTGATCTGGGACGTGGACGCTCTATTTTCCCACGTGAAGGAGGGCATCCGGAAGGCGTTGGACGAGTTCGGACCGCTGGAGAGCCTGTCCATCGACACCTGGGGGTGCGACTACGTGCTCCTGCGGGGAGACGAGGAGGCGGGGCCCTGCTACGCCTATCGGGACGGCAGGACGGAAGCGGTCATCCCGGCGGTGCATAAAAAGGTCCCCTTTTCGGAGCTGTACGCCCATACAGGCTGTCAGTTCCAGCCCTTCAACACCATTTACCAGCTCTGTGATGACCTGCAAAAAGGGCGGTTGGAGGGAGTGACGGACTTCCTCATGATGCCGGAATATCTCATGTGGAAGCTCACCGAAACGAAGGCCCGGGAGTACACCAACGCCACCACCACCGGACTGGTGAACGCCAAAACCAGGGAGTTTGACCTGGAAATCGTCCAAAAGCTGGGCCTGCCGGAAAAACTGTTCCCCAAGTTGATCCAGCCGGGAACGGCCATCGGGGAGTATGAGGGCGTCAAGGTGGTGCTGTGCGCCGCCCACGACACCGCCTCCGCCGTGGAGGGCATCCCCATGGAGGGGGAACAGCTCTATATCTCGTCGGGCACCTGGTCGCTGCTGGGGGTGAAGTCCCCGGTTCCACACACGGATGATAAGAGCCGGGAGGCCAACTGGTCCAACGAGGGCGGGGTGGGTTACATCCGCTACCAGAAGAACATCATGGGGATGTGGATCGTCAACCGCCTGCGGGATGAGCTGTGCCCGGACAAGCCCTTCCCGGAGATCGTGGCCGAGGCGGAGGCCAGTTCCTTTGACAGGACCGTGGACGCCAACGCCCAGATTTTCTTGGCTCCGGACAGCATGACAGCGGCTTTTGACGAGGCGTTGGACGCCAAGCCGCAAACCATCGGGGACTATTTCCGCTGTGCCTGCCGCTCCCTGGCCCTGAGCTACCGGGACGCCATCCGGGAGCTGGAGGAGAATACGGGCCGGATCTATGAAAAGCTGTACATCGTGGGCGGCGGAGCGAAAAACGCGTTTCTCAACCGCCTGACCGAGGAAGCCACAGGCAAAAAAGTGGTGGCCCTGCCCATCGAGGCCACCGCCCTGGGGAATCTCAAAATACAAATGGAGGTCTTGCCATGTTAGTCAACACAAAAGCCCGGATTGGCGTGTTCGCCATCGCCCTGGGGGCCTATCTGCCCCAGTTCCCGTCTCTGGTCCCCGAGTTTGAGGGGCAGTACGCGGACTTCAAAAAGACGATTCCAGACACCGTGGAGCTCATCGACGGCGGCATCGTCACCACCAAGGAGCTGGCCCAGGCGGCGGGGGACAAATTCCGCGCCGCGGACGTAGACCTGGTGATTTTACAGCTGCTGACCTACGCCACGTCCTATAATATGCTCCCCGCCGTCCGGGATCTGGACGTGCCCGTGGTGCTGGTGAACCTCCAGAAAAAGAAGGCCCCGGACTACGCCAACACCGACACCGCCACCTGGCTGGGCCAGCTCTACGCCTGCGGCGCGGTGGGGGAGATGGTGGCCGACTTGGAGCGGGCCGGGAAGCGCCACGCCGTCATCACCGGGGTGGTGGAGGGGGGCGACCCCCAGGTTCAGGCGGAAATCGAGGACTGGTGCCGCGCCGCTCAGGTGCGCCGCCGCTTCCGGGACACCAACCTGGCCCAGATCGGACGGCCCTACCCCGGCATGATGGACTTGTACATCGACGAGACGAACCTTTACCACCGGATGTGGCTGTACACCAAGCAGTTCGACTGGGAGAAGATGTGGGCCATCGCCGACGGCATCACCGACGAGGACGCCATCCGGGCCAAGGCTCAGGACATTCTGGACACATTCGACATCGAGGGCGGCGGCTCCATCGAAAAGGTGTGGGAGATGGCAAAGTACGTGGTGGCCTTTGAGCAGTGGGTGAAGGACGAGCACATCGCCTTCATCGCCTCCCACTACGACGGTTTCGCCCAGGGCAAGGCGGGGGTGCTGGACAGTATGCTCATCCCGGCGTTCTCCATGCTCATCAAGCAGGGGGTGGCCTGCGCCGTGGAGGGCGACATCAAGGTGGCCATGGCCATGTCCATCCTGAAAACCATCTCCGGCATGGGCCAGCTGTCCGAGATGTACTCCATCGACTTCGACGAGGATATCTGCATCATCGGCCACAGCGGCTCCGGGGACGCGGACATCTCCGCCAAGAAGCCCACCATGAAAATCGTCCCCGTGTTCCACGGCAAGACCGGCGGCGGATATCTCACCCAGTTCTATCCCCACCTGGGCCCCGTCACCTACCTGGGCATCACCCAGGACCGGGACGGCCATTTCAAGTTTGTGGTGGCCGAGGGCGTCAACGAGGAGGGACCCATCTTCACCTTCGGCGACACCAATATGCGCACCCGGTTCACCTGCGGGGCGCGGGAGTTCTGCAACAAGTGGAGCGAGGCCGGGCCCACCCACCACATGGCGGCGGCTTCCGGCAGGCATATCGACACCATTTTGAAGGTGGCCAAGATCTTCAACGTCCCGGTGGATATCGTCACACGATAAAATGTGAATCCGTATTCTTGCCCATTGAGGCGGGAATACCCATAAAATAGGAGGAATTTACCATGAAAGATATCATGAACGCCCCATTCCTGGTGGAGATGGTCCGCACCATCACCAATATGTACGCCCACGGCTGGGACGAGCGCAACGGCGGCAACATCAGCTGGATGCTGGATGAGGCCCAGGCGGCGGAGTACCTGGATGTCAATGCTGTCATCCGGGACATCCCCACCGGCTTTGAGGCCCCCGCCCTGGACGGCAAGTATTTCATCGTCACTGGCACGGGCAAATATTTCAAAAATGTGCAGTATGACCCCGCCTGCAATCTAGGCGTCATCCGCATCACCGATGAGGGCAAAAACGCCCAGCTGCTGTGGGGCTTCACCGACGGCGGAAAATTTACCTCCGAGTTCCCCGCCCATATGATGAGCCATGCCGCCCGCCTGTCCGTGGACCCGGCCAACCGCATTGTCATGCACTGCCACCCGGCCAACCTGCTGGCCATGACCTACGTCCACGACCTGGACAGCCGGGCCTTCACCCGCACCCTGTGGCAGATGTGCACCGAGTGCGTGGTGGTGTTCCCGGAGGGGGTCAACGTCCTGCCCTGGATGCTGTGCGGCACCAACGAGATCGGCCAGGCCACGGCGGAGCAGATGAAGACCGCCCGGCTGGTGGTGTGGTCCCAGCACGGCATCTATGGCGCGGGCAAAGATCTGGACGAGACCTTCGGTCTCATTGAGACGGCGGAGAAGGCGGCGGAGATTTACATGAAGATTGCCCACCTGCCCCGTGTGAATACCATCACCGATGAGCAGCTGCACCTGATGGAGGGCCGGTTCGGCATCAAGGCCCGGGAGGGCTGGCTGGACTGAATATCCGGCCAAGGTCAAAACAATGAGTTATATTACACACAAAATATACAGGAGGTAAACATCATGGCTGTCAATCGTTTCGTACTCAACGGCATTTCTTACCACGGCAAGGGCGCCATCCAGGAGATCCCCGGCCTGGTCTCCGCCAAGGGACTGAAAAAGGCGTTCATCGCCTCCGACCCCGACCTGGTGAAGTTCGGCATCACCAAGAAGGTCACCGACCTGCTGGACGCTAACGGCATGGCCTACGAGGTCTACTCCGACATCAAGCCCAACCCCACCATCGAGAATGTGAAGTCCGGCGTGGATGCTTATAAGAAGTCCGGCGCGGACTACATGATAACCATCGGCGGCGGCTCCTCTATGGACACCGGAAAGGCCATCGGTATCATCATCAACAACCCCGAGTTTGCCGACGTGCGCTCCCTGGAGGGCGTGGCCCCCACCAAGAAGCGCACCGTGTACACCATCGCCGTCCCCACCACCGCCGGCACCGCCGCTGAGGCCACCATTAACTACGTCATCACCGACGTGGAAAAGAAGCGCAAGTTCGTCTGCGTGGACATTAACGATATCCCCGACATCGCTATTGTGGACCCGGACATGATGGCTACCATGCCCAAGGGCCTCACCGCCGCCACCGGCATGGACGCCCTGACCCACGCCATCGAGGGCTACACCACCGCCGCCGCCTGGGAGCTGGCCGACTGCCTGAACCTGGAGGCCATCAAGCTCATCTCCGCCAACCTGCGCAAGGCTGTGAACAACGACCCCGAGGGCCGGGAGGCCATGGCCCTGGGCCAGTTCGTCACCGGCATGGCCTTCTCCAACGTGGGCCTGGGCATCGCCCACTCCATGGCCCACACCCTGGGTGCCGTCTATGACACCCCCCATGGCGTGGCCTGTGCCATGATGCTTCCCATCGTAATGGAATTCAACCAGGACGCTACCGGCGATAAGTTCAAGCACATCGCCGAGGCTATGGGCGTGGACACTGCCGGTATGGACCAGGCCGCCTACCGCAAAGCCGCCATCGACGCGGTGCGGCAGCTATCCGTGGATGTGGGCATCCCCACCAAGCTGGAGGCCATGAAGGAGGAGGACCTCCAGTTCCTGGCCGAGTCCGCCGCCGCCGACGCCTGCGCCCCCGGCAACCCCAAGGCCGCCTCTGTGGAGGATTTCAAGACTCTGTTCCGGAAGATCATGTAAGCTTCCTGGAACCAGAAGTTTTGATAAACGCAAGGCCGTTTCGGATCTGAGCAGGAAAAGTTCCGTAAGATCATATGAGCTTTTCATATAGTGAGCAGCTTATTATCGCGGCTGGGGGACATAGCACAAAGCTATGGCCCCCAGCTGCTGAAAAGAGCTTTTATACAACGCATTTATTGGGGCGGCATGATTCCGCCAGGAGTGATTTTTGCTGTGAACTTTTAACAAAACACTTTGCTAAAGAAGTCGTACAAAAAAGTTTAAGACAAACTGATTTGCCGGCTTATTAATCAGAATATAAAAGGAGGTGCTTTGGTGAAGCAAGACATTGTGCTAATATCTCCTTTGACAGAGCAGTCGGCTAAAATATGTGAAGCTTTGAGATGCACCGGAATGGATGCGTCCCGATGTGAAAATGTTGATAGCGCGAAAGCAGAGCTGTTGCAACACAGCCCTGCTTTTCTTCTTTTAGACATTGATCTTGAAGGTGCAAAGGGATTTTTGCAGGACATGTCAAGAGGGGTGTTTAGTCCACCGCCATACATTTTGGCGGCAGGCGCATTTTTCAGCACGTCAGAGTGTATAACCATACTTGATTTGGGCGCGGATGCCTATATCAATAAACCGATCAGTGCGGATGAGATTAGGGCGGTCATCTACGCTGTCCTGCGGAGGGAACGAAGAATTGCCCGTCTTCATATAGGCAGACTTCTGCCATGTTTCGACTACAAAGATTTGTCGATAGATCCTCTGCGCAGACTGGTGGAGATGCGGGGGGAAACGGTTGATTTGACAGAAAAAGAGTTTGATATCCTCTATCTTCTGGCATATCATTTCGGAAAAGTTCTAACCAAGGAAGAAATTTATGAATCAGTGTGGAAAAAGGCTTGCGTTTCATCCGCTGCAAGTGTTTCAGGCCATGTCTTTTCGCTCCGTCAAAAGTTAGGCCTTGATCCCAAGGATAAAGACTACATTCAAACGGTATTCGGGATCGGGTATCGTTTTGCGCGGATAGGATAATGCGCTGTGATCCATACATTTTCAGTGATCATGTCAAAATGTGTCGGTTCGTGTCGAACGAAAGAATAAAAAACAAATAACTTTTTCATAATTTGTTTGCATATATAGGGTAATATGTAAGAAAGAGGATATACCTGCTAATTTGTCCGGATTGGAGGGAACGCTGTGTTCAGATACTGGTTCCGCATTCTATCTCTACATGGGCAGCGTGCACCTCCCTGATAAAACCTCTTTTTCAATTGAGTATTCAGGCCATGTGTTTGGCAGGCTGTTCACAACAGACTGTCTCAGAACAAGAGTAGGTCTGACGGCCATCGCTCCTATAAGGGGGCTGTCTTATAGAGAATCTGAGGTTATGAACATGGACACCAAAACATATGTCGTTGGCCTATTGGAGTCGTATCAAAAGCGTTCAAAGCAAATTGACCTTTTGCACTACGAATTGTCCCACCCGGCCCGCGTCTCAGAAAATGAAATGATTGGGGCTTTGGCCCTTGCCCATGGTGAGGGGGGTGACCGTCCAGGCGGTCACGCCTCCGACAAAACCCTGTACATCGCGCTGAATTATCAGGAGCGCACCGAGGAAGCAAACCAAATTGGCGCTGATGAAGTAGTGGAGCAGCTTGTGACGCTGGAAAAAGAGCAGGAGCGTTTGAAATATTACGTCTCGCTCTTAAAAGCGCGGCATAAAAAGGTCATCCAAATGTTTTATTTTGATGAAATGACCCCAGACGAAGTAGCGGAAACCCTTCAAGTGACGGTCAGGTACGCCCATTCCATCAAATCAAATGCAATCAATGAGCTTGTGTCAATGTACGAGTATGTGGACGGTCTGCGTTAAGGGAGTTCCGATTCTGTTCCCTGTTTGTTCTCTCATTCTTCAGTAAAAAAGCACTTTTTCAGCATTGCAATTTCCATTTATTCTGTGTTATGATTAAACTGTTAAAAAAGAGATGCTCTCCGGGAGTTTCCTGGAGGGCATCTCTTTTTCAATCGCAAGATAGGAGGTGTTGGCATGGTGCGGGTAAGAACGATTCGTGAAGCGGCGTCCTATTTTCGAGAGGTGGATCCTGATACCTGTTTAAGCGAAACGGCTATCCGAAGGCTCATCCGCTCCGGAATTGTGCCCAGTGCTCGTGTAGGGAGAAAGTATCTCGTCACCGTCGAGTCTCTGGAGGCGTACCTCTCAGGCGCGATCCAGTCCCCGGTCAAAACGCAGACGGTGAAAACATGGAGAATTGAATGATTTTTCGGCGTGAGGAAATAAAAATAAACTTTTATAACCCCTTGTGATTTGCAAATATTCCCCCTATAATGAAGGTACTGTATTGCAAGGCGTTATTGAAAGGAGAACGCCAAATGCCAAAGACAGCAACGAAGAAGAAATACAATTACTTAACCAAAGCACTCCAGCTCCCGGACGGCACCCGCAAGTACATCCGGGCCAAGACCCAGGCAGAATTGGATGAAAAGGTGTTAAAGGCACAGATCCTGGTCAATTCAGGCGTGGATATTTGCAGCGAGGAAACCTTCGGCCATTTCGCTCAGATGTGGTACGACCTCTACAAGAAGCCTAACCTGCGCGAGAACAGCCTCAACGCGATCAAGTACATCTTGAACCAGCACATCCTGCCGTTCATCGGTGGATACCGCCTGCGGGACATTACCCCCATGCAGATCCAGGCCATTATGGCCTCGCTGTCCAACAAGAGCAATTCCCTCCAATCCAAGGTGCTGATCCATTTGCGTAGCATCTTCAAGGCCGCGCAGGAAAACGGACTGATGGCGAAATCCCCCGTGAGCAGTATGCTGAAACCCGGAGGCCGTAAAACCGCCGAGAAGGTGGCTCTCGCGCCCCAGGAGACCCGTCTGCTGGTGGAAAGGGTAGATAACCCCAGAGCCCACACCTTCCTTCTGACCGCGCTCCATACGGGGATGCGCAGGGGCGAGATTTTGGGCCTCATGTGGGAGGACATCGATTTTAAGCAGCGGATCGTCCACGTCAGGCACAACGCCATCTTGGGCAAGGGGGAGACCTCCATCCACGACACGCTGAAGACTGACGCGGGGCGGCGGGATATCCCCCTCACCGATGAGCTGGAGGCGTGGCTGGCGAAGTACAAGAAGCGCAGCCACTCCAGGTTTGTGCTGGCCATGCAGAACGGCAAGCCGCTCACCCAGTCTGCTTACAAGAGTATGTGGAAGCTGGTGGAGCGGGAGCTGCCCGAGACCCATGTGACGGCCCACGTCCTCCGCCACACCTATGTCACCCGGCTGTTTGAGGCGGGGCTGGACATCAAGGAGATCCAGTACCTGGCGGGCCACAGCACCGTGGACATGACCCTCCGGGTATACACCCATTACGACCGGCGCTCCCGGGAAGGGAAGACCGCCGAGAAAGTGAGAGAAGCTATGCGGGAAAACGCGTGACACAAGGGGTCAAAAAAATTTGCAACAGATTTGCAACAACGTGCCCCCAAATGACCCGAAGATATCCTAAAATATGGGAAATAAGGCGGTTCAAAACAGCCCTGAAAAGCAAAGCGAAAACCCCTCAAACCGTTGCGGTTCAAGGGGTTTGGCTTGGTGGAGACTACAGAACTCGAATCTGTGACCTCTTGCGTGTGAAGCAAGCGCTCTACCGGCTGAGCTAAGCCTCCATATATGGTGACCCGGACGGGAATCGAACCCGTGTTACCGCCGTGAAAGGGCGGTGTCTTAGCCGCTTGACCACCGGGCCGTGGTGCCCGAGGCGGGCGGAATCAGAGCGGGGCCCGAAGAAGCGGCCATCGCCGCTTCTTCGGGATGGTAGCGGCGACTGGATTCGAACCGGTGACAACTCGGGTATGAACCGAGTGCTCTAGCCAACTGAGCTACGCCGCCATTTGTCGTACTTGCCGCCCTGACAGGGGCAAGGCTTAGTGTACCCCATCTCGCTCCAAATGTCAACCTTTTTTTCTAAAATTAAAGCAGGTTTTTGCGTGGGCGGACAGCAGCGCTGTCCGCCCACGCTTTCTCATCTGAAGGGCGGCCCCTCCGGGCCCTGTTTAATCCGCCAGCGCCGCGGTGATAATCGCCATTGAGTACACCTCCATGGCGTTGCAGCCCCGGGACAGGTCGTTGATAGGCGCGTTCAGCCCCAGCAGAATGGGCCCGTAGGCGTCGAAGTTACCCATGCGCTGGGCGATTTTGTAGCCGATGTTGCCGGCGGAGATATCCGGGAAGATAAAGGTGTTGGCCTGGCCCGCCACCTCGGAGCCGGGCGCCTTCAGCCTGCCCACGGTGGGGGATACGGCGGCGTCAAACTGGAACTCGCCGTCCACAGGGAAGTCCAGGTTCAGCGCCTTCAGCTTATCGCAGGCGTTGCGCATTTTGTCCACCGCCGGGCCGGAGCCGGAGCCCAGGGTGGAGTAAGACAGCATGGCCACCTTGGGGTCTACGCCGAACCGGCGGGCACAGTTGACCACCTCCTGGGTGATCTCCACCAGGTCGTCCTCGCTGGGGTCAATGTTGATGGCGCAGTCGCCCATGGCAAGCACCTGGTTGCCGCCGGTGGCAGAGGGGCGCACCAGAATAAAGCAGGAGGACACGATCTTGTTGCCCGGGCGGGTCTTGATGAGCTGGAGGGCGGGGCGCACGGTGTCGGCGGTGGAATAGGTGGCGCCGCCCAGCAGGCAGTCCGCCTCCCCCATGGCCACCAGCATGGTGCCGAAGTAATTGCCCTGCTGGAGGGCGGCCCGGCACTGCTCGGCGGTCATCTTGCCCCGGCGCAGCTCCACCATTTTCTCCACCATGGCCTCCATCTTGCCATAGGCGGAGGGCTGGAGGATCTGGGCGTTCCCGATGTTCAGACAGGCCTCGTCCGCCACCCGATGGATCTCCTCCGGGTCGCCGATGAGGATGGGGGTGAGAAAGGTTCCGGACAGCAGCCGGGCGGCCGCCTCCAAAACACGTTCGTCGTTACCCTCGGTAAAGACGATTTTTCTGGGGTTCTTTTTCAGCTTTTGGATGAGCAGTCTGAACATGGATCGTTTCCCTCCGTTGAGACGGACGCTGGGCCCGCGAATTTTTTGAAGTGCTTTTTTAATGTAACACTATCCCCGCTTTTTTTCAAGGGGAGATGTGGACAAAGCCGAAAAAGTATCAAAAATTTTTTCTCTCCCTTTCCTTTCCCCAGGCTCTTTACAAAACGTATTTTCCCCGCTATACTATACCTGCTGTGTTTTCGGGGAACTGCCCCGGCGCGGCAAGCAACACAAGGAAAGGGGGAGATCAGGATGACAAACCCTGATTTCGCACGAACCCTCTCCCTGCTGCGGCAGGAGAAGGGTATTTCTCAGCGGCAGGCCGCCAAGACGCTGGGTATATCCCAGGCACTGCTTTCCCACTACGAGAACGGAGCCCGTGAGCCCGGCCTGATGTTTGTGGTCAAAGCCTGCGATTTTTATAATGTGTCCGCCGATTTCCTGCTGGGCCGGACCCTCAGCCGGGACGGCACCACCATCCTGGACGCGGACACCCTGTACGACGTGTCCGACGAGCGGGACAACGTGATGCAGGGCTCGGTGATCGCCACCCTGTCCAAAAAGCTGGTGGTCAATTCGGTGGGCCTGCTCTTCGACCTGCTCAGCCGTGTGGGCAGCAAAAAGGCCATCCGGGCCGCCGCCAACTACCTGTCCGGCACGGTATACATCCTCTTCCGCCACCTCCACCGGGCCAGCGGCAACGAAAACGACGACTTTTTCAGTGTGCCCCAGTCCTGGTTCCTGGCGGGGCTGCCCCGGGCCGACCTGCTGATGAGCGAGGCGGAGTTTGTGGAGGCCCTGGCCAACCCCGGCAAGGGCGCCCATTTCCCTCCCCTGGACCACAACGCCATGAAGGAGGCATATCCCGGCACCTACCAGTCCCTGCTCCAGATTGTCCACACCTGCGGCGAGCGCCTCAACGGCGAGATGGCCAGCCACATGGAAAACACCCGCTGATCCCGCCGCCGCGGGGGAGGCCCGACTTCGCCGCCGCCTGCGGCAAACGTAAAGCGGCGCTCCCCTGTGCCGCCCCTCCCCCCATGGCCGGAGGGCGGCCTTGCGGCGGCGCCTGTTTTGAGTTCAATATCCGCGCACTGCGCGCCCCGCCTGCGGCGGGGACGGATTTTCCTCACGGAGGTTACCTGCATGACAGACCAATCTAAAATTCGCAACTTCTCCATTATCGCCCATATCGACCACGGGAAATCCACGCTGTCCGACCGCATGATCGAGCTGTGCGGGGCGGTGGAGCAGCGGCAGATGGAGTCCCAGCTGTTGGATAATATGGAGCTGGAACGGGAACGGGGCATCACCATCAAGGCCCGGGCCGTCCGCATGGACTACACCGCCCAGGACGGGCAGACCTACTGCCTCAACCTCATCGACACCCCGGGCCATGTGGACTTCAACTACGAAGTGAGCCGCTCCCTGGCCGCCTGCGAGGGGGCGGTGCTGGTGGTGGACGCCGCCCAGGGGGTGGAGGCCCAGACGCTGGCCAATACCTATCTGGCCCTGGACCACGACCTGGAGATCCGCCCTGTGCTCAATAAAATCGACCTGCCCGCCGCCGACCCGGGGCGGGTGAAGCATGAGATTGAGGACATCATCGGCCTGCCCGCGCTGGACGCGCCGGAGATCTCCGCCAAGCAGGGCATCAACATCCCCGCGGTGCTGGAGGACATTGTGCACAACGTCCCCGCCCCCGCCGGCGACCCGTCCGCACCGCTGAAGGCGCTGATTTTCGACAGCCAGTACGACCCCTACCTGGGGGTCATCGTCTACTTCCGGGTGATGGAGGGGACCATGCGCCCGGGTAGCCAGGTGCGCCTGATGGCCTCCGGGGCGCAGTACACCGTGCTGGACTGCGGCTACCTGCGTCCCCTGGGCATGGAGAGCGCCCCCGAGCTGTCCGCCGGGGAGGTGGGCTGGTTCACCGCCTCCATCAAGACCGTGAAGG
>CAJUSG010000059.1 GCA_910589085.1 uncultured Oscillospiraceae bacterium | reverse complement strand
CGCGCTATCGACGATGCTGAGAGCAACGGCAACGCCCTGAACGGCGTGAACGGCTTCATCATCGAGCTGGGCGAGAAGCTGTACAACGGCGATCTGAAGCTGAACAACAACTCCACCGATGTCTTTGGCCGTCCCGCCCGCGCCTGGGAGCTTGACGGCAAGGCCATCGGCACCTACGCCAAGAAGGAACTGCTCAAGCAGGAGTGGACCGCCAAGGTCACCGGCAAGGATCTGTACGACCTGCTGGGCAAGGACACCATTAACGACTACGATTTCACCATCACCATCGACGGTGAGACCGAGGAGAACGTGCTGAAGTACGTGGCCAACACCGCCGCCGATCAGTACTACTTCACCAAGGACAGCCTGATTAAGACCAACACCAAGCAGGTGGGCGGCACCGGCAACGGCGTGCTGACCCAGGTGTATGTGGACACCGCCAAGAAGGACGTCTACATCGCCATCATCAACACCTACCTGGCCAAGGCTGACGCCGACTACAGCTCCAAGAAGGACGAGGTCAGCTTCACCGTCTGGAGCATCACCGAGTACAACAAGACCGGCAAGCTGGTCAAGGACACCAAGGACACCAAGTCCCTGACCGTCAAGGGCGAGGACTTCGCCATTGAGGACGTGAAGGACGGCGACATCGTTCTGGTCAACGTGGCCGAGGGCGAGATTAAGCGGATCATGGACCCCGAGGTCATTGACAAGACCGCCATCAACTCCTTCAAGAACGGCAGCTGGGTCAAGGCCGACGGCACCCAGTATGACTACTCCGGCACTGCTCAGTACGACACCGACGTGCTGAACAAGTACGACAAGAACAACATGAAGGATACGGAGTACCGTCTCTTCCTGGATCAGTACGGCTACCTGGCCGGCATCGAGATCATCGACGAGCCCGACCAGTACGTATTCCTCACCGGCCTGAACACCAACGCCGGCAACCTGAGCAACGAGACGGCCGACGGCCGCGTGATCTTCATGGACGGCAGCTCTGAGGTCGTAAAGATCAACATGAACAAGAGCAAGAGCGCCGATGGCACCTCCCTGGCCACCAAGACCACCGGCAACTCCACCCGGAATACCTGGTGCGAGTACTCCGTCAACAGCAACAACGTCTACACCCTGACCGAGGTTCCCAACTCCAAGGCCACCTTTGTGAAGTCCGGCGAGAACTACGACGTGGGCCAGAGCCGTAACTTCGACGAGGGCACCACCGCCAACGAGAACATCGTGGCGCTGGACAAGAAGCACGTCACCCTGAACGGCATCACCGGCACTGACTTCGTGAAGGTCTATGCCAACGACAACACCGTTCTGCTGTCCGCCGAGACCAGCCTGATCTACGCCGCGGACGTGGAGGAGAACGCTGTCATCATCAGCGGCGTGGACGGCCTGACCACCGGCATCCAGAGCGCCAACCTGAACGCCTGGAACGCCGCCGCCGTGATCAAGAGCGACGCCAGCTATGTGAAAGCCTCCCTCAAGAACGTCAACGTCTCCAACGGCGTTTACACCCTGTTCAATGACAGCGGCTACGTCATCGCCGCCGTCGTGGTGGGCGAGGACGAGGGCACCACCACCCAGTACGCCTACATCACCAGCAGCGACGCCAACAGCGAGACCTGGACCAGCGGCGACAGCAAGGCCTCTGGCGACGGCGAGTGGCTCTGGACCCGTGACGTGGTCATCAACGGCGAGCAGACCACCCTCACCGAGAAGGGCGACACCAACCCCTACATCCGCCAGATGGCGCGCGGCGAGTGGTGGGAAGTCAAGTTTAACGCCGAGGGCCACGTGCGCAAGGCCTCTAAGGTCACCTTTGCCGATACCTCCGGCAAGTTCATCAACAACATCAAGCTGGTCGAGGCTTCTGTTGAGAAGTTCGACACCGTGGTGCTGTGGCACGACCTGACCGCCAAGGAGTACGGCATCAGCGTCAAGGGCAACACCCTGCAAATCGAGACCAGGACCGAGGATAAGTTCGGCTTCGCCGTGCGCAATGACGCCAAGATCGTTCTGGCTCAGGACAGCGAGATCTACCGCAACGGCGTGGGCACCGGTAAGTACGACCTGATGGATGTCATCACCGAGTACGACAACGGCGCCAAGGGCCTGGAGAAGGCCGTCAAGGACCTGGAAGCCAATGACGACTTCAAGGGCTATGTCAGCGCCGTGTTTGAGGGCGGCGTCGCCACCAGCGTCGTGATCTGGGATAAGACTCACGGCAAGGTGGAGATCGGCAACGAGGGCACCGCTGAGGGTATCATCAATGTGGACTTCACAACCGATCCCGACGATGTGGTAGTCGAGTGGAACGGCGATAAGACTCCCACCGAGGATGAGTGCGTTTCCGCTATCATCGACGCTCTGGAGCAGGCCGGCTACACTGTGACCAAGGTCACTGAGGATGCCCAGGGTACTCACTTCGAGACCGAGCGCACCGTCAATGGCAAGATCGTGAAGAAGACCTTCACCTATGACGGCAACACCGTGGAGAAGATTGAGATCACCGTCGATGGCACTAAGGTGTACATTGACAACACCGTGACCAAGACCTATGCCGCTCTGGCCGCTCTGACTGACGAGGACGGCAAGAAGATCGTGAAGGATAAGGGTACCTGGGTCAAGGCCAAGCTGGGCAGTGCTGATGCGGACTATATTGAGCTGGCCTCTAACACTAGCAATATCACCATCGCCGATGGCGACACCTTCGAGTTCGGCTATTACAAGCTGGAAGTGACTGAGGATGTGGACACCACTGGCGCAACCACCAATCTGGGCTCCGCCACTCTGAAGGCTTACCTGAAGGGTGAAGAGGCTGGCGCTGAGACCTTCATCAAGAAGGAAGCTATTGATGTGGCGCTCGACCTGAAGAACACCCATGCCTCCGAAAATACCGCAGGCGCTCTGACCATCACCAGCGACAACGGAACCGTGACCTCCGTCAATGGCAAGAACGGCTCCAAGCTGGAGGTCCTCAAGGCTACCGAGGGTGTTGAGGTTGTTGTCAGCCTCGCCGCTAAGGATATTACCGATGATATCAACATCGAGCTGACTGCTACTGACTTCGTGGGCACTATTTCCATGACGGTCAACTATAAGGGCGAGACCAAGAACCTTACCCTTCCTGAGAACGTTGCCAGATGGTCCGAGGTTCTGAAGGCCGCCGGCTGGGATGACAGCGTGGCCGCTACTAGCGGTAAGGTCCGCCTGGACAGCGACTGGACCAAGGGCGAGGCCGTTAGTAGCGCCATCGGCAGTGATTTCAAGACCGGTAGCAAGGTGACAGATGGTCTGAGCGTAACCTTCGGCTGTGTTGAGATGGGCCGTACGGCTGACACCAACCCTGCGTTTGTGGGTACTGATGTTATCGCCTGGACTGCTGGTACAACTGCCTGGACTACTCAGGCTACCAAGTACTTCATGGTTCCCGGCGAGGAGATCACCGCTGTGGTGGACCTGAGCAAGGTCACTGCGACCGGTGGAACTGCGGTTGCGGCTGGTGCTGCTCCCAGCATTGCCATTGGTGGAGCAACCAATGCCGCCAGCGTGAGCGCCAATGTCACCGGCTTGGCTGTGAAGACGGCTGCTGACGACGACACTGCCGTGAGTGCCACCACGTCTTGGGACGCTACTGCCAAGAAGGTTTCCATTGGTGGTGTGGCAGAGAATAATGTCATTACCGCTGGTAAGGTTACCTTTACCATCGTGGTCGGAGAGACGGCGGATGCCGGTCTGACTATCACCACTGCGAATCCTACAACCTGATTTTAAGCACTTTTGTCCGTTAATTGAAAAAAGGAGCCCGTCCCCGAAAGGGGGCGGGTCTCTTTCATCCTCCGGGTTAATTCAGGAAAGCGAAGACATAGTACCGCATACCGCTTTCATTCATTTGGTCGTTGGCGTAGGTAGAGTGCCATCTGACGGTTTTCCCCGACCAGGAGAGGGTAGCGCGCCGGGCGTCGGTGGCGCCCAGGCGGACGCTGGAGCTGGCCTGGGGCAGAAGAATCATAATCTCCCCCTCCTCGTTGATGATGACGGCGAACAGCGGCATTTGGGGGAAGGTGATGCTCCGTGCGTTGCCGCTCCCGACGCCGCCGCTGCCGGAGTAGCTGGTGGTCCAGACCTGGCAGTTGCCCATCTTGGCGAGCTCGGCCGCGTGGGCGGCCAGCAGACCGTCGTGAGCGGCCAGCGCCGCGTCGATCTTGGCGTTGTCCGCGTTGAAGTCCTCCATCTGGACCCGGTCGGTGCGCTCCCACTGGCTGAGCTGGTAGTTTTCGGTGTGATTGGTTGACATTGTTGTTTCCTCCATGATTGATAAATTTTCGAATGTAGGGCAAGGGCTGAAGGTGAATTGTCCCGCAGGGACAAGAGAGACCGGCCTGGGCCGCTGCCCTTGCCTTTTATGAGAGGCGGTGCCTGATTATAGCAATCATCAGAAAGCATGACGCACGGTAGGGGCGGATATCATCCGCCCGCAAGGTAACGCAGCTCTTCTGGACGGGCGGGTGATACCCGCCCCTACAAAATCGCTGTTGGTAATTTAGAAGATTGCTATAGGCAAGGGCAGAGCCCTTGCCCTACATGACGTACCCCTCAATAACCCCGAAAAATCCCCCAAAAGTCGCACGTTTCCGTGCACCGAACAGAACCGAGGGGAAAGTGCGCCCTTTTTTCTTGCATTTGGGGCCGGATTGGGATATGATGATGGTATCAAGCATTGAAGGGGGTCCCATCCATGCGGGACGGTTTTATCAAGGTGGCGGCGGGCACGCCGAGGATCAAGGTCGCGGACTGTGACCACAACGCGGGGCAGATCGTCGCTCTGATGGAGGCGGCGGCGGCCCAGGGGGTAAAGGTGCTGGCCCTGCCCGAGCTGTGCGTCACCGGCTACACCTGCGGGGACCTGTTTTTGCAGGAGACCCTCCTCCGCGGGGCGGAGGACGCCCTGGGCCGCATTCTGGAGGAGACGGCACAGCTGGACATGCTCACCGCCGTGGGCCTGCCGGTGCGGAACCGGTGGGACAGCAGGCTGTACAACTGCGCGGCGGTGATTAACCGGGGCAAAATTCTGGGGCTGATTCCCAAAATTCATATCCCCAGCTACGGCGAGTTCTACGAGGGCCGCTGGTTTGCCTCGGGCCGTGGGGCGGATTATCTTCTCACCCTGTGCGGCCAGCGGGTCAATTTGGATGCCCACAACCCGGTGGTCTTTGACTGCGAGAATGTCCCCGGTCTGACCGTGGGGGTGGAGATCTGCGAGGACCTGTGGTCCGCCGACCCGCCCTCCGCCCGGCTGGCCCTCGCCGGGGCCACCGTGATTTTGAACCTGTCCGCCTCCAACGAGCTGGCGGGCAAGGCGGCCTACCGCCGGTCCCTGGTGGCGGGCCAGTCCGCCCGCCTGGTGTGCGGCTATGTCTACGCCGACGCCGGCGAGGGGGAGTCCACCACCGATTTGGTCTTCGCCGGCCACAACCTCATCGCGGAAAACGGGACGATTTTAGCGGAGAAGCGGTTTGAGACAGGTCTGACCGTCTCCGAGCTGGACCTGGGCCGCCTGGCCCATGAGCGCCGGCGGATGAATACCTTCGGCGCGGCGGAGGGCTCCTCCTACCCCTGCTTCTTCCGGCTGGAGGCGGAGGACACCGCCCTCACCCGGCCTGTGGGGAAGAACCCCTTCGTCCCCGAGGATGGCGGGGACCGGCGGGAGCGGTGTGAGGAAATTTTTACCATCGCCGCCCTGGGGCTGAAAAAGCGGCTGGAGCACACCCGGGCCTCCTGCGCGGTGGTGGGACTGTCCGGCGGGCTGGACTCCACCCTGGCCCTGCTCATCACCGCCCGGGCCTTCGATATGCTGGGCCGGCCCCGGTCGGACATTCTGGCCGTCACCATGCCCTGCTTCGGCACCACCAGCCGCACCAAGTCCAACGCCCAGGTCCTGGCCGAGCGGATCGGGGCCGGCTTCCGCACGGTGGACATCGGCGAGGCGGTGGGGGTCCACTTCCGGGATATCGGCCAGTCCATGGAGGACCTGTCCGTCACCTTTGAGAACGGCCAGGCCCGGGAGCGCACCCAGGTGCTGATGGACCTGGCCAACCAGCGGGGGGGACTGGTCATCGGCACCGGCGACCTGAGCGAGCTGGCCCTGGGCTGGGCCACCTACAACGGCGACCACATGTCTATGTACGGGGTCAACGGCTCCATCCCCAAGACGCTGGTGCGCCACCTCACCGCCTACGCCGCGGACAAGGCGGAGGGCTCCGACCCCGCGCTGGCCGCCGTCCTCCGGGACATTCTGGACACCCCCGTCTCCCCCGAACTGCTCCCCCCAAAGGAGGGGGAGATCGCCCAGCGGACCGAGGACCTGGTGGGCCCCTACGAGCTCCACGACTTCTTCCTGTACTACGCCGTCCGCTGGGGCTTCGGACCCCGGAAGGTGTTCCGGCTGGCGGTGGCCGCCCTGGGGGAGGACTATGACCGGGAGACCATCCTCAAATGGCTGAAAAACTTCTACCGCCGCTTCTTCGCCCAGCAGTTCAAGCGCTCCTGCCTCCCCGACGGCCCCAAGGTGGGCACCCTGGCCCTCTCCCCCCGGGGAGATTGGCGGATGCCCTCCGACGCGGTGAACGCCCTGTGGATGAAGGAGCTGGAAGACCTTGAATCCCAACCGGAGATTTGATATAATGGAGTTATAAAGGAAAAAGGAGGTTTTAAGCAATGACCGAAGCAGAACGGCAGGACACGCGCAAGGCAATGGCCCTCGACCTGTGCCACATCATTGACGAGAACCCTACGCAGGAAAGCTATACGCCGGAGGAGGTTAAGAAACTTATCACCGTGTATGTTTTCTCCTCCGGGCAGAAGTGACGGATTAAAGGAGGCAAATGAGATGTCAACAGAACGTGAAATCCTGGTAGCGCAAAAGGCCGCCATGTTTGACCTGATCCAGATTCTCAAGCAGCAGCCGGATAAGACCTACACAGTGGAGGAACTTGAGGCTCTTATTGTTGCCTATATCAAAGGAGCGGAACAAATATAGGGAAAGGCCCCGCCGCTTGGCGGGGCCTTTTGTCATCGAAACAACTCACACGCTCTACAGCCGAGCGCCTTAGCCAGCTTGCAGGTGTCGATAACCGACATTTCTTTGGGCAAGACATTCTGCTCCAGCTGCGCCAGCATGTCCAGCGGGAGACCGCTTTCTTTTGCCAATGCCTCCAGGCTTTGGCCCCGCTGTTTCCGTAGCCGCCTTATATTGTCGAAGAATATGCTTTGGCTTTCCTCTATGCTCATAATATTCATCACCTCAAAAGTTTTAATTTCAAGTGTTTTTGAGATTTTCTAACATATAAATAAAATTATGCCAGAATTTATGCCAAAAGTAAATGGCATAAATTCTGGCATTTATAATATGTTTGAGGTGAATTTTATGATTTATCACAATATTCGCAACCTCAGAGAAGATAACGATTGGACACAGCAATATGTCGCCGACTATTTAGGCGTTAATCGCCGCACCTACTCCGCATATGAGACAGGCACTAACTCCATGGTTCCGGAAATACTGATTCAATTATCTGAACTTTACGATACCAGCGTTGATTACCTTTTGGGGTTAACTGATGTGCAGGAACCCTACCCAAGAAAATAATAAAAACAGCGCTGAAAGGGTTGCTTTCAGCGCTGTTTGTTTACTCTGCGGCAACAGGAGCAGCTTCCGTCTCGGCGGAGGGCGCTCCCTTTTTCTTTTTCCGGGAGAAGATGTGGCTCAGATCGTCAATGACGGAGTAGTAAACCGGGGTAAACAGCAGGGTGATAATGGTGGAGATGACCATGCCGGAGATCATGGTAATGCTCATGTCGCTCATCATCTCCGCCGCCCCCTCGGACAGGCCCAGGGCCATGGGCACCAGGGCCAGGATGGTGGTGAGGGTGGTCATCAGCACGGGCCGGATACGCAAAGGACAGGCGTGGAGGATGGCGTCCACCCGGCTCTCCCCCTGCTCCCGGCGCTGGCGGATGTAGTCCACCAGGATGATGGAGGAGTTGACCACCGTGCCGGCCAGCATAATCAGGGCCACCAGGGAGATCATAGACAGGTCCCGTCCGGTGAGGGGCAGTGCGAACAGGGCCCCGCTGAAGGCGACGGGGAGGATCATCATAACGATCACCGGCATAAGGAAGGACTCAAACTGGGAGGCCAGCACAAAATACACCAGGCCCAGGGCCACGATCAGGGCCAGCAGCAGATCGCCAAAGCTGTCCATCATGTCCTCATAGGCGCCCGAGATGGCCGCAGTGTAGCCGTCGGGCAGGGTGTAGCCGTCCAGGATTTTCCGCACCTCCCGGGTAATGGCGGTGGTGTCGCCGCTGATGGTGTCGCCGGTGACAGATATCTGCCGGGACTGGTTGACCCGGATGATGTTCTGAGGGGCCAGAACGATGTTCACCTCGGCCACCGAGGACAGGGGCACCGTTCCGCCGAAGGCGGAGGGGACCGGCATGGACTTCAGGGCGTCCAGGCTGGCGGCGGACCGGCCGTCGCCCTTGACCACCACATCCAGCTCTTTGTTGTTGATGGTCACGGTGGTGGCGGTGGAGCCCGACAGCTCCGACCGGACGGCGGCGCCCACAGAGGCGGCGGTGAGGCCGTACTGGGAGGCCGCCTCCCGGTTCATGGTGACGGTGACCTGTTCCACCTCCTTGGCCACAGAGGTGCCCACATCCACCGCGTCAGGCAGCCGCTCGATCTGGGCGGCCAGGTCCTTGGCGATCATCACCAGGGTGTCGTAGTCATTTCCGGTAATATCCACGCTGATGTCCGCCCCGCTGCCCATCAGCGCGGTCATGTCGGAGGCGGAGACGGTGATCTCACAGCCGGCGATATCCCGCACCAGCTCCCGCAGGGCGTGAGCAATGTCGCTGCTGCTCCGGTCCCGGTCCTCCTTGTCGGAGAGCACCAGGTTCAGCGAGGAGGTCTCGGGCTGGGTGATGTGGTAGATGGACTCCAGCTCGGGCACGTTCTCCATGGCGATGTCCACAATCCGGTCGGCAATGGCGGCGGTGTCCTTCACCTCAGAGCCCACGGGGGTGGTGATGGACACCTGGACCATGCCCTGGTCCATCTCGGGCATGAGGACCATCCTGGTGGACAGGCAGGCCAGAATAAAGACGGCGACCAGCGCCACAGAGGCCAGCATTCCCACCCACAGATGGCGGACAAAGTAGCCCAGCAGGCCGGTATAGACCTCGTTCAGCCGGGCGCCCGGGCCCTTTTTGCCCTCGGCGTGCTTTTTCGCCTTCTTCTCCGCCTTTTTCAGGGCGTGCTGGTGGACCTTCTTCTCGTCCAGCAGAAAGTAGCACAGCAGGGGCACCAGGGTGATGGCGATGACCAGGGAGCCCAGAATCAGGAAGGAGATGGTAAGGCAGAAGTCGTCAAAGAGCATCCCGGCCATGCCGCCGGTGAGCCCCAGGGGCAGAAAGACGGCCACGGTGGTGAGGGTGGAGGCGGTAAGGGAGGTAAAGACCTCCCGGGTGCCCTCCACGCAGGACTCCAGCCGGCTGTGCCCCTCGGCGGAGTAGCGGTAGATGTTCTCCAGCACCACGATGGAGTTGTCCACAATCATGCCCACACCCATAGCGATGCCCCCCAGGGACATCATGTTCAGGGTGAGGTGGAACACGTTCATCAGCACGAACACCGTGAGGATACACACCGGCATGGACACGGCGATGGTGGCGGTGGCCCCCCACCGGCGCAGGAAGAGGAACACCACGACGGCGGCCAGCACCACGCCCATGATGATGTTCTGAATGGCGGCGTTCACCGCCATGTTGATGTAGTCGGAGGCGGTGTACAGCACCGAGTAGTTCACCGCGCCGTTGCGCGCCTGGAGCTTGGCCATAGCCTCCACCACCGCGTCGGCGGTGGCCACCTCGTTGGCCCCCGACTGCTTGTACACCTGAAGCACCACGCAGGAGGTGCCATCGGTCTTGGCGATGGCCTCCGGGTCCTCGGTCTCCAACGCCACGTTGGCCACCTCAGACAGCCGGACCGTGCCCCCGGTCTGAAGGGGCAGGATCAGGTTGGCCACATCCTCCACCGTCTGAAACTTGGCGTCGGTGGTGACGGTGAGGGTCTGGCTGCCGTTTTGCATATCGCCGCCGGGGTACAGCAGGTTCTCCGCAGTGAGCATCTGGGCGATGTAGGAGTTGGACAGTCCGAAACCGGCGGCCCGGGTGGGGTCCACCTCCACGGAGATCTGCTGGGTTACGCCGCCGGAGATGGTGACCTGGGCCACCCCGTCAATGCGCTCCAGGGCGGAGGCCACCGTGTCCTCGGCCAGGGCCTGGACGGAGGCCAGGTCGTCCCCCATGAGCGCGATCATGGCGGAGGGCATCAGGTCGCTGATGTTGATGTTGACGATGATGGGGTCCATGGCCCCGTCAGGGAGGGTCAGCCGGTCGAACTGCTCCCGCAGCTTGGTGGCGGCGATGTCCAGGTCGGTGCCCTCCACATAGGTGATTTGAATCTGGCTGGCCCCGTCGGAGGAGGTGGACTGCACCCCGTCCACGCCGGACACCGACATGATGGCCGACTCCAGGGGCCGGGTGACCAGCTCCTCCATATCGGTGGGGGTGGCCCCGTTGTAGTAGCACATCACCAGGGCGGCGGGGGCCTCCATCTCGGGGAGGAGGGCCATCTGCAGCCGGGTGGTGAACACCACACCGAAGATGGAGATCATAATAACCGCCATCAGGGTGGTAACCTTGTGCTTGATACAGAATTTTGCGATATTACTCACCGGTTCAATCCTCCCCGGAGACAACGCGCACCGCATCGCCGTCAGACAGATAGGCCTGGCCCACAATGACCAGCTGGTCGCCGGCCTTCAGACCGGAGGTGACCTCGGTTACGCCGTTGCCTGTCAGCCCGGTGGAAATCTCCACATAGCGGGCGGCCCCGTTCTCCACCACAAAGACATACTGGACGTTGTTGCTGGTGAGGATTGCCTCGGTGGGGATGACAATGGTGTCCGCGGAGGTATCCGTGCGAAAAGACACGTCGGCAAACATGCCGGACAGCAGCCCCTCCACGTCCTCGGGGATGGAGATGGAAACGCTGTACAGCTTGGTCTGCATACTGGCGCTGTGCTCAATCTTCTTGATGGTCCCCACCAGCTGGGCGTCCAGGGCGCTGACGGACACATCCACCTCGTCTCCCTCGGCCAGCTTGGGCACCAGGGCCTCAGAGACGGAGACGGCAATCTCCAGCCGGTCCACCCCGTCGATGACGGCCACCGGCGCCGTGGGCCCCACATAGCTGCCCTCCGCCGCGTTCAGCGAGAGAATGGTGCCCGAGATGGGGGCGATCACGTTGCCCCGGCTGTCCACATTCTCCAGCGCGGCGGACAGCTGCTCCACATTGGATTTGTAGCTCTGCATCCCGGCCTCCAGCTGGGCCAGGGTAGCGGTCCTCTGGGCCTGAGCGGTCTGGAGGGAGAGCTCCGCCTGGTCAATCTCCAGCTGGGAGGCGGCCCCGATCTCAAACAGGGCCTTCAGGTCGTTGACGTTTTTCTCCGCCAGCGAGATCTGTTTGTCGAAAATGGCCTGCTGGTCCTGGTATCCCTGCAGGGCGGAGTTGTAGCTGATGCTGGCCGCGCTGTAGGAGGACAGGGTGCTGGCCATGTCCAGAGTACACAGGGCCTGGCCGGCGGTTACCGCATCCCCCACCTCCACAAAGAGGGCGGTGCACTGGGCCTGGGCCGACACAAAGACGGACTCCTGCCCGTCAGTGACCACCCGGCCAGACACCTTGTTTTCGGTGGAGATGGTGTCGGCGTTTACCTCTTGAATCTGAACGGCCACGCCGGCGGGCGCGTCCGGCTGAGAGCTGTCTCCGCTCTCTTTGGACTGGCAGGCGGCAAGGCTCAGCACCAGGGCGGCGGCCAGGACAATAGAACTGATTTTTTTCTGCTTCATGGGGCGGTCTCCTTTAATTCATAATGCCGTAGTCCACGGCCCAGCGGTAGGTATTGTAGGCCGAGAACAGGTCGTTTTCCGCGCCGGACACCTTCTCCCGGGCCTCCTTCACCTTGTCCTCCGCCTCCAAAAGGGCGTTTTGAGAGATATTGCCCTGGCTGTATTTCAGCTGGGCGGCGGCGAAGTTGTCCTGCTCCACCGCCAGGGCGGTCCGGGATGAATCCAGCACCTGCTTGTAGTCCTGTACCTTCAGATACAGGTTGCGCAGCCCAAGCTCAAAGTTCTGCACCGTATTGTCGTAGTTATACTTGGCGGCGTGCCAGTTGTGCCTGGCCTGCATGTAGCTCCGGTCATTCTGCTTATAGGTGTAGCCATAGTCGCCGCCGTGGTCGTTGTACTTCTTCTTTTCGTCCTTCATGGTCTCGGTGGCTTCGTAGAGGTCCCAGCTGTTGGCCTTGGCGGTCTCCAGGTCCTTCTCCAGGTCCATGGAGCTCAGGTCCTCCCGGGTGACGGCCGGCAGGGCTCCCAGGGCGATTTCTCCGGTGATATCCGCGCCGATGAGCAGCTCAAGCTGGCCCTTATAGGTGTTCAGATTCATCCGCAGGGTGGACAGACCGCTGGTCAGGGCGGTCCGGCCGGCCTGGGCCTCCCTCAGGGTCATGGAGGAGATGTGCCCCAGCTCCCGGCGCAGCTCCAGCTCGGTCAGTCTGCGGTCCAGGGCGGCGAGCTGCCGCTCCAGACCGTCCTCCTGCAGCTCCATGGCGGCCAGGGCGATGTAGGTGGCCTCACCGGCCATGACAATCTGGTTTTGCAGGCTCTTCAGCTGGCGGATGGTGTCTCCGTTGTCCTCCTGCATATCGCCGTCCTTGATGGCGTCAAACTGCTCCCGAACGGCATCGTAGGCCTGATCCATCTTCTCATAGGCCAGCGTGCCGCTCTGGCCCATCTGAACCATCATCCACTGCATCTGGGCCATCTGGTTCAGCTGGAGCCGCAGGTCCTCCTTCAGGTCGTCGTAGTCGATTTCCTCCAGCATATCTATGCTCTCCTGGAGCGCCAGCACCTGGAGGCTGCCCTCGTGCATCCGCCGCTCCAGATTGGCGAAGGAGATGGACCCCACCGGGTCCGGTATGTACTCCTCGATGGGCGTATCCTCAGAGGGCTCCCCCCCTTCTGCCCCCTCCGGGGCCTCCGGCGCTTCGGCGGGAAGGGAGACATCCCCCTCCGCGGGCTGGCCGGATTGGATGTCCCCCTGGACGGCGGGACGGTCCGGCGCGGCGGCATTGTCCCCCTCTGCCGCCAGGGCGGTGGCGCCCAGCAGCGACACAGCCAGCGCCGCCGTCAGCAGCAGGGCCATCGTCCGCTTTTTCATACACATTCCTCCTTATATTCCTCCGCCGCTCCGCCAAAGCGGAGCAGGTCTATACGCAGCTTTGTCATCTCCCGCACCTGGGCGGACTGGGCAGGGTCGTGCAGGGTCTCCACAATGGCAACGGCCAGCACCGCGCAGGTCAGGTGAAAGACCTGGTCGGCATATGCCCGGCTGCTTTGCCGCAGCCGGGCAACATCCACCACCTCCCACAGGGGATCGGGCAGAAACCATTGCTGTTCGCCGATAAATCCATGGGGTGAACCGATGAAGCTCTGCAGGTCAAGCCCCTTGTTCAGCGTCATCAGCTTGATAAACAGGGAGAACATGGGATCTCTGTGTCCCTGCTGGCTGATAAACCGGTCGTAGGCCATGAGGGGCAGGGCGAACAGGTCCCCCTGGGCCTCCTCAAGGATATTACGCAGCAGGGAGATGAAATACTCCCGCATGTCCTCCAATAAGTAGCGGATCAGGTCCTCCTTGCCGGTAAAATACTGATAAAAGCTGCCGCGCGGAATGTGGGCCGCAGTGATGATCCGGTTGATGGATACATCGGTAAAACGTACCTGGGCCAGCTCCGCCCAGCAGGCATCGATCAGCCGCTTTCGCTTTTCCTCCGGCAATCGAAAAAATGTCGCAGTTGGCACGGTCTCCCCCCTTTATGACAGGTTGTCGCAATGTGACAGGCTGTCATGTATTATACAGAAGCCCTTGTACCCTGTCAAGGCAGGAATTGTGAAGCTTTTGTTAAGATGTCACCGCCCGAAAATCTTTTCCTCCAACTGCTGGACCGTCTACCAAAAGTCTACCAAAAAGGCCCTCAATCCTCTGCGGCGCAGGGGATTGGGGGCCTTCCATATTTTAGGACATCTACCAAATGTCTACCAATTTCACTTTTTTACATCGAAAGCGACGTTTTTCCGGATTTCCTCCTGCTTTCCGCAACTTCCGCACCCCACGCAAGGGGCGTAACACGGACGTGACGGGAA
>CAJUSG010000058.1 GCA_910589085.1 uncultured Oscillospiraceae bacterium | reverse complement strand
CACACCGCTCAGCGGCGGGCTTTTATCTTACCACACTCTTTATCGCTTGTCAAGTCCTTTTTTCAAGTTTCTTCGAAACTTTTTTCGGCCCTCAACATTCAATCTTGGAGTGGCGCGCCGCTCTTGCCGAGCGACTTGCATAGATTACCACTACGTTCCCCTTTTGTCAAGCGTTTTTTTTAATTTTTTTAAAGTTTTTTTCGAGGGCATTTTCCCCCTCAATATCTTTGGGCTACAGGGAATTTTTGCCACAAGATATGCCACATTTTCCCTTCCGGCCCAGACCCTCTTTTATTATCCAAAGGCCGGCGGGCAGAAAAAATCCCAGCACCAGATTCCCCGCCGGGACGAATTGGCGGCTCAGCGCCTCCCCGCTCTCCCCGACTGGAAACAGGACCAGCGCCGCGGCCGTCCCCAGCAGCACCGCGGCCCAGGGTACGCAGGGCCGGGCGCGCTCCGGCAGCAGCTCCGCCGATATGGTCCGAATCGCGAAGATCAGGATCCCCCCCATGGTCAGGTCGGCAAAGGTCCACAGGGCGGTAACCACCCCCTCCACCCGCTGGAAGGCCCCTTCCACTCCCACGCTCTTGGCCAGGGCAAAAAAAGGGTTATCCAGCCGGGCGGCCAGCTCCGTCCCCAGATTTCCCACAATTACCCCCTGGGCGGCGGCCAGCAGCAGAGCGCCCCCCAGTCCCCAGAAGAGCCAGTGCCAGTTTTTCTTCTCCCCCTGATCCCGCACATCTCCCATTAAAAAGGGGAGAAACAGCCCCCAGCCCATCACCCCGGCGGCGGACAAGGCGGCCTGGAGCGGCGGCCCGGCCTCGGTCCACCACAGGGGGAGCAGCCGCTCCGGCCTGGCCTGAAACAGGGAGAGCCCCAGCACCACCCCGGCGGTTATCAGCAGGGCGGTGAGAAAGAGCTGTCCCGCCCGGGCGAAGGCGGTCAGCTTCCCCCGGCCCATCCACAGCAGGACGGCCGCCACCGACAGCAAAAAGAACCACAGGGCCCCGTCCCGCTCTCCGGAGGCGAGCAGCCTCTGGGCGCATAACCGCAAGCGGAGGGACAGAAGACACAGCGCCCACACTATATATAATAGTAGGACCGCCCCGCCCAGCCACCGGCCCAGCAATCCGGTGACCCCCCGGGCCAGACCCTCCCGGCCGGCCAGCGAGCCCAGCAGCCACCCCGCCGCCAGCACCAGAGGGGCGGCCAGCACCACCGCCAGCCAAGCTCCCCGGCCCGCGCCGGGCAGCAGAAGGGATGGCAGCAGCTCCGCCGCCGGGGCCATCACCCCCGCCCACAGCAGAGCCATGAGCTGGGTGCGGGAAATTTTGTTGTCTTTCATAGGGCGCTTCCTTCCTGTAGGGGAGGCCCGGGGCCACCCCTATAACAAATTAACCTCAACCGTAATCTCCACCGGCACCCGGCCAAACCACTCGGGCCAGCTGTCCTGGACGGCCTGCCATCGGGCCGGGCAGAGCATCCCCGCTCTGGCTCCCAGGCCGGCGCAGTCTGTCCCCCAGACCCGCAGCCGTTCCAGGGCGGCGGCCATCCGCTCCCGCTCCCGGTCCTCCAGCGCCGTCTGGAGGTGCTCCAGCCCCTGACCGTCCGGGCGCTCCCGGTACTCGGACAGGCGGGCCTCGATCTTACAGGTCAGCCGCAGCTTGGCGGGTGCGTCCCCCTGAAATTCCAGGCGGCTTTTCGTACAGGCGGAACTCACCTTTACCGACACCTGCCCCTCCGGCAGCGCAATCTCCAAAATATCCGCCGAGGGCCCCCCGGTCAGCAGCTCCAGGCCCTTGGCCGCCTCCCCCTCCAGAAAGCCCGCCAGGATATCCCCCTTTAAAATTCCATATCCCTGCTCCGCCAGGACGGCGTCCCCCTCCCCGACGGGGGTGAGGGCGGGGACATAGGCGGAGCCCAGCTCCAGCAGGTCGGTGTATACCTCTCCGGCGGTGCGGGTGAGGTTGGCGATGCCCATTTTGCTGTCGTTCTGAATGGTCTCCAGGCGGCTGTCCAGCCCCTTTTCCCCTCCGGCAGACAGGGCCTCCCGGGCGGAGCCGCTCCGGACCAGCCACAGCTGGGCCCCCAGGCCCAGCTCGGCATTCCGGGAGAAGTAGTCCAGCACTGGCCGGACCCCCTCCTCCGCCAGCTTCTCCCCCAGGAGGAGCTGGTCCACATAGCCGAAAAAGACAAAGCTGTCGCTCTGCCCCTGCATGGCCAGACAGGCTCCGCTAAGGGACGCCCCATCCGCCGCCAGGGTAAGGGCGGGCTCGCCGTCGCCCTGGAGGCCCTTCGCCCGGGGACCGGTGGAGCCGGTGACCGCCACCCCGGCGGGGGAGGGGTCCACCCCCAGGGTGCGCAGGAGGGCCATGTCTCCCATCTCCCGGGCGGCGGGCAGACCGGAGCAGCCGGCGAGGAGGAGCGCCGTTACAGCTGCCAGAAGCGGGGCGGCAGGTCGGCCGCCCCCTACGCGGGCGTGTCTCATTTCTGATTCCTCCTGTTCTGGGTCTGGATGGGGCCGTCCCGCCACTTCATCATGGGCAGGGGCAGGCGGAAGAGGCTGGGGTGCCCCCGGGGCACCCGGGTCCCGGTGGTGAAGGGGGCCAGGTAGGGCACGCCGAAGGACTCCAGCTCCGCCAGGTGGTAGATGAGCCCGGTGCAGCCCAGAGCCAGCCCGGTGAGCCCGCCCACGCTGGCCAGAATGGCCAGCAGGAACCGCCACAGCCGCAGGGCGTTGCCAAAATCCTGTGAGGGCTGTGTGTACCCCGCCACCCCGGCGATGGCCACGGCGATGAGGACGGCGGGGGAGACGATGTGGGCCTCCACCGCCGCGTTGCCCACCACCAGCCCCCCCAAAATGGAGACGGTGGCCCCGATGGGCCCGGGGAGGCGCAGGCCGGCCTCCTGGATCACCTCGAAGGCCAGCAGCATAATGAGCACCTCGAAAATAGTGGAGAAGGGCACCTCCTGCTTGGCAGCCACGATGGACAGGGCCAGCTTTGGGGGGATGGCCTCGGGGTGGAAGGTGACCAGGGCGATATACAGCCCGGGCACCAGCAGGGTGATAAGGGCGCACAGCCAGCGGATGACGCTGAGGGCGGAGGCCACCAGCCAGTGGTAGGCCCGGTCCTGCCCCGTCTTGAAGAACTGGTCGATGGTGCCCGGGAGGAGCCAGCCCAGGGGGATTCCGTCGGCAAAGAGGCCCACCCGGCCCTCCAGAAGGCCCTGGCAGAACCGGTCGGGCCGCTGGGTGAAGGGCATGAGAGGGAAGAGGGAGCTTCCGCTGTCCACCAGATACTCCTCCAGATTGCCCGCCGCCTCCACCCCGTCGATGTCGATGGCATCCAGCCGCTCCTCCAGCAGGGCCACCGTGTCCGGGTCGGCGATGCCGTCGATCCACAGCACATCCACCGGGGTGAGGGACTGCCGGCCCACAATATGCTCCCTAATTTTCAGCTCCGGGGCCCGGAGCCGGCGGCGGACCAGGGAGGTGTTGGTGCGCAGGCTCTCCACAAAGGAGTCCCGGGCTCCCTTCAGGGCGGGCTCGTTTTCCGGCTCCCCCACCGAGCGCTTCTCCTCGGTGGCCACGGGGAAGACCAGGCAGTCGTCCCGCCCCTCCAGGAAGAGGGCACAGCTGCCGTTGATGAGGGCGAAGGCCACCGGGTCCATCTCGGTCTCCCGCTTGGCCCCGTGGGCGTAGAGGGCTCCCCGCTCCATCAGGCCGAACAGCTCCCCCTCAGGGGCGGAGGCCAGCATGGGATCCTGGGCCAGGGGACGCAGAACATAGTCGTTGAGCCGCTCCGACCGGGCCTGACCGTCAATATAGCACACCGTGGCCCTCCGGGACCTGTCCCCATGGAGGTAGACCTCCCGCTTACTGAAATCGGTACAGTCGGCAAAAACCTCCTCCAGCCGAGCCAGGGACAGCGGGCCGGGGAGCCGGGGCTCTTTTCTGGGGTGGGGCGCGTTGGCCTCCTGTTTGGACATAAAACCCCCTCCTCTCGGCTTAGTGTGCCGGAAGAGGGGATTTTTATTCATCGGAACAAATTCTCCAATCCCTTGGGCCCCAGGGGATGCAACCGAAGGTTGACAAAAAGAACCTGACAGCTGGTTGTCAAAGCTGTGGCCTTGGGGTATGCTTAGGCCAGAAAACTTGAAGGAGGTGCCCGCTATGACATTGGGCCAACGTATCCAGGAGCTGCGGAAGGGGCTGGGCCTGTCTCAGGAGGAACTGGGGGAAAAGATGGGGGTATCCCGTCAGGCCATCAGCAAGTGGGAGGGGGACCAGACCATCCCGGAGCTGGACAAGCTCATTTCCCTTTCAAAACTTTTCGGCCTCACGGTGGGCCAGCTCCTGGGGGTGGAGCAGCCCGTCCCGGCCCCGGCCCCGCCCCAGCGGGCACCCCGCTGGCAAACGCTCCTTCTGGCCGGGATAGGAGCGGCCCTGGTCATCCTGTCCGTCCTGACCGGAATCCTGTGGTCCCAGCTCCAGGAGCTGAAGCTCCAGACCGTTTTGAACGAGGATTATGTTGACTGCCGCAACCGGGAACTGTTCCAGACGGCGGAGTGCACCCTCAGCGACATAGAGCCGGGCTTTCTCTGGTACGAGGGGGACCAGGACCTGACCCTGAACTTTACCCTGCGCCCGGTGAAGCAATTCAAGGGCTGGAACGTCATCGGCTATACCGCCGTCATCCAGAGCCGTCCCGCGCCCTGGTGGCTGGAGCCCGGGGGACAGCCCGATGACGGAGCCCCTCCGCCCCGCACCGAATACCTGACCGCCGACCCGAAGACCGGCAAGGCCGCCCTGACCCTTCCCAAATACAAGGGGGAGACGGTAAGGGTCCATGCCACCCTCCAGGAAAAGGGAACAGGCCGGAATGTTGACACAGGCGACGTGTTCACCATTACGCCTGAGATTCACTTCCCTTCCCTCACCCTGACTGGGATTCAGGTGGAGCCCAACCTCGCCCCTGACGCATTCATCCCCAAATCCATCGCTCTTGCCATCCCTCTTTCTGATCCCAGGTTTGAAAACTGACCGGCAGCGCAGTGCGCCGCGATATTTCAACTTGTGTTTTTCCCTGAACTGTGGTATGCTTTTTCTGGAGGTGGATATTATGCCGACTGAAAAGGATTATAAGGTCATTGAAAAAGCTACCATTTACGACCTGCGGCGTTTAATCAAAAACAGCGACAAGGACACCTATACGAAACGTGAACTATGCGATCTGCTGGACACCATAGCAGACGCAAAGGACCAGGAATAAAGCGAGCCGGGGAGTATTCCCCGGCTCGTTCGCTGTCTGAGCAGTTGATTCTTTCCTTGTAATATCAAACCCATACTGCGGAGCACTCATGACAAACCGCTCAGCCGCCTCAGCAGCGCCTGGGCGGCCACGCCGGTAAACAGCCCGGCCAGGATGGCGGCAATTATCAGATAGGGCAGCCAGGCCATCACCGCCCAGGAGCGCAGGACGGTGGCAGCGGCCAGCAGCTGGCCCAGATTGTGAAAAACAGCGGCCACCGGGCTGGCCAGCCAGATCTGTTCCCCGGTAAGCAGTTTCCGCAGCAGGCACAGGACGCACCAGCTCAAAAAGCCCCCGGCGGCGCTGTAGATCAGGGTCATCATCTGCCCTGAGAACACCGCCCCCAGAAACACCCGGCCGGACAGCACCAGCAGGGCGTCCCCCGGCCCCAGGGCAAACATGGCGTATACGGTGACAATGTTGGCCAGCCCCAGCTTTACCCCGGGGACAGCGGTGAGGGCGGGCAGCTGGGCCTCCGCCAGAAAGATAGTCAGGGCGATGGCGGTGAGCAGGGCCAGCCGGGTAATCCGCCCCGCCCCCTTAACCGGCCCCGCCATCCAGCACACCTCCGCCCCCCACGATCTCCACAATCAGCTTGTGGGGCAGACAGACAATTGGTACCGTTCCGTCAGAAATCCAACCCTGGTGGACACAAATCTGGTCCGGGCAATTGGCCTCTGAAATGCAGACACGGCCCCGTTCTACTGTAATCGTGTTGGTTTCACTCTCGTGCTTAAACGTATAGGTATAGGGCTCATCCACCTGATTCAGGTCAAATTCTTCCAGCAAAGCGCCATCCCAGCTGACACGGGCAACGGGGGAATCCGCCTCATGATTCCAAAGCAGGAGCCACGCCGCCGAGGCAGCCACAGCGGCCAGCAGCAGAAATATAATCATTCTGGTCTTCATTCCAGCACAACTACCTCCCGGTCCTGATACCCCTCCGCCAGGGAAAAGCGGCCCTCCAGTCCGGCTGTGCGGAAGATTTCCCCGCTCTCCGTCACAAAGATGGCCTCAAACTCCAGCTCGGGGTGGTCCCGCCAGAACTGGGTTCCCTCCTCCAGCCCCATGACGAACAGGGCGGTGGACAGGCCGTCGCAGGTGAGGGCGGAGGGCGCCACCACCGTCACCGAGCTGAGCCCCGACCGGGCGGGGGCGGCGGTGTCCGGATCCAGGATGTGCCAGTAGGTCACGCCGTCCTGTTCAAAATACCGCTGGTAGCCCCCGGAGGTGCCCATAGCCATGTCCTGAAGCTCCACCACGGCGAAGTAGGCCCCCGGCCGGGCCGGGTCCACCACCCCGATGCGCCAGGGCCTTCCCCCGGGCTTGGTCCCCACGGCCACGATGGTGCTCTGGCCCAGGTCCAGCAGGGCGGAGGAAATGCCGTCGGCCCGCGCGGTATCGGCCAGCCTGTCCCCGACATAGCCCTTTGCCACCCCGCCCAGGTCAAGCTCCATCCCCTCCGGAAGGGTGACGGTGTTCCCCTCCAGCTCCACAGCGGTGTAGTCAATCCTCCGGGCCAACTCCTCCAGCTCGGCGGGGGAGGGAACCTGGTGCTCCTCCCGGGTAAAGCCCCAGGCCGTCACCGCCGGGCAGGCGGTGACGTCCAGCGCTCCGCCCGTGACCTCGCACAGCTCCAGCGCCTGGGACAGCAGCTCGGCCGTCGGATCCTTCACCTCCACCGGCTGTCCCGCCCCCTGATTTACCCGCGCGATATCGCCGTTTCCCTCCGCGGCGGAGAAGAGCTCGTCACAATCGGTCAGCCGCTGGGTCATCCAGTCCCGGGTCTCCTTGGTCTTTTCCCGGTCCCAGCCGCCGTACAGGGTGAGGTTCATCACGGTATCCATGGCGAATACGGTGGTCTCCACGGGCTCTCTCTGACAGCCCGCCAGAGCGGACAGGCACAGCGCCAGAGCCAGCAAAAACGCCCTTTTTTTCATAGAACTTCCCGGTACATGGCGGCGGCGTCCGCCTTGCCCACGTTGTCGGCCACCACCAGCACCTCCACCTTCACGGTGTTCTGCCCGAACTTCAGCTCCACCCGGTCGCCCACCTTCACGTCGTAGCTGGCCCGGACCGGCCGGCCGTTGACGCTGACCCGCTCATTGTCGCAGGCCTCGTTGGCCACCGTCCGGCGCTTGATGAGCCGGGACACCTTTAACCATTTATCCAGCCGCATAGCTTACCTCCTGCCTTCCCGCCCCGGGGCGGGAACAGTGAAAGGGGCGCTGCCCCGCAGCGCCTCCTCCTGTCATATTGAATTATCGGGCGACTGCATCCTTCAGCGCCTTGCCGGCCTTGAACACCGGAGCCTTGGAGGCGGGGATGGGGATGGGCTCCTTGGTCTGGGGGTTGCGGCCCATGCGCTCCGCCCGGGTCTTGACCTCAAAGGATCCAAAGCCCACCAGCTGGACCTTCTCCTCCTTGCGCAGAGCCTCAGTAATGACGTCAATGGCGGCGGTTACGGCGGCTTCGGCATCCTTCTTGGACAGTTCGGCCCGCTCGGCCACTGCCGCAATGAGTTCAGTCTTGTTCATATTTTCTCCTCCTGTGCATAGATTGACAGCCCTTTCATCCGGCTGCCGTATATATACTTAAAGCCCTTCCAGATCGGGGCGTTAAGTCTCCTCCTTGGCCCTGCGCCACAGCGCCTCCAGCTCGGGGACGGTCAGGCCGTCCAGCCGCCCGGGGGCCAGCTCTTCCACCCGGCGGAACCGGCGGATGAACTTCTCACAGGCGCTCTGGAGGGCGGTCTCCCCGTCCACCTCAGCGAAGCGGCCCACCTTGACGGCGGCGAAGAGCAGGTCTCCCAGCTCCTCCTCCACATTGGAGCCCTCCTCCAGGGCGGTCTTCAGCTCCTCCAGCTCCTCAGACAGCTTGTCCAGCGCGGGTGAGATATTTTCCCAGTCAAAGCCCGCCTTGGCGGCCTTGCTCTGAATCTTGGCGGCCCGCGTCAGGGCGGGCAGAGCCCGGGCCACGCCGTCCAGCGCGTCCCCGGTGGTCTTCTGGTCCTTCTCCGCCCGCTTTTGGGCGTCCCAGGCGGCCAGAGCCCCCTCCGGGTCCCCGGCGGAGGCCGTCCCAAAGACGTGGGGGTGGCGGTAGACCAGCTTCTTGCAGATTCCATCCACCACATCGTCAAAGGTAAACTGTCCGGCCTCACCGGCTATGGAGGCGTGGAACACCACCTGGAGCAGTACGTCGCCCAGCTCCTCCTTCAAATTGGCCATGTCCATGCGGTCGATGGCGTCGGCCGCCTCGTAGGCCTCCTCCAGCATATTCTGGCGGATGGACCGGTGTGTCTGGGCTCTGTCCCAGGGACAGCCCCCGGGCGCCCGCAGCAGCTCCATGATCCTGAGAAGATCATCCATTCTATAATTTTCCGCTATTTCAAAATTTATCACATTTTCCCTCCCATAGCAAGTATTTTTTCTTCTTTTTTATTAAAATCGAAAAAAGCCTTTCCGAAATTTCCATATTCAGGAAATTTTCTCCCCATCACAGGCGGAGCAGCCGGGCGATTTTCTCCCCCTTGGGCATCAGGGACAGGTCGTCCCGGGTAATGGCCCGCAGGGCAATCAGCAGCGCAAAATAGATTACCATCGCAACGCCAATCGCCCCCAGCGTGGCGATGGCGCAGCCTGCCCGGCTCAGGTCCAGCACCTGCCCGGCCTCCTGGCTGAGGGTACACAGCCGCGCGCCCAGGCCGCCGGGCACGCCGCCCGCCGCCGCCTCCAGGCTCCTCCTGCCCAGGGCAAAAAACAGCTTGGCGCTCAGGCCATACACCGCCCAGGCCGCCAGGCCCATCACGCCGGAGGACAGCAGCGGCTTCGCGAACACCTCCAGGTAACGGGGCCGCCGGGGGATCACCCGGGCGATGATAAACAGGTCCAGCAGCAGGCATAGGCCGAAGCAGGGCAGATTTCCCACCGGGGCGCCGTAGATGCCCACCGTCGGCATGGCCACCACAATGTAGTTGGCCGCGATCTTAAAGCCGCCGCCCAGGATCATCACCAGCACAGGCAGGGTGACAAAGCCGTAGGCCTGCAAAACCGAGTTGCACACCAGCACCAGGCAGACCAGAATATTGGCCAAGCCCAGCATGGACAGCAGGGGGCCGGCAATGTCCTTCTCCAGGCTGGGGTAGAGCATCTGCATAATGGGGGTGCCCATGACAAAGAGGCCCACGCCCATGGGGCAGGCCAGCAGGGCGGTGACCCGCAGGGCGGCCCCCGAGATGCGGGCGGCCCCTCTCCGGTCCCGCCGGGTCAGCGCCCCGGATACGGCTGGGATCACCGAGGCGGTGATGGCCGCCATCAGGGCGTTGGGCAGGTTGTAGATGGTCAGCGCCCCGCTGTAGTTGCCATAGAGGGTGCGGCTCACCGACTCCAGTGTGGTGTGGAGGGCCAGAGCGGCCGATTCCGCCGTCCCCGCCTTCAGCTCCGTCTCCACCTGGGCGCTGAGGGCGGACATGGTGGCGGAGACCCCCGACCCCAGGGTCTCCTTCCAGGCGGCGACGGCCCCCTCCAGGGGGGCGAAGTCCACATACTGGGTATACAGGGCCCAGCACTCCGGCTTCTCCAGCAGCACCCGCTGGAGCTGGCCCTGGACCAGACCGGCGTCTACCACGGTGACGATGCCCACCATGGACGAGCCCAGGGTGACGGGGATGGCGATGCGCAGAATGTCTCTGATAATCTCCCCCGCGCTGTCGGGCACGTCACGGGCCAGGCGGGGCTCCCGGGAGCGGGCGACGAGAAAGCTGAAAATCATATAGGCCAGGGCCACCATGGTGCCCACCGTCACGCCGGTGATGGCGCCGGCGGCGGCAATCTCCGGGGGCTGCCCCGCCTTGGTCATGGCGTAGGCCAGGGACAGGCCGATCACCAGCTTGCACAGCGCCTCGATAATCTGCGAAACCGAGGTGGGGGTCATGTTCATGTGCCCCTGGCTGTAGCCCCGCAGGGCGGACAGGCAGCCCACACACACCACCGCCGGGGCCATGGCCTTGATGCCCGGGGCGGCCTTGGTGTCGTTCATGGTGGCGGCCAGCCAGTCGGCCCTGAAGTACATCACCAGAAAGGACAGAGCCCCCAGGGTCAGGAATATAATCAGGGCCAGCCGGAAGGTCTTGTGGACCTGGTTGAGGCGGCCCCGGGCGTCGGCCTCGCTCACCAGCTTAGACACCGCCACCGGCAGGCCGGCGGTGGAGATGGTGAGCAGCACGGAGTAGATATTGTAGGCGTTGGTAAAGTCGGTGCTCCCCTGGTCGCCGATGATGTTGACCAGCGGAATTTTGTAGAACATGCCGATGAGCTTAACCACCAGGATGCCCGCCGCCAGGATCGCCGCTCCGCCGAAGAAGGTATTTTGTTTTTGTCCGCCGCTCCGGCGGGAGGGCGCGTCATATCGGGCCATAGGCAGCCTCCTAAATTGATGTATTAGGCTTACTGACAGGGTGGGAGATCGTCGTTCTCCAGCAGAAGGAGTCCCGGCCTGCCCCGGGTCAGCTCTATGACCCGGGAGCCGTCGTCATAGGGGTGGCAGTCCCGCTCCACGATGGCGAAGGGGCACACGCAGGCCGGAACGCCCTTTCGCAGCTCCCGCAGGCTGATATGGCCGTCCTCCTCCATCCCGGTTTGAATGGCCTTTACCGCCGGGAACTGCCACAGCTTTTCAGCCAGCTCCCGCAGCTGCCCCGCTTGCTCCGGCAGAAAGATGGTGTAATTGCCCTCGTCCACCACCTCGCTCTCCGGGATGATGATAGAGCAGTTGAACAGCCCCTTATCCGGATATTGATTCATCCAGAAGCCCCGGACCTCGCTGTAGTCTCCGAAGCGGTACAGGGTCTGTTTGTAGTCGCGGGAGCGGTGGGTGGTTGGGCCCAGGCAGAAGTCCTTCTCCAGCTTTTTCTGGTTCCAGGCGGCGATCTCCTTTTGGGACAGGCCCCTGTCCTCCCAAAAGCCGTCAAAAAAAGCCAGACCGGCCTCCTCCAGATGAGCATCAAAGTCCGTCATAAAGCCGGGGTACAGGTCCTTGCGGAGAAATTGCAGGGACATCTCAAAATAGGCGGGCATTACTTTCCTCCAAAGATGTGGGGCAGGGCGTAGTCCTTCACCTCAGCTCTGATCCTCGCCAGGTCCAGGGTGAGGAACGTCCCATTTTCATATATGATTTTTCCCCGGGCCATATTCATCACCACGTTGGAGGGGGCGGCGGAATAGACCAGGTTCTCCATGATATCGTGGCAGGGGAAGAGGTTGGGGTGGGTGAAGTCCACCAGAATCAGATCGGCAATTTTGCCGGGGGCGATAACCCCGGTGTCCCGCCCCAGGGCCCTGGCCCCGTTGACGGTGGCCATGGCCAAAATGTCCAAGGCGGACAGCTGGCCGTGGTCCTCCCCAAAGCTGTAATTCTGCACCAGAGCGGCCACCTTCATCTCCTCAAAGATGTTGTGGCTGTTGTTGGAGGCCACCCCGTCGGTGCCCAGGGCCACATTCATGCCGCAGTCCCGCATAAAGAACAGGGGGGCCACCCCGGACATGAGCTTCAGGTTGGACACCGGGTTGTGGACGGCGGTAACTCCCCGCCTGGCGAACAGCTCCGCATCCCCGCCGGAGAGGTGGACGCAGTGGGCGGCGATGCCGCCGTTCTGCCACACGCCGTATCGGTCCAGAAGCTGGGCGGGGGTGGTGCCGTATTTATCGATGCACTTCTCATGCTCGGAGAGGGTCTCAGACACATGGACGTGCATCCGCAGATTGTGCTTTTGGGCAAAATCCGCCACCCACTCCCACGCCGGGGGGCAGGAGGTGTATTCGGCGTGGATGGAGGCGTCCACCAGAAGCTGGCCGTCCCCCGCGCCGTGCCAGTTCTCATAGAGACGGACATGGTTGCCGCAGTCATTGCACGTCTCGGGGGAGAAGTCCTCGGGCGCGCCGAAGTACACCGCTCCGCAGGCCAGGTTGGCGGAGAGCCCCGCCTCCAGAATCGTTTTGGCGATGGTCTCGGTGTTCATATACATATCGGCAATGCAGGTGGTGCCCGAGGTGATCATCTCCGCCAGCCCCAGGGCCGCCCCGGCGGCCACGCATCGGTCGTCCAGCCTGGCCTCGGCGGGGAAGATGTACTGGTTGAGCCAGGTGTGCAGGTCGCAGCCCCCGCCGTAGCCCCGCATGAGGGCCATGGGCACGTGGGTATGGGCGTTCACCAGCCCGGGCATGAGCGCCTTGCCGGCGCAGTCGATAACCCGGTCAAACTCCCCGTCGGGACGCTGTGTCCCCACCGAGGCGATTTTCGTCCCCTCCACCGCCACAAAGGTGTTCTTGAGAACCGGATTTTCCGGGTCCATGGTGACGGCGGTGACGTTTTCAAAGAGAATTGACATGTTCAGGTTTCCTCCTCATGTGTAGGGCGCGGCGACTCGGCGCGCCGTCTCTCTCATGTGCCGTAATTTGGGGAAACACGGCGGGCCGGGGTCGTCCCGCCCTACAGCAATTCCGCAAGCCCCCGCAGCGCTACATCTTCCTCAGACAGGCCCGCACCAGCCCGGAGAACTTCTCCCGGGCGGCCTCGGCGGCGTCCAGCACCTCCTGCTCGGAGAGGGGCTGGTCCAGGATGCCGGCGGCCATGTTGGACAGCAGGGTCAGACCCAGCACCTCCATGCCGCAGTGGCCGGCCACGATCACCTCTGGGGCGGTGGACATGCCCACGGCGTCCCCGCCCAGGGCGCGGACGGCGCGAATCTCCGCCGGGGTCTCGTACTGAGGGCCGTAGCAGTAGAAGTAGACCCCCTCCCGCAGGGGGATGTCCCGCTCCCTGGCCGTCTGGCGGGCCAGGTCCAGCAGACGGCGGGTGTACAGGTGGGAGGCGTCGGGAAAGCGAACGCCGAACCCGGGCAGGTTCTCCCCCCGGAGGGGGGACTCGGAGAACATCTTGATCTGGTCAGTGATGAGCATCAGGTCGCCCGCCTTCCAGTCGGTGTTGACACAGCCGGCGGCGTTGGTGACGATGAGGGTGTCGCAGCCCAGCAGGCGCAGCACCCGGACGGCGTAGGACACCGCCTCGTAGGAGTAGCCCTCATAGTGGTGCATCCGGCCCTGCATGACGGCCACCCTCTGTCCCTCCAGTTCCCCAAACACCAGGCGGCCCTTGTGGCCGGGGGCGGTGGAGGCCTTGAAGTGGGGGATATCCTGATAGTCGATGAAAACGGGGTTTTCCACCTCATCCCCCAGGTAGCCCAGGCCGGAGCCCAGCACCATAGCCACCCTGGGGACAAAGTCCCCCAGGCGCTCCCGGATCATTTGGGCGCTGGCCTCATACTGCTCCATTGTGTAGTCCATATTTCCTCCTTACAGCTGTCCGCCGCAGGCGCGGCAGAATTTGTCGCTCTTCCCGCAGGGCTCGCCGCAGACGGGGCAGGCCTGGGCCTGCTTCAGGTCGGAGATCCGGCTCTTCAGCTCGGCAATCCGCTCCGCCCGCTCGTCCGCCTGGGCCAGCAGGGCGGTCACCCGCTCCGGGTCGGCCGCCAGCCCCTGGTGGGTCTCCACCATCACCTGGCCCAGCTGGCGCAGAACATCGTTATACTCCCCGTTCAGGTCAAACAGCCGGACGTTCAGCTTGGCCACGTCCACCATCTGCCCCGCCTTCTTGCCCGCCGCCCGGGCTCCGTCCGCCGCCGCGTCGGCCGCGTAGTTGGCAGTGCCTCTTACCCGCTCCAGCAGCGCCCTTACCTTGTCGTCCATAGATCATACTCCTCCATTTTAAATTATAGTGGCTATATTTTACACCAAACATTCACAGATTGCAACCGTGCCGACGGTCCGGCGCTAAAATTTACATTTTGTTCCCCTTTGCGGCGGGATGAAAATTCCTTGTGTTTTGGCGAAAAGGATAGTATAATGTATCAGTTAAATTACAATGGGCCATTGGAGGTTTCTATGGAACGCACCACCCTGATTTCCCCCGCCGACATCGAAACGCAGCTGGAGCACTGCCGGGCCGTAGCCGCCCTCTGGGCCCAGCTGCCGGACAGGCCTCTGGCCTTTGTGGACACCTACGGCTGCCAGCAGAACGAGGCCGACTCGGAGCGCCTCCGGGGCTATCTGGAAAAAATGGGCTTCGGCTTCACCGCCAGCGAGGAGGAGGCCCGGATCATCGTCATCAACACCTGCGCCATCCGGGAGCACGCCGAGCAGCGGGTCTTCGGCAACGTGGGCGCCCTGGTCCACGTGAAGCGCCGGCACCCGGACACCCTCATCTGTCTGTGCGGGTGCATGGCCCAGCAACCCCACGTGGCGAAAAAAATCCGGGAGTCCTACCGCCACGTGGACCTGGTCTTCGGCCCCCACGCCCTTTGGCGGTTCCCGGAGATGGTCCACACCCTGCTCACCCAGCGGGGCCGGACCTTCTCGGTGGACGACGAGGCCGGCTCCATCGCCGAGGGCATCCCGGTGGTGCGGCAGGACAATATCAAGGCCTGGGTGTCCATCATGTACGGCTGCAACAACTTCTGTTCCTACTGCATCGTCCCCTACGTCCGGGGCC
>CAJUSG010000057.1 GCA_910589085.1 uncultured Oscillospiraceae bacterium | reverse complement strand
CGATCCAGTGCTCCGCCATCTCGTCAAATTCTTCCCGTGTGAGCAGGCCGCAGGCGTAGCCCGCCCGCAGGTGGCCCATGCACTCGGAAATGTCCCAGGCCAGATACCCCTTGTGGCCCACGATGGGGTAGAACTGGGCGGAGAAGTCCCGGGCAGTTGAGAAAAACTCCAGTCCGCCCTCGTTAAGCTGGGACAGTTCGAAAGGCGGGCGCCCCTCCCAGAAGCCCTCGAAGTCCAGATACTGGCTGTGACAGCGCAGCTCCTTGTTACAGAACTCCACCATAGACTCCTTGTCTGTAATGCCGAAAATACCCTCCAGGTGGGCTTTGCACGCCAGCTCCGCCGTGCGGTCGGCGCATTTGGGCAGGGTGATGAAGTAGTTGGGCCCCGACTCGTTGGGCCCGGGGATGCCGGGGGTCTTCCGCAGGGCGGCGACGCCTGCCAGCAGGGCGATAAACTCGTCCCGGCCGCAGGGCCGGCGTCCGTTTGTGTTCAGCGCCCGGAGGTCCCCCTCCAGCGCCCGGACGGCCTCCGCCAGCCCGGTGTCGTAGGGGTGGAAGTCGATCAAACCCACCTCCGGGGCGGCGGGAGCCTCCACCTTGGGCTCAGAGGGCTTGTCCTGTTTCTTGAAGCGGTCAAAAAGGCCCATCGGGATTTCCTTCTTTCCTGAGTTTTCGCTTTGCAGGGGCGGATATGATCCGCCCGTTGTTGAGGGTCTGGAGGATTGCGGGCGGATGATATCCGCCCCTACAGATCAGCCATGCTTGTTGATGATGGCGGTATCCCGTGCGCCGGTTTTCAGGTCGTAGAGCTGGACATAGAGAGACACCTTATTTTCCCCGTTGAGGCTGTCCCACATCGGCCCGGCCAGCTCCCGGGCTTCGGTCAGAGCGCCCATCTCCACCCGCCGGGGCTCCCCCTGGAAGGAGGGCAGGGGGTCGCCGTCGCTCTGGTAGGTGTGGATGAAGTGGCCCGTCCCGGGGACAGGGCTGTCGTACTCGAAAAAGTACCGGCAGCAGCAGGAGGGGTCGCCGTCCATGCTCTTGAGGATGGACAGATTATAGGTGCCGTCGGGCTTCATCACCCCGGAGATGCGGGGGGTCCAGTTGGGACCGTCGGGCTCGAACTTCCGGGTATTCAGGGCGTGGCGGTAGCAGTGGCCCTGGGCGATGTGGTCCCGGATGGTGTCGGTCTGGTCGCCGTTGGTCACCACCAGCAGTCCGTTGGGCAGCAGCCGGACGGGGTGGTAGATAATCAGGGAGGGGTCGGTCATCTTGGACTCGTCAAAGGCTCTTGTCCGGATGCCGTCCTCGGTCCGCTCAAAGATGCGGTTACGGCTGTTCTCGCTGCGGCCCATGATGAAGTAGGCGATAACCGCCCGGTTGTTGGCCGTGCGGCCCATGACGATACCCCGGCCGGGGTAGGGGTTTTCCGAGAGGTATTTCATCAGATCAATCATACAATCACACGTCCTCCTATTATTTTTACGGTGCGTCCTTCTACCTTCAGATTATCCCGGCACAGCAGGTCCACCGCCTTGGGGAGGAGCTTCCACTCACACTCCTCCATCACCCGGCGCTGGAGGCTCTCCGGGGTGTCCCAGGGCAGGATGTCGATGGCCTTTTGCAGGACGATAGGCCCGCCGTCCGGCTCCGCTGTTACCAGGTGGACGGTGGCGCCGGTGACCTTGACCCCGTAGGCCAGGGCCTGCTCGTGGACGTGGAGGCCGTAGGCCCCCTTGCCGCAGAAGGAGGGGATCAGGGCGGGGTGGACGTTGAGGATTTTGTTGGGGTAGGCCTGGACGATCTCCTCGGTGAGGATGGTCATAAAGCCGGCCAGCACCACGATATCCGCCCCCATCTCCTGGAGGAGGCGCACCAGGGCCTTGGTGTAGGCCTGGTTGGAGGGCCAGTTCTTTCTGGGCAGGACGTAACCCGGGATGTTGGCCTGCTTGGCCCGCTCCAGGGCGTAGGCCTCCGGATTGGAGGAGACCACCATACCGATCTCTCCGCCGTTGATCTCTCTCCGGGCCTGGGCGTCGATAAGGGCCTGAAGGTTGGTCCCGCCCCCGGACACTAAAACGGCGATATTTTTCATCACAGCAGCTCCACGCCGGCGTCCCCGGCCACGATCTCGCCAATGACCCGTGCGCCCTCTCCCTCGCTGTTGAGGGCGGCAACGGCCTTGTCCACATCCTCTTTGGCCACCACCAGCACCATGCCGGTGCCCATGTTGAAGGTATTGAACATGTCATGCTCCGGAATATTCCCCAGCCGCTGGATCATCCGGAAAATGGGGTTGATCCACAGGGCGGATTTGTCGATTTTAGCTGTCATTCCCTTGGGCAGGCAGCGGGGAATGTTCTCATAGAAGCCGCCGCCGGTGATGTGGCTGACGCCGTGGACCTGGGCGGCCTCAATGGCGGCCAGGACAGGCTTGACGTAAATTGCGGTGGGCTGGAGCAGGACGCCGCCCAGCTCACCACCCAACTCCTCGCTCCACTCGTCCAGCTTGGCGTGCTCGATGTTGAACACCTTGCGCACCAGTGAGAAGCCATTGGAGTGGATTCCGGTGGAGGGCAGGGAAAGGATGACGTCCCCCGTCTTTACCTGGCTGGGGTCCAGCATCTTCTCCTTGTCCACAATGCCCACGGCGAAGCCGGCCAGATCGTAGTCCTCCGGCTTCATCAGGCCGGGGTGCTCGGCGGTCTCGCCGCCGATGAGGGCGCAGCCCGCCTGGACGCAGCCCTCAGCCACGCCGGAGACGATGGAAGCCACCTTCTCCGGCTCATTTTTGCCGATGGCGATGTAGTCCAGGAAGAAGAGAGGCCGCGCGCCGCAGCAGATGATGTCGTTGACGCACATAGCCACGCAGTCGATGCCGATGGTGTCGTGCTCGTCCATCAGCTGGGCCAGGCGGATCTTGGTGCCCACGCCGTCGGTGCCAGAGACCAGCACCGGCTCCTTCATCCCGGCCAGGTCGGGGGCGAACAGGCCGCCGAAGCCGCCGATGCCGCTGACCACCCCGGGAATCATGGTACGGGCCACATGCTTCTTCATCAGCTGAACGCCCTTGTATCCGGCCTCAATGTCCACGCCGGCGGCGGCGTAGGAAGCGGAATGGGAATTTTCCATAGGAGAACCTCCAAAAAATATGATTGGATATTGTATTCGATTGTAGGGCGGGACGACCTCGGCCCACCGTGTATCCGTGACGGCGCGCCGGGTCGTCGCGCCCTACAGAAGCGGATTTACTCCTTCCCGCTCCAGCAGTAGGTACACACCTTACTTTTATCAATGCCAATGGCCTCCAGCAGGCCGTCCAGGGACTGATAGCCCAGGGAGTCGAAGCCGAATTTCTCACAGATAGCCTTCAGCATACAGCCGCCCCGCTCCGTCTGCGCGTCGGCGTACTCCTCCAGGTGCTTCTGGCCCTCGTCCCCCTCCAGCTCCTGGATGGTGCGCCGGGCGAGGAGGTCCATATCGGAGTTGCCCCGGGAGAAATTCAGATACTTGCAGCTGTACATAATGGGGGGGCAGGCGGAGCGCATATGGACCTCCTTGGCGCCGGACTCATAGAGGAAGTCCACCGTCTCCTGAAGCTGGGTGCCCCGGACGATGGAGTCGTCCACAAAGAGCAGCTTCTTGCCCTCGATCAGCTCGGGCACCGGGATCTGCTTCATCTTGGCCACCTGATTGCGCACATTCTGGTTGGCGGGCATAAAGGACCGGGGCCAGGTGGGGGTGTATTTGATAAAGGGGCGGGCAAAGTGGACTCCGCTCTCGTTGGCGTAGCCGATGGCGTGAGGGACCCCCGAGTCGGGGACGCCGGCCACATAGTCCACCTGGGGCAGAACGCCCCGCTCCCTCTCGTCCCGGGCCATGATGGCGCCGTTATTGTAGCGCATGACCTCCACGTTGATCCCCTCATAGTTGGAGTTGGGGTAGCCGTAGTAGCTCCACAGGAAGGCGCAGATTTTCATCTCCTCCCCGGCCGGGGACAGGACCTCAAAGCCGTTGGCGGTGAGCCGGACAATCTCTCTGGGGCCCAGCTCATAGGCGTCCTCATAGCCCAGCTTGTGGTAGGCGAAGGACTCGAAGGAGACACAGCAGCCCTTCTCATGCCTTCCCACCAGAACGGGCAGCCGGCCCACCCGGTCCCGGGCGGCGATAATCTCCCCCTGCTCGGTGAGGATGAGCAGGGTAAGCGAGCCCTGAATCGCCTCCTGGGCGTGGAGGATGCCGTCCACCAGATTGTCCTTCTGGTTGATGAGGGCGGCGGCCAGCTCGGTAGAGTTGACCTTGCCCGAGCTCATAGCCATAAACTGGTGCCCGTGGTCAGAGAAATACCGCTCCACCAGTTCCTCGGCGTTGTTGATAATGCCCACGGTGGTGATGGCGTACAGCCCCAGGTGGGAGCGGACCAGCAGGGGCTGCGGGTCGGTATCGCTGATGCAGCCGATGCCGGCGCAGCCGTGGAACTTTGCCAGGTCCTTCTCAAACTTGGTGCGGAAGGGGGTATTTTCGATGGAGTGAATCTGCCGCTGAAAGCCGTCCCTGGCGTCATGGATAATCATGCCGCCCCGGCGGGTGCCCAGGTGGGAGTGGTAGTCCACCCCGAAAAAGATATCAAGGGAGACGTCCTGTGTAGAGACGGCCCCAAAAAAGCCACCCATTGATGTTCCCCCTTATTTGCCCATCAGGCGCTTGCTCATCTCCTGATAAGCGCCCTCCACATTGCCCAGGTCCCGGCGGAAGCGGTCCTTGTCCAGCTTCTCCCCGGTCTTGGAGTCCCAGAAGCGGCAGGTATCGGGGGAAATCTCATCGGCCAGCACGATGGTCCCGTCAGAGGTCTTGCCGAACTCCAGCTTGAAGTCCACCAGGGTGACGCCGCACTCCAGCAGGGTCTTTTTCAGAAAATCGTTGACCTGGAAGGCGTACCGCTTAATCAGCTCGATCTCCTCCCAGGAGGCCAGCTTGAGGGCCACGGCATGGTAATCGTTAATCAGGGGATCGTGGAGGTCGTCGTCCTTGTAGGAGAACTCAATGGTGGGGGCGTCAAAGACAATGCCCTCCTCCACGCCGTACCGCTTGGCGAAGGAGCCGGCGGAGATATTGCGGATAATGACCTCCAGCGGGACAATGGTCACCTTTTTTACTACCGTCTCCCGCTCGCTCAGCTCCTCCACAAAGTGGGTGGGCACGCCGGCCTTCTCCAGCTGCTGCATAAGAAAGTTGGTCATCTGGTTGTTAATGGCCCCCTTGCCGGTGATGGTGCCCTTCTTCAGGCCGTCAAAGGCGGTGGCGTCGTCCTTGTAGGAGACGATGACCTTATCGGGGTCCTCGGTGGAAAATACCTTCTTGGCCTTGCCCTCGTAGAGCTGTTCTTTTTTTTCCATATTAAATCAACCTTTCATACAGTAATTTGTTCTTCAGATGCCCTTCATCGCCATACCGGCAATTTCATCAACGGCGGGTTCCCGGTCCTTCAGATCGACAAGCTCCTCCCTGGACATTATTTCAGACATACTGGCGTGCCTCTCTCATGCCTTCAGCTCCGATTGGAGCTTAGCCTCCTTCTCGGCGATCTGTTCGGCCATCCTCTCCCGGGCCTCATCCAGCCTTGCGGCCAGCGCGTCGTCGGAGACGGCCAGAATCTGGGCGGCCAGAACGGCGGCGTTTTTGGCCCCGTTGATGGCCACGGTGGCCACAGGGATGCCGCTGGGCATCTGAACGGTGGCCAGCAGGGCGTCCAGCCCGTCCATGGCCCCCCCCTTCATGGGGATGCCGATAACGGGCAGGGTGGAATTGCCGGCGAAGGCGCCGGCCAGATGGGCGGCCATGCCGGCCGCGCAGATGAGCACGCCGAAGCCGCTGGCCCGGGCGCTCCGGGCGAACTCCGCGGCGGCGGCGGGGGTGCGGTGGGCCGAGAGTATGTGCGCCTCGTAGGGGATCCCAAGCTCATCCAGCTGTCCGCAGCACCCCTTGACCACGGGCCAATCGCTGTCGGAGCCCATAATGACGGCGACCTTTTTCATAAAAACACTCCTTTGAAAAAAGTTTCAGGCCATCTGCGGGCACAGACAGCCTGTATAGATAGACGGTTAACGGGGAATTTTGGACAGATTGGGGCCGTGGCAGCCGTGTACGCGGTAGCGGGCAAAACAAAGCATAGCAAAGACCTCTTTCTGCCAGTTTCACTCCCATTTTATAGGAAGCCCGCAGATTTTGCAAGAGGGAGAAGCATTTTCGTAGATTTATACAAGAAAACGGGACAGGCGGACAGAATCCGCAACAATTCCGCAGGCCGGTTCACAGCAGCCCCGCCGTGGTGAGGATCCGCTCCACCTCCCCGGCCCGCCGGGGCCAGGAGGCCTCAGCGGCCCGCTCCCGCCGCCGCAGGGCAAGGCCGGGGGCCTCCCTCAGGGCGTGGTCGCACAGGGTCAGGAACTCCTCCTGGTCGTGGGCGCCGTAGACCACATCGGCAAACTGCTCCACCTGGTCGGGCCACAGCATAGACACCACCGGCTTTCCGGTCGCCAGATACTCATACAGCCGGGGGGAGATCACATCGCCGAAGGGCTGGTCCTCCCGCAGCAGGTCCACCAGCACCTGGCAGCGGTACAGCCAGTCTGGCACCTCGGTGGCCGGCCTGGGGCCCGGCAGGTAGACATTGGACAGCCTGTCCAGCTGACGCAGGAAGGGGTTCCCCTCCTCCACAGCCCCCAGCAGCAGAAATCCCCAGTCGGGCCGGGCCTGGGCCGCGTAGAGGATGGGGGACAGGTCCAGCGACGCCCGGATGGTGCCCGACCAGCCCAGAATGGGGGCGGTCACCCCGGGCATCGGGTCAAATCGGGAGGCTTCGGGCTGAAAGAGTGGCAGGTTCAGCCCGTTGGGCAGCAGAGCAATGTTGGCGCTGCAGGGGGACAGCCGGTCGGCCAGCAGCGGAGATGCGGCAAACACCACATCTGCGGCCTGGGCCAGACTGCCCTCCCAGCCGGGGGGCAGCTCGTCCCAGGTCCGGTCGCAGTCATAGACCAGGGCGCCATAGTCCAGCTTGTCCAGCAGATGGATCTGCCGGGGATTGGTGGTCCACAGCAGCGGCTCAGAGAAATGCCTGCGCTCGGCGGTCTCCCGCACAAACCGGCCCACCCGGTTCCAGGCCATCTGAAACAGCAGCCTGCGCGCCTCGGGAATCGGGAAGGGAATGGGGGGCATCGTGTAGGCCGTCACATTGGGCCGGACCTTCTGCCCCTTCCTTCGAAAAGAGACGTCCCGCCAGTTTTTGGCGGGGGAAAAATATAAAATCCGCGCATCCCGCAGCCTGGAAACAAGCTGCTGCGTGCGGCCAGGGAGCCGGTTTGACCAGGGCTCGCCGGACAGACAGAGAATTTCCTTCAAGGGACGGGACCTCCGAAAATAAGTGTTGACTTGCGGCAAAAAAGCTCTATTATTATAGTATACTTTGCAAAGGCGGTCAAGGGAGGTTTTTCTATGCTGGACAGCCTGCTCCAGCTGGATGGCGGTATCCTGCTGTGGATTCAGGAATATGTGAGAAGCACCTCACTCAGCGTAGTGCTTGCGCCCTACACGATGCTGGGCGACGCGGGATTGATGTGGATTGCCCTGTCGCTGGCGATGCTGTGCTTCCGAAAAACGCGAAAGGCGGGGGCGCTGGCCCTGTGCGCCATGGCGCTGGGGATGGTGGTGACAAACCTGACCATCAAGCCGTTGGTATCCCGCCCCAGACCCTGGCTGGTGGTGGAGGGGCTGGGCCACATTGTGGAGGAGAACGATCCAAATTCCTTCCCATCGGGACATACCTGCGCCGCCTTTGCCGCCGGAATGATCTGGCTGCGGACCCTGCCCTGGAGGTGGGGGAGAATTACCGCTGTGGTCCTGGCGGCTTTGATGGGCCTGTCCCGGCTGTACGTGGGGGTCCACTACCCCTCCGACGTACTGGCGGGGGCGATCATCGGCGCCCTGTGCGCCTGGGCCGCCTGGCGGGCGTATGAGATTGTTGAGGACAGAAGAAACCGCGTCTATTGAACCAAATATAAAAATGGAGGAAAGCATTATGTGGAAAAATGTCGGCTACTACAACGGCGAAATCGGCCCTCTTGAAGAGATGAAGGTGCCCATGAACGACCGGGCCCTCTACTTCGGGGACGGCATCTACGAGGCCACCTGCGCGGCCAACCGCGTCCCCTTCGCCATTGAGGATCACCTGGACCGGATGTACAACAGCCTGCGTCTGCTGGAGATTCCCTTCCGGATGGAGCGGGAGCAGGTAAAGGCGGAGCTGCAGAAGGTCCTCGACGCGGCGGAGGACTCCCCCGTCCACTTCCTGTATTGGCAGATCTCCCGGGGGGTGGCCCCCCGCAACCACGTATTCCCCGGCCCCGAGGCGGAGCCCACCCTGATGGCCTTTGTCAAGCCCCACACCATGAAGTCCATGGAGAAGCCCTACAAGCTCATCTCTCTGGAGGACAACCGCTTCAAGCTGTGCAACATCAAAACCCTGAACCTGATCCCCAGCGTGCTGGCCAACCAGCGGGCCCTGGAGGCGGGCTGTGACGAGGCGGTGCTCCACCGGGGCAGCCGGGTCACCGAGTGCGCCCACAGCAACATCTCCATTCTGAAGGACGGCGTTTTGCGCACCGCCCCCACCGACGAGCTGATCCTGCCCGGCATCACCCGCAAGCATCTGCTGGCCCTGGCCCGGGAGAACGGCATCCCCACCCTGGAGGAGCCCTTCTCCATGGTGGAGCTGATGAACGCCGACGAGATCATTGTCACCAGCTCCAGCGCCCTGTGCATGAAGGTGGAGTCCATCGACCGCATCCCCGTGGGCGGAAAAGACCCCCAGCGCCTCAAGCTCCTCCAGGACGCCTACCTGGCCAAATTCCAGCGGGAGACCGCGGTGTAAGACCAAGCCATCGCCGCCGGGCCTTTGCCACATCGACGGGGAGAAAGCCCTCCTTCCGCCTCTTTCTGAAATAAGGAAAGCACATCCTGGAGCAGTCCAGGATGTGCTTTTTTCATCGTCTCATGTCGTCGGTGGCGGGATTGTCGATGAGCGCGCCGTCCTCCCCGAAGCGGGACCCGTGGCAGGGGCAGTCCCAGGACCGCTCCTGCCGGTTGTACTTCAGGGCGCAGCCCATGTGGGGGCAGCGGGGGGCGGTGGGGGTAAGCAGGCCCAGAGCCGACTCCCATCCGTTCACCGCCAGCTGCGGCCGGAGCACCGTCCGGGAGGGGTCAAAGGCCGGCGCGCAGGGGTGATCCCGGCCCAGCGCCATATCGGTCAAAATCATGGCGGCGGCCATGGAGGAGGTCATCCCCCACTTGTTGAAACCCGAGGCCACATACAGCCCGGAGATGCCGCCGGAGTACAGCCCCACATAGGGCGCGCCGTCCAGACTCATGCAGTCCTGGGCGGCCCAGCGGGCCGCCACCCGGGCTTTAGGATAGTGCCGGGCGGCAAAGGCCTCCAGCTCCTTCCAGCCGCCGCCCCCCTTCCCGGTGCGGTGTCCGCCGCCGCCCAGCAGGAGCAGGTCCCCATAGTTCCGGAAGGACAGCCCTGTCTCCGCCTCGTCCACATACATCCCGCCCACATCCGGGGCATTCTCCAGGGCCAGCACATAGGAGCGGTGCTGATACAGCTTTAAAAAATAGCCCCCGTGCTTGTTGAGCAGCGGAAAGTGGGTGGCCACGATCATCCGCTCCGCCGAAATGGTCCCGCCGCTGGTCACCGCCCGGCCGGGCAGCAGCTCAAGCACCTTGGTGTGCTCAAAAATCCGCAGCTCCCCGGCGATGCCAGCGGCAAATTTCAGGGGGTGAAACTGCGCCTGGCCCTCAAGCCTCACCGCGCCCGCCGCCGGAACGGGCAGCGGCACCTCCGGGACGAACTGGGCCGGATATCCCAGCCGCTCCAGCGCCTCCAGTTCCTGGTCCAGCTTTCTCCGGCTTCCGGTGGCGTAGACAAAGGAATCCTTCTCCTGAAAATCACAGTCTATGGTCCGGCACAGCCTGCGGTACTCCTCCAGCGCCGCCAGGTTGGCGTGCAGATAGAGCTTTGTCCTCGCCAGCCCCAGCTCCTTCAGCAGCCTGTGATAGATCAGCCCGTGCTGCACGGTGAGCTTGGCCGTGGTATTTTTGGTGGTTCCGCCGCACAGCCGGTCTGCCTCCACCAGAACGCAGTCCACCCCGGCCTGGCGCAGCCTCCAGGCGCACAGCAGCCCGGCCATCCCGCCGCCGATCACCAGCACATCGGTCCGCAGGTCCGACCTCAGCGGCTCAAACCGGGGCAGCTGAGCCGTCCTTGTCCAGATTGAATCCATCCCATCACCTCGATGGGATTAGGTTGGCCGAGGATTGCGGAAAATATGCCTCCCCCCGCCAGCTCAGCCCTGTCCTTTGGGGTGGCGCAGGTAGGGATAGGCCGCCCGAAACAGCGAGGCGGTCAGCATCGCGCCCACCGCCAGGGCGGCGGCCATCCCGAAGGTGTGGAGCAGGGTATCCAAAAACCGCTGAATATCCCCCTCCACGCAGTAGCTCATGGCGTAGTAGATCCCGCCCCCGGGCACCAGGGGCAGCAGCGCCACCAGCAGGTAGCCGGTCACCGGACAGCGGCGCAGCCGGGCCATAATCTCCGAATACAGCCCGATCACCGCCGAGGCCAGGAAGGCGGCAAAAATGGTCTTCCCGGCCAGCAGATAGACCAGCCAGCCCAGCGCGCCCCCCACGCCGCAGATCAGCTTGCCCACGCCGTGAATATTAAACACCAGCGTAAAGCCCAGGCAGGCCAGGAAGGAGCAGATGCAGGGCAGGGCGTAGTCGAACCAAATCACATTCATGTCAAACCCTCCAGTCCCCGCTTCTAAAATATCCCGCCGATGGACAGCCCCGTGGCGGCCCCGATGGCGATGGCGGCGGCCGTCAGGATGGACTCGGCGGCCCGGCACAGGCCCGAGATGATGTCCCCCGCCATAATCTCCCGCATGGCGTTGGTGAGGGCCACACCGGGCACCAGCACCATCAGCACGCTGATGGTCACCGTGTCCACATTCGTGCCCAGTCCCCCGCGCACCAGCACCAGCGACAGCAGCGAAGCCACCGCGCTGCAAACCGCCGTACGGAAGAAGCTGTTTGAGCCGATCAGCCTGCGCCCATACAGCAGGCACAGCCCCACCGCCAGCCCGCCCAGCAGGGCGGCAGCCGCGTCCGACGCCCCTCCGTTAAAGAGGGGGGAGAAAAAGGCCGGCGCGATGCCATAGCCCATCAGCACCTTCCAGGGGGCGTACCGCGGGGTACTGTCCGGCAGGGCGGACACCAGCGCCTGGGCCTCCTCCACAGGGGGCCGCCCGGCGCACAGCTGGCGGCACAGCCCGTTACAGCACTCCAGAAGCTCAATGTCCGTGCCGTGTCCGGCGATCCGCCTCATCCGTGTAATGGGGTGCCCCTCCGGCGTGGTGATGCTGACAATCACGCAGTTGGGAATGGCGAACACCTCGGGGGCCTCCAGACCGTAGGCCTGGAGCAGCCGGCGCACCGACTCCTCAACCCGGTAGATTTCCGCCCCGCTGTACATCAGCCGGCAGCCCAGCTCCACAGAGACATTGAGCAGCTTGTCATAATCCATAATGGTCTCTCCTCAAAAAAGCCGGAGCAAGCGGCCCTCACTTGCTCCAACGCGTCACGCACTGATAAAAAAGCCGGAGCAAGCGACACAAGGCTTGCTCCGGCGTGGTGCCGGTAGTCGGACTCGAACCGACACGATGTCGCCACCAACGGATTTTGAGTCCGTCACGTCTACCAATTCCATCATACCGGCAGGTACGGGAGGTATTATACACGATACACGCCTTTTTTGCAAGGGGGCAGCGAGAACTTTTTTACAGACGAACGCCGCCCCTTGCGGGGCGGCGTCTATCACTGGCATACTCCGCCGTATCACTGTACAGGCTCAAAGTCGGCGGCGGGGCGGCGGCAGATGGGGCAGACATAGTCCTCGGGGAGGGTGTCGCTCTCATAGATAAAACCGCAGATTTTACACACAAAGCCCCGGGGCTTTGCGGTCTCCTCCGGAGCGGGGGCGGGCTCCTCCCCCTTCACCGACGCGGCCAGCGCCCGGGCCAGGGCCTCCAGCTCCCCCTCCTGTCCGGGGGCCAGGGCGGACTTGAGGGTAACAGGTGCCTCAACGACCTCCATATTCTTCATTCCACCCAGAATTTCCGCCATCAGCTTGCCGCTGGTGGGGGCCCAGGAGCCATTCTGAATGAGGGCCACCCTGCGGTTTTGCAGGTTGTGGTGGGCCAGGTCCCGGAGCAGGTGCTCCATGGGGTCGAAGATGCCGTTGTTAAAGGTGGGGGCGGCAAAGACGATGTGGCTGTACTTGAAGCAGTCGGACAGCACATTGGAGTAGTGGGAGACCGACACATCGTGCATCTCCACCGGCACTCCCAGCTCGGCCAGGCGGCAGGCCAGTATGTTGGCGGCGGTCTCTGTGTGACCGTAGATGGAGGCAAAGGGAATCACAACGCCCTGAACCTCGGGCTCGTAGGAGGCCCATTTCACGTACTTGTCAATAATCCTGGAAAAATCCTTACGCCACACGGGGCCGTGGAGGGGGCAGATCATCTGGATATCCAGGGCGGAGGCCTTTTTCAGCAGGGCCATCACCTGGGGGCCGTACTTGCCCACGATGTTGGTGTAGTACCGGCGGGCCTCATCCAGCCAATCCCGCTCCCAGTCCACCTCGTCGGCGAAGAGCACGCCGTTCAGCGCCCCGAAGGAGCCGAAGCCGTCTGCGGAGAAGAGGATCTTGTCGGTGGAGTCGTAGCTCACCACCACCTCGGGCCAGTGGACCATGGGTGCGGCCACAAAGGTAAAGCTGTGCCGTCCGGTGGATAGAGTGTCCCCCTCGCCCACCAGGATGGCCCCTTTGGGGTCGGCGGCGTGGAACTGGCGGATCATGTTGACCGCCTTGCCGTTGCAGACGATGCGGGCCTCGGGGTGGCGGAGCATCAGGTCGCCCAGGGTGGCGGCGTGGTCGGGCTCCATGTGGTGGACAAAGATATAGTCCAGCCCCCGGCCGTCCAGAGCGTGCTCCAGATTCTCCATAAACTGGGTCTGAACCGCCCGGTCCACCGTGTCGAAGAGGACGGTCTTCTCGTCCAGCAGCAGGTAGGAGTTGTAGGACATCCCACGGGGGACGGGGTGGGCCGCCTCAAAGACGGGGTGCTGCCGGTCGTTGGCGCCGATCCAGATCAGGTCATCGGTGATATTGCGGGTACAATACATAGGTAAAGCCTCCCTTTTGTGCAGAAATATTTTCGTTCCCTATCATAGCATAATTTTCCCAAAAAGGCGATAGTATTTTTATCCGGAATCCGTTGCAAAAGAGGGGAGAATCCCGTATAATATTGCTCGAACTTTGGAAAGGCGGAGCGAGCATGTACCGTATTGATATTATGACATTGTTTCCCGATGTGGTGGGAGATATGCTCTGTGAGTCGGTTTTGGGCCGGGGGCAGGAGCGGGGCCACATCCGGATCGAGTGCCATCAGATCCGGGATTACACCGTCAATAAACAGAAGCAGGTGGACGACTACCCCTACGGTGGAGGCCGGGGAGCGGTGATGCAGGCCGATCCCCTTTACCGGTGTTGGGAGCACATCTGCCAAGAGGCGGGGGAGCGGGTCCACACCATCTACATGTCCCCGGCGGGAAAGACCTTCACCCAGGCGGACGCCCGGCGGCTGAAGGACGATTACCAGCGGCTCATCCTGGTCTGCGGCCACTACGAGGGGATCGACGAACGCTTTATTGAGGAGTGCGTAGACGAGGAAATCTCCATTGGCGATTTTGTGATGACCGGCGGCGAGATACCCGCCATGGCGGTGGCCGACGCGGTGTGCCGGCTGGTGCCCGGGGTGCTGTCCGACCCCTCCTGCTACGAGAACGAGAGCCACTGGAACGGAATGCTGGAGGCCCCCCAGTACTCCCGGCCCGAGGTGTGGCACGGCCGCGCGGTCCCCCCCATCCTCCTGTCGGGCAACCACGCCAAGGTGGACCAGTGGCGGAGAAAGATGTCCATCCTCCGCACCAGGGAGCGCCGCCCTGATTTATATGAGAAGCTGGACCTGACCTCCAGGGAGGACCAGAAGCTGCTGAAGGAGCTGGAGGAGGAGGGGTAGGGGGCGGGCTCTGTAAATGCCGGCTGGTATGCCCTGTAGGGCAGGGGTTCTACCCCTGCCTATCCCCGTAAGGGGATAAAATGGGATCGGCATAAGGCAAGGGCAGAGCCCTACATGCGGCACCGTTCCTAAATTTATGGGACAAGCGTGCGATATTTTTGAAATCCCCTTTACAACCCTTTAAAGGTATGGTAAACTAGTTGTCACAATCTAATTTAAAATACCACATCTGGAGTTGAAGCATATGAGTTTCAAAATTGTAGTGGACAGCTGCTGCGACCTGACCCCCGCCATGCTGAAGGACCCCGTCTTTGTTAAGGTGCCCCTGACCATCCGCTCCAACGGCAGCACCTTTGTGGACGACGAGACCTTCGATCAGGCTGACCTGCTGTGGTCCATGCGCCAGAGCGAGGACGCCCCATCTACCTCCTGTCCCTCCCCCCAGGCCTATCTGGACGCATTTCAGGGGGCGGACGACGTGTATGTGGTCACCCTGTCTGCCCTGCTCAGCGGCTCCCATAACAGCGCTGAGCAGGCCCGTCTGCTGCTGGAGGAGGAGCACCCGGAGGTCAACGTCCACGTGTTTAACTCCTGCTCCGCCGCCTCCGGCGAGCTTCTGGTGGCCATGGCCATCCACCGGCTGGCCTCCGCCGGAATGCCCTTCAAGCGGGTGGTCACCGAGGTAGAGCAGTTCATCTATCAGATGCAGACATTGTTCGTGTTGGAGTCGCTGGAAAATCTGCGGAAAAACGGCCGGCTCACCAAGCTCCAGGCGGTTATCACCGGGGCACTGAAGATCAAGCTGTTCATGGGCGCCACCCCCGAGGGGGAGATCTGCAAGCTGGGACAGGCGCTTACCATCAAGCAGGCGCTGGCCAAGATGGTGGACAAAATCGCCGCCGACGCCACCCATGTGGGCCGCACCCTGGCCATCTGCCACTGCAACTGTCTGGAACGTGCCTTCCAGGTGAAAGCCATGGTGGAGGCCAAATGCAAATTTGCCCACATCCTCATCACCGAGGCAGGGGGCATCTCCAGCGTCTACGCCTACGACGGCGGCATCGTGGTGGCCTATTGACAAAAGAACCTGGATACAGTCATAATGCAGGGGCGCACAATGTGCGCCCCTACAAAACAACAAGGAGAGATCAATATGTCTATCAACCGCTCTCAGGCCTGGGACCTGCTGACCCGGTATAACAAGGAGCCCTTCCATCTCCGCCATGCCATCACGGTGGAGCATGTCATGGGCTGGTACGCCCGTGAGCTGGGCTACGGGGACCAGGCGGAGTTCTGGTCCATTGTGGGCCTGCTCCACGACC
>CAJUSG010000056.1 GCA_910589085.1 uncultured Oscillospiraceae bacterium | reverse complement strand
TATTTTTTAGGATTCTGTTCACTGTAGTGGAAAACCGCCCCGGACTGTGGTATAATACCTGGGAATTTCAATAAAGAGGAGCGGGAGTGGTCATGAAATATACCAGGGAAGAAGTGCTTCAGTATGTCCAGGAGGAGGAAGTGGCCTTTATCCACCTGACCTTCTGCGATGTGTTCGGGCGGCAGAAGAATATCTCCATTGTGCCCTCGGAGCTGTCCCGGGCCTTCGAGTACGGCATCGCCTTCGACGCCTCCGCCATTGCCGGCTTCGGGGACGAGGCCCAGTCCGATCTGCTGCTCCGGCCCGACCCGGACACCCTGATGCTGCTGCCCTGGCGGCCCGAGCACGGGCAGGTGGTGCGCATGTTCTGCTCCATCCACTACCCCGACGGGCGGCCCTTCCCCTGTGACACCCGGGCCCTGCTCCACGACACCATAGCGTGGGCAGCGCAGCGGGGGTTCCGCTTCCTCTTTGGCGCGGAGCAGGAGTTTTACCTGTTTCAGCGGGACGAAAGCGGCGAGCCCACAAAAATCCCCTATGACAGGGCCGGGTATATGGACATCGCCCCCGACGACAAGGGGGAGAACATCCGCCGGGAGATCTGCCTGACCCTGGCTCGCATGGGCATTTCCCCCGAGTGCTCCCACCACGAGGAGGGGCCGGGACAGAATGAGATCGACTTCAAATACTCCGACCCCCTCACCGCGGCGGACAACGTGATGACCTTCCAGGCCATTGTGAAGTTTATCGCTGAGCGCAACGGCCTGTACGCCGACTTCTCCCCCAAGCCCCTGGCGGATGCGCCGGGGAGCGGCTTCCACATCAACATGTCGATAAAGGCTGAGGACGGCCGGGACTATCTGCCCCAGATGGTGGCCGGGGTGCTGCACAAGGTGAGGGAAATGACGGTGTTCCTCAACCCGGTGGCGGAATCCTATGCCCGCTTCGGCGGCCACAAGGCCCCCAAATACATCTCCTGGTCCCACGAAAACCGTTCCCAGCTGGTGCGCATCCCCGCCGCCGTGGGGGAGTACCGCCGGGCGGAGCTGCGCTCCCCCGACCCCGCCGCCAACCCCTATTTAGCTTTCGCCCTGATGATTCAGGCGGGGCTGCGGGGCATGGAGCAAAATCTGGAGCTGCCCCCTGCCGCCAATCTGAATCTCTACCAGGCGGATATCGAGAGCCTGTCCAGATTCCAGCCTCTGCCCCAGGACCGGGAGGAGGCGGTATCCGCAGCGCAGTCCAGCAGATTTATCCGGTCTGCCGTCCCAGAGGCGGTGGCGGAGGAGTATTTTAAGGGATGATGCCGATTTCAGCGGGAGGAGGGGATGTGTATGGAGTTACAGGAGCGGGTCTACAGTGTGCTGATTGTGTCGGCCTCGGAAAAATTTCAAAGCGGCCTGCGCTCCCTCCTGCCTGAGAGCGCCTACTCCCCTGTTGCCACTGCGGCCAGCGTGGGAGCGGCGGAGCGCGCCCGAAACGGCCAGGACTTCGACTTTGTGTTTGTCAACTCCCCCCTCCCCGACGACGCCGGCATCCGCTTCGCCATCGATTGCTGCCGCGCTGGGGGGACGGTGGTACTCCTCTTCGCGGCGGCGGCGCTGTACGATTCGATTCAGAGCCGGGTGGAAAAGCACGGGGTATTTGTTCTGCCCAGGCCGGTACCCCGGGACGCCATCCTCCGGGGGCTGAACTGGATGGCCGCCGCCCGGGAACGGCTGAGGAGCTATGAGAAGAAGGTCCAGCCCGTTGAGGAGAAGATGGAGGAGATTCGCCTGGTGAACCGGGCAAAGTGGCTGCTCATCAGTGAGCTGAAGATGTCGGAGCCCGACGCCCACCACTACATCACCCATCAGGCCATGGACCGCTGCTGCTCCAAGCGGACGGTGGCGGAGGAGATCATCCGGCTGTACACCTAGCAACGTCAGGGAAGAAGCCGCCAGCAGCTACTGATGGAGGGTTATGGTGTTTTTCTCGGACAGTTTCTGCTCAAAGCGGTCTTTTCGTGTGTTTACAGGAACCGGCGTGGGGTATAGCCCAGTAAAACAAGCGTCGCAGTAATGCGCCTGCCCAATGAGCGCCCCCAGTTGTTCCACAGGCAGATAACCTAAAGAATCCACTCCAATGATCTGGGCGATCTCCTCCACACTGTGATGGCAGGCGATGAGGTTTTCCTGGGAATCAATGTCAGTGCCATAGTAACAGGGATTCAGGAAGGGGGGCGCGGACACCCGGAGATGGACCTCCCGGGCCCCCGCTTCCCGCAGCAGTCTGACGATTCTGCCGCTGGTGGTTCCCCGGACGATGGAGTCATCCACCAGCACCACCCGCTTCCCCGCCACGCTGTCCTGGATAGCGCTGAGTTTGATTTTCACCTGATCCAACCGGTGATACTGGCCAGGAGCGATAAAGGTACGGCCAATATACTTGTTCTTGATGAGGCCGATACCGTAGGGGATGCCGGACGCATGGCTGTAGCCCAATGCGGCGTCCAGCCCGGAGTCGGGCACACCCACCACCACGTCCGCCTGGACCGGGTGGGTCTGGGCCAGTATTTCCCCGGCCCGCAGACGGGCAGCATGGACGGACACCCCGTCAATGACCGAGTCGGGCCGGGCAAAGTAGATGTACTCAAAGCTGCAGGGGGATGGCTCCGCTTTTCCGCAGTGCTCCCGGCGGGATACGATGCCATCCTTGGAAAACACCAAAATTTCTCCTGGCTTCAGGTCACGGACAAACTCCGCTCCTACAGCGGCCAAAGCGCAGCTCTCGGAGGCGGCCACATAACTCCCGTTCTCCATTTTTCCATAGCACAGAGGGCGAAAGCCGTTGGGGTCCCGGGCGCAGATCAGCTTCTGAGGGGACATGAGCACCAGAGAGTAGGCCCCCTCCAGTCTGTTCATGGCCGCACTGAGCGCAGCCTCAATAGAGGGGGCGCTCAGCCGCTCCCTGGTGACGATGTAGGCGATGATCTCGGTATCGCTGGTACCATGGAAGATAGCTCCAGACAGCTCCAGCTTGTCTCGAAGCTGGGTTGCATTGCTCAGATTTCCGTTGTGCGCCAGGGCCATATGTCCTTTCTGATGATTGACCTCGATGGGCTGGCAGTTGCTCCGGTTGGCGGCCCCGGTTGTGCCGTAGCGGGTATGGCCCACCGCCATAGTCCCTTGGGGCAGCCGGTCCAGTGTCTCGCCGGAAAAGACCTCCCCCACCAGCCCCAGGTCCTTGCGGGAGGCGAATATCCCGTCGTCGTTGACCACAATGCCGCAACTCTCCTGTCCACGGTGCTGGAGGGCATACAGGCCATAATAAGCCAGACGGCCCACGTCTGTAGGCCGGGGAGCAATCACTCCAAAGACACCGCATTCCTCATGGATACTCATTTCTATACCTCCGTTTTATCGCAGATCAATAGTGCCCGCCAGATGTAATTATGCCGCCGCAAAGAGAAGGGCGGCATAATTATCCTCCCCGCGGAATGCCGGAAATCCATCCAATAAAAAGCGCAAAGACGTCTTTCCAGATGTAAACTGAAAAGACGTCTTTGCCTTTACAGGGCGCATTATACACTCCAGCTTGAACACTGTCAACCATTTCTGTTTAACTTTATGTGGTGTGTGAAAATTTTTTCATATCATCTCAATGCCGGCTGGCTTGCGGACTTATCATATTCAAACGATATGGAAGCTCCAATGATATAGGTATTTCCTTTTTCCTCAAACCTGTGCTATGATGACAACATCCAAAGGGAACACACACAAATACCTGAACAGAACAAAAGAAAGTGGAGGAATTGACCATGAAAAAGACATTTTTTGAGAAGCTGTCCGCCATGCTGACCGGCTACTACAAGTCGTTCTCCATGGACTTTTAACGGGGATGCTTAAACGAGTATAAGGAGGAACTGACGATGAAAAAGCTGGCTGATTTCTTGTCGGAATACTACAGGACCTTCTCCCGCTGAGATTGCCCTCTCCAAGCTTTGCGTGATCCATCCGTCACCGAAGTAAGCAGCAGCCCGGACATGCAGAAGCATCGTCCGGGCTGTCGTCTTGACAAGGAAGGTCCGAGCTCCTCGGTCAGTTTTTCTTTACATCTGAGGCCAAAGGGCCTATAATGAACGGGCGTATGGGACAAAGCGGACGCCGCATACAATCCCATACATCGCAGAGGGAAAGGAGGACCATGGGCACGGCCCATCAGAAGCGCCAGCGCCCGTTTTGGCGGGACGACGAGGTGAGGGGAGAATCGAAGGTTCGGCGGATGCCCCTCCGCGCCGGCTCCGGGTGCGTACACAGCCTGTAAATATGCGGGCAACCGCAAAACAGAGGGGCTGTGACCGGGGAACGAAGTCAAATGGCTGCGAGTTTGTCCTCCTATTTTATCCCCGCCGCAATGACACAGCCCCCGCCAGCAGCGGGGACTCCCAAACATGGGCGGGACAAGGAGGAAAATTGAATATGTGCGGAATTGTAGGCTATATCGGACGGGAACAGGCCGCCCCCATCCTGCTGGAGGAACTGTCCCGGCTGGAGTACCGGGGGTATGACTCCGCCGGGGTGGCGGTGTTTGACGGGCAGACGGGGTCGCTGGCCGTCCGCAAGGCCAAGGGGCGGCTCCAGGTGCTCTCCGACCAGCTCCACGGGGGCGCGGACCTGGACAGCACTGCGGGGGTGGGCCGCAGCGGAAAGATTGCCGTGGTCCACAACGGGATCATCGAGAATTACGCTGAGCTGAAGGCCTTCCTCATGAACCAGGGGGTCTCCTTCACCTCGGAGACCAACGCCGAGGTGGTGGCCCAGCTCATCGAGTACTTCTACGACGGCGACCTGCTCCAGGCCGTGGGCCGGGTGCTCCACCGAATCCAGGGAGCCTACGCCCTGGGCATCCTGTGCGCCGACTGTCCCGACCAGATCATCGCCGTCCGAAAGGACAGCCCGCTGATTCTGGGTTACGGGGAGGGGTGCAATTTCATTGCCAGTGATGTCACTGCCATCCTGCGTCACACGCGCCGGGTGGGCTACATGGAGGACGGGGAGCTGGCCGTCCTCACCCGGGAGGGCATTCAGTGTTACAACCACCTGAGGCAGCCTATCGAAAAAGAGATCGTCACCGTAGATTGGGAAATTGATGCCGCCGAGAAGGGCGGGTACGAGCACTTCATGTTCAAGGAGATCATGGAGCAGCTTGAGGCCCTGCGCCGGTGTCTCTCCCCGCGCATCCGGGAGGGGGAGATCGTCTTTGAGGATTTTTCCCTCAGCAAGGATTTTCTCCAAAATATGCGCCGCATCTACATCGTGGCCTGCGGCTCCAGCTACCACGTGGGGATGGTGGGCAAGTACCACCTAGAGCGGCTCACCCGCATTCCGGTGGAGGTGGCCCTGGGCTCCGAGTTCCGGTACATGGACCCTATTGTAGATGAACACACTCTGGTGATCGTCATCAGCCAGTCGGGCGAGACCCTGGACACCATGGCGGCCCTCCGGGAGGCCCGGCGGCTGGGGGGACACATCCTGTCCATCGTCAACGTGGTGGGCTCCTCCATCGCCCGGGAGTCGGACCAGGTGCTATACACCTGGGCGGGTCCGGAGATCGCCGTGGCCACCACCAAGGCCTACATCACCCAGCTGTCCCTGCTGGCCCTGTGGCTGGGGAAACGGCTGGGAACCGTCCTGGAAAAGGACCGCCGGGAAATGGTGGCCGCCTTCCGGGAACTGCCTGGTAAGATGGAGGAGGTGCTTTCCCACCGGGACGACATTCAGTACTTTGCTTCCCAGCACTTCAACCACGACTCCATCTTCTTCATGGGCCGTAATCTGGACTACGCTCTGGGACTGGAGGGCTCGCTGAAGCTGAAGGAGATCAGCTACATCCACTCGGAGGCCTATGCTTCTGGAGAGCTGAAGCACGGCACCATCAGTCTCATCGAGGACGGCACCCTGGTGGTGGCTTTGGGAACTTATGGAAAGCTGTTTGCCAAGGCCATGAGCAACGTGGTGGAGGTAAAGTCCCGAGGGGCCAGTGTCTTGGCCCTTACTACTTACCCCCACCAGGAGGAGATGGCACGCACCGCCGATGTGGTGATGACCATCCCTGACATCCATCTGTTCCTTCCCTTGACGGGACAGGCTGTCCACAGAGGTCTGGAACTCCTGCTTCACTTTCGGAAGGGTGGCCTCGGTCACCGTCTGCTTGCACATGGGGCACTGTACCCCTGGTTTCAGACCGGTGACGATGTATTTCTGGCGGGATACCTCCTTTTTCAGCGTGTCGATCCGGGCCTGGGTATCAGCGAGCGCCTGGGTGTACTTGCTCTGGTAGGCCTTGGCCCGGAGCTGTTCCAGCGTCTGAGCCGCCGCCTGAATCTGAGCGTCCACCTCCGCGGTGAGCTCCGGTCCGGCAGGCTGTTCCCGGAGCAGTTCCTCATGCCGGGCATAGAGATCGGGCAGTTTTTCCCGCAGGCTGGTCCCGTCAAAGCCGGTGGTGCGGCGGGCCTCCAATTCAGCTGCCTCCGCTGTGAGGCTGTCATACTGGGCCTGCTTCTGCTCCAGCTGGGCGGCGTTTTCCTCAGCCTGAGAGACCTGAAGGTCATACTGGCCCTGGGTGTAAATGGTGTCCCGCTTCAGTTGGGCGATCTCCTCCCGGAGTTTTTGGGCAAACGCCTCAGCGGAAAGAAAGTCCTGTCCCTCCAGCAATGCCTGGTTGTGCTCGCTCAGACCGGCCAGGATCGTCTCCTTGGGAATGTCCGGCAGATACCGCTCCAACAGGTCACGGCCCTTGGCTCCCAAAATGTCGATGAAGTAGCGTGGATTGAGCATAGAGAGAAACAGGTCGCGTTCCCCAAACATGATCGTGAGGTCCCGCTGAGTCATGCGCCGCTCATCTAGAAATATGTCCATGTTGTCGTTCACGCAGCTGCGGGAGAGGCGATGCACAAGGCAGCCCTCATCCGAAAACTCCATGACGACGGAAATGTCCCTGGTGTTTTTGTGGTACAGGTGGTCAAGCTTGCTGCCGCCGTAGAAGGAGACGCCGGTAATGGCAAAGGCAATGGCGTCTGCGATGCTGCTTTTTCCCTGGCCGTTGTGGCCGGTGATGGTGTTCAGGTCGCCGAAGGTAAAGGCCGTTTCCTCGGAAAAGCCCTTAAAGCCCTTTACCGTCAGCGAAAGAATGCGGAGCTTTTTAACTGGCTGGATCATGCTGCGTTCTCCTTTCTATCAGGCCGCCTGCCCGGCGGTATCGGCTGCGAGTTCATAGGCGTCCAGCACATAGAAGGTGAGGCCGCCGCTGTTCCGGATGCTCACTTTCACATTGTAAATGATCACGCCGGGGGCCAGCTTGGTATCCGGGCCGTGGGTATATGCCTGGAATTTCTGGCCGTTGGCCGTTTGAAGCTGGACATTCATGCGGGAGTCTCCGTTGACGGTGGGTTTGAGTACCGCGCCGCACACCAGATAGGAGCCGTCCCGAAGCCCGGAGATTCCTCCAGGCGTTTTTGGAGCCTGTGGTTGGGGCACTGGAGCCGGAGCGGGACCAGGTTGGCTGGTCTGTTGCGGAGCGGCGTCCTGCTGCGGCTGCTTCGGCTGGGCCGGGCCCGGAGCAGGCGGCTGCCCCTGCCCGCCTTGGGGATGGGGAGATTGTTTCGCCCGAATTTTCTGTACCCAGTCCTCGTGAGCCTTGTCCAACTTGGGCTGCTCCTCATCCACGATGAAGAAACCTTTGCCCCGCTGAACAATTTTGACCCAAATTTGAGTCATGCCGTAGAGGTATCGGCCCACGCCCCATTCCACAGCGGCCCGCTTCATGCTGTCGCTGAGGCCGCCTTTCACGGATTCAAAGTCGCTGTCATCAGCGCCGTCCCACTTGGTCAGCCACTGCTTTTGTTCGTGGAAATAGATGGAGATTCCGCACAGCTGGGCTTTCCCATCCTTCCAGGGCCTGAACTCGTTCTGCCAGCCGTCAATTCCCACGGTGCTGTCCAGCCGGTTCTGGATGGCCCGGTTGGTGACATAGGGGACGGCAAGCCCCTTTGATTTGTCCTGCGTGGTTGCCGAGACACGCCACTCAATATCCCCATTGGAGAATGGGGCGGCCAGCGCCTGGCGCAGTTCTTCCGGTGTCTTTTGCCACATAGAATGGTCCTCCTTAATTCTGAATGAATTTCCCCAGCGTCCAGCCGTTGGGGATCAGGATGTCTGAGTAGTAGTAGGACGGTGCCTTGTCCTTCAGGTGCTCCATCAGCTCCCGGTACTCCAGGCCCAGCTTATTGTGGGTCTTGTAGTAGGAGTGCATATTGTTTGGGATACTGAGCAGGAAGGCGGGCAGATTCACCGCCTTATGGAGCTTTTTGTAGGTAGGCATCGTATTAACGCCCACGCACAGGTGGCCGCTCCCCTCGCTGACATTGGAAAACGGGTAGTGGTACATCGCTGTATCCGGGGTGGGTGTCTCGTCCGCCACAACTCCAATACGGCACTGGCTCACCGTTCCCGCTTGATCCACAGAAAACCCGAAGACCATGCGGGGGATGGGGAAATGCGGATAGGGAGTATCGTACAGGGTCATGTCAGCGTAGAGCTTGGGATGCCACAGCACAAAACGCTTGCCCTCGTTTCCCTGCCAGACAGACAGGCAGTTCAGCGGCAGGAATCCGCTGGAGAAGCCCGGGTCATCTGTCCGCAGGCTGTTTTTGAAGCAGCTGATCAGAGATTGCTGGTCAACCTCTTTCCGGGTCGTCACCGGCCCATCCTGCTCCTCGATTATAATTTTTCCCTGCGAGGGAGAAATGCAGATTCGGATATCGTTTGAAGGGTTCATTATGCGGCCTCCTTTTCCGGTACGGCCCGTATGGGCAGCGGAATCACTTTGTTTTTCTCTGTCTCTGCAAGCGCAGCCTCCAGCCGGGGGATATTCGCCTTACAGAAGTCTAAAATGGTGAACAAAGCATCCGCCACCTCATAGTAGGTCGAAAATTCCTCAAACAGAAACAGGACGATTTTTGCGCCCTTCCTGTCCTTTGTGCTGTCCTTCCAGCAATAGTCATAGCAGTAATTGTTAAACTGCAAATTCCGATGGATCGCGGATTCCAATTCTCTGGCAAACTGATTTTCCACCGGCGTGATGCCTGTCTGCATTTCCAGTTTCCGGCACAAATCATCATAGCGGGTCAGGAGTGGATCACGGAGGACGTAGGTAATTCTATCCGGCTCATATGTATTGGCCATTACTCTGCGCCCCTCCTGCTGATAGCAGCGGCTGTCAGCAAATACGCTTTCCACCGACGCCATTTCGATCCAGCCCAGCTCATCCCAGGAGACTGTGATGTTATAGTACAAATTCTCCATCAGATGATCCAGACGGCCGTGGTCATAAAAGGTCTTTGCGATATAGAGGCTCTGCATGGGGTACTCGATTCCGTAATCGGCCATGTAAAACTACTTCCCTATAGAAATGCCTGCGTTTTTACGCAGGAGGGTGCAAGTCCGCACAGGCTATGGTTGATGCCAATCAACTCATATGTTCGCCTGGCGCTTGTCTCAACATAGTCAACCAGTTCTGGTGGATCGTACTGCTCAAACTGCTCAAAGTCGATGTCCTTCAATCTGGGGTACTCTCCCCGCATCAACATGGGCAGAATGACATTCAGCAGATATGGATTGAGCTCCTCACGGGCCTCCTGGTCCACCAGCGTTTCGGATACTTTGTGCAGTTCTCCAGTTAATGAGGAAAAATCAATTACAACAGCCATGTCAGTAGTCCTCCGGCAGCAAAATAGTGGTGGCGGAGCGGTCAGACTCAGTGATGATCCAGAACTTGATGTCATTGGCAGAGTGATAGACAGAGAACAGGCGGTCTCCGGTCAATAGAGCTTGGTTATTGAGATTCCTGTCATGGTCGCAGGTGTCGCCCCAGTCACAACGCAAATGCCGGTAGAAAGCATTCATCAATTCGTTTCGCGGCACCACCTCAAGAACAGCGGGGGTAGCGACTAAGCGACCAGGTCTAAATCGGCCCAGCATGTTTGTAGTAGGCATGTTCATTCCTCCTAAAATTGGCTACGCCAATGATATAAAGCCATTTGGCGTAAGCAGGTTGAAAATCATCCGGTTGGAGACAGTCTCCTTATACTCGGTAGAAATCAGGTGTCCCTCCTGGGAGCGGTTCTCCTGGGAGGTGGTACGCTTCTCTTTGACGATGCGCCCCTTGATGATATGGGGATAGTCGCACTCCATCAGGCCGTTGATAAGCCCGGAGCCTCCGATCAGCCCTACCTGGCCGATACTCAGGGGGAGCGGCGGAGATTTTGGTTCGCTGTCCAGCTTGCTCTTGGCAAACAGCCGGTCAAAGCTGGACGACTCCTTCAGCTGCCGGGCCAATTCGTCCTCATTGAACTCCGCGCCCCGGAAGTTTTCCACCTTCAGAGGCGAAGCGGGTAGGGCGTAGCGCCCGGCCTCCAGAGCGTCCAGCGTGGGCAGGCGCTCCGGATGGGACGCGGCCTCACACAGCTTTTCCGCCTCGATACTGCCGTCGGTTCTGTGCCGGCGCAGTCCCATGACCGCCACCTGCTTAAACTTTTTGAACTCCCCATCCAGAAAACGGTGGATGGACACCTGTTCAAAGTTGTCGCAGAACACCCGGCAAATATCCTCGGTCATCCGGTAGTAGGGGACGATATAGACCATCAGCCCGCCCCAGGTCAGTGTGGGAATGCTCTCCAGCAAAAACCGCTTCTCGTCCCGGCTCCGCCCGCTTTTTTCGGACAGGACGGACAGATAGGGTGGGTTGAGAAAGACAACGTGGAACGTCCCGGGGCTGATGTAAGACCCGAAGAAGCTGCCAAAACCTACACGGTGGAGCTGGTCCTGCGCCTGCTCCGCGCGGCTGCGGTCCAGTTCGATGCCATAGCAGAAGCAGTTATTCCCCATGGCCATCTTCCGAAGGGCGGCGCCGGTCCCACAGCAGGGGTCCAGCAGATTGGTGGTCACGCCACTGGGGAAGGCGATACCCCGGGTAATGAGATCCACATGGTCCAAATCGGTGGGATAGTGGCCCATGCGGACATTGTTCATCAGGCGGCCAATAACAGCGGCATTAGTGGTCTGGTTGTTGGGCAGACTGTTCGCAAACTGCTTCAGCACCGCTGTCAGCTTACGGTAGTCTTTGGTCATTAACTGGAAGGTGGACAGCTGCCCGGCAAGGGAATCCACAGAGACGGCCAGCCGGTGCTCCAGTTCCATGAGAAAAGGCCGGGTGGAGCGCAGCAATTCCACCAAAGTATCCCGCTGCCGCTCCAATACTTGATAAATGTCATAGGCCTGTGCTTGTTCACCCGCATCCAGCTGCTGGGCCACCTGTCCCCGGTAGACTTGCAGAGCGTCCGCAATCAGGCGGATGGTCTGTGCCCGGTCGGTCAGTTGCTCCAGCGCGTAAAACCGCTGTGGGACAGCCTGATTTTGTGTCATTGTCGATTCTTCCATAGCTTTCCTCCAAAATAGACAGAAGGGGGCCGTGAGTTTTTCATCACAGCCCCTCTGGGTGAACACCTAAGCGGCGTTCTTCTTGTCTTTGTCCTGTGCGGTATCCTCATAGGTGAAGTCCGGGCACTCTCTTGTAGAGGGGACCGGGAACGGGGCCAGCCGCAGGGCGTAGCCCTCCGACTTCAGCAGACGGTAGAGGGCCGCCAGCCGCTTGAACTCAAAATCCTGCCACAAATCGGCATTGGGGTCTATGTTCAGCATCTCGGATACTTTTTTCATCCCTTCTTCATCCGTGAGACGCATGATGGGATTGTGTTCTGGCTGTTCGGGGATGCACTCGGCGTCTGCGGGGATTCGATGGGTCAGCGACAGCCAGAGCCGCCGGAAAAAGCCGGCCAGCACAGCGCCGAAAATGCTCCGCCGTTTGTCGGTGAGATTGACCACGTCCTTAACGTCCATCTCACCGATCTCGCTCAGAGCCACCGTCAGCTTGGGCGTCACCACATAGGCCGCCTCCAGGCAGCAGGAGACTACCGCGGCGCCGGAGACCTTGACCTCCGAGGCGCACACCCGCTCTGCCGCCAGCTTGCCGGTGGTGATGTAGGCCGCATTGATGTCCAAAGCGGACAGGGAGCGGCAGGAGATGGCCCCGGCGTTCACAACGCCCTGGCCGGAGATGTGGCGGGCATGGATTTTGTCCTCCACGATCAGAGTGCCGTCATTGACGATATCCTGGCAGATCAGCGATTCATAGTTCAGGATTTTTCCTTTGGGAATGTAGAGATTTTTCATAGAGATAATTCCTTCCTCTGAATTGTTGTGCAGTTACAAAATGAAATTACTTAACGATATAACCCGTAGTCCGCATTGTTGGGCATATCTTACTGTATACGCAGTCCCGCCTGTATTTCTTGTACAGTAGGATATGCAGACGGAGCTTCCATCAACAAGATGCCGGTTGCGCCGAAACATACAATCCGATGTATACCGTTCGCTGGTGTAGACAATTTTGTCTGCACTTTTTTTGATTTGTTCATATCGAAGCTTTGCTTCTCGGCTCCATCTGCCCGCTTGTTCTGGGCAAGGCAGGACCAAAATCAGCTTCACGTGCGGATATTTTTTTCTCAGATTCAGAACAGCTTCTGCCGCCAGTGTATCGAAGCCGATAGCACCTCCCGCTCCAAAGAAACATATACCGGATTCAATCAGAGCAGTCACCATTTCATTTATCTGACTGCGTAATTGTGGCAATATGCTGTTTGGAATGTCACGGTGTCCTGTAAAACAGCAAGTTTTGTCTTTTAGGTTCATATTTAGCACCTCATCTTTTGTTGCACTTATATAGGTGCAATTCTAGCGCGTTTGGAGAATAAAATCAACACAAATTGCTCCAATATAAGTGCGATGAGGGTTTGATATGAATATCGAATACGAGAAAATGCTTGGACAAAATATTCGCCGCCTGCGTATGCAAAAAAATCTGTCTCAGGAACAGCTTTCGGCACAGCTTCAGGTGCGTGGGTGTGATGTTACACGCAGCGCATTGGCAAAAATAGAAGTAGGACAGCGCCATATTTATCCCGATGAATTAAAACTTTTACGTGAGCTGCTTGATGTTTCTTATGATGAACTTTTTGTGTGATTCTGACTATGTTGCTTGCCGACCTTTCCTCTGTTTTTTGTAGGCGCGAATGTTGACCGTCTTGGTGGAAAAGGTGGCCTGCTGTACGGTGCTACTGGCTACCACCAAAATATTGTAGATCATCGTCACCACAGCCGTGGCCGCCATGAGATTTGCCACAATGGTCTGGGGGGCGGATACCGAGGCGTCCGCGCAGGACACCTCAGATGGAAACAGGTCGTCCGCCTGGGCCATGTCAGGATAGAGCTCCCCGACCAGCTTGTAGTAGGTCGTTCCCCTGCAGCGGATTCCGCAGACCACCTGGCCGGTGTACTCTCCGTTGCCGGAGTCGATGTAGACCAAATTCTCCGCTTTCATAAATACCTCATGACAGAGCTGGCGGGAGCGGTTGTTGTCCACAGCGCCAATCAGAATGACCAGCTCTGTGACCGTTTTACTGCTGTATGCGCTGACCCTCCGAGCGTTGGGCTTGATCAACTCCTCCAGCTTTTCCGCACTCTCAATGAAGTCCGGGACATAGGAGGTCTCCAGGCCAAAGACATCGGAGTACCGCTCGGCCACTACCCGGGCCTTGTTCAAGCCTAAATCCGCCTCGGTGAAGTTCTGCCGTACAAGGTTCTTTTCCTCCACGATATCCCCATCACAGACGATGAACTTTACCGGACGCTCCAGGGCGTACAGCAGCCGGTAGAGATGCGGGGCGATATGGCCCCCGGTCCCACCGGCGCCAATCATGACGATTTTGACAGGGCGTTCTTTTGAGAAGATCATGCCGCCACCTCACCAAAAGGGAAGGCATTCTCCCCGGCGGGCTGGATACGGTCCAGCCAGTCCAGTGGAAAGCCCCGTTTCGGTATCGGCTCCAGGACCTGTTCCGGAGAAATGGCGCAGAAATGACCGCCGTTGCACACCCGGACAGAGAGCTCCGGGAAATAGCGGTCCAGGCGGCCCATGACCATGTAGACCCGGTTGGCCCGCTCGTCCTGGTCGTCTGTAGGGGAAAACTGTGCGGGCATATCATTGTGGGAGTGCAGGTCGGCATAGTGGAGATACCGCTCGTCGTCCAGCAGGTCATCGCCGTCCAGTACCGTGTCTACAGACATTTTCCCGACACGCTGACGGGGCACATGGAGAAAAAACTCCTGCTCCACCCGGTCCCAGTAGATGTGGACCAGGGCCTCCAGCGGGTGGCCGTTCGTCCCGGCATTCATCAGGCGGCGGAACAGTGCGATGGCCTGTTCCAGCAGAGAGTATGGGATGAGGGGGAGGGCCGGCGTAAAGCCGGCCCTGATCTCATCCAGGTAGGTCACTCCGCTGGTGGGGGTGATGAACTCTCCAACACCTGTGACCCTCCGCTCATACACATGCCCGTCCCGGGCGGGAATGAAGCAGATGGTCTTGTCGGACGCTCTGGCGTCTGCCATACGGGGGAAAATGCCCTTGTAGGTCCCTTCACCCTTCTTCTGCATTTTCACCGTGGGCTTCACAATGCACTTGGGCCGCTTGTCCGTGGCCTTTTTCAACGCGTCCATAAACTCCTTGGAGCTCTCGATCTCACGCTTGAAGTCGCCAATCTTGGTCTTGCGCGGTGTGGCCACGCTCTTGGTGATTTTGCCGTAGGTTACGCTCCAGGAGATACTCTGGGCCTCGTCAAACTCGGGAAAGTCGTCCGCCTTGGCCAGACGCAGCTCATCAAAGGTCTGCTCCGTGTTCTCGATGGGCTCCTGGTTCCCGTTGTAGGAAAAGACAGGGAGCTGGGCGAAAACCGGCGCGGCGACCTGACGGACGTTTTTCTGCTCCTGAAGGTCCATGGCGGCCATCAGGGGGTTGGGTTCTTCCTCCGCAGGCTGGGCGGGAGGTGTTTTTGGCTGCTCCTTGGGAACGGGAGGGGCCGTGGGCGCTGCCGGAGTGGATACCGGCTGGGGCGTCGGCTGAGGGGTCGGCTGGCTGGGGATCTGCTGCATGGGCGCGGGGGCCGGAGCAGCGGGGGCAGGTGCGGCCTCCGGTTCGGCGGGTGTCATGCCGTCAAAGGGATTCTCACCGTCGTCGGCGCTGCCCAGGTCGGTAAAGCTGCCGTCTCCAAAGATGTCTCCGGCGTCCAGGCCGGTGCTTTCTCCCGGGAAAGCAAACAGGTTGTTGTCACTCATGGTTTATGCTCCTTTCAAATTTTTGTGAGGACGCAAAAAACCGCAGTCCTCTCCCAAAGGAGCTGACTGCGGTTTTTGTACGTTCTCGTGTTGGTATTTAGGATTCTGACAGACCTCCAAGGGGCATAGTACCCCCTGGAGCAAATATCTGACCTGAAAAAATCTTACCTAAATACATCCTCAGAATACCATTTCCTCACGCTTTTGGATAGTTGAAGTTTGTCTTATTTACATCGGGACTCTTGGTGTAACCCTCCGGAGGAGTGACCTCCTCGGCGGTGTAACTGCCCAGGGGCATATCCTTCCAGGGCACGTCCGTCAGGTAGCCGCCCGCGCCGGTGACGTAGGTCCCGGTGAAGTCGTTGTCCACGCCGGTGATCTTGATGACTGCTCCAGCAAGGCCCCTGGTGGGATCGTCCGCGTCCACCTTGCGGATACTGCCCTCGCCGGTGATTTCAGGCGTGTCCGTAAAGGTGACGGTCACAGTTTTATCGCTGCCGCTGGGCAGAACAACAT
>CAJUSG010000055.1 GCA_910589085.1 uncultured Oscillospiraceae bacterium | reverse complement strand
ACGGGACCCGCCTGCCGGACCAGCGCCTGCGGTACAGCGCGGAACTGGCCCAGCGGGAATCAGTTCCTTCTTGGCGGCGGCGGTCTTGGCGGTGTCCAGGGCATACGCTTGGACAGCGGGCAAAATCTCGGTACGGGCCATGTCCACCATGGTGTTTGCCTCGATGATAACTGTCTTACAGTAGTTCTCCAAAGTTACTTCATACCGGGAAACCAGCTCCGCTTTGGTAAATACTCCCTGGCCGGTAAGCATGGCCACGTTTTTCTCGTCCAGTAGATGAGGCAAGCAGTCCGGGGTGGTACGGTAGTTGAGTAGCCCACGCTTTTCTGTGGCCTCCTGAATCCAGGCATCATCATAACCATTTCCGTTGAAGATGATCCGCTTGTGGTCCTTGATGGTCTTGCGGATCATCTCATGGAGGGCACTCTCGAAGTCCTCAACTCCCTCCAGCCGGTCGGCATAGATCATCAGACTCTCAGCCACGGCGGTGTTGAGCATGATGTTAGCACAGGCGATGGAGTCGGAAGAACCTACCATACGGAACTCAAATTTATTGCCGGTGAAGGCGAAGGGGGAGGTGCGGTTGCGGTCGGTGGTGTCCCGACGGAACTTGGGCAGTACGTCCACCCCCAACTTCACCTTTCCGGTGTCGATGCCGGTATAGGGGGCGTCGTGCTCAATGCAGCCCAGGATGGCGGCCAGCTCATCCCCCAGGAACATGGACACCACGGCGGGAGGCGCCTCATTGGCCCCCAGGCGGTGGTCGTTTCCAGCGGTGGCTACCGACATACGCAGCAGGTCCTGGTAGTCGTCCACTGCCTTGATGACGGCGCAGAGGAACAGCAGGAACTGGGCATTCTCATAGGGCGTTTCACCGGGGGACAGCAGATTGATACCGGTGTCAGTAGACAGAGACCAGTTGTTGTGCTTGCCTGAGCCGTTCACCCCCGCAAAAGGCTTCTCATGGAGCAGGCAGACCAGCCCGTGGCGGGCGGCCACCTTCTGCATGATCTCCATGGTCAGCTGATTGTGGTCGGTGGCGATGTTGTTAGTGGTAAAGATAGGGGCCAGCTCATGCTGAGCGGGGGCCACCTCATTGTGCTGTGTTTTGGCCAGAATCCCCAGTTTCCACAGTTCATCGTTCAGCTCAAACATATAGGCAGCCACTCGCGGTTTGATGGTGCCGAAGTAGTGGTCATCCATCTCCTGACCCTTTGGAGGCTTAGCACCGAAAAGGGTCCGTCCAGTGAAGCGCAGGTCCTGGCGCTGCTCCCACATCTTGGCGTCTACCAGGAAATATTCCTGCTCCGGCCCCACAGAGGGGGCTACCCGTTTCACGTCCGTTTTGCCAAACAGTCTCAAAATACGCAGTGCCTGCCGGTTCAGAGCCTCCATAGAGCGCAGCAAGGGGGTCTTCTTATCCAGAGCCTCACCGTTGTATCCGCAGAAGGCGGTGGGGATACACAGGGTCCGGTCCTTGATGAAAGCGTAGGAGGTGGGGTCCCAGGCGGTGTAGCCCCGGGCCTCGAAGGTAGCCCTCAGCCCACCGGAGGGGAAGGAGGATGCGTCCGGCTCCCCCTGAATCAATTCCTTGCCGGAGAACTCCATAATGACCCGGCCATCGGGAGAAGGAGAGATAAACCCGTCGTGTTTCTCGGCGGTAATACCAATGAGGGGCTGGAACCAGTGGGTAAAATGGGTAGCTCCATTAGCTACTGCCCAGTCTTTCATGGCCTGGGCTACCGCATTTGCCACTCCGATATTTAATTTGGCCCCTTCATCAATGGTCTTTTTCATGGACAGATATACGTCAGTGGACAGATTGGCTTTCATCACCCGGTCGTCAAAGACGAGACTCCCAAAATATTCCGGTACTGCAGACATTTTATTCATCCTTCCATTTTTAAATTTTAGCAAAAGATGCACCACCCCGTGGTGGAATCTCTACTACTTCAAATTGGTATAGCCTGAGAGGAACCGGTCCACCTGGGCGGCGGCGGCCCTGCCCTCGGCGATGGCCCACACCACCAGGGACTGGCCCCGGCGCATATCTCCGGCGGCGAACACCTTCTCCACACTGGTCTGGTAAGATCTTTCCTCGGTGCGGACGGTGCTGTCTGCCTCCACGCCGAAGGCCCTGCACACGTCCTCCCGGCAGCCCGCCGCGCCAGTGGCGGCAATAAGCAGTTGACAGGGCAAAGTGTCGCCGTCAGTGGTCACTGCTGCGGTCAGAGCGCCGCCCTCGTCCCGCACCAGTTCCTTTATCTGGACGGCAAACCGTCGGGGGTCCTGTCCAAAGATAGCCAGGGCCTCCTCCTGGGCGTAGCCGAAGGGCAGATTCCCCGCCCTGTCCAGGTAGTCCTCCCGCTTCCGGCGGACCAGCTGGATCACTGACTTGCACCCTTGGCGCAGGGCGGTAGCCACGCAGTCGCTGGCAGTGTCGCCGGTGCCAATGATGACCACGTCCCGCCCGGCAGCGGTGGGGAGCTCCGGCTCCAGTCCGAACTGCTGGCGCTGGATGGAGGCTTTCAGATAATCCCCGGCATAACACACCCCGGACATCCCCTGGACATCTATCCCCAGGGGACGGGGCTCCTCCGCACCACAGCACAGCACCACAGCATCATATTCCTTCAGCAGCCGTTTGGCAATTTTGGGGTCGGAGGCGTCGCTTCCGGTGACAAAGGTGACCCCCTCCTCCGTCATCAGGTCGATGCGCCGCCGGATGATCTCCTTGGGCAGTTTCATGTTGGGGATGCCGTAGGTGAGCAAGCCGCCGGGGCGGTCCTCCCGTTCAATGACGGTGACGCTGTGCCCCCGATGGTTGAGCTGGTCGGCGGCGGCCAGCCCGGCGGGTCCGGAGCCCACCACCGCCACCTTCTGGCCGGAGCGGTGGGGAGCGTACCGGGGCTTCACTTTCCCCAGCTCGAAGCCCTTCTCGATAATGCACAGCTCGTTGTCCCGGATGGTGACGGCGTCCTCGTAGAGATGGCACAGGCAGGCCCTCTCGCAGGGGGCGGGACACACCCGGCCGGTGAACTCGGGGAAGTTGTTGGTCTTCAGCAGCCGGGCCAGGGCGTGGCTCCAGTTGCCCGACATGATCATATCGTTCCACTCGGGGATCAGGTTGTGGAGGGGGCATCCGAAGGGGGCGTCCTCCCACTCAATCCCCGCCTGGCAGAAAGGGACGCCGCAGTTCATGCACCGGGCCCCCTGCTCCTCCCGGGCTTCCTCGGCCAGGGGGAGGTGGAACTCCTCCCAGTCCCGGACCCGCTGGGCGGGCTCCCGCTCAGAGACATCCCGGCGGCTGTAGTCCATAAATCCAGTGATTTTACCCATCTTGTCCGCCCTCCTTTCAGCCCTGGGTGTTGGCGTAAAACGCATCGATCTCCGCCTGCTCCCGGCTCATGCCCCGGCCCTCCCGCTGGGCAATGGCCTGGATCATCCGGAAGTAGTCCCCGGGCATGATCTTCTTAAAGCAGGGGATATAAGACTTAAACGCCGCCAGAATTTCCCGGCCCTTCTCCGAGCCAGTGGCGGCCACATGCTCCTCAATAAGCTGGCGCAGTTCCTGGATGTCCTGTCTCTCGGTCAGGCTGTCGATAATGACCTGGTCCTTATTCAGCCGCAGGTACAGGTCGTGGTCCTCGTCCAGCACATAGGCGATGCCCCCCGACATGCCGGCGGCGAAGTTGCGGCCCGTCTTGCCCAGGATGACCGCCCGGCCTCCCGTCATATACTCGCAGCCGTGGTCGCCCACGCCCTCCACCACGGCTACCGCCCCGGAGTTGCGCACGCAGAACCGCTCTGGGCGGCACCCTGATCCAACATATTCCGGACTCCGGATTCAGTTCTCATACCCTGCCCATGTATCCCAGGCAGATTCCCTCTCACAGAGCAAAGGTGGAAAAAGGTTCCTTGCTCTATTCTCTTGTGGATTGTGATAGTATGGGCGTCAATTCTTTCCATCATATGGCGGTGGATGAGTGCGCCCCCGGTTTAAAAATAACTGCCCGTTCGGAAGACGGTATCCTTGAAGCAGTCGAGCTGGCGGAGAATCCAAAAAACCGTTTCTTCCTGGGAGTACAGTGGCACCCGGAAATGATGGCCTGGTCTGATCCGACTCAGCAGGAGATTATTTCCGCATTTGTCAGAAGCTGCAACCGCTAGGCGAATAACCTGCCAGACAAATTAATAAAAACGATACGACTGCCTGACATTAAACAGGCAGCTGTATCGTTTTTCAGTATTTTCGGTTTTATCTGTAGTCCTCGTTCAAAAACATGGCCTTCACGGCCACCACCTCGTCGTGCTCCTCCTGGCTCACCTGGACGGAGGAGTTCAGGGCTTTCAGGTCCGACTTGACTGCCTCCAGGGCCTGTTCGGGGGTAGTAGCCCGGCCCGTCTCAATACAGCGCCCCATCCGCCGGAGGACGATGGGGTGGGCGTAGCGAGCCGGGAGGGGGAAGGGGGTGTAGTCCTGCAAAAACGCCTCCATAGCTTCCTTGGCCCGCTCCGCGCGGGACGGGATATCTTCTTCTCGTTTTTTCATTTTCCCGCCCCGGCGGGCGGAGAGGATGAGGTTCAGCTCCCTCAGCTGCCGGGCGGATTTGCTCAGCTCCAGATACAGGTCGGGCCGCTTCTCCAGAACGGCCTCCGCCGCCTTGAGCGCCTTCAGCGTGTCCAGGGCCTCCCCGGTCAGCTCCGGTTTGGGAGGCTGTTCCCGTACCCGCTCCTCCAGACGGACCTCCGCCGCCGCGCTCACCTGTTTGATCTCCGGGCGGACCCGCTTCAGATAGGCCAGCAGCTGGTCCACCTGCTCCTCGTATTTGTAAGTGCACTGCTTCTCCCGGCCGCCGTCGTACTCCACCACCAGATAGGGGATGGAGGCGAACACGCCCTTGTGGGAGTAGCCCCCCTTGCTCATGGCCACCCGCTTGAAGACCCGGGTGATCCCGCCGTAGGGCAGATAGTACCGGCAACTGCGGTAGAAGCTGCTGAGATACAGGGCCCTCTCCCCTACCCCGCAGGGGCCGAAGCGCTTGCAGGATTTCCGGTCCGCAATCAGGACGTCCTTATCCAGGGCCTCCCGGCCCAGCTGTACTGGTTTGAATAGCATGGATGATCGCCTAGTTCCTTTTCAGATTTTCCAGAGCTTCGGGGTTATTGGAGATAACCGCTCCAACAATTTGACAATTTTCCAGCTCCGGACAGTCACCGCAGGTCGCAACGCCCTTTTTCAGCGCACACTGGCGAATTTCACAGAGACTGTCGCAAAATACCGTTTTCACTCCCTCAACGCGGCAGCCTTGACAGTTGATATGTTCAGGCAGAATGGGAGCTTGATTTAACTCAGCCCATAATTTTGCGGTTTTTTCACGCAACACTTGGTCATCGTGAATGGTCGCAAGATAGGCGTCGCATTTTTCACAGTTCAGTCCGCAATATGCAATCATGTCTTTCACAGCGAGATACCTCCAAAACGAAAATTAAACGAACTGATTTTACCATGTCGGCCCCCAGGCGTCAAGACAAGCAGAATACCAGCCGCTGTCGTACAGGCAGCGGCTGGTGTTTTGGTGTTAGGCCTTGGCGGTCTGCTTCCTGGTGGCGTAGAGGAAGATACCCAGCAGGGCGGCGGCGAACACGATACCCACGGGGTAGGCCAGGGCGGTGTTGTAGGCCACCAGCTTGCGGGCGCCGTCCACCACCTCATGCTTGTTGAGCAGCTGGCCCAGGCACTCCTCGCCCAGGATGAAGTAGGTACAGGACACCGCGCTCATAAAGGTGGCGGGGACGGCGGTGATCCAGTAGTTCTTCTTCTGCTGGAACAGGTACATGCTGGCCGCCCAGAGGACGATCATGGCCAGGGTCTGGTTGGACCAGCTGAAGTACCTCCAGATGACATTGTAGTCGATCTTGCCCAGGGCGTTGCCGATGCCCAAGATGGCACCCGCGCCCAGCACGGGGACGCACAGCTTCAGGCGGTTGGCGTAGTTCTTCTGGTCGATCTTGAACCAGTCGGCCAGGGTGAGGCGTGCGGAGCGGAAGGCGGTGTCGCCGGAGGTGATGGGGCAGGCGATGACGCCCAGCATGGCCAGCACCATACCGGCGGAGCCCATGGTCTTCTGGCAGATGTCGTAGACGGCGGTGGGGCCGCCGGCACCCATGCCCAGCAGCTCGGCGCCGGTGTAGATGGAGCAGCCGGCGGCGGCCCAGATCAGGGCGATGATGCCCTCGGAGATCATGGCGCCGTAGAACACCATGTGGCCCTGGCGCTCAGACTTCATGCACCGGGCCATCAGCGGGGACTGAGTGGCGTGGAAGCCGGAGATGGCCCCGCAGGCCACGGTGATGAACATGAAGCTCCAGATGGGGGTGCCGGAGGGGTGCATGTTGTACAGGTGATCCCACAGCTCAGGGATGACGTAGTTGGAGTTGGTAATCACGCCGAAGGCCACGCCCACGGCCATAATGATCAGGCAGATGCCGAACACGGGGTAGATCTTGCCGATGACCTTGTCCACAGAGATAAAGGTGGCGATGAAGTAGTAGATCAGGATGAGGATGAGCCAGAACATCTTGTTGGCCAGGATGCCGCCGGCGTTCTTGCACAGCAGCTGGAGCAGGCCGGCGGGGCCCACGGCAAAGACGGTGCCCACCATGATGAGCAGCACCACGCTGAACACCCGCATGACGTTCTTCATGCCGCCGCCCAGATAGATACCGGTGATCTCAGAGACGGACGCACCCTCGTTACGCTCAGAGAGCATCCCGGCGAAGTAGTCGTGGACGCCGCCGGCGAAGATGGTGCCGAAGGTGATCCACAGGAAGACGCTGGGGCCCCACAGGGAGCCGGACAGAGCGCCGAAGATGGGGCCCAGGCCGGCGATATTCAGCAACTGGACCAGGAACAGCTTCCACTGGGGCATGACCACGTAGTCCACCCCGTCGTTGATGCGGACGGCGGGGGTCTCCCGGTCATCCGGGCCGAAGGTGCTGTCAACCACTTTGCCGTAGACAAAGTAGCCGGCAATCAACAGGGCCAAACACACAAGAAAACTTACCATAAATATACCTCCCTTAAATTTCAGTCCCGCCGCGTATGGCCCGCGGCCGGACCGTTTAACAAAGCTAAAGGTCCTTCTACTCCAACTCCTGTATTTCCGTCTGGATCAGCCTCCCCGCAGCGGAGGCCAGCTGGTCCAGGGTATGGATGCGGGCCAGGCTTTTCCCATAAATGGTCTCCGCAGACGGTATGTTAAGGCTGGGACCCATAAAGATCGCCCCCACATGGCAGCCCTGACGCTCCAGGGCCCGGACCTCCCGGGCGGCGTCCTCCACCGCCGGAGCGTCGGCGTAGTCGCGGCCGAAGGGGTAGTCCCCGCCCGGCGGGATGCGGCGGCTGTCGTTGGGGCTGGCGTCGGTGAGGAGCAGAAAAAGCCGTCTTTGCTCTGGGGGGACCTCCAGCAGTTCTCCCGCCGCCCGGAGGACCAGGCCATCCCGGTTCCAGCCAGCGGCGAAGTAGCGGAATACCTGACCGCTGCTGTCCCCGAAGTCCTTGAGCACCCGGAGGACGGTGTACCCCCGCAGGCTGCAAAAGCCGGACACCCGCACGGGTACGCCGCACCGGGCCAGGCTCTCGGCCAGGATGTACCCCTGGGCGGCGACGGCCTCCTGACAGTGCATCCGGGAGGAGGAGGCGTCCAGCAGCAGGTCCACCGAAAAGCCGGGGCGGGCGGAGTCCGTCTCCCGGACAAAGACCCGCCGGTCGGACAGCGCCGCCGCCCGCCAGACACGGGGGGTGTTCAACTTTCCGCTCCGGGCGGTCTCCTCCTCCGCCTGGCTGTGGACCCGGATACAGTTTTGAATCTGCTCCGTCAGCCGCCGGATAGTGTTTTGGTAGAGGGCAGCGTCCGCTGAGAAAGCCTCCCGGTTGTGCTCCTGCTGGAGCCGGGCCTGCTCCGCCAGCCGGCGGGCCTCCCCGCCGGGTGCTTGCTCCGGGGTGGGGACCCCGGCAGTGTACCACAGATGACAGCCCAAATGGAGGCCGGCGCACAGCTTCTGCTCCGCCGCCGCCAGCTCCCGCTGGGGCAGGAGGGAGGGGCCGAAGCAGCTCTGGATGTACAGCCGGTCAGAGGAAACGTCCTCCTTCAGCCGGATACTGGCTCGGCGGATGTCCAACTTTGTGCTGTCCTCCTCATCTGACCCCTTTCCGTGTCCGACAGAGGCCACATCGGTGTGGACGATCTCTGTGGGCATCAGCCGGGTCATCACCCCGGCCCATTTTCCCGTGAGGTGAAGCCGCAAGGCGGAAGGCGGGCGGCTCCTGCCGTCAAAGAGGCGAAAGCGGGCAAACAGCTCCAAAATGGCGGGAAAAAGCTCCTGTTCCTCCATTGGCCCCAAGGCCAACGCGGCGGACAGCCGCCTTTCATAGGGGGTCATCACCGGGGGGCGCTTTCCCAGCACTGCCCTCCACCGGGCGGACTGCATGGTGTAGCTCAGCTGGTTTTTTGCCATCCACTCCTGGCGGGAGAGGGTGTGCTCCTTATCAAAGAACTCCACCGCCCAGTCCCGGCGCAGACCGGCCAGAACGGGCCGCCGGGGCAGCTCTCTCTGATAGGCGGCGCTCTCCAGGGCCAGCCAGGCCAGGTCGTCCAGCAGGGCCTGCCGCCGGTCCCCCGCCCAGGCCCCAAAGAGCTTGGCCGGGCCCTCCTCCCCGTACCATTTGCGGACACAGCCCACGATGGTATTCAAGTAGAGGTTCGGGGTGCCGTCGGCGTTCAGGGACAGGAACAGAGGCTCAAAGCCGTAAATCCCCGCCCCGTTCCAGACCTGGTTCAGCGCCCGGCGCTGCCCGGCGGTGCGGTGGGCGCTCACGGGGCAAACAGCTCGGCTCGGGTGAGCTTGGGGGACACCCTCGTCGCCATCACGTCCCGGATCAGGCCCTGCTCGTAGCTGTCGGCGGTCTTGTTGGTGATCCCCATGTCCAGGGCGGGGCCGGAGAGCACCCCCGCCGCCATCAGCTCCAGGGCGTCCAGCAGCCCCCGCAGGTCCAGGGCCTTGGTGGAGATCTCGCCGCCCTCGCACTTCTTTTGCAGATCGAAGAACAACTGGCCGAACTGCTGCCGGTACTTCTTCTTCAGGGCGGGGCAGCGGTATTCCAGCAGCCGGTCCAGATTTTCCGGGCTGATGGCGGGCATCTGGATGACCACAAACCGGGAGGCCAGGGCCTCGTTCAGCTCCCGGGTGCCGGCGTAGCCATAGTTCATGGTGGCGATAAAGCGGGCGGCGGGGGAGACGGGCACCCGCTCGTATCCGGGGATGTCCAGCACCCGCCGGAAATCCAGGGCGGCGTGGAGGACAGCCAGGGCCTCGTTTTTCGCCATGTTGATCTCGTCCAGAATACCGAAACCCCCGTATCGGGCGCACTGGTAAACAGGTCCGGGGCGGAAACGGACCTGCCCGTCTGTAAAGGTGTCCGCGCCAATCAGCCCGGAGGCGTCCAGGTTCACATGAAACGACACGTTCCACGCGGGGCGTCCGAACACCGCGGCCAGGTTTTCCACCAACACGTTTTTGCCGGTGGCCTTGCCCCCGGTGAGCAGCAGGTTTTTCCCGCACAGCAGCGCGGCGACGGCCTGCTCCCAAACCTCACGCCCGTAGTAGCGGAATTGGGGGACAGGAACCCGCTCCGGCAGCTCCGGGGGATTGTTCTCCCGGAACCGTTTCAATTCCTCCAGCAGTCCGGGGCTTACCCCTTCCTCCTTCAGAAATGAAAGCATTGCCGAAGCACTTCCTTTCCTGATAAAAAGATAGGCCTGTACGGTGTTTCCACCGCCCAGGCCACAGCTTTGGTGATGGATGGGTCACACAAAAACGAGGAGCATTCCTTTGAGCGTTCTCATCATAGCACCAAAAAATTGAAATTTAAAATACTTTATTGATAGTAATAACCATATCTTTTCGATATGATAACGATTGCATAAAAGTTTCCGAGCTGCTCTGGGCGGTCAAAATATCACTTTAACAAGACATTGACAAATCGCTGCAGTATGGCGGTAGTCTCGGCACAGGTGGCCGTACCAGTTGGATTCAACGTTCCATCTGGCAGACCGCTGATGATATCAGAATCCACTGCCCAGCTCCGTCCACGACCGTCTGAAACGTATACACCCTTTGTTTTAATTCGAGAAATTTTATAAAGACGTGTTTGGAGTATGGAAATAAAACGTCAGCCTATGATTCAGATTTGGATAGACACAGAACGCAAAATCGTATCGTTTGGAGTTTCAATAAGGGCAGAAAGAATAATCGCTGCTCCACATGTTTAGAGGGTTACACCTTAGCGTTGACTCCCTAGCTGTTCTGAAACTTTTTCATCGTTTTCTCCGTAGCAATTCTTGAATGGTCCGATACCCCTTGACCCATAATAGGAAAAAGACAGTGGGAACAACGGAGGAAAACGGTTTGGAAAGAGATTACTTTTTCAAGAGCATCTTGGAATATCCGGACAATATTTGGGGGATTCACCCGGCTCTGGTTTGCTGTCCGGCGGCCTATGATGTCCTCCAGTTCCCCTTTGCGGGCCCGTAGCTTATCCATCTCGTCCCTGAGCTCCGGAATGTCCATACCATTATAGTTTCATCCTCCTCATAATCTCTGTCCGCTCCTTTCGCGCCAGAAGGACTTTCCGTTGCTCTTTACATCTGTACATACAAGGCCTATAATAAGCAAACGTATAGGAAAAAACGCATATCATCCTATATATCGCAGAGGGAAAGGAGGTCCATGGGCACAGCCCATCAGAAGCGCCAGCGCCCGCCTGTCAGGCGGGACGACGAGGTGAGGGGAGAATCGAAGGCTTCGGCGGATGCCCCTCCGCGCCAGCCCCGGGCGCGCACATAGCCTACAAAGCCCGCAGGCAACTGCGGAACAAAGAGGCTGTGACCGGGGTGCGAGGTCAAATAGCTGCGAGTTTGCCCTTCTGATTTTAAAGGAGGAAAATTGAATATGTGTGGAATTGTAGGATATATCGGAAAAGAACAGGCAGCTCCTATCCTGATAGAGGGCCTGTCCCGGCTGGAGTACCGGGGGTACGACTCTGCTGGGGTGGCAGTGTTCGACGCAGAGAGCGGCTCCCTGGCCGTTCACAAGGCCAAGGGGCGGCTCCAGGTGCTTTCGGAGCAGCTTCACGGCGGTGCGGACCTGGACAGCACGGTCGGGGTGGGTCACACCCGCTGGGCCACCCACGGCGCACCCAGCGACATCAATTCCCATCCCCAGATGAGCCGCAGCGGCAAGATTGCCGTGGTTCACAACGGGATCATTGAGAACTACACCGAGTTGAAGGGCTTCCTGCAATCCAAAGGGGTGCCCTTCGTGTCGGAGACAGATACCGAGGTGGTGGCCCAGCTCATTGAGTACTTCTATGACGGTGACCTGCTCCAGGCTGTGGGCCGGGTCCTACGCCGTATCCAGGGGGCCTACGCCCTGGGCATCCTGTGTGCCGACTGCCCCGACCGGATCGTGTCCGTCCGGAAGGACAGCCCCCTGATCCTGGGCTGGGGAGAGGGGTGCAATTTCATCGCCAGCGACGTCACCGCCATCCTGCGGCACACCAGAAGGGTGAGCTACATGGAGGACGGAGAGTTGGCCGTCCTCACCCGGGAGGGCATCCGGTGCTATAACCATCTGATGCAGCCCATTGACAAGGATGTTGTCACCATCGACTGGGAGATGGATGCCGCCGAAAAGGGCGGATACGAGCACTTCATGTTCAAGGAGATCATGGAGCAGCCCGAGGCCTTGCGCCGGTGCCTCTCCCCCCGCATCCGGAACGGGGAAGCGGTCTTTGAGGACTTCTCCCTCAGCGAGGACTATGTCAAAACAATGAACCGTATCTACATCGTGGCCTGCGGCTCCAGCTACCATGTGGGCATGGTGGGCAAATACCATCTGGAGCGCCTCACCCGCATCCCGGTGGAGGTGGCCCTAGGCTCCGAGTTTCGGTACATGGACCCCATCGTGGACGAACACACCCTTGTGATCGTCATCAGCCAGTCCGGCGAGACCCTGGACACCATGGCTGCCCTCCGGGAGGCCCGGCGGTTGGGGGGGCACATCCTGTCCATCGTCAATGTGGTGGGCTCCTCCATCGCCCGGGAGTCGGACCAGGTGCTGTACACCTGGGCGGGCCCGGAGATCGCCGTAGCCACCACCAAGGCCTACACTACCCAACTGGCCCTTCTGTCCCTGCTGGCTCTTTTTCTGGCCAAACGGCTGGGGACCGTTCCAGAGGGGGATTTTCAGGCGATGCTGGCTGCCTTCAAAGAGTTACCCGACAAGATGGAAGAGGTGCTCTCCCGTCGGGACGACATTCAGTATTTCGCCTCCCAGTACTTCCACCACAACTCCATCTTCTTCATCGGCCGCAACCTGGACTATGCCCTGGGCCTGGAGGGTTCGCTGAAGCTGAAGGAGATCAGCTACATCCACTCGGAAGCCTACGCCTCCGGGGAACTGAAGCACGGCACCATCAGCCTGATCGAGGACGGCACCCTGGTGGTGGCCCTGAGTACCTGCGACAAGCTCTTCGCCAAGGCCATGAGCAATGTGGTGGAGGTGAAGGCCCGGGGAGCCAGTGTGCTGGCCCTCACGGTGGAGTCCCGTAAAGAGGAGATGTCCCACATCGCCGATGCGGTAATGACCATCCCCGACATCCACGACCTGCTACTCCCCACCCTGGGTGTGATCCCCCTCCAGCTCTTTGCCTATTATGTGGCCCTCATGCGGGGCTGCGACATCGACAAGCCCCGTAACTTGGCCAAGAGTGTAACGGTGGAATAATTACTCACGCTAAGATGATACAGGGAGGGGTTGTCATGGAACTGCGCACCTTACACTACTTTACCGTTGTAGCCCAGGAACTGAACATTACCCGGGCGGCAGAAAAGCTGAGTATGAGCCAGCCGCCCTTGAGCAACCAGATCAAGACCCTGGAGGAAGAACTGGGAGTTCAGCTGTTCATCCGGGGCAAGCGGCATCTGGAGCTGACCGAGGAGGGGACCCTCCTGCTGCGCCGGGCGGTCCAGATTCAGGAGCTGGCGGACAAGACCCGACAAGAGATTTCCAGCCTGCGGGAGGGGATGACGGGCATCATCTATCTGAGTATGGTGGAGGGCCGCGCCCCCTTCCTGGCCGCCCAATGGATCGCCGGCTTTCGGGAGAAGTTCCCTCTGGTGCGGTACAACCTGTGGAACGGCAGCAGCGATGACGTGTTGGACCGACTGCGCAAGGGGCTTGCCGACCTGGCCATCATCGCCGCCCCCTACGACACCGAGCACCTGGAGGGCTTTCCCGTGGGCCGGGAGCCCTGGGCCGCCATGCTCCACCCGGACCACCCCCTGGCCAAGGAGCCGGGAGATACTGTCCTTTTGTCCAGCCTGGTGGGGGAGTCCCTCATCGTCCCCAGCCGCAAGTCCCGGATTGAGTCCATCCGCCGGTGGTTCGGGGAGATTGGGGCGGAGCCCGAAATTCTCTGTGAAATGTCCAATTATATGGACGCGGTGGCCCTGACCAGCCAGGGGGTGGGGGTCAGCATCTTCCCCCAAACTGTCGGGGTATCCAATGGGCTGGTGGTGTCGAAAGTGGTGACCCAGCCAGCCCGCCAGGTGGAGTATATCCTGGTCTGGAACAAGGGGCAGGCCCCCTCCGGGCTGACCCGGGAGTTTATCCATTATGTCCAGGATTACCTGGAAAAACGTCAGACAAAGACATGACAGAGACAGCCCCTGCGCCACGTTGGTGCGGGGGCTTATCATATCTAAAAAATATAGCAGTCTTAATGATATATGTATTTCCTTTTTTCCCGCTTTTGTGTTAGCATATGAGTATCCAAGAGGAACACAAAACCTAATTATTAAGAAAGTGGAGGAACTGACCATGAAAAAGACATTCTTTGAGAAGCTGTCCGCCATGCTGACCGGCTACTACAAGTCGTTCTCCATGGACTTTTAACCAGGATACCTGAACAAACAGAAGGAGGAATTGATGATGAAAAAGCTGGTTGACTTCCTGTCAGAGTACTACGGGACCTTCTCCCGCTGAGTTTGTCCTCTCCAATCTTTGTGTGATCCATCCATCACCGAAGCCAACGCCCGGACAGTGGAAACGCTGGCCGGGCGCATTTATTTTTCACAACACGGAGGTATCACGATGAGTATTCACGAGGAATGCGGCGTCTTTGGCCTTATAAGCCCCCGGCCTGGGGATGTGGGCCGGCTAGCCTACTACGGTCTCTATTCCCTCCAGCACCGGGGACAGGAGAGCTGCGGCATCGTGGTCAACGATGACGGGGTGTTCTCCTCCCACAAGGACCTTGGGCTGGTGGGGGAGGTGTTCTCCAGTGAAACGCTGGACCGGCTCCCCCAGGGAACTATGGCGGTGGGCCACACCCGCTACGGCACCACCGGGGCCTCCAACCGGAGCAACTGCCAGCCCATCGAGGTCAACCACCAGAAGGGCCGCATGGCATTGGCTCACAACGGCAACCTGAGCAACGCCGCCCAGCTCCGGAATGAGCTGGAGCTATCCGGGGCTATCTTCCACAGCACCAGCGACACTGAGGTCATCGCCTATATCGTCACCAAGGAGCGGTTGTCCGCCCCCTCCATTGAGGAGGCTCTCAGCGCCGCCATGTACAAGCTGGAGGGGGCCTACTCCCTGGTGCTCATGTCTCCCCAGAAGCTGATCTGCGCCCGGGATCCTCACGGCTTCCGACCTCTGTGCTATGGAAAAAGGCCGGACGGAACTTACATCGCGGCCTCGGAGAGCTGCGCTCTGGCGGCAGTGGGGGCGGAGTTTGTCCGGGACCTGGAGCCGGGAGAGATCCTGGTGTTTTCCAGGGACGGCATTGTCTCCCGCCGGGAGCACTGCGGAAAGGCGGAGCACACCCCCTGCATCTTTGAATACATTTACTTTGCCCGCCCGGATTCGGTGATCGACGGGGTGTCCGTCCATGCCGCCCGCCTGCGGGCCGGAGAGATTCTGGCCCAGACATACCCCGTCCAGGCGGACGTGGTAGTGGGGGTGCCCGACTCCGGGCTGGACGCCGCTCTGGGCTACAGCCGGGCCTCCGGTATTCCCTACGGAATTGGACTCATTAAAAACAAGTACATCGGCCGCACCTTCATTGCCCCCGGCCAGGACCACCGGCTGGATCAAGTGAAGATCAAGCTCAGCGCCGTCCGGGACAGCGTGGCAGACAAACGGGTGGTGCTGGTGGACGACTCCATCGTCCGGGGAACCACCAGCGGCCGGATTGTCAGCCTGCTGAGGGAGGCAGGGGCCAGAGAGATCCACTTCCGGGTCTCCGCGCCGCCCTTCCTAAATCCCTGCTACTATGGTACAGATATCGACTCTCGGGACAATCTCATCGCCTGCCACCATACCGTGGAGGAGATCGCCCAAATCATCGGGGTGGATTCCCTGGGCTATCTGCCAGTGGAGCAGCTGGGAGTGCTCATCGGGAAGGAACGCTGCTGCGACGCCTGTTTTACCGGCTGCTATCCCACGCCAATCCCAACAGATACCCGAAAGGACCGCTTTGAGCGGAAGCTGTCAGAAAAGCGGAGTTAGGACGTTCACATCTCCTACTTTAGCCAGGACAGGGCGGACTCCACATATAAACCGGCGGCGATAGGCAAGCACCTCTCGTCGATATCGAAGCCCGGGGTGTGATGGGCCAGCCGGGAGCCGGGGACGGCCTCGCTGCCGCTGCCCACAAAGGCGTAGACCCCGGGGACCACGGCCATGATCTCCGCCATGTCGTCCCCGCCCAGGGACAGCTCCTTGACCACCAGGTTCCCCCTGCCCACCACCTTCTCCACCAGGGGGGCGGTCTCAGCGTACACCCGGGCGTCGTTGATGAGGGCCCGGGTAAAGGACTCGGTCTCGATCTCAGCGGTGGTGTTGTACAGGGCGGCCACTCCCTGGGCGGTATCGGCGATCTTGCCGTTTATCATGGCCCGGGTCTCCTCGGAGAAGCAGCGCACCGTGCCCTCGATCACCGCCTCCCGGGCCACGATGTTGTACCCCTCCCCGGCCCGGAGCACCCCCACGCCGATGAGGGCGGGGTCGGTGGGACTCTTCAGCCGGCCCACCAGGCCCTGGAGGGCGGTGACAATCTGGGCGGCGGCGTAGAGGGCATCCGCCCCCAGCTCCGGGGTGGAGACGTGGGCGCTCCTGCCGTGTATCCGGATGGTAAAGTGGTCCACCGAGGCGTTCTCCGCCCCCAAATTCATGGCAACCTGCCCCACCGGCAGGTCGGACTGCATGTGGACGCCGAAGGAGCGGTCCGCCCCCTCCAGGGCCCCGTCCTGAAGAAAGAGGACGGCCCCCTTGCCATACTCCTCCCCGGGCTGGAAAACGAAGCCAATCTCTCCGGAGAGGCTGTCCTCCAGCTTTTTCAACGCCCGGGCGGCCCCCAGAAGGGCGGCGGTGTGGGCGTCGTGGCCGCAGGCGTGCATCACGCCGGGGCACTGGGAGGCGTAGGGCACGGTTTTCTCGTCCTGGATGGGCAGGGCGTCGGTGTCCGCCCGGAGGACCACCCTTCTGCCCGGCCCCTTCCGCCCCTTGAGGACCCCCAGCACCCCGGTCCCCCCCACCCGGCGGG
>CAJUSG010000054.1:3042-17367 GCA_910589085.1 uncultured Oscillospiraceae bacterium | reverse complement strand
AAGCTGGCCACCATGGGGGTGCTCATGGCCACCATCTCCATGGTCCTCACCGCCACCCTCATCTCCGAGGGAACAGGGCTGGTCTTCCGGGGCCTCTTCCTGGGCCGGGCTGCGGAGGATATCTGCTTCGATCTCTACATCGGCATGGAGGGCGCCGACCGGGACTACTCCCTCTATCAGGAATACATCGGAGCGCACATCCCGGTGGAGCAGGCGGTCTCCTATCAGGTCTGCTACAGTGGGAGCGCCCAGGTGCAGGACTATATCGAGACCCAGACCGCCTACTACAACTACGGCTATGAACAGGACCCCGTCCTGCGCTGGAGCGACTACGCCGCCCTGCGGTCCATCGCGGGCTACCGGACGGTTGAGCTGAAAGAGGGAGAATATTTGATCCACTGCATGACCTACCTGGAGGGGCCTCTGAAGGCCTACAGGGAGCCCCTCACCCTGGGGGGCACCGCCCTCCAGCCGGGAGGTCTCTATACCGAGCCCCTCTCCCAGGGCTACGAGAATGGCCGGGGCTATATCCTGGTGGTCCCCGACGAGGCCGCGGAGGGCCTGTCCGTCCACCACCAGGCCTACGCCGCCAAAACGGCGGAGCCTGTGTCCTATGAGGACTACTACAACCTGACTGTAGTGATGGACAAAATCTGGGAGGGCACCGGCTTCGGGGACCAAATCAACACCCGAACCCAGGTGGAGGAGGCGGTGGCCTCTCAGACCGCCCTGTGCGTCTTCCCTCTGTATTACCTGGCCCTGTCCCTCACCATGACCGCCGCCACCATCCTCACCATCCAGCAGCTCAGCGAGAGCGAGCGGTATAAGCGGCAGTTCACCCTCCTGCAAAAGCTGGGCATGGGCCGCCGGGAGATGGCCAAGGCTCTGCGCACCCAGTTTGCCATCTACTACGCCCTGCCCGCCCTTCCGCCGGTGCTCATCGGGGCGCCCTTTATCCTCCATCTGGCCGGCCTCCCGGAGCCGGGGGTGATGGTGGGGGCCTCCAGCCCTGGCGTGATCGTCCTGTCCGCCCTGGCCGTTTTCTTCCTGGTCTACGCCGTCTATATCGTCCTGGCCTACACCAGCCTGAAGCGGAACGTCCTGCCGGCGTAGTCCCGCCCGCCGTCCCCTGATGGTCCACCCATCGGGGGGCGGCAGGAAATGTCTGGTACAGCCCCCTGTTTCTTCCAGCAATATTCTATAGAATCTTGAGTATATTAGACAAAAGCACAATTTAAAATTTGGAGGGGTCCATAAATTTATAAATTCTCTCAAAAAAGGATTGCAAAGGGGGCAAATATGTAGATAATAGAGAGCAGACATATACATATGGAGGCGGGCCATGAAGGAAGAGCTTGAGCGCGGCAAAATCAGCAAGGTTGGACGGCAGACCCTGGCGCAGAAATGCTACGAACAGATCAAGCAGTCCATCCTTCAGGGGGACATCGCCCCCGGAGAGCGTCTGCAGGAGGTCCGGATGGCCAATTTGCTCAACGTCAGCCCGGCGCCGGTCCGGGAGGCCTTCCGTATGCTGGCCACGGAGGGCCTGATCCGCATCCTCCCCTGGAAGGGCGCGGTGGTGCGGGGCTACAGTTCCAAGGAGATTCTGGACGTAGTGCAGTGCCGTGTGGCGCTGGAGACGCTGGCCATGCGGCTGGCCTATGCCAACATGGGCGAGGAACTCACCAGGCGCATCGCGGAGGAGCTGGAGCAGACCCGGGACGACGCGGATGTCAGCCAGGTGGTCTACTTCAACGCGAACCTGCACCAGCTCTGGGTTGAGGGCAGCAGAAACACAAAGCTGATCGCCTTTGTGGACCAGCTGAACGACGTCATTCTGCGGGGCATGAACTACTCCGCCATCGACGATCAGCGCAGACAGGAGATCTGGTTTGAGCACCAGAACATTCTGCGGGCGCTGAAGGCCGGGGACGTAGAGCAGGCGGTGGAGGCCCTCTCCCTCCACATCTATAACGGCTATGACTACGGCCTGGCGGTAGAGGAGAAGATCCGCAAGCAGAGCCGAGGGGAGTGATGGAGTTATTTTTTGCCTCCAAATTCTATAGAATATATAATATAGAAATATACTGTTTCAAGGAGCGATCAAATTATGAAGGAGGACGGAGATATGGAGAAAATTATGATGGCGCGGGGTGCGCGGACCGTTGTCGAAACCTGTCTGAGGGTCCAGCCCGACGAAAATGTGGTGATTGTGGCGGAGCTCTCCAAGCTGTCCATCGCCCGGAGCATCGCCAACGCGGTTTTTGCCGCCAACGCCAACCCCATGGTGATAACCATGCTCCCCAGGCAGCGGGACGGCCAGGAGCCCCCTCTGCCCGTGGCGGCGGCCATGGCCACCAGCGATGCCTTTGTGTGCTGCGTACACACCTCCATCACCCACACCAGCGCGGTCAAGGCGGCCTGTGAGGCCGGCTCCCGTGGGGTGATGCTCACCCAGTTTACCGAGGAGCTGATGTACCGCGGCGGACTCCAGGCGGACTTCCCCGCCGCCCGCCGGGAGTGTCTGTTTGTAGCGGCGGCGCTGGGCGGAGCCAGCACGGTGCGCCTCACCACCCCTGGGGGGACCGACCTGACCTTCAGCGCCCAGGGCAGGCGGTACAACGCCATGACCTGCATGGTCAAGAAGGGGGAATTTTCCCCCGTCCCCACGGTGGAGGCCAATGTCTCCCCCCTGGAGGAGACGGCCAACGGCGTCATTGTGGCCGACGCCAGCATCCCCTACATCGGCATCGGCCTGCTCCAGGAGCCGGTGATCTGCCGGGTAAAGGACGGCTTCATCACCTCCATCCAGGGGGGCTGGCAGGCCCAGAAGCTGCGGGAGGATCTGGCCGCCAAGGAGGACCCCAACGTATACAACATCGCCGAGCTGGGGATCGGGCTGAACCCCGCCTGCCGGTTCTGCGGCTTCATGCTGGAGGACGAGGGGGTCCACGGGACGGCCCACATTGGAATCGGCACCAGCATCACCCTGGGCGGCACGGTCAAGGCGGCCTGTCACTACGACCTGATTATGACCAAGCCCACCGTAACGGCGGACGGCGTTGTCGTAATCCGGGAGGGCGAAGTATGCCTGTACACCGATCAACGATAAGGAGGAATCATGGAAAACGCACGAATTTTAGAGCTGGCCCAAGAGCAGTACGACTTTCTGGTGGAGACCCGCCGGGACATCCACCGGCACCCGGAGCCCTCCACCCAGGAGTTCCGCACCCGGGAGCTGGTCATCCGTGAGCTGCGGCGTATCGGAATCACCGAGATCAGGACCTACTTCAACACCGGGGTGGCGGCGGTCATCCGGGGCGGAAGGCCGGGCCGAACCATCGGCATCCGGGCGGACATGGACGCGCTGCTGATGGACGAGGCCACGGGCCTCCCCTTCGCCTCGGAGACGCCTGGGGTGGCCCACGCCTGCGGCCACGACGGGCACACCGCCATTCTTCTGGGGACAGCCCGGGTCCTGTGGCAGCTGCGGGAGGAGCTCCAGGGCAATGTAAAGCTGATCTTCCAGCCGGCGGAGGAAAACGGCCCCCAGGGCGGGGGCGCCCAGTATATGATCCGGGAGGGGGTCCTTCGGGACGACCCCGCGGTGGACTTTATGACCGGCCTGCACACCAACAACCGCTACCCGGTGGGCCGCCTGATCTCCCGCAGCGGCCCAACCCACGCCGGCTCGGACCCCATCTACCTGGACCTGTACGGCACAGGCGGCCACGCCTCCACCCCCCACCTGGTCAAGGACCCCATTGTGGCGGCCGCCTATATCATCACGGCGCTGCAAACGGTGGTCTCCCGCAGCATCAACCCCTTTGACAACGCGGTGGTCGGGGTAAGCATGATCCAGAGCGGCACCCGGCACAACATCGTCCCGGAGCACGTCCATATCCGGGGGACGCTGCGCACCTTCAAGGAGGAGGTACGCCAACTGGCCGGGGAGCGCATCACCGAAATCGTCAGCGACGTCGCCCACGCCATGGGTGTGCGGGCCGAGCTGGACATCCGCTGGAACTACGGCCCTCTGGTCAACGACGGGGCCCAATACCAGCGGGTAAAGGGCTGGCTGACCGACCTGGTGGGGCCGGACCGGTATGTGGAACAGGAGTTCCCCAACAGCGGCGGGGAGGACTTCTCCTACTTCGCCCAGGCGGTCCCCTCCGTCTTCTTCTGGCTGGGCACCCAGGCGGACAACGGCGTGACCGTCGGGGCCCACAGCCCCGCCTTTACCTTTAACGAAAAGGCGATGCCCCTGGGGGTGGCCGCCTTCACCCGGATAGTTTTTGGATACCTGAATGGAATGTGATGGAAAAGGAGGAATTACCATGAAACGACGTGATCCGGCGGCTGGGCAGAGGGGACTGGTTAAATTTTTTGCCATGGTCGAGCGTGTGGGCAACCGGCTGCCCCATCCCATGTGGATTTTCGTCATCCTGACCGTAACCACGCTGCTGCTGTCCATGGTGTTCGCCCAAATGGGCATATCGGTCACCTACATGGAGGCCAACAGCAAGGGAGAGGTGACCGAAAAGGTGGTCCAGGTGGTCAACCTCCTCTCGAAATCCGAGATTGCCGCACTGTTCTCGGAATTTACCAAAAACGTGCTGGGCAACGAGGTACTGGGCAATGTCATCACCATCTCCATGTGCATGGTGCTGGCGGAGCAGACCGGCTTTTTCGACGCCGCCCTGCGCAGGATGCTGCTGGGCGCGCCCCGGGCGATCATCACCTATGCCCTCGCCCTGATGGGGGTCTGCGCCAACATCGCCGGGGACGCCGGCAACATCCTGGCCGCCACCCTGGGCGCCATGGTGTTCAAGGCCATCGGCAGAAATCCGGTCATCGGCGTGGTAACCGCCTTCTCTGCGGCCTCCGCCGGCTACACGGCCAACCTGGCCATCGCCAACCAGGACGTAACCCTCTCCACCACCACCGGTGTCATCGCCGAGACCCTGGGCTTCACCGAATTTCACCCTCTGATTAACTGGTATTTCCTGGCCGCCGCCACCTTCATACTGGCCCTTGTCTGCACCGTAATCAGCGAAAAGATCGTAACCCCGCTGGTGGGAGATTTCCACACCCTGGGCGACGCCTCCGGGATGCGCAAATACGAGCTCACCCCGGAGGAACACAGGGGCCTGCGGAACGCCGGCATCGCCGCGCTGGCCTTCCTGGCGCTCCTGCTGGTCTGCACCGTCCCCGCCGGCGGCCTGTTCCGCAACAGCGACGGAGGCCTGCTGCCCACCTCCCCCCTCATCAAGTCGATCCCGGTTCTGGTGGGTCTGTTCTTTGCCCTTGTGGGCGCGGCCTACGGCTTCGGGAGCGGCGTTATCAAGAGCATCAACGAGGTGCCCAGAATCATGCAGAAGGGCATCTCCCGGGTGTCCTCCATGATCCTGATTCTGGCCATCATGTCCCAGTTCATCTCTGCATTCAAGCGTTCCAACCTGGCCACCGTCATCTCGGTCAACGGGCAGAACTTCCTGAAGCTGATTAACCTGAACGGCCTGCCTCTGCTGTACCTGTTCATCCTTCTGGTGTGCTTCATCAACTTCTTCATGACCAGCGGCTCCAACAAGTGGTTCATCCTGGCCCCCATCTTCATTCCCATGTTCGCCGGTCTGGGCATCCACCCCGCGCTGACCCAGCTCGCCTACCGCATCGGCGACTCCTGCACCAATAACATCTCCCCGCTGTCCTCCACCCTGCCCGTGGCCATCGCCCTGGTGGAAGAATACTGGGACAAGAACCGTGAGGACAAGCCCGGCCTCGGAACGGTCATCTCCTATCAGCTGCCCTTCTCCATCGGCTTTATGATAACCTTTGTCATCCTGCTCACCGTTTTCTATCTCTTCCAGCTCCCTCTCGGCCCGGCCATGCCCCCCATGCCCCGGTTCTGATTCCGGCCCGCCGCCGGGCCAAAGCCGCAAATCTTAATTTTTTATGAATTGACCCCCTTCCCTCTTGCCGAAAAAGGTCGGAATGATTATACTTGAACAGAACAATTTTTCGGGGGAGGGGAAACCCGTTGGAAGAGAGATATGTAAATGTTTCCCGGCAGCCGTCCGGGCGCCGGGGTGCGCCGTCCCAGCGGAGGCAGGCTCCCGGACCCCGGCGGCAGGCGGGCTCAGAGGGCTGGGACGAGCCGCCCCGCAGGCGCGGCAGGGGCGGGCGCTCCCCGGCCGCGGCGGCGGTCATGGGCTTCTACAAGGTACTGGTGGTCATCTCCGCCATCATCGTGGCGGCGTATCTGGGCTTCAACGCCGTGGTACGGGCTCCGGAGCAGAAGTCCCCGCCTCCCCCCGCCCAGACGGGAAACAGGACGGACCCCGGCGGCACGACTGGCGCAGCGGGTTCCACCGCTGGAACCGCCCCGGAGCGTCAGCTCCGGAAGGGGGTGTACAACATCTTTCTGGCCGCCACCGACATGGAGGGCTACCGCACCGACATCATGATGGTGCTGTGCTACGACACGGTGGAGCAGAGGGTGGGCGTGGTCTCCATCCCCCGGGACACCCTGGTCGCCCGGGACAGCGGGAACCCCCACCTGGTCTACGGCAAGGGCGGTCTGGATCAGCGGATCGCGGACGTCTCCAGTATGTTGGGCGTCCCCATTGACTACTACATCAAGGTAAATATCAAGGGCTTCATCACCCTGGTGGACTATCTGGACGGGGTGGACTTCTACGTCCCCTGCGACATGAACTACGACGACCCCTACCAGGATCTGCACATCCACTATACCGAGGGGATGTACCATCTGAACGGCCAGCAGGCCATGGAGGTGGCCCGGTTCCGGAAAAACAACGGCGACGGCAGCGGCTACTCCGACATCGGCCGCACCGAAACCCAGCAGAAGCTCCTGATCGCCCTGGCGAAGAAGGTGCTCTCCTGGGGCAATCTCACCCGGATCAACGGCTTTGTGGAGATCTTCAACCAGAATGTGGATACCGACCTGTCCATGAACGACATGCTCTATTTTGCCAGCCAGGCCATCGGTCTGGACCCCTCCGCCGGGGTGGAGACGGCCACCCTCCCCGGCCGTGGGGACGGGGTATATCGGGGCTACCGCTACTGCTACGTGCTGGACCAGGAGGAGACCCTGGCACTGGTCAACCGGCTGGTCAACCCCTACGACCGGCCCCTGACCCTGGAGGACATGAACCTGGCCAAGGCGGACAGCTACACAGGATAACGCAGCGCGGCCCCCGGACACTCCGGGGGCCGCGAATTTATCGTATTGTCCTTCCGTTGAGGACGGCGCCGGCCAGCCGATCCCCCTCATAGCACACCTTCAGCGAGAAGAAGGGGGCGTCCTCCCAGATCAGCCTGAGAAAGATTTCGTCCCCCTCCCAGTGGGGAATCTCCAGCAGCCGGTGCCGGGGGAGCCACTCCAGCACCCCCTCGTCGCACTCCTTCACCTGGCCGGTAAAGCCGTCGGCGGTGAACAGGTGCATATACTCGGTGGGCCAGCGGTCAGAGACAAAGGTGACAATCCCCCGGTAGCGGTAATCGGTGAGGATCAGTCCGGTCTCCTCCTCCGCCTCCCGGAGCAGGCAGTCCTCGGGGCTCTCTTTGTCCAGAAATTTCCCGCCGATCCCGATCCACTTGTCCTGATTCAGGTCGTTCTTCTTCTTGATCCGGTGGAGCATCAAATATTCGTCTCCCCGCCGGATATAGCACAGGGTGGTGTTAATCACAGCAGCTCCTCCTTCTCTGAAAGCGGCCCGGGGCCTTACGCCTCTATCAGCTCCACGCTCACCGTAAAGCTCTCCCCGTCCCGGAGGCAGGTCAGGGTCACCGTATCCCCGGCGCCCAGCCCCAGCTTGAGGCGGGTCAGGTCCTCGATTCCGGTAATGGGCACGCCGTTGGCGGCGGTGATGATGTCCCCCGCCCGCAGCCCCTTGGCCCAGGAGTCGCTGTCCTTCTCCACATCCACCAGCTCCAGCCCGCCGCCCTCCAGGGCGTAGGTGTTCACACTGAAGCCAAACACGCCGGTTTTAATCTCCTTCCCGGCGATCAGCCGGTCCACCACATACTTCACCCGCTGGGAGGGGATGGCGAAGCCCAGCCCCTCGGCGGAGCCGTCCTCCGAGACAATCTTGATGGTGTTGATGCCCATCACCTGTCCGTACTGATTCAGCAGGGGGCCGCCGGAGTTGCCGTAGTTGATGGCGGCGCTGGTCTGAATCAGGGCCATGGTGACCCCCTCCACCTCCACCTCCCGGTCCAGGGCGGAGACGATTCCGTCGGTAAAGGTGGCCCGGTAGCCCAGGGAATCCCCCAGGGCGGCCACCGGCTCGCCGATGCGCAGGTCGTTGGAGTCGCCGAACTGGGCGGGGGTCAGGTCCTCCGCCTCCACCTTCAGCACGGCCAGGTCCTCCACCGCATCAAAGCCCACCAGGCTCGCGGGGAGGATCCGGTTGCTGTGGAGCAGAACCCTCACGTCCCGGGCGCCGGCCACCACGTGGGCGTTGGTGATGATATAGCCGTCCCGGGTGAGCACCACGCCGGTGCCGGCGCTGTAGCCGTCGCTGGCCTCCGCCTCAATGGACACCACCGAGGGGCTGGCCTGTTCAAAGATCTGCGCGTAGCTCAGGGGCTCTCCCCGGGCGGGGAGCAGGGTCACCGTCACCCCGGTGCCCAGCCGGGCCTGGGGGATGGCGGGGGGCTGGTCGTTCAGGCTGCCCTCCTGTCTCCAGTCGTCCTCCTCCACTGAGGGGAAGTAATCCCGGATGATGGGGGGTGCGCTGTCAAAGTACCGGTCCAGCAGTACGGTGGACAGGCAGATGAGCGCAATCAGGGCCAGCAGGCCCAGGAACCAGGGCCATTTCCGGCCCCGCCGCCTGGGTCTGAGCACCGGGCGCCGGGACACGGCGGCCGGCACGCGGACGGCGGGCGGCGCCGGATACCCGGGGTTGTCCTGTTCCCAGGGTCCCCCGCTCCACAGGCCGTCGTTTCGGTTGTCCATGATAACACCCCCTGCGAATGTCACGCCAGCGTCAGCGTAAACTGAAACTGGGTGACTCCGTCCTCACTGGTGACGGTAATGTTCTCCTTCAGGTTTCCCAGAATGGTCTTGACAATATACAGGCCCAGGCCGACCCCCTCCCGGTCCATGGAGCGGGAGTAATCCGCCTTATGGAAGCGCTCAAAGAGCAGGGGCAGCTCCTCGGGGGGGATGGTCCCGCCCAGATTGCGTATTGTGGTGTGGGCCTTGCCGTCCTTTTTGACAATCTGCACGGTGATCGCGGTGCCGGGGGCGGCAAACTTGGCCGCGTTGTCCAGCAGATTGTAGCACACCTGGGTGACGGCGTCGGGGTCGCCCCACACCATCAGCTTTCCCTTGGGCATCCTCACATCCACGTCCAGCTGCCGGTCGGTAATCTTGGTCTCCAGGCTGATGAGCACCTGAGACATGACCTCGGTAAAGTCGAAGGCCTCCTGGGCGGTAACGGTGCTCTGGGTCAGGGCGTTCAGCCGGGACAGGTCCAGCATCCGCCGCACCAGCCGGCTGAGCCTGCGGGTCTCCGACACCACAATCTGCAGCGACTCCCGCTCCCGCTCCTGGGGGATGGTACCGTCCAGAATGCCCTCGGCGAAGCCGGCGATGGTGGTCATGGGGGTCTTCAGCTCGTGGGAGACATTGGCGATAAACTCCGCCCGCTGGCTCTCCACCTTCTCCAGGGAGTTGGCCATGGAGTTAAATGCCTCGGCCAGGGCGCTCACCTCGTCGCAGCGGTCCTCATAGCCGGTCACCCGGGTGTCAAACTCCCCCTGGCCAAATCTCCGGGCCGCCTCGGCCATCTCGTTCAGGGGCCGGGTCTGATAGGCGGAGGTGAGGGTGCTGGCAATCACGGAGATCAGGAAGACCACCACGGCGGAGAAGAAAAAGATGGTCGCGGTGGAGGCCCACATCTCATTGAGGTTTGAGGCGCTGGCCCCCACCAGCACCATCCCCTGAGTCACCAGCAGGGGGCCGACCTGATTGGCCACCGGCAGGGCGGCGGTATACCGCCGGTCCTGAAAGATGCCCCCCAGGTTTGTCATACCGTTATAGGCCCCTCCCTCCATCACCTGGGCCACGATATCCTCCGGAAGCTGACCGTTCTCCTGGGTATAGAAGTGGCTGCCGTCGGTGGAGAAGAGGACCTTGCCGCCGCTGTCGGCCACAATGATGTGGGAGTTTGAGATCATGGCGATGGAGGCCATATAGCTGCTGTAAAACTCATCCTGCACATCCAGCGTGAGGTAGCGCCGGTAGTAGGTGGCGGTAAAGCTGGAGATATACCCCGCGTTGCGCTCCACCGAATCCCGGGTCTCCCCGATGATATACCGGTAAGAGAGCAGCATAAAGGCCCCCGCCAGCAGGGTAAAGGAGACCAGCATAATGCTCACCATCATGGCCAGCTGACGGCGGTAGAGAGAACGCATGGGATGTCACCTCCCTTTCGGAAATGCCTGCGGGGGCCGACGCCCCCGGCAGCCCGTCTGTCAAAGATGCAGGGCTGGATGAAACGGCGCGCCGGGTTGTCGCGCCCTGCAGGGCTGACCTACCCCGTCGTGCCCAGCTCAAATTTATAGCCCACGCCCCAGACGGTCTTGAGCCGCCACTGCTCGCTGACCCCCTCCAGCTTCTCCCGCAGTCGCTTGATGTGGACATCCACCGTGCGGCTGTCGCCGAAGTAGTCAAAGCCCCAAACCTCGTCAAGGAGCTGGTTCCGGGTAAACACCCGGTTGGGGGAGGAGGCCAGGTGAAACAGCAGCTCCAGCTCCTTTGGGGGGGTATCCACCCGCTGCCCGTCCACCAGCAGCTCGTAGGAGTCCAGATTGATGACCAGCTTGTCGAAGGACAGCTTTTTCTCCCCTGTCTCCTCCTCCACGCCGGAGCGGCGCAGCACGGCGTGGATGCGGGCCAGCACCTCCTTCATCTCAAAGGGCTTGACAATGTAGTCATCGGCCCCCTGTTCCAGGCCGGCCACCTTGTCCTCGGTCTCCCCCTTGGCGGTGAGCATAATCACGGGGGTCTTGTCCCCCTCCCGGATCTTTTTCAGCACCGACCAGCCGTCCATAATGGGCAGCATGATGTCCAGCAGCACCAGGTCGGGCTGGAAGGAGCGAAACAGCTCCACACCCTTGCCTCCGTCCTTGGCCACCTGGCTCTCAAAGCCCTCCTTCTCCAGGTAGAGGTGGAGCAGCTCGGCGATATTGGCGTCGTCCTCGACGATCAGGACCTTTTTAGGCATAAAACGGCACCTCGTTTTCCGAAGGTTGAATGTGGGCAGGGCGCGGCGGGGTCGTCGCGCCCTGCCTGAAACGTTGCTGCCTCTATTATATCGCAAATGGAGGCGCTTGGGTGAATAATCTGTAAATTACGGGGCTTTTTGCTTCTCCACATAGGAGTGATCCACCTGAATGACGGAGAAATACCGGTCAGAGAGCTTTTTAATCTCCTCGCTCAGCCGTCCCCGCACCTCGCTGTCGGACAGGGCGAAGCCGTAGGGCACCACCACGTCAAACACCAGATTGGTGTGGATAGGCCCGGCGGTGATGCGAAAGTCGTGGATGGTGAGAGCGGGGTCCAGCTCCCTGGCAATGCCGGCGACCTGTCCGCGCAGCATCTCGGTGCGCCCGTCCCGCACCACCGGATCCATATGGATAGAGGTCTCAATGTGGTGTCTGGCCTTCAGCTCCCGCTCAATGTGGTCAATCACATCATGGACCTCCAGAAAGTCGGCGTCGGCGGGCACCTCGGCGTGGAGCGACATCATAGCCCGGCCCGGCCCGTAGTCGTGATACACCAGGTCATGGATGCCCAGGATGTACTCGTGGCCCAGCACGATGCGGTCGATATCGGCGGCCAGCTCCGGGTCCATGGCCCGGCCCAGCAGGGGGTCGACGGTGTCCTTGGCGGCCCCCCAGCCGGTGCGCAGGATAAACAGGGCCACCGCCAGCCCCAGCCAGCCGTCCAGGGGCAGCTTTAGAAAGTGTCCGGCCAGCAGTCCCAGCAGCAGGGTGCCGGTGGCCGCCGCGTCGGACAGGGAGTCGGCGGCCGTCGCGGCCAGGGCGGCCGACCGGATGGCCCGGGACAGCCCCCGGTTAAACCAGAACATCCACAGCTTCACCAGGATGGAGGCGGACAGGATCCCGGCAGACAGCACCGAGAAGCTCACCGGCTCCGGGTGGATGATCTTCTGTAGCGAGGACTGGGCCAGCTCCACCCCCACCAGCAGGATCAGCATGGCCACCGCCAGCCCGGCCAGATACTCCATCCTGCCGTGTCCGAAGGGGTGCTCCTCGTCGGCCTCCCGGCCGGCCAGCCGGAAGCCCACCAGGGTGACCACCGAGGAGGCGGCGTCAGACAGGTTGTTGAAGGCGTCGGCGGTAATGGCGATGGAGGCGGTGAGGATCCCCGCCGTCAGCTTGCCCCCGAAGAGGAGCAGGTTGAGGGCGATGCCGATCCCCCCCGAGAGGATGCCGCATCGCCGGCGGGCCTCCGGGTCCTGGGGCTCCAGGTTCCCCAAACGCAGAAAAAAGCTCACAGAAAGAATACACCTCACAGCATCAGAAATATTCGGCGGCTCCGAATCTCATCTCATGTAATTTGCTTATTCTACCATGAAACCCGGCCCGCTTCAAGCCAAACTTTGCGGCCCGCGGGGTTTTCCCCGTCTTGAAGTAGCCCAGGCCCTGTGGTAAAATAGAGAGACAATCCATCCTATACCGTTTCTGAAGGAGTGTGTAGTCCATGACCTTGACGGAACAGCTGATTCTGCTTCAGGCGCCCAACCCCGCGGCGGCGGAGAACGGGCGGAAGCTGTGGAAGAAGGGGAGCTTCTCCGCCCTGCACCGGACGGAGGACAACACCCTCTACTGGGCGGAGTGCGCCGGCAGCGGCAAAACGCCCTACCGGGTGTCCATCGACTGGACCGGCCCGGACGCCCCGGTGTGCCGGTGCTCCTGTCCCAGCCGGCAGTTCCCCTGCAAGCACGCCCTGGGGCTGATGTTCCAGCAGCTGGCCGGCGGGGACTTCACGCCGGCGGAGCTCCCCCGGGACATCGCGGACAAGCGGGCCCGGCAGGCGGCCCGGGCGGCCAAGAAGGAGTCGGAAGGGCCCGCAAAGCCCAAAAAGCCCAACGCCGCCGCCCGGAAGAAAAAGCTGACCAGGCAGCTGGAGGGGCTGGACATGGCGGAGAAGATGGTGGACGACCTTCTGACCTCCGGCCTGGGGGCGTTGGCCGGCTCCTCGGCCCAGACCTTTGACAAGCTGGCCAAGGACCTGGGCAGCTGCTACCTCACCGGCCCTCAGACTGCCTTCACCCGCATCGCCCTGGCGGTGCGGGCCGTCCAGCAGGACCCGGAGCGGGCGGAGGAGGCCTATGCCCAGGCCCTGCGCATCCTGGTGGCCTTGCGGTCCACCATCAAGAAGTCCCGAACCTTCCTCCAGGACAAGCTGGAGGCGGGCAGCTTTACCCCGGAGGACTCCGCCCTCTTCGAGGCCCTGGGCGGGGTGTGGAAGCTGGAGGATCTGCGGGCCATCGGCTCCCTGCGGGAGAATGTCCGTCTGGTCCAGCTGTCCTTCGACGTCAGCCTGGACCAGGCCAAAAAGGAGTATGTGGAGCGGGGCTGGTGGATCGACCTGGACAGCGGAGAGCTCTTCCAGACCCGAAACCTGCGGCCCATGAAGGCGCTGAAATACGTGAAGGGGGACGACAGCCGCTTCGGTCTGCTGGAGGTCCCCGCCCTGTACATCTACCCCGGCGAGGGGGACCGGCGGGTGCGCTGGGAGGCCGCCTCCCCCCGCCCTCTCACGGCGGAGGAGCGGACCGCCCTGCCAGCCCTGGCCCAGCCCGGGCTGGCGGCGGCGGTGAAGCAGACCAAGGCGGCCATCAAGAACACCCTGGCCCCCAAATTCCTGGCGGTGCTGGTCCCGGTGGGGGCTCTGGGGAAGGTGGGGGAGGCCCTCGTGCTGGAGGACCCTTCCGGCGGCCGCATCGTCCTCCGGGACCGCCCTGGGGAGGACCCCTGCGCCGCCCGGCTGTCCATGCTGGAGCTGCCGGCGGGCAGCGCCCTCTTCGGCCTGATGTACTACCACGAGGGGGACCGCTCCCTCTGCCTGCACCCCTACAGCCTGGTCACACCGGAGCAAATCGTCCGGTTACTGTATTGAGGAGGTGGCTGCGATGAATTTACAGCCTCTTTACGATGTGAAGCAGCGGCTGGAGCAGGCCGCCATTGCCGGGACGGGTCTGCTGGGGGAGGACTTCCGCCTCCAGCGGGCGGCGGAGCAGTTAAAACCCCTGGCGGGGGCCA
>CAJUSG010000054.1:0-2942 GCA_910589085.1 uncultured Oscillospiraceae bacterium | reverse complement strand
GAGGACTTCCGCCTCCAGCGGGCGGCGGAGCAGTTAAAACCCCTGGCGGGGGCCAGCCCGGTGTTTGGAAAGATTGACAGCGGACTGGAACAGCTGCTGTCCGCCCCGGCGGAGGCCCGCTCCGGTCTCTTGCTGGACCTGCTGGCCCTGGTGGACGCGGTGGCCTACACCCAGGGAAAAACCGGCATAGAGGGGGAGCTGGTCCCCCTGCCCGCCGGGAGCGGCCAGTACCGGGAGCTGTCCTACGGCCAGCTCCACCCGCTGCTGGAGGCGCTCACCACCACCGGCGGCGGCCGGATGGACGTCGTCCAGTCCGCCTGGGAGAACCACCCCGAATTTTTCACCGACTTCCGGGTCCTGCCCGCGGTGGTAAACGGCCTGGGGGACAGCTACGTCGAACTGGCCGAGCTGAACGCCAAAATTCTGAAGCAGGCGGGCCCCGCCGCCCTGCCTCTGTTGAAGGAGGGCCTTGATCCCGCCGGAAACCGTTCCATGGCCCGGCGGGTGGAGGTGGTCTCCGCCATCCAGGGGCCGGAGGCCACCCCCTGGCTGCGGGAGCTTCTGCCCCAGGCGAAGAAGGACGTGCGCGGGGCTGTCCTCACCGCCCTGGGGGAGGACCCGGAGAACATCTCCCTCCTGCTGGAGCTGGTCAAAACCGAGCGGGGGGCCAACCGGGAGGCCGCGCTGAAGGCCCTGGCAAAGCAGAACGGGGAGGCGGTGGCCGCCTTCTGGGGGGAGGAGCTGGACAAGAGGCCCGGCTCCGTCCTGTTCCTCCGGGATACCGACGCCGGCTGGGCCGCCTCGCTGGTGGCCTCTGGCCTGCGGACCCATCTGGAGAAGCTGCTCTCCCACGGCGACCGGGTCCCGGAGGAGGAGCAGACGGAGCTGTCCCGCTGGTGCCAGGCGGTGGGCAGGAAGACCTCGCCCCCCATGCTGGACTTCTGGCGCTGGGCCGACGGACACATGAAGGACTTCGACAAGCTCACCAACAAGAAGGGCAATTCCATCTTTGCCGGTGTACGGCTGACCGACACCCTGACGGACTGCCTGCGCCGCACCGGCCCCGGCCCTCTGCGGGACTACTGCCTGAATCTGTTCGACAGCCACCCCGCCATAACCCGGTATCTGTCCATCAGCTTCCCGGCCGCCCTGCTCACCCGCCCGGCGGCGGAGGTTTTTGAGAAATACTCCCCCTATATTCTGACCAAAAAGCCCCTGCTGGACAAGGAGCGCCAGGAGACGCTGAACACCGTCCTGCTGCGAGCCCTGGGGGATGTGTGGTGGTATCCCCAGGGGGAGCGGTACAACATCTATGGGGGTCTGTCCACTGCCGAGCCCCTGGATATCCGGTGGATTGAGCGGCTCACCCGGGCGGTCTGCACCGATGTGCCCAGGAGGGCCGGCGCTTCCCACTTTGCCTACTACTGGGAGGACGTACCCGAGTTTGACCGGACCCTCATGCGGCTGGTCAATCCGGAGGACGGGCGGTGCCGGGAGCTGATGATCCCCTATCTGCGAAAACGTCTGGACGAGACCGGCCTGCCCTACCACTACAGCCGCTGGCTGCTCCAGCTGGGCGGCAGTCCCCGGGGGCTGTTCGGCAAGGCGATGGCCAAGAATCCCTCAGCCAACCACCTCTATGTGGTGTGGCAGCTGATGCATGAGGCCAGCCAGGCCCTGCCCCCGGAGGAAGTCATCGCCCTGCTGGAGGAATTTCTGGAGGCCAAGGCGGGCCGGAAGCAGGCCTGGGCCAAATTCCAGAAGGCTATCCCCTGGACGGTGGAGCGGCTGCGTGCGGGAGAGCCCTTCCCGGAGTGGGACAGCTGGGAGAAAATCGACAAATAATTGGAGGGACCAACCATGAAAAATGTCCAACGCCTCCCGGCGGAGGAGCTTTTCCAGCGGGAGATCGACGCCCTGATCGCCACCGACCACGACCCCGTCCCCACGGGGTGGAAAATGTCCCCCAAGGCGGTGCTCCACTACATCACCGGCGAGTGCACCGCCAAGGGGGTCCCCATCACCGCCAAGTACATCGGCGACTGGCGGCTGGTGGAGATCGCCATCGCCACCCTGCTCACCGACCGGGCCCTCCTGCTCATCGGCGAGCCGGGCACCGCCAAGAGCTGGCTGTCCGAGCACCTGGCCGCCGCCATCACCGGCGACTCCACCAAGGTGGTCCAGGGCACCGCCGGCACCACTGAGGAACAGATCAAATACTCCTGGAACTACGCCATGCTCATCGCCAAGGGCCCCTGCCCCGAGGCCATGGTAAAGAGCCCCGTCTACCGGGCCATGGAGTCGGGCTCCATCGCCCGCATTGAGGAAATTTCCCGCTGTGCCAGCGAGGTCCAGGACGCCCTCATCTCCATCCTGTCGGAAAAGCGGCTGTCCGTCCCCGAGCTGGGGCTGGAGCTCCCCGCCCAAAAGGGATTTTCCGTGATTGCCACCGCCAACACCCGGGACAAGGGGGTCAACGACATGTCCGCTGCCCTGAAGCGGCGGTTTAACATCGTGGTCCTGCCCACCCCGGCGGACATCCAGGACGAGATGGACATTGTCCAGACCCGGGTGGAGCAGCTGTCCGCCGGGCTGGACCTGAACGCCCGTCAGCCCGACACGGACACGGTGGAGAAGGTGGTCACCATCTTCCGGGAGCTGCGCTCCGGGGCCACCCTGGACGGCAAGCAGAAGCTGAAGCCCACCTCCGGGGTGCTGTCCACCGCCGAGGCCATCTCCCTGCTGTGCAACTCCATGGCCCTTGCCGGCTCCTTCGGGGACGGCGGAATCATGCCCGAGGACCTGGCCGCCGCCCTCCAGGGGGCGGTGGTGAAGGACGAAGAGAAGGATAAAATCTCCTGGAAGGAGTATCTGGAGAACGTGATGAAGAAGCGGGGGAGCGAGTGGCTGCCCCTCTACCGGGCCTGCCGGGAGCTGAACGG
>CAJUSG010000053.1 GCA_910589085.1 uncultured Oscillospiraceae bacterium | reverse complement strand
CTGCCGGAGGCTAACGCGGTACTATATTTCAACCGGTCCGCGAAACCGGGTGAAATCGCAGGCTTTTCACACACTGCCGGTCCCTTTTAAACGGCGGGGTCACGTCCTCTCAGATATGCCCGCCGCTCAATTTGCATATCGGCACTTTTTCGAGAAAGATAATAACATTTTTGAAAAAATTTTTATGCGGCTGGCCTCTCGCCCAAAATCCTATCCGGAACGGCACCAGCAGCTTCTCTCATGGTCGTTCACCACGCCCACCGCCTGCAAAAAGGAGTAGATGATAACTGTACCCACAAACTTCATTCCCCTGCGCTTCAGGTCCGCCGAGATGCGGTCTGACAGCTCAGAACTGGCCCGGACCTGATCGTCCGTATTCAATATGATCTCTCCCCCGGTAAAGCCCCATAGATAGCGGTCGAAAGAGCCAAATTCCTTTTGAATCTCCAGAAAAACAGCGGCATTTGTCACCGCTGCCTCTATTTTCCTCCTGTTTCGCACAATGCCGGGGTCGGACATCAAAGTCTCCAGCTTTTCCGCGCCGTATCCTGCCACCACCGCGGGATCAAAACGGTCAAAGGCCCGCCGAAACGCCTCCCGTTTTTTCAGAATCGTAATCCAGGACAGCCCCGCCTGAAACCCTTCCAGGATCAGCATCTCAAACAGCTTTTGGTCGTCGTGCTCCGGACGGCCCCACTCCTGGTCGTGGTAGGCGATGTAGAGCTCAGAGTTCGGATCAGCCCAGCAGCAGCGTTTTAATTCCATGACAGTCCTCTCCTTTTCTGAGACATTATACCAAAACTCCGCCTGTGCCGCAACTGAAATTATACAAATATGAGGAACGCATCAAAGCCAAGGATTTTGTCAAAGTGGTTGATAGCCCGGTGGGCAAAGTCACGATATCAGAAACGCAGGACAGCAAAACAGCGCAGCCCGTAAGACTACGCCGTTTCACTAGGCGCCAGTCTCTTCTCGAGACCGCCGCCGCTGTTTTGGGTTGTATGTATCAATACTCAGGATTGTCCACAGTGACTTTGTCAACCTCCTGAAAGGGAGCCAAGGTCGAAACCATCTTCACCGGCACATCGTAAGCATTTTTGACATAGTGAACCTCTCCGGGTTCAATATGGATTAAATCTCCGGCAGACAGCACATTCTTCTTGCCATCCACAATAATGTCAACCTTACCCTCCAGAATAAAGAAATCTTCCTCCATCACATTGTGGTAGTGGGCCTGGAAGTCCTCCCCCGGCAAAAAGCGGACCAGCGCAAAATTCATCCGGGGACCCTTCATCAGATACTTGGGGCCGCTCTCCCCAAAACGGTACTCCCGTTCGTTTTCATTTATAATAAACATAGCGTTCTCCTCCTTCAATTATGGACCTTACAGGCCCGGGGCAATCCACATATACCGGGCCGCCCCCCGGTCACACAGTTCCAGCTGGACAGGATAGACCTTCCGCCAGGTCTGGTAGAGCTCCTCATAGACCGGGGCTGTCTCCAGGCGAGGCTCGAAGCGCTGATCCCACTTCACTGTCTGGCGCACCCCCTCCTCGATGGACGGGTAGAGACCCACGCCGTAGCCGGCCAGAATAGCCGCACCCAAGGCGGTGGCTTCCTTAACCACGGGCACCTTCACCGGCTTCCCGGTAACATCCGCCACAATTTGACACCACAGAGGACTCTTGGCCGCCCCTCCGGCGAAAATAAGCTCCTCCGGCTCGTTGCCGGTGGTGTCCTTTACCAGCTGGATGTGGCCCCGAACCAGCAGGGCAGTGTTCTCCAAAATCGCCCGGTAGAAGGTGTACTTGTTGAATTTTTCCGGCTCCAGCTGGAAGTTCGTAAAGGTGGGACTGGCGTGCTTCCAGTTGATGAAATTCATCAGGTCGCTGAAGCAGCATACCATGCCGTAGCTTCCGGCCGGAATCTTCTCCGCCTTCTCATTCATCAGGTCGTAGGGATCACGGCCCGTTCTGGCGGCCTCCTCCACCTCCTGCTGACAGAAGCCGTCCCGGAACCAGCGCATAACCAGGCCGGGCTTGAAGGCGAGGGCCTCATACTGCCACAAGCCAGGCACCGCATGGCAGTTGACCCGCACCCGGCAGCCGGGGTCGGTGCTGCCGCTGGCAGTGTTGAACTCATACTGCCAGAAGCTGCCGCCAAACACAGCCGCCTGTCCTTCCTTACAGGCCCCTACGCCGATAGTGCCCAGCTGACAGTCGCCGCCGCCCACCACCACAGGAGTGCCCTCCTTCAGGCCGGTCTCTGCCGCGCCCTTGGCGCTGACAGCGGCGAAGTTGGTGCCGCACTCCACCACCGCAGGAAAGATATCGGTGCGCAGGCCGCACTTGGCCGCAATCTCCGGCTTCCAGCTCCGGCTGCGCAGGTCCATAATTCCGGTTGTGCTGCCGTTGCTGGGCTCTACCGCCAGTTTTCCGGTAAGCTTATAAATGAGCCAGTCGTTGAACATGCCGATGGCCGCCGCCCGCTCATAGACTTCGGGCAGGTTGTCCTTCACCCACAGCAGCCGGGGCAGGGCTCCCAACGCGTAGGTCTGGCCGCTCATGGAATAGATCTCCTCCTCCAGCGCGGGATTCAGGTCAATAAGCTGGCCCACCTGAGCATCGCTCCGGGCATCTACATTGGCGCAGGCCCAGATTTCATTCCCCTCCCGGTCATAGAGCAGAATCCCCTCCCGCATACATGTGGTGGATACACCGGCGATGTCGCCGGGGGCGATGCCGGTCTCCTCCAGCACGCCCCGAATACAGCTCCCTGCCAGCTTCCAGTTGGTCTCCCAATCAAAATCCATACTTCCAGGCCAGCGGGGGTCCTCCCTGTGCGTCCACTCCCGCTGGACACAGCCCAGCTGGGTGCCGTCCACCCCGAAGATTACCGCCCGGACGCTGCCGGTACCGGCGTCTACCGCCATCAGATATTGCGCCATACTTCGCCGCCTCCTTTTAATATTTTCAGCTTCGTTCCAGAAGCACCTGTGCCGTGTCCTCGTCGGTGATGAGGATATCCAGATAGCCGCCCCGAAGCGCGGCCAGAATCGCATCCACCTTGGACGGTCCCCCCGCCACACCGATCACATTCTCCAGCTTGCGCAGGTCCTCCAGGCTGGTGCTCATCAGCCTGCGGTCCTGATTGAGCGAGATCAGATTGCCGTCTCTGTCCATAAAGTGACTCAGCAGATCTCCCACCGCCCCCTGAAGCTTCAGAATCGTAAAATCATTTCCGTTGAGAACACCATTTTTCAAAATGGTGGCCTCCTCACTCATGCTGCCAATGCCCACCACGCTCATCCGGGACAGGGGAATCATCCGGTAAATCTCTTCCACCTCCGGCTCCCGGCGCATGGCGTCCAGCAGCTCCTGGCTGGACAGCAGAAGGGGCGAAGGAATCAGATGCAGCCGGGCATTGAACACGTTAGAGTTGGCATTGGGCAGGTAATAGCCCACTCCGCCGGTGAGGCTGACCACATTCAGCGGCTTCTCCGCCGTCATAGCCAGATGGTTGAGCACCCGGCTGGTGGTGTCGCCATAGCCCATATTAAGGAAGTCGCCCTCCTCCAGCCGCCGGATAATATACATGGCGGCAGCCTGGGCAATGCTCTCATTCAGATTAGCCAGGCTGTCTGACCCCGGAACGGTAAACACATCCTTGAGCCCAAAGCGGGAAATCAGGTCCTGCTCCACCTTAATGCGCCGGTCTCCGTCCTGACGGATGCGAAACTGGATAACCCCGGTTTGACGGGCCTTCTCCAGCAGCCCGATCACCTTAGCACGGCTGACGCCCAGCAGCGTGGAGATGTTCTGCTGGGTGTAATTTTCCATATAGTAGTACCATGCGGCCCGGATCATTAATATGGTCTCATAATCAAGCTTCGCATCGTTGGAATCCATCTGTCCGGCCCACTCCTCGCCTTTACAAATGTCAAATCAAAAGTCAAATGTTTAGCATGGATAGTATAGCACCAACTGGTTTTCCTTGTCAAATGAAAGCGGCGCAATAATCTGTAAAAATTGAAAATCAGCAATTCCGCCAAACTTCTCAAGCGTTTTTTATATATACCATCTAAAAATCCAGTAAAATGATTTTATTTTTTTCAATTTATGTTGGTTTTTGCCGGGAGAGACCGCTCCGGACCATGTTCCAGTGGTTGACAAACCATCAAAAAGGTTTTATAATATCAACGAAAACAAAAATATGCTTCTATAAACATTTGTAATTTCTGCCTGAACAGGAATGGAGGGACCGCTGTGGAACAGAACGTAGCCGCGCGGGGCACGGCACCGCTGCTGTCCATTAAGGACATCTACAAATCCTTCGGACTCAATGCCGTTCTCAAGGGCATCAGTCTGGACATTATGCCCGGAGAGGTTCTGGCCCTGATCGGCGGCAACGGCGCGGGTAAATCCACACTGATGAAAATCGTTATGGGCATCTACACCCACGACAGCGGCGAGCTGGCCATCCGGGGCAAGCCGGTGGTGCTCAACCGCCCCTCCGCCGCCCTGGCCCAGGGCATCTACATGGTGCCGCAGGAGCCGCTGCTCTTCCCCAATATGACGGTGGAGGAGAACATTATTATCGGCTTCCCGCAGGGCAAGTCAGAGCTGCATCGGGAGCTTCTTTCCGTCATGGAAGAGGTGGGCTGGAATCTGGATCTGAACCGGAAGGCCAGCAGCCTGTCCATCGCGGAGCAGCAACTGGTGGAAATTCTCCGCGGTCTGCTGCGCCGGGCCCAACTGCTCATTCTGGACGAGCCCACCTCCGCCCTGACCTTTGACGAGGTACAGAGCCTTTTTAAATGTGTGGCGGAGCTGCGCTCCAAGGGCATCGGCGTTATCTACATCACCCACCGCCTGGCGGAGGTCTTTGAGATCGCCACCCACGTGGCCATCATGCGGGACGGGACCATCACCATTCACGGCCCGGTGTCCGACTTCACCCGGGAGGATCTGGTGCGGGGTCTGCTTCCCCCCGACACGGAGACGGCCCACAAGGACCATCAGGCCGACGTCAAACCGGTGGACTACGGCACCGCCCCGGTGCTGGAGCTCCAGGACTTCAGCGGCTACGGCTTTTCCAATATCAACCTGAAGGTATATCCCGGTGAAATTCTGGGTGTCGCCGGTGTGGTCGGCGCGGGCCGTACCGAGATGGCCACCACCATCTTCGGCATGGACAAGGTTCTGGGAGGCCGGGTGATTCTGAACGGGCAGGACATTACGGGCCAAAAGACCCAGCAGGTGATTCGGGCAGGGCTCAACTATGTGCCCGAGGACCGGCACCTCAACGGCCTGTTCAAAATCTGCGATGTGGCCGCCAACACCACCAGCGCCAATCTGTTCAGCTCCTATATGGGCAAGCTGCTTCTGAACCGCCGGGCCGAGCGGGAGACCACCCAGAAGTACATAGAAAATTTCCGCACCAAGGTCACCGGTCAGGACCAGCTGGCGGGCAGCCTGTCCGGCGGCAACCAGCAGAAAATCGTCATTGGCCGAAGTCTGTCCACCTCCCCTCAGATCGTCATTTTAGACGAGCCGACCCGGGGCATCGACGCGGCGGCCCGGGGCGACGTATATCACATCATCCACCAGCTGCGGGAGCAGGGGGTGTCCGTCCTCCTGATCTCCAGCGACATGGAAGAGATGGTGGAACTGGCTGACCGGGTGGTCATCATGTACCAGGGCCGGCTTAACGCCGAGTTCCGCCGGGGCAATATCAACCAGGACAACCTGACGGCGGCGGCCTTTGGAATTTTGGCGGAGGAGGCTGAGGGAGCATGAGCGCTGTAAAAAAATTTTTGAAAGCCCGCGAAATGACCAGCTTCCTGTTTTTGGCGGCACTGTTTCTCATTGTAGGCGTCATCAATCCCTCCTTTCTGACCCTCTCCAATGTGAGCGCCTGCTTCAACACCTCGGTGGTCTATACCCTCATTGCCGTGGGCATGGCTTTCGCCATCTTCGTGGGCGAGATTGACGTGTCTGTAGGCTCCAATATGGGTCTGGTGGCCGCCGTGGTGGGCACTATGATTCAAAACGGCTCCAGTTGGCTGCTGGCCTTTGCGGTTGGCATCCTCATTGGCGTGATTGTGGGCCTGGTTAACGGCTGGGGCGTGGCGGTGATGAAGGTGCCCTCCCTCATCTTTACCCTGGGCACCAACGGAATCCTCCGGGGCATGATGTACCTCCAGGTGGGCGTGGAGCAGGTGAACCAGCTCCCCAAGGCCTTTAAGGACATCTCCTCCATGACCCTGATCGGCAGCTTTACCATCTACTACTGCTGTGCGGTGGCTCTGACCATTGCCATCCACTTTCTCCTTACCCGCACCAGAAAGGGGCGCTATTTCATCGCCGTGGGCGACAACGCCGGCGGCGCGGAGCTGGTTGGCATCCCCGCCACCCGGACCAAGGTGCTGGCCTATGTGATCTGCGGCGTGCTCAGCGCCGTGGCTGGTATTATCTTCTGCAGCCGCATCGGTATTGTCACCTCTTTAAGCGGCAACGGCTACGAGATGAAAGCGGTTGCCGCCTGCGTGCTGGGTGGCATCAGCCTCTCCGGCGGTGTGGGCTCGGTGATCGGCGCCGGCATTGGCGCGGTGATAATGGCCTCCATCAGCTATCTGCTGGTATTCATGGGCTTCTCCTCCAACTACGATAACGCCATCACAGGCGTCATCCTCATCACCATTGTGGTGGCCGACGCCCTGATGCAGCACCGCGCCGCGGTGAACAACCGCCACGCCCGTCTGGCCGCCCGAACCTCGGCGGCCTCGTCCGGAAAGGAGGGGGAGCAATGAGCCGGAACCCTGCTGTCTTAGGAAATCAGGGCGCTCTGCATCGCCTTCTGAACGGTCCTAATTTCCGCTGGAACCTGTTTCTGGTGGCGCTGCTGATTGTGGAGTGTGTGATTTTTGGCGCGGCAAATCCTAAATTTCTCTCCCTTACCCGAATTTTCACCTCTGCCAACAGCGATCTGCCCATCTGGTACATCTCTATCTTTGTCACCTTTGTCATGATTACCGGCGGCATTGATATCCAGTCCTGCGCCATTGTGGGGTTAACCTCCATCATCATCGGTGTGGCCTGGCAGGACTTTGGATTGAACATCTGGCTGGCCGCCCTGCTGGCCATAATCGCCGCTACCGCCTGCGGCGCACTCAGCGGCTTCTTTGTGGCCTATTGCGGCGTGCAGGCCATGGTGGTCACCTTGGGCGGCAGCTTCCTCTACTCCGGCCTGGGACTGCTGGTGTCTACCCTGTCCAGTACGGAAGCCTACAAGGGCATCAGCGGCTTCCCGGACAGCTTCAAGGCGCTCACCAAGATCAAGGTGTTCGGCCTGATTCCCCTGCAGATCATCATTTTCCTTATCATGCTGCTGGCGGCCTATCTTCTGCTCCACCGCACCAAATATGGCCGAAAGGTATTTCTGGTGGGTGTAAACCAGTCCGCGGCGGAATATTCCGGTATAAACAGCCGTCTTGTTATTATGTCAACCTATGTGTTCAGCGCCCTGGCGGCCAGCATCACCGGCGTGGTCATGACCTCTCAGCTGGGCACCGCCAAGGCGGACCTGGGCGGCAACTTTACCATGACCATCATCACCGCCTGCGTGCTGGGCGGCACCCTGTCCACCGGCGGTAAGGGCAGCGCTGTGGGTACTGCGCTGGCCGCTGTGGCCATCACCCTTCTGCGGTTCGGTATGCCCCTGTGCTTCAACGTGAACAAACAATATCTCGACATCCCCATCGGCGTGCTGCTGGTCGTGGTGGTGGTAGGCCGGGCCATCGCCGGTAATCCCACTGTGGTGGCCAAAGCGGCAAAGCTGTTCTCCCTCAAAAAAGGAGCAGCGTAATCTGATATTCCGGGGCCTTATGCCCCTGAATATAATAATTTTGGAGGTATGAAACATGAAAAAACTTCTTGCATCCCTGTTAGCCGTCTCCATGGTTCTGGCGCTGGCTTCCTGCGGCAGCAAGCCCCAGGAGCCCAGCAACAACGGCGGCACCAGCACCCCCAACTCCAACAGCAGTGCCACCACTTCCACTCCCCCCGCCGGCAATGACAGCGAAAAGACCGTCGAGGGAAAGACCGTAGCCTTCATCCCCAAGCTCACCGGCAACGCCTTCTTCGAGGTCGCCAACACCGGCGCCCAGGAGTACGCCAAGGACTGGGGCATGACCGTTGACTACATCGGCTCCCCCAACGCCACCGCCGCTGACCAGGTGTCCGTCATCAATGACGCCGTGGCCAAGGGCGTGGACGCCATCTGCATCTCCACTGTGGACGCCGCCGGTGTGGCCGACGCCCTGAAGGCCGCCCAGGATGCTGGCATCGTGGTGTGCACCTGGGACTCCGACGCCGCTGTTTCTGACCGCGCTCTGATGGTCTCCCAGGGCACCCCCGAGGTGCTGGGCCAGATGCTGGTTGATCTGGCTGTGGCCGGCCTGAAGGACCGGGGCGTTGATCCTGAGAAGGACGCCGTCAAGTACGCCTGGCACTACTCCCAGGCCACCGTCACCGACCAGAACTCCTGGCAGGTCGAGGGTGAGAAGATCATCAAGGAGAAGTACCCCAACTGGACCAACGTTCAGCCCGACAACTACTACTCTGAGCAGGACGCCGAGAAGTCCATCACCGTGGGCGAGGCCGTTCTGGACGCCAACCCCGACATCGACCTGATTATCTGCAACGACTCCACCGCTCTGCCCGGCCAGCTCCAGGCTGCCGAGAATAAGGGCCTGACCAAGGCCGACGTGACCATCACCGGCTTTGCCACCCCCAACGCCATCAAGGCCTACTGCACCAACGGCACCCTGTACAACTGGGGCCTGTGGGATTGTAAGATCCAGGGCGCTATGGGCTGCTATGTGGCCGCCTACATCGCTGCCGGCAACGACGTGAAAGTCGGCGACGTCATCAGCATCCCCGGCATCGGTGACTGTGAGGTTATGCCCAACAACTGCCTGAACCCCGACGACGCCACCGCCGACGCCAACAACGGCGTGGTGCTGCTCCCCGAGCGGGCTGTGTTCACCGCTGAGAACATGGACCAGTACGATTTCTAATCTAATACCTTAAGGCAGATTTCCGGAGCGGAGCATGGCCGGCGGCTATACTCCGCTCCGGTTTCTGAACATAGATTTATAGGAGGAATATACAATGGCTGATTTAGACGGTCTGAAGGTTTCCAAGGACTACCATGCGGATGTCCCCTTCGCCAACCAGAATGGATTTTATCTCAAGGGCTGCAACAGCCTGGACTGGGGCATGAAAAAGCACCTGGCCAACATTTTCAACCCCAAGAGCGGCAACACCGTTATGTTTGCCTTTGACCATGGCTACTTCATGGGCTCCACCGCCGGCCTGGAGCGGCTGGACCTGCTGCTGCCCAAGCTGGCCCCCTATGTGGACTGCTTTATGGGCACCCGGGGCGCCATCCGCACCTGTGTGGCCCCTGAGACCGCCAAGAGCATCGCTCTGCGGGTGACCTCCGGCTCCTCCATGCTTCAGGAGGACCTGAGCCACGAGGTAGTGGCGGTGAACATTGAGGACGCCATCCGCATGAACGCGGACTGCATGGCGGTGCAGACCTTTATCGGCGCCGACGGCCAGCTGAGCAGCCTGGACAATCTGAACCAGGTCATCAACGCCGGTATGCGCTACAGCGTCCCCACCCTGGGCGTGTGCGCCGTGGGCAAGGACATGGCCCGGACCGACCGCTTCTTTAAGCTGGCCACTCGCATCATCGCCGAGATGGGTGTGCAGATTGTCAAGACCTACGACTGTGAGAATTTTGAGGAGGTGGCCGCGGCCTGCCCGGTGCCCATCGTGGTGGCCGGCGGCAAGAAGCTGCCCGAGGACGAGGCCCTGAAGCTGGCCTACAACGTGATGCGCAAGGGTGCCCACGGCGTGGACATGGGCCGCAACATCTTCCAGAGCGAGCACCCGGTGGAGATGGCCATGGCGGTGGGCAAGATTGTCCACGAGGGCTTTACCGACAAGGAGGCCCTGGAGTTCTTCCGGGACGCCACTAAGGGCTGAGGAGCGTATGGCGCTCTCTGTCCTTGAGATGGTCCTCCCCATCGTTCTGCTCCTGGGACTGGGGACCCTGTGCCGCCAGCGGCGGCTGCTTACTCCCGATGGTCTGGCCGGTGTCAAATCCGTAGTCAGCGGAATCTGCCTGCCGGTGGTGCTGTTCAACGCCTTTTTTACCGCCCACTACTCCCTGTCCGTCCTGCTGGTGTTCTGCGCCGTATATCTGGGCTTCGGGGCGGCCCTTCTGCTGGGCTTTGCCCTGCGGCCCCTGGCCGCCCCCCATGGCCGTTTTCTCCCCTTTCTGCTCACCAGCGCCGAGGGCGGTATGCTGGGCTATGCCCTGTACGGCGTGCTGATGGGGGAACAGTCCGGCTTCGCCGTGGTGGACCTGGGACAGACGGTGTTCGCCTACACCGCTTTTCTGGGCACCCTCACCATGGTGGACGGACAGGCCCCCTCCGCCGGGCGTCTGCTGCGGAATATCGTCACCAACAAGTGCTGTATCGGCATGGCCCTGGGCATCCTGCTGGGGGCCCTGGGCATGGGACAATGGGTGCTGTCCGGTCCCGCCGCCGGAATTGTCACCGGGGTGATCTCTGCGGTCACCGCCCCTACCAGCGCGCTGGTTCTGCTTATTGTCGGCTACGAGCTGGAGCTGGACCGGACCCTGCTGCGGCCCGTGGCGGTGACGGTGGTCTGCCGGCTGATGCTGATGGGGGCGCTGCTGTGCGCGGTGCGTCTGGTCATTTTCCGGCTGATCCCCTACGACCGCACGCTGGAGATTGCCCTGATGATTCTGTACGCTCTGCCGGCCCCCTTCATCATTCCCCTGTTTGCCGACGTGGGCGGGGAGGGCAAGTATATTTCCACCTCCCTCTCTGTCCATACCCTGTGCACCGTACTGCTTTTCGCCGCCATTGCGGCCTACAGTCTGGCGTAGAGCCAAAAAACCGTGGAGAACCATTCCGGTTCTCCACGGTTTTTATTGGGGCACATTGCAGCCCCTCTCAGGGCCACGTCAGAGGGCATCACACATTGCGCTCCTCCGGCTTTGCGTATCCAATTTTCACCGCCGGGTTCCGGGCGGCGATGTGATCCAGGCAGCTCTGACCTGTGGACTTGTCAATTACCTGACCGCGGCGCTGCTGGCCGTCGTCACAGTCCATCACCACATAAAACTGGTCAAAGTTGGCGGTAGCGCAGCACATCCGGGCCTTAACCTCCTCCTGGCGCAGCCACACCCGGAGGATTCGCCCATAGGGCAGATAGGTTGCCCCGGAAAACTTTTTAAAAAAGAGGCAGCTCTCCCCCAGCTGTACCTTTCCAATATTTCTGGCCTGGGAAAATTCCCGCTCCAACAGCTCTTCCGGCAGCTGAGCCCCGGCAATTTCCGCTTTCAATCTCATTTCAAGCCTCCCTCTCAGCACAGCACCTCGCTGTAGGTGCCCAGCCAGCGCAGGCGCTCGGTGTTGGCCTCCAGTTCCAGGAACATTCTCTCCAGCTCCGGAGCGTATACTGAGGCCTCAAGGTCAAAGTAAAACATAAATTCAAACTCCCGGCCCAGCAGAGGACGGCTCTCCAGCTTCTGGAGGTTAATATCCAGCGCCGCGAAAATAGACATAATATTATACAGCGATCCGGGCCGGTGGGGCAGCGTAAGCATCAGGCTGGTGCGGTCCGCACCGGGGTATATCTCCGGCTGCTTGCTGATACAGATAAATCTGGTGTAATTGCTGTCCTGGTCCTGAACATTCTCCTCCAGAATAGACAGGCCATAATGCTCGGCACAGAACCGGGAGGACAGCGCGGCTACATCGGACCGCCCCGACTCCCGCACCTCCCTGGCGGCCATCGCGGTGTTGGCGGCCACTGTCGCTTTTACGCCCAGCTTGGCCAGATAGCCGGCACACTGGCTGATGGCCTGCTCGTGGGAGATAACCTCCTTCACATCCTCAAGTTTTGTGCCGGGCAGGGCCAGCAGATTGTGCCCGATCTTCATTCGGGCGGAGCGGACAATGGAAAAATTATATTTATCCATCAGGTCGTATACGCCCTTCACCGAGCCGGCGGTGCTGTTCTCGATGGGGAGGATACCGTAGCGGCATTCTCCCTGCTCCACCGCCCGGAATACCCCCGCGAAGGAGGGAGAGAAGCGAATCACCGGGGCCTTAAACATCTTATCGCAGACAATTTGGGAGTAGGCCCCCTCAATACCCTGGCACACCACCGTGGCCCGGGGCGGAAACAGATTTTCCGTATTGTGCAATGTGCGCTGAAGATCATTGTAGAGCTCCGAGTCCACTCCAAGCCGGGCGTGCTGATAGGCCCGGCTCACCGCCAGCAGAGTCCGGTAAAGCACCTGTGTGTAGTCGGCCAGCTCCATTCCGGCCTGTTCCGCCACCTTAGCCAGCAGCTCCCGCTCCCGGCTGGCAACCAGAATCGGCAGATCGTGCTCCCGCTTATACGCCGCCACCTGACTGGACAGCTCCATCCGTTCTTTGAACAGCTCTACCATCTGCCGGTCAATCCGGTCCAGCTCCCCCCGGATTCTTGTCAATTCCTCATGCATGGCTCATTATTCCTCCATTCCTTTGGGATTGAAAAATCATAGCACTTTTGGGGGAGTGCTGTCAATTCCTTTCACAAGATTTCTCTTTACTTTGGCAAAGAATCCTCGTATAATGAACAGACATATGGGAGAGGGCGCCGCCCCTTCCCTATCGCAGAAAGAAAGGAGGCCATGGGCAGAAGCCCATCAGAAGCGCCAGCGCCCGCTCTCACAGGCGGGACGACGAGGTGAGGGGAGAATCGAAGGTTCGGCGGATGCCCCTCCGTGCCGGCTCCGGGCACGTACACAGTCTACAAATATGCGGGCAACCGCAAAACAGAGGGGCTGTGACCGGGGAACGAGGTCAAATGGCTGCGAGTTTGTCCTCCTATTTCATCCTGCCGCCTGACCCGGCGGCAGATCAAGGAGGAAAATTGAATATGTGCGGAATTGTAGGTTACATTGGGAGGGAACAGGCCGCCCCCGTCCTGCTGGAGGGGCTGTCCCGGCTGGAGTACCGGGGGTACGACTCCGCCGGGGTGGCTGTGTTCGACGCTGAGGCGGGCACTTTGGCCGTCCACAAGGCCAAGGGGCGGCTCCAGGTGCTCTCGGAGCAGCTCCACGGCGGGGCGGACCTGAACAGCACCATGGGGGTAGGCCACACCCGCTGGGCCACCCACGGCGCGCCAAGCGACATCAACTCCCACCCCCAGGTGAGCCACAGCGGACGCATCGCCGTGGTCCACAACGGCATCATCGAAAATTACGCCGAGCTGAAGGCCTTTCTCATGGCGCAGGGGGTTCCCTTCACCTCAGAGACTGACACCGAGGTGGTGGCCCAGCTCATCGAGTACTTCTACGAGGGCGACCTGCTGGCCGCCGTGGGACGGGTGCTCCGCCGCATCCAGGGGGCCTATGCCCTGGGGATTCTGTGCGCCGACTGTCCCGACCGGATCGTGGCCGTCCGTAAGGACAGCCCTCTCATTCTGGGCTACGGGGAGGGCTGCAGCTTGATCGCCAGCGACGTCACCGCCATCCTGGGGCACACCCGCAGGGTCGGCTATATGGAGGACGGGGAGCTGGCCGTCCTCACCCGGGAGAGCATCCAGTGCTATAACCATCTGATGCAGCCCATTGAAAAGAAAATTGTCACTGTGGACTGGGAGTTGGACGCCGCCGAAAAGGGCGGGTATGAACATTTTATGTTCAAGGAGATCATGGAACAACCTGACGCCCTGCGCCGGTGCCTCTCCCCCCGCATCCGGGAGGGAGACATCATGTTTGAGGACCTCTCTCTCAGTCAGGAGTTTCTCCAAAATATGCGCCGCATCTACATCGTGGCCTGCGGCTCCAGCTGCCATGTGGGCATGGTGGGCAAATACCACCTGGAGCGGCTCACCCGCATCCCCGTGGAGGTGGCCCTGGGCTCCGAGTTCCGGTACATGGACCCCATTGTGGACCGGCACACCCTGGTGATTGTCATCAGCCAGTCCGGGGAGACGCTGGACACCATGGCGGCCCTCCGGGAGGCCCGGCGGCTGGGGGGCCGCATCCTGTCCATCGTCAACGTGGTGGGCTCCTCCATCGCCCGGGAATCCAATCAGGTCCTCTACACCTGGGCGGGGCCGGAGATCGCCGTGGCCACCACCAAGGCCTACACCACCCAGCTGGCCCTGCTGTCACTGCTGGCCCTGTGGATGGCCAGGCGGCTGGGCGCCGTCTCCGGGGAGGAGTTCCAGGCCGCCCTGGCCGCCTTTCAGGAGCTGCCCGGCAAAATGGAAGAGGTGCTGTCCCGGCGGGACAGCATCCAGTACCTTGCCTCCAGATACTTCAACCACGACTCCATCTTCTTCATCGGCCGCAATCTGGATTACGCCCTGGGGCTGGAGGGTTCGCTGAAGCTGAAGGAGATCTCCTACATCCACTCGGAGGCCTATGCCGCCGGGGAGCTGAAGCACGGCACCATCAGCCTCATTGAGGACGGCACCCTTGTGGTGGCCCTGAGCACCTATGGAAAGCTCTTTTCCAAGGCTATGAGCAATGTCATAGAGGTAAAGGCCCGTGGAGCGGATGTGCTGTCCCTCACCGTCGAATCCCGCGGAGAGGAGATGAGACACACCGCTGACGGGGTGATGTCCATCCCGGACATCCACGAGCTCCTTCTCCCCTGCCTAGGGGTGGTCCCTCTCCAGCTCTTCGCCTACTATGTGGCCCTTATGCGGGGCTGCGACATCGACAAGCCCCGGAATCTGGCCAAGAGCGTGACCGTGGAGTAAAGCAGTCAGGACAGCGGACCCAGGTCCGCTGTCCTGCTTTGTCACAGCACATTCACCACCGTCGCCTGTTCCATCTCGGCCAGCAGCTCCAGCTGGGCCATCAGGTCGGCGTTGGCCGCGTTGTACTGGTCGGGCTCCTGGAGCCGCAGGTACTCCAGTACCTGTCGGAAGGCCCGCAGGACCTGATCTGTATCACTGTGGCGCATGAGGGTATGGAAGTAAAAATGGTGGCTCTGCCAGTCCTCATAAACCTGCCTGGTCACGGCCTCCGCCCGGCTCCAGTCCTCCTGACCCGCCAAATGCTGGGCCTGACGCAGGTCCTCCCTCATGCCCCCGGTCAATTTCTGCGCGTACCACCCATTGGTCAGGCTGGCCGCCAGCAGCAGGACCAGCAGGCCGGCCGCAAGCCATAATCGTCTCATGATGAACCTCCCTGATCGTGCGGGAAACGCCACACCTGGCGTCCCTACAGCTCTTTTTCCGCAAAATATATGGCATCTGTCTCATCCACCAGCATGAGGAACACTTTGGACAGGTCTTTACACCCCCGCTGGGTCAGCTGCCTCTCCAGCCAGGGGCGGTCATGGCCCAGCATCTTTAAATTCTGCTCCAGCAGCCTGCCGTCGCTGACCACTACCCGGGGCAGCCCCCCCTCCTCCACCGGGACCTTCATATCCCGTGCCGTGGGGGGCTTCTGGTTGGCGTAGGGCAGAACGGAGAGCTGTCCATTGGTCTCCAGAATGGCGTATTTGACCTGGCTGATGTCGGTATATCCTTTACACCGCAGTTCCTCCAGCAGCTCGTCCAGGGTGAGCCGGGTCTTGGCCATCTCCTTCTGATTCAGCGTCCCGTTCTGGACAATAATGCTGGGCCGCCCGCAGAGAACAGCCCGGAATCGGATGCTCTTCATGGTCAGAACCGACAGAATCATCGTGACGGACAACAGGGTCAGGATAGGCACCACCCCCGTGAGCAGCGGGATGCCATAATCCTGCATGGGGACCGAAGCCAGATCGGCAATGATGAGGGACAGCACCAGCTCGGAGGGCTCCAGCTCCCCCACCTGCCGCTTGCCCATCAGCCGCACGCCGGCAATGATAAGGATGTATAGAATTATGGTCCGCATTAGGCCGGTAAACATGCATATCGCCTCCTGTCCTTTTCAGTCTTTCCCGGCCTGCGAAAAATATCCTTCAAATTGCCCAAATATTGCACCCGAAACGGGTCAGAAAAGGGAATTTCTCCATATTGTCAAGGGAAGCCTTTTTCGATAAAATAGTTTGATAAAGACAAACAGGCAAATCGGAACGGAAAGCGAGTGAACAGCAGATGAAAGCGACCTTAATCCTGGCCAACGGGAGCATTTTTTCCGGCTCCAGCATTGGCTCCGCCGAAACCCGAGTGTGCGAGATGGTGTTCAATACCTCTATGGCCGGCTACCAGGAGATTTTAACCGACCCCTCCTACGCCGGACAGGGCGTGGTGATGTCCTATCCCCTTATCGGGAACTACGGCGTCAACAGCGAGGACAACGAGTCCCGCAGGCCCTGGGTGGAGGCCTTTGTGGTGCGGCATCTCTCACCCCGGGGGAGAAACTTCCGCTGTGAGGGCGATCTGGGCAGCTATCTGAAGGAGCACAATATTACCGGCATCCAGGGTGTGGACACCCGGGCGCTGACCAAAATACTCCGCAGTCAGGGGAGCATGAACGGAATGCTCACCTGTGCGGAGCGTTTTAATATTGCCGAGGTGTTGGAACAGCTGAAAGCCTACCGGGTGGAGAACACCGTGGCCCTGGTCACCCGGAGCGCGCCCGAGGTATTCCCCGCCTACGGAGAGGAGCGCTTCCACGTGGCTATGATGGACTACGGGGTCAAGCAGCATATGATCGAGTGCCTGCGCAAGCGGGGCTGCAGGGTGACCGCCCTGCCCGCCTCCACCCCGGCGGAAGCGGTGCTGGCCGGGGGCTACGACGGCGTGATGCTGTCCAACGGCCCCGGCGACCCGGCGGAGAACACCGCTATTATCGAGGAGCTGAAAAAGCTCTACGCCAGCGACATCCCCCTCTTTGGCGTCTGTCTGGGCCACCAGCTGCTGGCCCTGGCCACCGGAGCCAGAACTGGCCGGCTGGCCTACGGCCACCGGGGGGGCAACCACCCCGTCCGGGACATGGAGAAGGGCAGGGTATTCATCACCAGTCAGAACCACGGCTATATGGTGCTGGCGGACTCGGTGGACCCGGCGGTGGCCGAGGTGAGCCATGTCAACGTGAACGACGGCACCTGTGAGGGCCTGCGCTACAGGCGGCCCAACTGCTTCACCACCCAGTTCCACCCCGAGGCCAACGCCGGCCCCAAGGACACCGAGTATTTGTTCAACCGCTTCATTGATTCCATGGGAGGTGCCAAATAATGCCCAAATATACCGACGTAAAAAAGGTCCTGGTGCTGGGCTCCGGTCCCATCGTCATCGGTCAGGCCGCCGAGTTCGACTACGCCGGCACCCAGGCCTGCCGGGCCCTCAAGGAGGAGGGCCTGGAGGTGGTGCTGGTCAACTCCAACCCCGCCACCATCATGACCGACAAGGACATCGCCGACCATGTCTATATTGAGCCGCTGAACATCCCCTCCATCACCCAGGTCATCGAAATGGAGCGGCCCGACTCCATTCTGCCCACCCTGGGGGGCCAGACCGGCCTGAATCTGGCTATGGCCCTCCACGAGAACGGCACCCTGGAGCAGTACGGCGTCCGCCTGCTGGGCACCTCCCCCGAATCCATCCACAAGGCGGAGGACCGCCAGGGCTTTAAAGACTGCATGGAGTCCATCGGCCAGCCCTGTGTCACCTCCCTGGTGGTGGAGAGCGTGGAGGACGCGGTGAACTTTGCCGGGCGCATTGGCTACCCGGTGATCGTCCGGCCCGCCTACACCTTGGGGGGCACCGGCGGCGGCATCGCCTACGACCGGGCCTCTCTGGAGGAGATCGCCGACCGGGGGATCTCGCTTTCCCGGGTGGGCCAGGTGCTCATTGAGCGGTGTATTGCCGGCTGGAAGGAGATCGAGTTCGAGGTTATGCGGGACAGCTCCGGCAACGTCATCACCATCTGCTCCATGGAGAACATCGACCCGGTGGGCGTCCACACCGGAGACTCCATCGTGGTGGCCCCCGCCCAGACCCTGGCCAATAAGGAATTCCAGATGCTCCGCTCCGCCGCCCTGGACATCATCTCCGCCCTGGAGATCGAGGGCGGGTGCAACGTGCAGTTCGCCCTGAACCCGGACAGCTTTGAGTACGCCGTCATTGAGGTCAACCCCCGGGTGTCCCGGTCCTCCGCCCTGGCCTCCAAGGCCACCGGCTACCCCATCGCCAAAGTAGCCGCCAAGGTGGCACTAGGCTACACCCTGGACGAGATCCCCAACGCCGTCACCGGCAAGACCACCGCCTGCTTTGAGCCCACCATCGACTACTG
>CAJUSG010000052.1:9231-18648 GCA_910589085.1 uncultured Oscillospiraceae bacterium | reverse complement strand
AGGGCTATTAAAAACTTTTTATAATTTTTTGTAATTTAGTCTTGACATTTTGCGAAATATGACCCCTCCTTTTTCTTGCCAGAATGGATGTTTTGCACTATACTAGAGATAACTATAAGAAGCGAGGTGGAGCACATTGGCAGAAAACACCAACAGCGTAAAACTGGGGGAAATTATCCGGGAATTTCACCTGGAAATTCTCCACAAGAGCCCTGATTATGAGAATGTCCCTCTGCGGGCGCTGGACATCAACCGCCCCGGACTGCCCCTGACAGGATTTTTTGAGCATTTCGACACCGAACGCCTGCTGCTCATCGGTCTGACGGAACACACCTATCTAAACGGCCTGACCTCCGGCCAGCGGCGGGAGCGGTTTGACCAGCTCCTGTCCTACCCGGTGCCCGCCCTCATTCTCACCCGGGGGCTGGACCCCTTCCCCGAGTGCATGGAGATGGCGGACAAGCATGACCGGACCGTCCTTCGCAGCTCCCTCCAGACCTCCGCCCTCATGGGCGCCCTCATTGGCAGCCTGTATAACCACCTCGCCCCCCAGATCACCCGCTCCGGGGTCATGCTGGAGGTCCACGGCGAGGGTGTGCTGATTCAGGGGGAGTCGGGCGTGGGCAAGAGCGAGGTGGCCATCGAGCTGCTCAAGCGCGGACACCGCCTGGTGGCCGACGACGCGGTGGAGATCAAAGAGACCAGCCGCCACACCCTGATGGCCACCGCCCCCGAGCTCATCCGGGGCTATATGGAGCTGCGTGGCATCGGCGTGATCAACGTGATCCGCCTGCTTGGCATGGGGGCCATCAAGCTGAATCAGGAGATCGACCTGGTGGTGAATTTGGAGCCCTGGGACGACAAGGCGGTGTATGACCGCTTCGGGCTGGAATCCCACTTTACCGAAATTCTGGGGGTGAAGGTCCCGTCCACCACCATTCCGGTGAAGCCCGGCCGGAATCTGGCCAGCATCGTAGAGGTGGCCGCCATGAATAACCGTAACCGCAAGATGGGTCACAACGCGGCCCAGGAGCTGACCAATCGGATGGATAAGCTCTTTGCGGAACAATTGGAAGGAGCGGAAAACGGATGAACTATATTGGCGTTGACGTAGGGGGCACCAATCTGGTGGCCGGCCTGGTAGACGAAAACGGGCGCATCCTGAACAAGGTGAACAGCCCTGTGTCCAAGGACATGACGGCCCCTCAATTCGGAGCCGAGCTGGTGCGGCTGTCGCGGCAGGTGTGCGAGGTAGGCAGCGTCGGCTTTGATGAGATTGAGGCGGTGGGCATAGGTCTGCCTGGCGTGGTGGACAACAGGGCGGGGCTGTTTGTGCAAAACCCGAATATGCCCTTCAATGACAGAAATGTGCCTCTCCGGGAGCTCTTCCATCAGGAGTGGGACGTGCCCGTTTTCCTGGGCAACGACGCCAACTGCGCCGCTGTGGGCGAGTACTGGGCGGGCGCGGCCAAGGGCTGCGACCCGGCGGTGATGGTCACCCTGGGCACCGGCATCGGCGGCGGGATGGTATGCGGCGGCAAGCTGTTTACCGGCTTCGCCAACTCCGGCATGGAGATCGGCCACATGATTATCCAGCCCAACGGAATCCTGTGCGGCTGCGGCGGCAGGGGCTGCTGGGAGCGGTATGGCTCCGCCACCGCCCTCATTCAGCTCACCCAGCTGGAGATGGAGCGCAACCGGGACAGCGTGCTGTGGGAGCTGTGTGACAGCGACCCGGCGAAGGTCCAGGGCCGCACCCCCTTCCAGGGGGCCCGGATGGGAGACGAGGCCGCCAAGCGGGTGCTGGCCAACTACCTCCAGGGGCTGTCCATCGGCATGATTAACCTGGTAAACATCCTCCAGCCCGAAATCATCTGTCTGGGCGGCGGTGTGAGCAACGCCGAGGACGACCTGCTGCTGAACCCCCTGCGGGAGCTGGTCTGGCGGGGCTGCTTCGACAAGAACAACCACACCCGCATCGAAAAGGCTTCCCTGGGCAACGACGCCGGCGTGGTCGGCGCGGCCCTGCTGTGTAATCTGGTATAAGGTTTTCAGGTCCGGGCAAGGCCCGGGCCTGATTTTTTCCAAAGCCTATTCTAATTTCTCCAAAAATCTGCTATAATCAAACGATACAACGATCTTAAATTCAGGAGGGCCTATGGAACGACTGGAGAAATTGCTGAGAGAACGCCATCCTCTCGTGGAGCTGCGGGTGAACGAGCCCATGTCCAGGCACACCACCTTCCGCATTGGCGGGCCGGCGGCGCTGATGGCCCTGCCCCGGACTGCGGGGGAGGCAAAAGCGGCGGTGAAAGCCGCCCGGGAGCTGGGTGTGGAGCCTTTTTTCCTGGGCAACGGCTCCAATTTGCTGGTGGCGGATGAGGGGTATCCCGGCTTTGTGATAAAACTGAGCGGCAGTTATTCTGTAGACGAACTGAACCGGGTTTGGGAGGCCAACCGCCTGCTGGTGACCGGCGGCGCTGTTCTGCTGTCTTCGCTGTCAGGCTGTGCCCTGGGACGGAATCTCACCGGCCTGGAGTTCGCCGGCGGCATCCCGGGCAGCGTGGGCGGGGCGGTCACCATGAACGCCGGGGCCTACGGCGGGGAGATGGCCCAGGTGCTGGAGTCGGTCACCTTTCTGGACGAAGCGGGGGAGGTCTGTACTCTGCCCGCTTCGGAGTGCGGCTTCGGCTACCGGCACAGTATTTTTTCCGACCGGAAGTGCCTGATTTTGAAGGCCCGTTTCCATCTGGACCAGGGGGACCCTGTCGCCATCAGGGCCCGCATGGAGGAGCTGGCGGCCAAGCGCAGGGAGAAGCAGCCTCTGGAGCACCCCAGCGCCGGGTCCATGTTCAAGCGGCCCCCGGGACACTTCGCCGCCGCTCTCATCGACCAGTGCGGCCTGAAGGGGTTCACTGTGGGCGGGGCCCAGGTGTCGGCCAAGCACGCCGGCTTTGTAGTCAACCGGGGGGGCGCCACCTGCGGGGATGTACTGGCGCTGGTAGACCAGGTGAAAGAGCGGGTCCTGGCCCAGACCGGTGTGGAGCTGGAGATGGAGGTCAAGGTGCTGAGATGAAACTGAGTGAACGATATCCGGTGGGCATTTACGCCGTCCGGGAGAAAACCACCCTGCTGGTGCCCACTGTGGGCATCAAATGCGCGTCCCACGAGGCCCGAAAGCTGCCCTGGCCGCCCCAGGCGGAGGAGCTGGGCGCGGCGGTGCTGGAGCTGCTGGACGAGCTGAAACAAAATCGCATCCAATATGACCCGGAGGCCAAGGGCTACTGGTTCCAGCCCGGCATCCGCAGCTGGAAGGCCTTTCAGGCAGCTTCCTCTACGGTTGACGTTGTGCTAAGGGGGACGGAGCTGTCCATTACCCGGTTGGACGGCCGCTCCGAGCGGGGCTTTGTCCCGGAGCTGGAGCCCTGCACGGTGCTCCAGGTGGGCGTCGGCCCGAAGGAGTTGGGGGAGGCCATTCTGGCCGCGCTGGTCCCCCTGGTGGAGAAGGAGCGGGGCTGACAGTCATACAGACAACAAAAGTTAACCAAAAGAGAGTGATATCAATGGAATTTGTGATAATCTCCGGTCTGTCCGGGGCGGGAAAGAGCAAGGCGGCCTCCTTTATGGAGGACATGGACTACTTCTGCGTGGACAATCTGCCCGCCCCGCTGATCCCCAAGTTTGCCGAGCTGGGCATGGCGGGAGCCGGGGAGTACGACCGGGTGGCCCTGGTCACCGACGTCCGGGCAGGCACCAACTTTGACGGCCTTTTTGACGCCCTTGGAGCTCTGGAGCAGCTGAAGTGCGCCTACCGCATCCTCTTCATGGACGCCGCCGACGAGACCATCATCAAGCGGTACAAGGAGACCCGCCGGTCCCATCCTCTGGCGGAGGAGGCCGACAGCCTTGAGCAGTCCATCGCCCTGGAGCGGCGAATGCTGGCCCCCCTGCGGATGCGGGCGGACAAGATCATTGACACCTCCAACCTGTCCACCGCCAAGCTGAAGGGAGTTCTGCGCCAGATGTTCGGCCGGGCGGGCACCGCCGAGGGACGGATGGAGGTGCGGGTGACCTCCTTCGGCTTCAAGCACGGGGTCCCTATGGAGGCCGACCTGATCTTTGACGCCCGTTTTTTACCCAACCCCTACTATGTGACGGACCTGCGCCCCCTCACCGGCCTGGACGCCGGTGTGCGGGACTACGTATTTCAAAACGGCCAGGCGGAGGAGTTTTTAAAGCGCCTGTGGGATCTGGTGGGCTGGCTGCTGCCCCGATATGAGGAGGAGGGCAAGACCTCCCTGGTCATCTCGGTGGGCTGCACCGGCGGCCACCACCGCTCGGTGGCCATTGCCCACACCCTGGCGGAGAAAATCAGGGCCCAGGGCTGGCCGGTGGCCGAGAGCCACCGGGATATGGGGCGGACGTGACGCCCCACAGGATGGAAAAGAGGAACGACAATGAGTGACGCATACCCCACCCTTCAGCAGTGGGAGCGGGGACCCAGGATTGTCGCCATCGGCGGCGGGACGGGGCTGTCCACCATGCTGCGGGGGTTGAAAAAATACACCCAGAATCTCACCGCCATCGTCACCGTGGCCGACGACGGCGGCGGCTCCGGAATGCTGCGGCAGGACCTGGGGATGCCCCCGCCGGGGGATATCCGACACTGTATGGAGGCTCTGGCCAACACCGAGCCCGTCATGGAGAAACTGCTCACCTATCGCTTTACCGAGGGCTCGCTGTCGGGCCAGTCCTTCGGCAACCTGATTCTGGCCGCCCTCAACGGCATCACCGGCTCCTTTGAGGAGGCGGTGACCCAGATGAGCCACGTGCTGGCCATCACCGGCCGGGTGATCCCGGTGACCAGCGCCGATGTGCGGCTGGAGGCCGTCTTTGAAAACGGCGCCCGGGTGGTGGGAGAGTCTCAAATCGCCACCTTCAAAAAGGAGCAGGACTGCCGGATCCACCACGTGGGCCTGCTTCCGGAGCACCCCGGAGCCACCCCCGCCGCTCTGGAGGCCATCGGGGACGCGGACCTGATCCTGCTGGGACCGGGCAGCCTGTACACCAGCGTCATCCCCAACCTGCTGGTGGAGGGGGTGGCCCAGGCGGTGGCCCAGGCCGACGCCCCCAAAATTTATGTGTGCAACATCATGACCCAGGACGGCGAGACCGAGGGCTACACCGCCGCCGACCATCTGGAGGCCCTGCTGGTCCACGGGGCGCCGGGGCTGCTGGATCTGTGCCTGGTCAACACCGCGCCGGTGGACCCCGAGCTGCTGGAAAAATACCGGGAGGAGGATGCCGTGCCTCTGACGGTGGACCGGGAACGGATCGCCCGGCTGGGGCTGGAGCTGGTGGAATGTCCAGTGGCCTCGGAGGGCGGGAACTACGCCCGCCACGACCCGGACAAACTGGCCCAGGCCATCCTGGACATATACCGCCGCCGGGCGATGCGCATCTTCCGGGGAGAGCGGCGCTACATTTTGGAGGAGTAACCATGTCCTTTGCTCTTGAAGTGAAAAGCGAGCTGTGCCGCACCCCTCTGAGCCGCAGATGCTGCGCCCAGGCGGAGGCCTACGGCGTACTGCTCTACTGCAACACCTTCCACGCTGAGCAGGCCCGGATTGTCACCGAGCACGAGGCCTTTGCCCAGCGGCTCCCCCTGCTGTTCAAAAAGGCCTTTAAGCTCACCTTTGACCGTTTTCCCCAGGGCGGCGGCAAGCAGACCTTTTCCATCGAGAACCCGGCCAAGCTGGCGGTGCTCCACCAGGCCTTCGGCTCAGATCCCAGGGCCTTAGCCCTCCACCTGAACTTCGCTATGGTGGAGGAGGCCTGCTGCCGCTCCGCCCTCCTCCGGGGGGCCTTCCTGGCTGGAGGGTCGGTCACCGACCCCCGTAAGGGCTACCACCTGGAGCTGGCCACCTCCCACCACAGCGTCAGCCGGGAGGTGCTGGCCCTGATGCGGGAGCTGGACCAGGAGCCCAAGTCCGCCCAGCGCAAGGGAAACGCGGTGATTTACTTTAAGCAGAGCGAAAAAATTGAGGATTTCCTCACCTGTATCGGTGCCCCTCTGGCAGCTATGGAGGTCATGAACGCCAAGCTGGAGCGGGACCTGCGGGGCAAGGTGAACCGCCGGGTAAACTGCGATGCCGCCAACCTGGACAAGGCGGTGGAGGCCGCCATGTCCCAGGTGGAGGCCATCCGCCGGCTGGAGGGCAGCGGGACCCTCGTCACCCTGCCGGACAAGCTCCGGGAGGCCGCCGCCCTCCGTCTGGCCCACCCGGAGGACACCCTGGCCCAGCTGGCCCAGCGGTGCGACCCGCCCATCACCAAATCCGCCCTCAACCACCGCCTGCGCAAGCTGGTGGAGCTGGGAAGGCCCGAGTAGGAGCAAAAAAGCCTTCCCCTTTAGGGGAAGGTGCCCCCGAAGGGGGCGGATGAGGTGTTTTGCGGAGCAAAACATACGAAGTAAACGAGGTTTTGCAGATTTGAATTTACTTTGTCCATTTCGCCTTTGGCGAAATGGACTCATCCGTCATTTGCTTCGCAAATGCCACCTTCCCCTAAAGGGGGAGGCTTACCCCCGCGGGGGACGAGGGAGGGATACCATGTCCAAACGCTATGAGTTTCACAGCAAGCTGTCTCCGGAGGAGATTTATACCAGGTTGAGGGCCTATGCGAAACCGGGTGGTGCGTCCTGGTCTGGAGATGGAACTTTTAGATATCAACAGGAACAGGGCTGCTTTTGGCTTACTTATACGGGAAATTGGCCTGCCACCGGATTCATTCCATTCCGGGCCAGGGTGAAAAAGAAGAACAGCGGGAGCCTGATTTCCGGTGGCTTTTTCCTGTGGCGCAGCTTTGGCCGGATTTTTTTGATTTTAGGCCTGATTGTTTTCATCCTGATGCAATTTACTGGAGTGTCTGCGGTAGTGGGATTGATAATGATTGTCTTGTGGCTGTTGATGTGCGCAGGGCTGATATTCGGAGTGAATGCAATACTGTTTAAGGAGAGGCGGCAAACCGTCCTGGAATTTATCCAGCAGCACCTGTTGGAGTGAACTAGAAAGAAAGGGGAACACACCATGTCCTTTGTCCACTTACATCTGCACACGGAATTTTCTCTGCTGGACGGCGCCTGCCGCATCAAAAAGCTGGTGGAGCGGGTGAAGGACCTGGGCCAGGAGGCGGTGGCCATCACCGACCACGGCTGCATGTACGGGGTGATCGACTTCTACCGGGCCTGCAAGGCGGCGGGAGTGAAGCCCATCATCGGCTGCGAGGTCTACGTGGCCCCCCGGGGCCGCACCCGCTTCCAGAAGGTCCACGAGTACGACGCCGAGTCCCGGCACCTGGTCCTCCTGTGCCGGAACGAGGAGGGCTACCGCAATCTGTCCTACATGGTGTCCAAGGCCTATCTGGAGGGCTTTTACATCAAGCCCCGCATCGACATGGACCTACTCCGGGCGCACACCGCCGGACTGATCGCCTGCTCCGCCTGTCTGGGCGGGGAGATTCCCCAGCTGCTGCTGGCGGGGGACTACGACAAGGCCAGGGAGGCGGCCCTGGAGATGCGGACCCTCTTCGGGGAGGACGGCTACTACCTGGAGCTCCAGGACCACGGCATCAAGGCCCAGAAGCAGGTAAACAGGGACTTGATCTGCCTCAGTGAGGAGACCGGCATCCCCCTCATTGTCACCAATGATGCCCACTACCTCCGCCGGGAGGACGCGGAGATGCAGGATATCCTCATGTGCATCCAGACGGGCAAGACCCTGGATGAGCCCAACCGGATGCGCTTTGAAACCCGGGAGTTCTTTGTCAAATCGGAGGAGGAGATGGCCGCCCTCTTCCCCGACCACCCGGAGGCCATCGCCAACACGGCGAAAATCGCGGAATTGTGCAATCTGGAATTTGAATTCGGCAAGTACCACCTGCCCCTGTTCCAGCTCCCCGAGGGCTGGACAGACGGGGACGCCTACTTTGAAAAGCTCTGTCTGGACGGCTTCGCCTGGCGCTACCCGGAGCGGCCCCCGGAGTATTTAAAACAGCTGAACTATGAGATGGACATGATCCGCAAGATGGGCTTTGTGGACTACTTCCTCATCGTCTCCGACTTCATCGGCTACGCCAAAGGGAGCGGCATCCCGGTGGGGCCCGGCCGGGGCTCGGCGGCGGGCTCCATGGTGGCCTACTGCCTGAACATCACCAACGTGGACCCCATGGAATACGGCCTGTACTTCGAGCGCTTCCTCAACCCGGAGCGGGTGTCCATGCCCGATATCGACATCGACTTCTGCCCCCGCCGGCGGCAGGAGGTCATCGACTATGTGAAACAAAAGTACGGCGAGGACCACGTGGCCCAGATCGTCACCTTCGGCACCATGGCCGCCCGGGGCTCCGTCCGGGACGTGGGCCGGGTGCTGGGCGTGCCCTACGGCGAGGTGGACGCCCTGGCCAAGCTGATCCCCAGCGGTCCGGGGGCGCTGCACATCACCCTGGAGGACGCCCTGCGGCTGTCCAAGCAGCTGAAGGACGCCTACGACGAGAACCCCAACACCAAAAAGCTCATCGACACCGCCATGGCCATCGAGGGGATGCCCCGGAACACCTCCACCCACGCCGCCGGGGTGGTCATCACCCGCCGGCCGGTGGTGGACTACGTCCCCCTGGCCGCCAACGACGGCCAGCCCGTCACCCAGTACGTCATGACCACCCTGGAGGAGCTGGGTCTGCTGAAGATGGACTTTCTGGGCCTGCGCAACCTCACCGTACTGGACGACGCGGCCAGGATGGTCCAGAAGCGGGAGCCGGGCTTCTCCCTCAATGCCATTCCGGAGAACGACCCGGCCACCATGGCCATGCTGGCCGAGGGCAAGACCTCCGGCGTGTTCCAGCTGGAGTCGGCCGGCATGACTGGTGTGTGTGTGGGCCTGAAGCCCAAGAACATTGAGGACATCTGCGCGGTGATCGCCCTGTACCGCCCCGGCCCCATGGACTCCATCCCCAAATTCCTGGCCTGCGCCCAGAATCCGGCCAAGGTGACCTACAAGGACCCCTCCCTGGTGCCCATCCTGTCGGGCACCTACGGCTGCATCGTCTACCAGGAGCAGGTCATCCGCATCTTCCAGGACCTGGCGGGCTACTCCCTGGGTCAGGCCGACATGGTGCGCCGGGCCATGAGCAAGAAGAAGGTCAAGGAGATCGAGAAGGAGCGGGAGGCCTTCCTCCACGGCGACAAAGCCCGGAACATCCCAGGCTGCGTGGCCAACGGAGTGCCCGAGGGGGCGGCCCAGGCCATCTATGACGAGATGTATGACTTCGCCGAATACGCCTTCAACAAATCCCACTCCCTGGTCTACGCCATCGTGTGCTACCAGACCGCCTGGTTCAAGTGCCACTACCCCAAGGAGT
>CAJUSG010000052.1:0-9131 GCA_910589085.1 uncultured Oscillospiraceae bacterium | reverse complement strand
TACGCCATCGTGTGCTACCAGACCGCCTGGTTCAAGTGCCACTACCCCAAGGAGTATATGGCCGCCCTGCTCACCTCGGTGCTGGACTCCACCGAGAAGGTGGCGGAGTACATCGCTGAGTGCCGGGATATGGGCATCCAGCTGCTGCCCCCCGATGTGAACCAGTCGGGAGCCGACTTCACCGTGGTGGCGGAGGGCATCCGCTTTGGCCTGGTAGCCTTGAAGGGGGTGGGGCGGAATTTCATCGCCAATCTGCTGTCCGAGCGGGAGAAAAATGGCGCCTTCGCCGATTTTATGGACTTCTGCGACCGGCTCTTCGACCAGGATATGAACCGGCGCATGATCGAGAGCCTGATTAAAAGCGGGGCCTTCGACGCCATGGGTTACCGCCGCTCCCAGCTGATGCAGGCCTATGGTCAGGTGCTGGACGGCATAGCCGCCGCCCGGAAGCGGAATGTGGAGGGTCAGCTGGACCTGTTCGGCTTTGGTGGAGAGGGCGAGGAAGCCCCCTCCCTGCCCCCCCTGGTGCTCCCCGACCTGCCCGAGTACACCCCCCAGGAGCTGATGAATATGGAGAAGGAGACCACCGGCCTCTACCTGTCCGGCCACCCCATGGACCAGTACCGGGAGCTGGCAAAGCAGTTCGGGGCGGTGACCATCGGCTCCATCCTCAGCGACTTTCAGCGGGAGGACGGCCCCAGGGAATACCGGGATGAGCAGCGGGTGTCCATCGCCGGGGTGATCTCCACCTACCGCACCCGCACAACCCGAAACAACACCCTGATGGCCTACGTCAACCTGGAGGACGACACTGCCTCCATGGAGTTGCTGTGCTTCTCCCGCACGCTGAATGAGAGCGGCAGCTTTATCCGGGAGAACAGCGCGATCCTGGCCACAGGCAAGATCTCCGTCCGGGACGACAAGGAGCCCCAGCTGATGGTTGACTCCATCCGCCCCCTGTCCAACCTGGAGGCGGCGGCCGGCGGCAGCCAGACCCTCTACCTGCGCATGCCCAGCCGGGAGGACCCCCGTCTGCGGAAGGTGCGGCTGGCCCTGTCCTTTTTCCCGGGGGAGAGCCAGGTGGTGCTCTACTTTGAGGACTGCAAAAAGCGGGTGGGCTCCCGGTGTGAGGTACACCCCTCCCTGCTGAAGGAGCTGACCGAACGGCTGGGCCAGGAGAATGTGGTGATAAAATGACCATTTTGAGCTATCTGCGGGAATTTAACACCCCCTCCGTCCTGCTGCGGCTGACTATGGCGGTCCTGTTCGGCGGCCTGATCGGCGTCAACCGGGAACACAAGCGCCGCCCGGCCGGGTTCCGCACCTACATGCTGGTGTGCCTGGGGGCCGCTCTGACCATGATTTTGGGACAGTATCAGCACCTGATGTTTGAAACGGTATGGAAGAGCGACCAGCTTGTGGTCGGCATGACCACCGATGTCACCCGATTCGGCGCGCAGGTTATCAACGGCATCGGCTTTCTGGGAACCGGCACCATTCTCATCACCCAGCAGCGGGAGGTAAAGGGACTGACCACAGCGGCCGGGCTGTGGGCCTCCGCCTGCATGGGGCTTGCCATCGGCGCGGGATTTTATGAGGGGATGCTGCTGGGGTTTTTGGCAATTTTCCTGAGCATCAAGGTTCTCCCCTTCATTGAGGGATTTTTAATGACCCGGTCCCGGAACATGAACCTGTATGTGGAATTTACCGCCATGGAGCGGATGCAGAATTTTATCCGTCTGCTGAAGGACAGGGGAATCCAAATTTACGATGTGGAGATTGACCGCCGGGGGAACATCCGTAAAGAAAATATTCCCAGTGTGGTCTTCTACCTCCACCTGCCCAAGTACCAGTCCCACACCCGTCTGCTGGCCGACCTGTCCTACAGCCCGGATGTGCGGACCATTGATGAGATTTAGAAGGTGAGGCTATGTTTCCAGCCCTGAATTTCCTGCGTCAGCCCGACCTGCTGGGCATGACCATCCGGGTGCTGCTGGCGCTGGTGTGCGGCGGCGCTATTGGCATCGAGCGGACCGGCAAGCGCCGTCCCGCCGGGTTCCGGACCCACATTCTCATTTGTCTGGGGGCCGCCATGACCACCGCCACCAGCCAGTACCTGTATATCGTCATGCACTACCCCATCAGCGTCAGCCGGATGGGTGCGCAGGTCATTGCCGGGGTCAGCTTTATCGGCGCCGGAGCCATTATGATGACCAAATGGCAGCGGGTGCGGGGGCTGACCACCGCCGCCGGGCTGTGGGTGGTGGCCATTGTGGGGCTGTGCTGCGGCACCGCCTTTTATGAGGGGGCCGTCTACGCCACCGTGCTGGTGCTGATCGCGGAGGTATTCTTCTCCAAGCTGGAGTTTCACCTTCTCCGGGACACCCGGGAGATCACCGTGTACGCCGAGTACATAAAGCCCTCCTGTCTGGAGGATATTGTCTCCCGCTGTCATGGCCTGGGCGTTAAAATTGTGGACCTGGAGATTACAAAAAAGAGCGATTCCGGTGAGGTTTCCTGCGCGGTGCTGTCCCTTCTCTCCCGGCAGGGGACGGGAAAGGCGGAAATTCTTCAGAAGCTGGCCGACATAGAGGGGGTGCAGACCGCCATTGAGGCATAGTCTTCTGTTGCGCCGAGCACGATAATCTGCTATACTGTCCCTGCAGAGATAAAAACACAGGGCGGTTGGTAGTCCGCCCGCGGGCCGCGCTCCCGTCAGTAGCCTTCCCTCCCGGGTCGTCCTTTCTCTGACACAGCAATCAGGGAGGAATTGAATATGGACCGGAATTTCAGCCGCTTTACTGTGCTGTTCCAGCCCCCCTTCTGGGTGGGGATTGGGGAGCGTTGGGAGGCAGACGGTTATTCTGCGGCCAGAGTGGTCTTTGGCGCGGAGCCCACTGACGCCCAGCTTCTCCAGTGGCTGGACAAGGAGTGGCACAGGCTGCGGTTCAGTCCGGCGGCGGAGGGAGAGCGCCCCTTCAAGGAGCACGCCAATCCCAAGCGAGCCCTCCGTGAGGCCAGAGCAGCCACCCAGGTTCAGAGGATCAGCACTCGAGCCCAGGAGGCCCTCAGCCACCAGCGGGAACAGGATGGATTGTCCCGCAAGGTTCAAAACCGCCATAAGCGGCAGGAGGAGGCAGAACGAAAATACCTTCTGCGCCGGCAGAAAAAGCGCGAAAAAAAGCGGGGCAGGTAAAACCTGTCCCGCTAAAACATATGCCAAACTTGTCCAATGCTATATAAGGTGGTGGGCTTTTCAGACGCGGAAAATCCTTAAACTTAACGACCAGAGACATGTTTTTCAGAAACTTGAACGGAATACAGTCACGACGCACCATCGAATTTAAAAAATTATTTTTCTGTATAATTGACTTTTCATGTATTCCTGTATTATACTTTTATCATGCGGGTATGGCGGAATTGGCAGACGCGCAGGATTTAGGTTCCTGTGAAGAGATTCGTGTGGGTTCGACCCCCACTACCCGTACCACGTCGGAGCGAAATCCACTCCACTCCGTTTCAAGGCGGTCCCTTTTGGGGCCGCCTTAAAACTGCGTTCCGCTCCTTTGCTCCTCCTTTCCAACTCGAACCCGCTGCGCTGGGCTTCGAGTTGGCTTTTGGTGCGTGATGATCGACTGTATCTTTTTTGTCAACACAAAACAAAGTAAGTGCCCACTTTAGATGCCGCAGGCTGAACGCCTGCGGCATCAGTGGTTTCCAGGGTTCTTGACCTCCAAGCATTGCGAAAAACACCACATTTGCTATCCAATAAACCTAGCCAAGAAAGCCGCCCAAAAGTTGGATAAAAGAAATCACCGCCAAACCAAATGGTTTTGACGGTGATTTCTGGTGGAGACAACAGAACTCGAATCTGTGACCTCTCGCGTGTGAGGCGAGAAAGTGATATTTTTGAGATAGACTGTACTTGATTTTTTCTGATATTTCAACGTTTTTCCCATCCTTATTCATTCAAAATCAAGTACAGATTCTTTTGGTTGCTAACAAATTACTAACAAATCACGCTGTCTCTACTGCCCTAATAAGTTCATCCACATCAGTATGGACATAGATATTTGCGGTAGTGTTGTAGTCTGCGTGCCCAAGGATTTTTTGTAGTATCTCAGGTGGCATCCCGGCTTTTCTGGCTCGACTAGCGTAAGTGTGCCGTGTAGCATGTGGCGATTTCCGATCTATATCCAGCTTGTCCAAAAGAGGGTAATAGTTTCTGCGCCGAAAGTTTGCCACTACCTTGTCCCCGGTGAATCCGGACAGCAACAGTGCCCCAGTTGCTTGCGTTGCAAAATAGGAAAAGTATCCGCGTCCTTCAGGACGGATAGGGATCACTCTGTTTCGCCCAGCGTCCGTTTTTTCGCCGCCGACAACATAAGTGTCATGGTAATCTTCCAATGGCAAAGAAAACAGTTCTCCAATACGCATACCGGTGTAAATCAGCATGAGGATAATCTTTGCCGTTTCGCTTCCGTCCGCTTCCAGCTTTTCGATATCGGTGTCGGAAAAAATTTCCTTTTCTTTTTTCACGTTCTCTGGCAGTTTCACGAAAGCAGCAAAATTAGTTGTGATAAGTTCCTCCCGGATGGCCCACTTGGACATTTGGGTTATAAGCTGCTTGTATTTTGATACCGTGGAATGAGTTTTTTTCATGTGTGGGTCTATCACCGCCTGAAAGTCTGCTGTTCGAAGCTCACGGAATTTCTTTTTGTGGAGTGGGGAGAATATTTGAAATGAGATATCGTACTGTGTCCGGCCAGATTTAGTAAGCTCTTTGTAGTGCTCCAGTTTCCACGCCTCAAATACATCGGCAAAGACCATATTATATCGCTCGTCCAGAGATCGCCCTGTAAGGCGGTTCAGTGCCTCCAGGGCGGCGGTTTTAGTCTCGTAGTATCCTATGATGGTCTTATTCTTAGAGGCTACCCAAGGGCGTTTCCTGCGCCCCTGGAGTTTATAAACGGTCCCCGTCCCGTTGGCTCGCTTTAGCGCTTTTCGCTTTTCCTGGACTTGTTTTGCCCCGCAGAAAAGACAAAACTTGCTTTCATCAGGAATGTCCACCTTGCATTTTCGGCAATTCACTTGACTTTTCCTCCCATATTCGGTTATAATGAGAGGGTGATGTGGCCGTCAAACCTATCACCCTCATAGCCGTCTCCGGTGCTCCAACACCGGGGGCGGTTTTTATTTACTATTCTACCGACGCAAAAAGTCTGCATAGCACTTGATAATATATTTTGCGTCTTCTTCGGACAATGCGCATATCAGTGCGTCCCTTTTTTCCTGGTCAGTCTCCTGAAAAATATTATAGACTTCTTCTGGGGTTATCATAGGCGGTCCTTTCTTCTCCTGGGGGGCGGTTTTTATTTACCTAGCGCAATTTCCACACAGACGCTTTCCGGTAGCAGCTGCTGCTTCTACTGAATCGTACCATCGCATATCATTCGGAGCTATTTTTTGGGCTGAGGAACAATATTTAGTATGATATACTGGGTCCTTATTGTTATCCGAGGCTGTTGTTATCAATACTTTTCCGGCAGCGAAGTTGCTGGAAACATCTCCCCCGGCTTGAGTTCCTGTGCTTATCCCACCATTCTGCGATTTATTAGCGGACGGACTAGACGGATCAATCTTGACACCCGTCTGTGTCTGGGAGCTAGACGGTTTTGCTTCGGTTGAATTTCCTCCCTGGTTTGTATTCCCGGCGTTCTGGGGTGTTCCCTGCGACTGTGCCGGATTCTGTGTCTGGGGTGGTGTCTGTTCCGAAGAAGTGGAAACGATCGGCTCCTTACTTGGCAAGTCGGGAGAATCCTGCACTTGAGATGGTGGTGGAACATCGGCCTTATCAATCAAATCTCCATCGCCCAAAGTAGAACTGTCTTCATTACTTGGTAACATTTCACTTCTCCAAATGACTTCACCATTTTCAACCCTCAAATTCGGAGAAATAATGCTTCCTTTTTGAACATTCTGCGTGCTTTGATTGTTTTCTGTGTTTTCGGGATGTGCCAGTTCCTGATAGGGAGGGCCAAGCACATCATACCGCAGGAGGCCGGTTCCGTATCCAAGCCCAAATCCTCCAACAGGAAGCCCGATAGAAGTGACCAGCACAATCAACATTGAGGCAATAATTCCGCTCCCAGATGAAGATTTCGACATTGAAAGCCCTTCTTTCTTTATTCGGATTATCGAATTTTGTACAGATTAATACAGATAACAAACAGAACGATTAAAATGATTGCCTTAATCCATCCCTTGATTCCCTTAGTCCGCAAAAACATTTGGGCTTTTTCCAAAGGGATGGAAATACAAGCAAAAAGAAACATCCCTCCGCTGGCCATTGACGGAAAAAACACCAGGGCACTTCCTAACATGAACACTGTAAGCACCCACATGAAGATGTTTACGATCTTCTGATTTTGGCTCGATACGAGTTTCTTTTCAAAACTGGTCGGTATACTTCTATCGTTTTCTTTCGTCTCTTGGATTTTCAACATTGATATTCCTGCTTTCTCTAAAAATACAGATCCACTGCAAGATTCCCGTGAGTGTACCAACAGATGGCCATTTTCATAAAATCCTCTGTGACTTCAAAGTGTTCAGCCAGGGAAAATATATCGGTGCATCCGTTTGCCACTGCATCATCAAGAGCACTCTCTGGAATTAATCTTTTAATGGCCCATTTATTTGCCCTATTTTCATGCTTCTGCCTTACATCTAAAGGAGAATAAGGGTTATAAAATGCGCCTAAAATGCTATGGCCTATTTCATGTCCCAAATGGACACGCTCTTTTGCTCCGGTTCCAATTAAGGAGTAATCCATCAGGATAAAATCTCCATCATCATCCTGAAAAGTCATTGATTCATTTAGCGGCAAAGAGCAGTATTCCACGGTAATACCCGCTTGTTCCGCTTCTTGCATAAGCTCCATCAATTTTAATTACCCTTCTTTCGCTTGTGTCTTTCCTTAATTAACTGAGCTGCAAAGATCGCCTCCTCCCACATTTCATCGGTTACTTCTCCGTCTCCGCCAAATAGAGCAATTTTTGCCTGGTTGATGTCAGGCTGGCGCTCACCCTCCGGGGTGGGCGCTTTTTCTTCGCCCATCAACTCCTGCACAGAAACGCCAAAGTAATCGGCTATTTTTTGGGCTGTTGCATCAGTTGGACTTCCCCCCGCTTTCCATCGTGTGACCGCCGACTTCTTTAATCCGACTTCCAATACTACACGAGATGGAGTTTTTTCACGAGAGTTGCATAGCGAAATAAAGTTACTATAAAAACTCACAAAACTACCTCCAAAAATTTGTTCATTCCCACAAAGTACGGAAAGTTAACTAAAGCGGCTTGACAGTAACGAAAGTAACGGATATAATAGCCTTGTCAGTTGCAAAAAGTAACAACAAACCCAACACCCGGCATTATGCCCCGTGCCAAACGCTTTATGAACCTCGCAACTTCATAATAGCACACTTTGTTAACTTATGCAACAGATATTTTAATTTCGGCAGTTTGCCAAAAAGCCCATGACTGCGGCGGAAACAAAAACCACCCGGCGCTTACGACACCGGGCGGCGGTGGATTACCGGGGACTGTGCCTCCGGTGGCGCTTGACCGACGTACCACCACGCTTATGCGCCTTGACCCTGACGGTCATCGGCGAACTACGCTTAGGTTTGCAAGTACACGCCATAGCTTCACCTCCTTTCGCCCTTTATCAAAAGGAGGTAGCCGCTAAACCCGAGGTTATTTTAACAAAAATAACCGCCGCAGTCAACTATTTTAACATAAGGAGGGATGAACTTGCCGGAAAAATGGACTGGCCGCTTGGTCGGGAAAATGCACAATGAGCGCATTACTTACGACGATTTGGCCGCAGAACTGGGGGTGACGAAAGCGTATATTTCTATGATTCTCAACGGGAAGCGCAGCCCGGACGGTATTCGGCACCGTATGGAAACGGCGGTTGACCGCCTTGTTCAGAAGAAGCAAGTGGAACAGGATAGCGCTTAAATGAGTACAAGCCCTATTATACGCCTAACCTGTCACATAAACCGGACTATTAAGGAGGTGAAGCGAAGAAATGAAGGACATTTTGACGGTTGAGGAGGCCACGGAAAAGCTGCGGGCCTTGGGTATGCGGATTTCACCTACCACGCTTCGGTCCGGGATGGAGCAGGGCCGATTCCCTTTCGGAGATTTCATCAAAACGGATAAGTCCTGTGTTTGCTACGTCTATACCCGACTTTTGGAGCGGTGGGTGGAGGAGCGATTTGGACCGGAGGCAATATGGTCCAGCGCATAAAAAACGCCCCCGCCGGTGCGGACACACCAGTGAGGGCAAATCAGGCCGATTATGAGGCAATCGGGCTTGATGGAACAATCGTACCATAGAACGTCCTTTCTGTCAAGCCCGGAAAGGAGAAAAAAGTGAAATTTTATATTCGGCTTCCGGATGGGAGCGAGGTCGGCTTTGAAAAGGAACCAATATCTAAAGAAAGATTTGAGATGATCTGTTGGCTGATCGGAATATTTATGGTCGGCTCCGTGGTTCTGCAATTCTTTGGGCTTATGGTTGGAAAATAGGAGGAATCGCAATGGCAAAGTTCGCATTTGAGGACTACTGGAACGCCTTGGATGGGGCTGGTCCGAGATTCAAGGAAATCATCCTGGACCGTGCGGCTCACGACGACGGGATTGATTTCCCGGAATTGAAGCGCCTGGTGGACAAGGCGTACCTGGAAGATTGAAACGGGGGAATACAACGCATAGGAGGTGACACCATGCGAGAGCTTTTACGGAGCAAGGCCCGTGCAGCAATGCAGCGGGCGGGCTACACCCGGCTGAACAAGCCCCGCTACGCACCCAACGGCGGGAAGCTGCCCAGCGTATTCGCCCAGCGGTGGCGGGAGTTTACTTGAGGAGGAAGAAAATTGAAAAAGGAGATTAGCTTTGAAACTCTCCAGCAGTGGCTGAAGGACCCGGACTGGCATGTCCGCACGGCGGCGATGAATGCCTGCCAGGGCCGCGAGGTCCCCCTGGATATCATCCAGCAGTGGCTGAAGGAGCCGGACTGCGATGTCCGCACGGCGGCGATGAATGCCTGCCAGGGCCGCGAGGTCC
>CAJUSG010000051.1:1593-19409 GCA_910589085.1 uncultured Oscillospiraceae bacterium | reverse complement strand
CCGCCCACGATGGGCAGGTCGGCGTTGGAGCCCACGAAGTAGTGGGGGAACTGGCGGACAAAGTCCAGGAGCTTGGCAAAGCAGGCCCGGTCAATCTTCATGGGCACATGCTCGCTGTTCAGGCAGATGCAGTGCTCGTTGTAGTAGACATAGGGGGAGTACTGCAAAAACCAGGGGGAGCCGTTGATGGTGATGGGGACGATGCGGTGGTTCTGCCGGGCGGGGTGGTTCACCCGGCCGGCGTAGCCCTCGTTCTCAGCACACAGCTGGCACCGGGGGTAGGCGGAGGCGGGGAGGTTCTTGGCCGCCGCGATGGCCTTGGGGTCCTTCTCCGGCTTGGACAGGTTGATGGTGATGTCCAGCTCGCCGTACTCGGTGGGGGCCTTCCACTGGATGTCCTTGGCGATGCGGTCCCGGCGGATGTAGTTGGTGTCCTGGCTGAAGGCGTAGTACCAGTCGGTAGCTGCTTTTGGGTCATCCTTATAGAGAAAGTGGAACTTCTCCCGCACTTCATTGGGTCGGGGGGTGAGCCGGCCCATGAGCTCGGAGTCGAACAGGTCCCGGTAGACCACGGAATTTTCGGTGAGCACCCCCCGGGCGTAGGCGTCGTCCAGCAGCTCCTCCAGGATGGGGGCCAGCTCGATGTACCCTGTCTCCCAGTCCTTCTCCTCCGGTTCTGTATAGCTGTCCAGCTTTAATACGTCTAGTATTGTATTGATGGCCCAGGTCCGGTCACATTCCTCAATCAGGCCCGAACGGAAGGCGTAGCCTGCTAGCCTGGAAATGGCATTGTCAATCATAGTCATCTCTCCTTGTTACCTGCACTTAATGTAGGGCGCGACGACCTCGGCGCGCCGTGCTGTTGTAAGAGATATTCCACGGGGGCGGCGGGCCGGGTCGTCCCGCCCTACAGTCCGTCTCGCAGAGGGGTTCTCTTTTATTCCGCCACCATGCAGCCGCCCTGGGGGCGGATGTGGAGCACGTGGCATTTTCCCTCACCCAGAACGCGCTCCATCCGCGCCTTAAAGTTGTCTACCATCTCCAGGGGGACAAAGGCCTGGATGGTCCCGGCGAAGCCGCCGCCGTGGACACGGCAGGCCCCTGCCGTGTCCAGCGTATCCTCCGCCAGCGCCAGGGCCACAGCCATCTCCTGGTGGCGGACGGCCCCGGTGGGGACAATGTTTTGCAAATATCGCCAGCTGGACAGGCCCGATTCCCGAACCTCAGAGAGGAAAAAGTCGAAATCTCCCCGACGCAGGGCCGCGACTTGGGTTTCCACCCGGTGGTTCTCATGGTAGACATGGATCGCCCGCAGTACAGCCCGGTCGCCGCACTCCCGGCGCAGCTCCGGCAGGGCGGCAAAAAGCTCTGGCCCTGATACCTCCCGCAAGACAGATCTGCCGAAATGGGCGCAGATACCCTTCAGCTCGTTGGGAACGGCGGCATATTCGTCGGTCAGGTCGGCGTGATCAGCGCCGCTGTCGATGATACACAGGGCATATCCGGCAGCGGTGAGGTCAAAGTCCACCTTCTCAATGACCGGGGCCCCGGGGGCGGCGAAGTCGATGGTTAACATCCCCCCCACGGAGGAGCCCATCTGGTCCATCAGGCCGCAGGGCTTGCCGAAGTAGACATTTTCGGCGTACTGGCCGATCTTGGCGATGGTGACGGGGTCCAGTTTATCTTCACAGCAAAAGTGGTTAAAGATGTTGCCCACCAGGGTCTCGTAGGCGGCAGAGGAGGAGAGGCCGGAACCCGACAGGACGGTGGAGGTCACGCAGGTGTCGAAGCCCGCCAGGGTGAAGCCCAACTCCCGCACCCTGGCGGCCACCCCCCGCACCAGGGCGGCGGAGGTGTTTTTCTCCTCCTCCCGGACGGACAGGTCGTCCAGGCCGATCTCCAGGGCGGGGTAGCCCTCGGACTGGATGCGGATGATGTTTTTCCTGTTGGGGGCGGCGCAGGCCAGCATGTCCATGTCCACGCTGCCGCACAGCACCCGGCCGTGCTGGTGATCGGTGTGGTTGCCGCCGATCTCGGTGCGGCCCGGGCCGCTGAACAGGGCGGCGGGGGCGTTCTCCGCCGGGGAGAAGGTGTCCATCAGGGACTGGACCACGCGGCAGGCCCGGTCACGGGCCCGGTCCAGACTGTTCTGGGCGCCGTCCAGGGCGTACAGGGCGGCCAGGGCCTTGTCGTGTTCCCCGGCGCGCAGAGAAGAGAGTAAAGTATGGCAGGAACGCAAGAGAGGTCACCTCTTTCATGTTTTTCAAGCCCTACCATTATATCACGACAGAAAAGAGGGGGCAAGAGATTCTGAGCGCGTCGGAAAAAAACATAGTTTTTTCATGGTTCATCCAAGAATTTTCTATCGTTTTTTTCCTGCCCAGCCTCTAAAATAAAAGGGACGTTTTAGGGAAAAGCTAAAGCGTCCAATTTAAAAAGCACAGGAGGAACTTTAGAATGAAGAAGACACTTGCCCTTGCCCTTGCGGTTGTCATGAGTCTGGGCCTGATGGCCGGCTGCGGCCCCAAGGAACCCGCCAACCCCAGCCCCCAGCCTGGCGGTAGCACCACTCCCCCCAGCAGCGCCTCTCAGTCCAAGGGCGGCGACGCCAGCAGCATCCCCGAGGCTCCCGCCGGCGGCGGCACCATCGGCGTGTGCATCTACAAGTTTGACGACGCCTTTATGACCACCTACCGCAACGCCCTGCAGGAGATTCTTGAGGGCAAGGGCTACAAGGTCACCGTCGTGGACGGCAACAACGACCAGGCCAAGCAGAACGAGCAGATCAACACCTTTATTACCCAGGGTGTGGACGCTCTGATTATCAACCCCTGCATGACCTCCGCCGCCGACCAGATCATCAAGACTGTGAAGGAGGCCAACGTCCCCACCGTCCTCATCAACCGCGAGCCCACCGCCGACCAGATGTCCGCCTATGACAAGCTGGTCTATGTCGGCTGCGACGCCGCCCAGTCCGGCACCTTCCAGGGCGAGCTGATCCTGGAGACCGCCAACAAGGGCGACATCAACGGCGACGGCAAGGTCTCCTATATTATGATCCAGGGCGACCCCGAGAACATCGACGCCAAGCTGCGCACCGAGTACTCCGTCAAGGCCCTCACCGACGCCGGCATCCAGGTGGAAGAGCTGGACCTGCAGCGGGGCGATTGGGACCGCAACCGCGGCCAGGAGATCGCGCAGAACGATCTGGCCAAGTTCGGCGACCAGATTGAGGTCGTATTCTGCAACAACGACGACATGGCTATCGGCGCCCTCCAGGCCATCCAGGCCGCCGGCCGCAAGGTCAACGAGGACATCTATCTGGTGGGCGTGGACGCCCTGGACGCCGCTCTGAACGAGGTTATGAACGGCAACATGACCGGCACCGTGCTCAACGACGCCGTGGGTCAGGCTACCGAGGCTGTCAACCAGATGGAGCTGCTGCTCAGCGGCACCACCTATGGCGCCGGCGAGCAGAGCGTGTATGTGCCCTACGTGAAGGTCACTCCCGACAACGCCAAGGACTTTGTGGGCTAATTATTACAGACTGGACTCGAAATGGGTGCGTGCGCAGGTGCGCACGCACCCTTCCTTTTGAGGAAGCTGCCTGTAGGGCGTGACGACTCGGCACGCGGCTCCGGAAGCGTCCGGAGGCTTGGTCGCGCCGGGGTCGTCGCGCCCTACACCGGAACCCTGAACAAAGCTGTTATCAAAAAGAGGGGGACTGTGAATTGTCAGATTATCGTTTGGAAATGCGTGATGTTGTGAAAACCTTTCCCGGCGTCAAGGCCCTGGATCACGCGCAGCTCAAGCTCCGCCCCGGCACCGTCCACGCCCTGATGGGGGAGAACGGCGCCGGTAAGTCCACGCTGATGAAATGCATGTTCGGCATCTACCACATGGACGAGGGCGAGGTGATTTACGAGGGGAAGAAGGTCCAGATCAAGGGGCCGCTGGACGCCCTGAACCGGGGCATCGCCATGGTGCACCAGGAGCTCCAGCCCATTCCCGAGCGAAGCATCGGCGAAAACATCTATGTGGGCCGCTACCCCACCCGCCGCGTGGGGCCCATCGTGACCATCGACCACGACAAGATGTACGCGGACGCCGCCGCGGTACTCAAGGAGGTCCATCTCAACTTCGACCCCAAGGCCAAGCTGGGCAGCCTCAGCGTGTCTCAGATGCAGCTGGTGGAGATCGCCAAGGCGGTGTCCGCCGATTGCAAGGTGCTGATTTTGGACGAGCCCACCTCCTCTCTCACCGCCGCCGAGGTGGAGGCTCTGTTTACCATCGTCAATGAGCTGCGCTCCAAGGGGGTGTCCATCGTCTACATCAGCCACAAGATGGACGAGATTCTGCGCATCAGCGACGAGGTTACCATCATGCGGGACGGCCAGTATATCGGCACCTGGGGCGCCAAGGAGCTGACCACGGACTTCATCATCACCAAGATGGTGGGCCGGGAGCTGTCCAATCTGTTCCCCAGGCGGGAGAATGTCCCCGGCGAGGTGGTCTTCGAGGTGGAGGACTTCACCTCCATCAACCCCAAGAGCTTCCGCCACGCCACCTTTAACGTCCGCAAGGGCGAGATCCTGGGAGTGGCCGGTCTGGTGGGCGCCCAGCGGACCGAGCTGATGGAGGGCCTGTTCGGCCTGCGGTGCCACAGCGCCGGCCGGATCACCTACAAGGGCAAAGAGCTGAAGATCAACCAGCCCAAGGACGCCATCAACAACGGCATCGCCATGCTCACCGAGGACCGCCGGGCCACCGGCATCCTGGGGGTGCTGTCCATCGCGGACAACGTGTCTATCGCCTCATTGAACCAGTACCTCATCGGCGGCTTGATGCTGGATGACAGAAAAATTGAGCGGCTGGTCCAGGACAATGTGGCCAAGCTGTCCATCAAAACCCCGTCCTCCAAAACCCAGATCCAGTCCCTGTCCGGCGGCAACCAGCAGAAGGTGCTCATCAGCCGCTGGCTGGCCAACAACCCGGAGGTCTTTATTCTGGATGAGCCCACCCGGGGCATCGACGTGGGCGCCAAGTATGAAATCTACTGCATCATTGCCGAGCTGGCCAAGCAGGGCAAGAGCGTTATCATGATCTCCTCCGAAATGAGCGAGCTCATCGGCATGTCTGACCGCATCATGGTCATGTGCGACGGCCGCGTGACAGGCTTCATCAACGGCGAGGAAGCCAACCAGGAGAACATCATGGCCCTGGCGACCCAATTTGAATGAGGAGGAGAGAGAACTATGGAGAAAAAATTTGACGTAAAAAAATTCCTTTCCAACAACGCCATTATCATTCTGATTATCCTGCTGGCCCTGTTTACCGGCGTTACCACCCAGAACTTCTTTAAAATGCGCAATTTCAGCAACCTGGTGATCAACATGGCCCCCCGGTTTATCATCGCCTGCGGCGTGTCCGGCTGTCTGATTACCAAGGGAACCGACCTGTCCGCCGGCCGGCAGGTGGGTCTGGCCGCCTGCTTCTCCGCCATGCTGCTCCAGAGCGTGGACTACGCGGCCCGGATGTTCCCCGACCTGCCTGATATCCCCTGGCCCCTGGCCCTGCTGGGCGTGGTTGTGGTGATGGGCGTCTTTGGCGCGGTAAACGGCTGCGTCATCGCCTTTCTGAAGGTCCCCCCCTTCATCGCCACCCTGGGTATGCAGACCATTGTTTACGGCATGTGCTCCGTTATCACCAACAACCAGCCCATGGGCGGCTACAAGCAGAGCTATCTGGATGTGGCCAGCGGCAAGCTGGGGGATTTTAAGGCGTTTGGAGTGCAGCCCTTCATCGCCATCCCCATCCTCAAGGATATCCCCTATCTGCTGATCTTTGCCCTGCTGGTGGGCCTGTTCTTCTGGTTCCTGTACAACAAGACCCGCCACGGCAAGTATATGTACGCCATCGGCGGCAATGAGAACGCCGCTCAGGTGGCCGGCGTCAACGTGGCCGCCACCCTGATCCGCATCTATATTCTGGCCTCCATCATGTACGGCCTGGCCGGCTTCCTGGTGGGCGCCAAGGCCGGCGGCGCCTCCACCGCCACCGGCTTCGGCTACGAGCTGGAGGCCATCGCCGCCTGTACCATCGGCGGTGTGTCCACCAACGGCGGCGTGGGCAAGGTGTCCGGCATTCTGGTGGGCGTTCTGGTCTTTGAGACCCTGAAGATCTGCCTGCAGTTCCTGGGTGTGGACCCCGCCTACACCTATATTGCACAGGGCCTGGTCATCATCATCGCTGTGGCCCTCGACCTGCGCAAGTATCTGGCCAAGAAGTAATGGAGCAGAACGAGAAGCGCCCCGGGGAGCCCGCCCGGACCGACGAGTTGACCAGCATAGAACGATTTTACGAGAACTTTCGAAGGGTGCCCCTGAAATATCTGGACCTCTTTATCGGGCTGTGTGCTGCGGCCCTGGTGGCCGTGGTGGCTCTGGGCATTCTGAATCGCTGACAAACGACCCGCGGGGGCCGGCGCAGCCGCGCCGGCCCCTGTTTTCAAATGGAGCAAAATGTTGTATAATGGGTTTACCCATTATACCTGCAGGGCGTTCTACGCCCTGCAATCCAATGCTCGGCAAGGGAGGCGGGGGAGATGGACGAGTACCGGGTTCTGCTGGTGGATGACGAGGAGGAGATCCGCACCGGAATCAGCCGGAAGATTGACTGGGCGGCCCTGGGCTTCACCCTGGTGGGGGAGGCCGGAAACGGGGAGGAGGCCCTGGAGCTGGCGGAACAGATGCGCCCTGACGTGGTTCTTACCGACATCAAGATGCCGTTTATGGACGGCCTGGAGCTGTGCCGCCGCCTGCGGCAGTCGCTGCCCGCGGCCAAGCTGGTGGTGTTCTCCGGCTTTGACGACTTTGAATATGCCCGTCAGGCGGTGGGGATGGGGGTGTCGGAGTATATCCTCAAGCCCATCAACGCCCCGGAGCTGATGGAGGTGCTCACCAAGCTGCGGACCCAGCTGGACAGCCAGCGCCTGGAGCGCCGGGATATGGAGACCCTGCGCCGCCGGTATGAGGAGAGCCTGCCTGTCCTCCGGGAGCTGTTTTATACCCGGCTGCTCAGCGGCCAGCTGAGCCCCGCCCAGGTCCAGGACCGGGCTGCCCGGTATGAGATTGAGCTGGCGCCGGGGCTGTGGGCGGTTGCCCTGGTCCACGCCGACCTGCCCGCCGAGGGGGGAGATACGGAGCGGGACGAGCTGTTGCTGCTGTCGGTGCAGTCCTTTCTGACGGAACACTTCGCCATGGAGGGCTGCGCCGCCCGGGTGGTGCTCTTCGGGGATACCGCAGCCCTGCTGGTCCAGCTGTCCGGGGATGACAAGCTCTACCCGCTGCTGGAGGAGCTGGAGCGGCTGAGCCTGCTGTCCCGGAGCTATCTGGGCATCTCGCTCACCGCCGGGGTGGGCCGGCCCTGCCAGGGGCCGGAGGAGCTGTACCGCAGCGCGGAGGGGGCCCGGGCCGCTCTGGATTACCGGGCCCTGGTGGGGGGCGGCCGGGTCATCTATATCGACGACCTGGAGCCCCAGCCTGCGGCCACCCTCTCCTTTGAGGAGAACGACCAGCACCTGCTGTCCGCCGCCATCAAGCTGGGCGCGCCGGACCAGGTGGAGCGCGCGGTGGGGACGCTGATGGAGCGGCTGAGGCAGACGGGGCTGTCCCTGTCCAGATACCACCTGTTTCTGCTGGAGGTGGTCACCTGTCTGGTCCGTCTGGCCCGCTCCGGCGGGGTGGCGGTGGAGGAAGTCTTTGGCGCCAACTTCACCGGGTCGGTGTCCCTGTCTGACTTCTCCAGCCCGGAGGAGCTGGGCCGCTGGCTGGCGGAGCGCTGTCTGAAGCTCCACGAGTTGCTGGGCCGGCAGCGTACCGATTCCGCATGGCGGCTGGTGGAACAGGCCAAGGAGTATATCGCCGGCCACTACAGCGACGAGAGTCTCAGCGTGGAGGCCCTGTGCTCCCACATCCATCTGTCCCCCACCTACTTCTCCACCCTGTTCAAGCGGGAGGTGGGGATGAGCTTTACCGCCTATGTCACCCAGGTGCGCATGGATGAGGCGGTGCGTCTGCTGCGGGATACCGACGAGAAAACCTACCGCATCGCCGAGCGGACGGGATACTCCGACCCCAATTATTTCAGCTATGTGTTTAAACGGCGCTTTGGTGTCTCCCCCTCCAAGTACCGGATAGGGCTGAAGGACGGAGGGGGGCGGCCGCTATGACCTTTTTCCGCGGTCTGACCGCCCAGTGGAGGGAGCGGTACCGGAAGATGAGCATCCAGCTGGTGCTCTCCCTGTCCTTCACCGCTGTGGCGGCGGCGGGTATCCTGCTGATAGGCGTCAGCCTGATCTGGAGGTTTTCCTCGGCCAGCGAGCAGATGGTGGCCGAGAACAGCCAGCGGGTGCTGGCCCTGGCCAATATGAACCTGGACAGCTACCTGCGGCGGATGATGCGCATCGCCGATACGGTATATTACCGGGTTATCAAGGACACGGACCTGGCGGAGGGCAGCCTCACCGGGCCGCTGAACCTGCTGTATGAGGAGAACCGGGACGATCTGGTGTCCCTGGCGGTCTTTGACAGCCGGGGCGTCCCGGTGTCCGCCGTCCCCCTGGCCTCGCTGAAGGAACAGGCTGACCCCGCCGGAAGCGACTGGTTTCAGGCCGCCAGCCGGAGCATGGAAAATCTCCACTTCTCCACCCCCCATGTCCAGAATATCTTTGACGACCCCAATTCCCCCTACCGCTGGGTGGTGTCCCTCAGCCACCATGTCCAGCTTACCCGCGACGGGGTCACCGAGGGGGGCGTGGTGCTGGTGGACATGAGCTTCAGCGGCATTGAACAGGTGTGCCGGGGGGTGACCCTGGGGGAGGGGGGCTATCTCTACCTCATTGACGGGGATGGAGAGCTGATCTACCACCCCAGGCAGCAGCTCATCTATGCCGGACTGCTGGAGGAGAACAACCGGGCCGCCGCCGGCTACCGGGACGGCAGCCATATGGAGCTCTTCCAGGGCCAGCATCGCCAGGTCACCGTTAAAACGGTGGGCTACACCGGCTGGAAGCTGGTGGGGGTGGCCCCCGCCTCCTACTGGCTCACCGCCTCTCCCCAGCTGTTTCTCTTTGGCCTGTCACTGCTTCTCTTCTCCATCTTTCTCATGGCCTTTTTGAACTTTCGCATCTCCGCCCGCATCGCCGACCCCATCCGCCGCCTGGAGCAGTCCATCAAGGCCCTGGAGGGCGGACAGGAGGATGTGGAGATTGAGGAGGGGGGCTGCTACGAGATCCAGCATCTGAGCCGGTCGGTGCGCTCCATGGTGTCTACCATGCGGCACCTGATGGATGACATCATCCGCCAGGAGGGCCAGAAGCGCCGGGGAGAGCTGGAGGTGCTCCAGTCGCAGATCAACCCCCATTTTCTCTACAACACCCTGGACTCGGTGATCTGGATGGTGGAGGCGGAGCAGCGGGCTGAGGCCATTCAGATGGTCACCTCACTGGCCCGGTTTTTCCGCATCTCCCTGAGCAAGGGCAAGAGCGTGATCCCCCTGTCCGACGAGCTGGACCACGCCCGGCACTATATGAATATCCAGCAGATTCGCTTTAAAAACCGCTTTACCACCCGGATTGAGGCCCGGCCGGGGACCGAGGAGCTGTACACCCTGAAGCTGATTGTCCAGCCCATTTTAGAGAATGCCATCTACCACGGCATGGCCAGCGCCGAGGACGACGGCCTGATCCAGGTGACCGCCTGGCGGGAGGAGGACAGCCTGGTGATTGACGTGGCCGATAACGGCCTGGGGATGCGGCCCGAGGTGGCCGCCGCCCTGCTGGACGAGGACCGGCCGGAGGTGCGCACCAGCGGGTCGGGCATCGGCTTGCGCAACGTCCACAGACGCATCCGGCTGACCTTTGGGCCGGAGTACGGCCTGACCATATTCAGCGAGCCGGACGAGGGCACTCTGGTCCGTATCCGGCTGCCCGCCCTCACCCGGGAGGAGGCGGACCGCCGGCAGCAGGGGGAGGTCCTATGAAGAGGAAGAACAACAGCCTGATTGAGTATATTATTCTGGGGGTGCTGGGGACGCTGGTGGCGCTCACGCTGGTGGTGCCCCAGCTGTTCCGGGACAGGAGGCCGCCCCGGCTGCTGTCCCTGTCCGTCCTTCTCCGGGACACGGATAATTCCGGCTGGAGCGCGGCCCGCCAGGGGATGGAGCAGGCGGCGGACGAGCTGGGCGCGGAGCTGAGGTTTCTCACCCTCACCCTTCAGAACGACAGCAGGGAACAGGAGGAGCTGCTGACCCGGGAGCTGGACGGAGGCGCCGACGCCCTGGTGGTGGTCCCCGCCGATCCGGAGGCGCTGTACGCTGCCCTGCTCCGGCAGCAGACCCCCTGCCCGGTGGTGACGCTGGAGTCCCCTATGGAGGGCTCCGCGGGGCTGGCGGCACCGGACAACGCCCTCCTTGGACAGAAGCTGGCCCAGGCCCTGCTGGAGGACTGGGATGGGGGGACGGTGGTGCTGCTGGACACCGCCGGGGGCTGCTCCGGGGTGACCGCCCGGCTGGAGGCGGCTCAGGAGACCCTGGAGGCGGCGGGCGTGCCCGTCCAGCGGACGGATAAGCTGCCCGGCGGGGGCAGCCGGTGGGTGATGGCCTTCGACCGGGCCGCCACCCAGCAGGCCGGCGAAGAGAAGGAGGCGGAGGGATTTGCCTTCGCGCTGTACGGTGTGGGGGCCACCGCCGCCGTGACCGCCCAGCTGGAGCGGGGCACCATTGCCGCCCTGGCGGCCTGGAGCGACTATGCCGCCGGTTACCTGGCCGTGCGTCAGGCGGTGGAGACGGCCCAGGGGGAGGGGCGGCTGCTGGAGCCGCTGTCATTCTCAATTGTGCGAGGGGAGGATATCTATGCGCCTGAAAATCAGAAGCTGCTCTTTCCGGTCACTTCTTAGCGGGCTGGTCCTGGTGCTTCTCCTGTCCGCCTGCGGAGGGCAGGAGCAGGAGGACGACGGCCTGCGGATCGGCGTGACCCTCTACACCCAGGACGATACCTTTATCTCCTCCATGTCCCAGAACCTGGAGCGGCTGGCCCGGGAGGCGGAGAGTGAGACAGGGATCAAAATTACCCTGCTGATTTCCGACAGCCGGCACAACCAGACCACCCAGATGGACCAGGTTGACCGGTTTCTCTCCCGGGGGTGCAGTATACTGTGCGTAAACATGGTGGACCGGACGGGGGCGGCGGTGATTGTGGACAAGGCCGAGGCGGAGGGGGTGCCTGTGATCTTCTTCAACCGGCAGCCGGTGGATGAGGATATCCAACGCTGGGAGAAGTCCTTCTATGTAGGGGCCAGCGCCCAGGAGAGCGGCACCCTGGAGGGCCGGCTGGTTCTGGATGCCTGGACGCAGGACCGGGAGCGCTGGGACCGCAGCGGCGACGGCGTGCTCCAGTATGTCATGCTGGAGGGGGAGCCGGGCCATCAGGACGCCCTGCTGCGCACCGAATACACCATTCAGGCTATTACAGACGGGGGTGTGGAGGTGGAGCGGCTGGCCCGGGACACCGCAAACTGGAACCGGGCTCAGGCCGCCGCCCGCGTGGGGCAGTGGCTGGAGGAGTTTGGAGGGCAGATTGAGGCCGTCCTGTCCAACAACGACGACATGGCCCTGGGGGCCATCGACGCGCTGGAGGCGACGGGCCGCCCGCTGGAGGACTGGCCTCTGATTGTGGGCATCGATGCCACCGAGCCGGCGCTGGAGGCGGTTGCGGACGGACAGCTCTACGGCACCGTGTTCAACGACAGCCGGGGCCAGGCCCAGGCGATACTGGATCTGGCAATGGCGCTGTATTTCGGGGAGGACCCCGCCCAGGCGGTGGACCTGGAGGACGGCCACTACGTCTGGCTGCCCTATTGGCAGGTGACCCGGGACAATCTGGAGGAGCAGAGGGCCGGCGGCCCGGCATGATTGTGACAGAGAGAGGGGCGGCCCCAAGGCCGCCCCTGCTTTTACGTCTTTGGAAAATGTACGGTGATATACAGCCGCGCCTGCTCATAATCCGCGCGGATCGTCCCGCCCATCCGCTCGGTGAGCTGCCGGGCGATGGACAGCCCCAGGCCGGTGGAGCCCCGGCCGGTCTCTACAGTGTAGAACCGGTCGAAGAGCCGGGCAGCGGATACCGGGTCCAGAGCCCGGGCGGCGTTGGAAAAGACCGCTGTGCCGCTCTCGTCCAGGGAGGCGGAGAAGTCCCCGTCGCTGTACTTCAGGGCGTTGCTGATGATGTTGCCAAAGATTCTCCCGACGGCGGAGGGGTCCAGGGTGCGGACCACCGGCCCCTGGGGCAGAGAGATATCCGGGACAATCCCCCGCCCGCCCATGGCCGCGTAGAAGGAGACCAGGCTCTCCTCCAGACAGCGGCGCAGGTCCACCTCCTCCGGGAGCAGCTCCTGGCGGCCGGCGGCCAGAGAATAGCGAAACAGCTCCTCGGTGAGCCGGGTCATGGCCGCCATCCGGTTTTGGATGCTGTCCAGATAGCGCCGGGCGCCGGGGGACAGCTCCTCCCGCTCCAGCAGGTCCAGATAGCCCTGCATGGCGGTGAGGGGGGTGCGCAGGTCGTGGGAGATGTTGGTGACCGCCGCCTTGAGCTCCGCGTCCCCCTGCTGGAATTTCTGCCGCTGGCGGCGCAGGTCCTTGAGATGAAGGTTCAGCTCCGACGCCAATTTTCGGGCGTGGGCGTCCCGGGTGGGCAGGAAGATGGGGCTGTTGGTGTCCTGAGAGAGGCGCTCCTCCAGCTGCCGGACCATCTCGTCCAGGCTGCGCCGGAGGAGAAGGAGCCTGGCCAGAAGGACCAGCGCGGCCAGCGCCAAAGCGCCGCAGATCAGCCAGGGGAGCATAGGGGTCACCTCTCTTTGCGGGCAGATGATATCCGCCCCTACTTTAGATCCTTCCGCCGGAACAGGGCCAGCCCGGCGGCGGTGGTCACCGCGAACACCCCCAGGGAGCAGAGGGCCATTTGCAGCGGGCGGGTGACGGTGCCGTCGGTATATTGGATGGCTTGGCCTACTGGGTCCAGGTCCAGTAGCAGCTCATAGGGCCACCGCTCCTCCGGCTGGAGATAGTCAGGATTGCGTACCATCTCCGACACCATCTCCCCGTCCACCAGACCAAAGGAAGGATAAAATTCCGGAGCGTCCAAAATCTGATAGACCGTGAGCGCGATACCGAAAATCAGCAGGAACAGCAGGATGCAGCTCACCGCCGAGGCGGCCTTGCGGCTGAGGTTCATAGTGACCACAGTATAGATGGCGCACCAGGCCGCCGCCATAAGCAGGGAGAGGAACACAGAGATAAGCAGAGGCGTTGGAGCTTTCGGCCAGCCCAGTAGAGGAATCCCCACCGCCAGGGTACACAGAATATACCCGCCGCAGAAGATGAGGGCAACGAACACGGCGGTGATCAGATTGGCCAGGTAGACGGACAGCCGGGGGTGGCCGGCGGCCAGCTTGTTGCGGATGGTCCCGTCGCTATACTCCGAACCGAAGAACAGGGGGAGGAATACAGACAGCACCAGGCCGATGAGCATGGCGTAGACAAAGAAGATAGCGTCCAGGGGGAATTGTCGCTGGTATTCCAGATAGGTCTGGAGGGGCTGCCAGGCCCCGGCGGCGGCGCACAGCAGCAGGGTCACCCAGAACAGGATGCTCTTTCTCAGGCGGAACAGGTTGGCGGACAGCAGGTTAGTCACGAGGACCACCTCCCACCAGGTTGATGAAGTAGCTCTCCAAACTCTCGTCCCGCTCCTGGGCGGAGAGGAGCTGACAGCCCTCCTTGTCCAGCGCGGCAGAGAGCTGGGAGATCACCGGCTGGGCAAAGATATCCGCCTTGCCCTCGGTGAGAATCTTGTACTCGATGCCCATGCCGTCCAGCACCCGGGCCAGGATCCGGGTATCGGTGACCTCCACCCGCAGGCACTTGCGGCAGGCGGCCTCCAGCTCATGGACGCTGATCTCCTTCACCATTCTTCCGGCGTCAATAAAGCCGTAGTGTGTGGCCAGCCGGCTGAGCTCGTCCAGAATGTGGCTGGAGATGAGGACGGTGATCTGCCGCTCCCGGTTCAGCTTGAGAATCAGCTCCCGGGTCTCGATGATGCCCTGGGGGTCCAGGCCGTTTACCGGTTCATCCAGCACCAGAAGGTCGGGACTGCCGGCCAGAGCCATGGCTATGCCCAGCCGCTGGCGCATACCCAGAGAGAAATTCCGGGCCTTCTTTTTGCCGGTGCCGGCCAGCCCCACCAGCTCCAGCAGCTCACCCGCCCCGTCGTCCGAGGGGACGCCCAGCACCCGGTACTGCTCCTTGATGTTGTCGGCGGCGGACAGGTCCAGATAGATGGAGGGGGTCTCCACCACCGCCCCCATGCGCCGGCGGGCCTTTTGGATTTCCCTGGACTGGCTGTCCAGGCCGAAGAGGGTGTAATTGCCCGAGGTGGGGGTCTGAAGGCCGCAGATCAGGCGGATGAGGGTGGTCTTGCCCGCCCCGTTCCGGCCCACCAGACCGTAGACAGCCCCTCTGGGCACCCGCATGTTGAGACCGCTCAGGGCGTGAAATCCCTTATAGGATTTCCACAGACTGCTGGCGGTGAGAATGTAGTCCATAAAAAGACCTCCTTTTCTTGCGTGGCCCCAGTTTACCCCCAAAGGGTAAAGGGGACGGGAAAGAAAAGGGTAAAGAATTGGGAAAGATTCATATATTCAGCTTGAAGCCAATCCCCCACACCGATTCGATGTGGTCCCGGCCGGTGGCGTCCCGCAGCTTCTTGCGCAGATTGCTTACGTGAATCTTCAGGGAGCTCTCGGTGCAGTCGGGGGTATCGGCGGAGATGCGGTCCAGAATGACCGACTTGGCAATGGCCTGGCCGGGATTTTGAAGAAACAGCTTGAAAATGGCGTACTCCGTCTTGGTCAGCCGGACGGGGATGCCCGCCGCCGTGACGGCGTGGGCGGCCGGGTCCAGCCGGAGGGGGCCGGCCTCCAGCACAGAGGCGGGGCCTGGGGCGGCGCTCTCCCGGAGGTGGACGGCGACTCGGGCCAGCAGCTCCCGGCTGTCGAAGGGTTTTTCCAGATAGTCCACCGCCCCCCTTAAAAGCAGGTTGACCCGGTTCTCCACCCCCACCTTGGCGCTGACCACAATGACCGGTACATTTCCGATTTTGGCCAGCACCTCCTCCCCGGACAGGCCGGGCAGCATCAGGTCCAGCAGTACCAGGTCAGGCCGCTGCCGCTCCAGCAGCAGTACCGCCTCCGTCCCCGAGTAGGCCCGCAGGACGGCGTAGCCCTCCCGCTGGAGCAGCTCCTCCAGAACATTGCCGATGTGGATATCGTCATCAATGACCGCGATGGTTTTCATGGCCGGCCTCCCCTTTGGTTTTCCCCATTGTACTCCAGATTTATGCCGGAAACAAGGGGGAGGCTTTTTCTTGTGGAGGAAGGATTTTTGTGGTATAATATCCCATCAACATAACAGGAGGATATGTTTATGTTCAGCTTTTCCTACTACACCCCTACAAAGGTGGTCTTTGGCCCGGCTGCCGAGGAGCAGACCGGCGGGCTGGTGAAGGCCCAGGGCTGCAAAAAGGCCCTCATCCACTACGGCGGCGGCAGCGTGGTTCGCTCCGGACTGCTGGACCGGATTAAGGCGTCGATGGATCAGGCGGGTGTGGCCTATGTGGAGCTGGGCGGCGTGGTGCCCAACCCCCGGCTGTCCCTGGTGTATCAGGGCATTGACCTGGTGCGGCAGAGTGGTGTGGACTTCATTTTGGCGGTGGGCGGCGGCAGCGTGATCGACTCCGCCAAGGCCATCGCCTACGGCGCTGTGGACGAGGGGGATGTGTGGGACCTGTACGACCACACCCGGCAGGCCGCGGGCTGTCTGCCTGTAGGCGCTGTGCTCACCATCGCGGCGGCGGGCAGCGAGATGAGCAGCAGCAGCGTTATCACCAAGGATGAGGGCGGCGTGAAACGGGGCTACAACAACGACATCTGCCGCCCCAAATTCGCCGTGATGAACCCTGAGCTGACCGTTACCCTCCCCCCGTGGCAGACGGCCAGCGGCTGCACGGATATCCTGATGCACACCATGGAGCGGTACTTTACCCCCGAGGGCAATATGGAGATCACCGACAGCATCGCCGAGGGTCTGCTGCGCACAGTGATGCGCAACGCCAAAATTCTCCGGGATGACCCGAAGAACTGTGAGGCCCGGGCGGAGGTCATGTGGGCCGGCAGCCTGTCCCACAACGGCCTGACCGGAAATCAGCCGGGCGATTGGGCCACCCATGGGCTGGAGCACGAGATGGGCGGTATGTTTGACGTGACCCACGGCGCCGGTCTGGCGGCGGTTTGGGGCAGCTGGGCCCGGTATGTCTATCGGGACTGCCTGCACCGGTTTGTCAGGTTTGCCGTCAATGTGATGGGGGTGCCGGAGGCTGGCGCGCCCGAGGAGACTGCCCTGAAGGGGATCGAGGCGATGGAGGACTTTTTCCGCTCCATTGAGATGCCCGTCTGCTTCTCCCAGCTGGGCATTGCCCCTACCCAGGAACAGATGGAGACCATGGCCAGAATGTGCGCTGTGGCCGCCGGAGGCAAAAAGGGGACCGCCAGGGTGCTCTGCGAGGCGGACTTCCTGAAGATTTATCAGATGGCCAATCACTGAGATGGGCCAATCCGCGTTTGAGTGCGGAAGAGTCCAATGATAGCGTTAAACAGCCCCCTCACTGACCAACTGTCAATGAGGGGGCCGCTTTTATCGGACAGAGACAAAATCCTTTGAGACATAGCCAGTTTTGCTGCCATTATAGGTAACCTTATACCAGCCGTTTTCCTCGCCCTGGATGGTAACTTCGGCGCCGTTCTGCGCGCTGGCCACAACGTCATACTCCCTGCCCGGGCCGGAACGGATGTTTAAGCCGGTGTCCGCTCCGGTAATGGTGCCCTTTGTCCCAGCGGTCACAGAGCTGCTGGGAGGTGTGGTGTTGGGTGTGCTGGGCGTAGTGGGAGTTGTGGTGATACTGGGCGGTGAAACGGGTGTGGAGGTCCCGCCGGTGGAGACATAATCCTTCAAGACATAGCCGGTGCTGTTCCCGTTGTACTGAATCTGATACCAGCCGTTTTCCTCGCCAAGAATACTCACCGTACTGCCGTTGGGAACGGTGGCCTGTACGCTGTGCTCCCGGCCGGGGCCGGAGCGGACATTCAGTCCTCCGTTGGCGTTAATGGTGCCTTGGGTGGGGGGCGGATCGGGCTCCGGGGTGCTGACGTCGGGTCCGGGATCGGGCTCCGGAGTGCTCACATCCGCTCCGCCGGGCTCGCTCTGGCTCCCGCTGTTCTGGCTGGAGCTGACATTGCCCTGGCTGCTGTCGGATGAGGTGCCGCCCGGCTTTGTTCCTCCTCCAAAGAGGGGGGAGCCGATAAAGCGGAAGACAATAAACAGGGCGCTGATAATCAAAACCAGTGAGATGACCAGCCATACCACCTGAATGGGGTTGACGGGCCGGCCGTAGCCGCCCCCTCGGGTGTTGGCCACCCGCTTGCCCGCCCCGCCGCCCCGGCCGGGGCGCTCGTCACAGAAGGGGCAGCGCCGGTAGGTGATGGAGTAGTCCTCTCCGCAGTTCTCGCAGCGGATCACGTCATTGCGGCGGGAGGGCGCCTGCCGGCGTTCGCTGCTCTCCCGGGGTATCTGCCGGCGCTCGCCGCCCTCCCGGGGCATCTGCCGGCGCTCGCCGCCCTCCCGGGGCATCTGCCGGCGCTCGCCGCCCTCCC
>CAJUSG010000051.1:0-1493 GCA_910589085.1 uncultured Oscillospiraceae bacterium | reverse complement strand
CCTCCCGGGGCATCTGCCGGCGCTCGCCGCCCTCCCGGGGCATCTGCCGGCGCTCACCGCTCTCCCGGGGTATCTGCCGGCGCTCGCCACCCTCCCGGGACATCTGCCGGCGTTCGCCGCTCTCCCGGGGCATCTGCCGGCGTTCGCCGCTCTCCCGGGGCATCTGCCGGCGCTCGCCGTCCTCCCGGGGTATCTGCCGGCGTTCACCAACCTCCCGGGACGGCTGTCTGCGCTCGCCGTCGCGGCGGGGGTCAGAAGTTTGTCTGTCTGCCATGGTTGTTCCTCCAAGTACAGGTTAAATAGAGACTGTCTCTATTCTACAGTCATTTTCTCCTCCCGTCAACGGTGAAACGTCAAAATAACAAATTATTCACAATTTTTATGTAAATCGCTCCCGCCATTGGGGGGTGCTCCCCACTTGACCCGCCGCCCCCTTTTTACTATAATGGGTTTATTGAAATGAGGAGGCGCCCGTCTATGAGCACAATGATGACAGCCAGCGAGGTCCACAAGCAGTATACCGAGGTGGCCTCCGCCTTCCGCAAGCTCATCCCCGACCCCACCCTGCGCATGACCTTCAGCCACCAACTGGACGGCTACATCCGCCAGTACGCCCTGGGGGTGTGGCAGGCGGATAATGCCAGCGCCATTACCCCCCGGCATGTGGAGTTTTACAACGCCATCTACTCCGCCGGCAGCCCGGCCCCCTCCGCCCTGTACTGGGAGGTGGCCTCCGGCGTGGCCAACTTCGATCTGTTCCGCCCCCCGGCTTTCTTTGAGGACCTGCGCCGGTATGACCGCAGGTCGGGCACCGCCCTGGCCCGGCGCTTTGCCGACCAGCTCACCCTTCTCCTCCTCCTCTTCGCCGCCGTGGACGGGGTGGTGAGCGAGAGCGAGGCGGGGTTTGCAAACGCCTGCAGCGACGTGCTGCTGGAGCTGTGCGACAGGGACGGTCTGCGCGCCGACCGCCCCGCCATCCGGGCGGACCAGTTCGCCGCCCCCAAGCCCGGCGCTCCGGCCGCTCCGGCGGTGAAGGAGGCGGCCTCCGGAAAGGGGGAGAGCAAGCAGGAGCCCGAGCCCACTCTGGAGGAGCTGCTGGCCCAGCTGGACGAGCTGTGCGGCCTGGAGAAGGTGAAGAAGGACGTTAAAAGCCTCATCAACCTGGTGAAGGTGCGCAGGCTCCGGGAGGAGGCCGGCCTGCCCGTCCCTCCCATGTCCCTCCATCTGGTGTTCATGGGCAACCCGGGCACCGGCAAGACCACCGTGGCCCGGCTGCTGGCCCAAATTTACCACGCGGTGGGGGTGCTGTCCCAGGGCCAGCTGGTGGAGGTGGACCGGTCCGGGCTGGTGGCCGGCTTCGTGGGCCAGACCGCCCTGAAGACCCAGGAGGCGGTGCAGAAGGCCATCGGCGGGGTGCTGTTCATCGACGAGGCCTACGCCCTGGTCAACGCCGAGAGCGCCAACGACTTCGGCCACGAGGCCATTGAGGTCAT
>CAJUSG010000050.1 GCA_910589085.1 uncultured Oscillospiraceae bacterium | reverse complement strand
CTCAACTCCATCGGCGACAGCCTGGTGATCGGCGAGGACGACGAGGCCTTTAAGGTTCACGTCCACACCAACACCCCTGGCTCCGCCCTGAACGAGGCCCAGAAGTACGGCGTGCTGGAGCTGGCCAAGATTGAGAACATGCGCACCCAGGCCGAGGACCTGGCCGCCGGCAAGCATGTCCAGAGCACCGACGACCTGGACGCCATCGAGGCCGAGCTGGAGAAGGGGCCCGCCGCCCCCGTCCACGCCGCCCCGGAGAAGAAATTTGGCTATGTGGCCGTCTGCGCCGGGGCCGGGCTGGAGGACGTGTTCCGGGACCTGGGGGTGGACGGTCTGGTGGGGGGCGGTCAGACCATGAACCCCTCCACCCAGGACATCCTCAAGGCCATCGACGCCACCCCGGCGGAGATCGTCTATGTCCTGCCCAACAACAAGAACATCATCATGGCCGCCCAGCAGACCATCCCCCTGTGCGAGGACAAGAAGGTGGTGGTCCTGCCCACCAAGACGGTGCCCCAGGGCATCTCCGCCATGCTGGCCGCCGACCCCGACGCCGAGGAGGGGGACAACACCGCCGCTATGCTGGAGGGCTTCGCCAATGTGCGCACCAGCGAGATTACCTACGCCGCCCGGGATTCCGACTTTGACGGCTTCGCCATCCATCAGGGGGACTACTTGGCCCTGGTGGAGCACCAGCTCTTCGGCACCGATCAGGACCTGTCCGCCATGCTGGACCGCCTGGCCCACTCTGAGGGCCACCAGAGCGCTGAGTTTATTTCCATCTTCTACGGCGAGGACGTCACCGAGGAGCAGGCTCAGGAGGCGGAGAAAATCTTTGCCGCTGCCTGTCCCAACGCCGAGATCACCCTCCTGGCCGGCGGCCAGCCGGTGTACTACTTTATGATTTCTGCGGAGTAAAGCTGTAATCTCGCGGTGAGGAGGAAACTCTATGGCCCTAAAGTTCGAGTGGGACAAAGACAAAGCGGAGCGCAATATTAAAAAACATGGAGTCCGATTTGAAACAGCAGCAAAGGTTTTCCTGGACGATGACAGAATAGAAATTTATGACGAAGCGCATAGTATAGGAGAAGACCGTTATATTGTCATTGGTTTCGTCGAAGAAGTTTTATTTGTTGTGTACACGGAAAGACATTCCAATATTAGGCTGATTTCCGCACGTCTTGCCACAGCGCAGGAAAGGAAGGTGTATTATGGTAACATTTGAGCTGAACGAGAACGCCGTCCTGACGGAACAGGAACGGGAGCAGTTGGCAAAAGCAAAAAAAATGCCAATTGTATACGATGAAGACTCCCCTGAACTGACCGACGAGATGGCAAAAGCCTTTGCCGCCGCAAGAAAGGCAAAACCCTATCGCGGAGAACCTCTTACGCTCTATGTCTCGCCTGATACCCTCGACAAAGTGAAGCGTATGGGTTCCGATTACAGCTCTATTTTAGGAAAGCTGCTTGACAAAGCAGTTGCGGAGTATCTGGCTGTATAACGCAAAAATCCCGGTCCATTCGGACCGGGATTTTCCTATGTTATTCAGGGAGCGGGCACGACCTCCACGGTGTAACCCAGGTCCTTCAGGCCCTGGACCACGCCGGTCTTGCCGATCATGTGGCCCGCGCCCACCGTCATCAGGCCGGTGTGGGCGCCCTCCTGCTTCAGGTAGCGGTCCGCCCAGGCGATCATGTTGGGGTCGCGGCCCTCGAAGAGCTTGGAGTTGAGCTCGTCGGTGGTGTTGGCCTGGATAACATCCTTGGGGTAGTCGTTGGCGAAGGCCTCGGTGTCCCGGGTCTTCCACTGCTCCATCCAGCGGTCCACCGCCTCGTCCTGCTCCTTCAGGGCGGCCTCATACTCCGCCTTTTCCTCGTCGCTCAGACCCTCGGCGGCGTCCATCCCCAGGTACATGCTCAGGGTCATGGCCAGATACTTCTCCTGATACTCGTCGGACAGGTCGTCAAAAATCTTGCCCTGGAAGGCGTAGGTCTCGATGCCCTCCACCTGGGTGCCCAGGTTGCTGGCCTTGGCGCTGACATACAGGTCCAGCGCCATAGCGTTGTCACTGCTGGTCTCGTCCAGCATGGACAGGGCGGTAAAGGTGTTGGCCAGCGCCCAGGGCTTGAACTGGGCCACCTGCTCCTCGGGCGTGCCCAAGGGGACCAGGGCCTCCACCACCTCCTGGTAGATCTCCGGGTCGATGTGGTCCTTCAGGGTGGTGCCGTCGGAGTACATCTGCATGGCGGTGAACTCGTCGATCCCCTCCTGGCTGTTAAAGTCCAGCTCAAAGGCGGCCAGCTCCACGCCGGTGATGATGTCCCGCAGCTGCTTGTGGAAGGGGTAGAGGTTGCCCCGGTCGGTGTGGATGGAGCCCAGCAGATACAGGGTATTGCCGTTGCCCTCCGCCTTCCACAGAAGGCCCAGGGAGCCGGCGTTCTGCTGGTCGTAGAGGGCCAGGATCATCCGGTCGGCGAAGCAGGCGGCCTCCAGGAGGGTACAGGGCCTGTCCAGAGCCAAGTCCGCGCCGTCGCCGTGGACCACGCCCAGGGAGGACAAGAACTCCACCGGCCCGGCATCGACGCCCGCAAAGGCATAGGGGAGGGCCTCCATATACAGGGCGTTGAGCACGCCGCCCCGGGTGGTGTCAAGCACGAAGGAGCCGGCGTTGGAGCGCTGCTCCACCCCCAGCAGGGCCAGCTTGTCCGCCGCCACCTGGGTCATCTTGTCCAGCTGCTCCTGGGTGACGGGCTTGCTGTGGTCGGTGTAGATCTCGTCTCCCGCCAGACCCATGGCGTAGATGTCGGCCACCTCGCCGTAGGCCCAGACTGGAATGGGCTCGGCCTGGGGCTCCTCCGCCGCCAGCACCGGGACGGTGCTGCCCAGCAGACCCAGGGCCAGCAGCAGGGTAAGTAATTTTTTCATCGGTCATCATCCTTTCTTGGGACAGCGCCCAATCGTTCTATGCTATTGTAGCACCGGACCGGCATATGTCAAATTAAAATTCTCTTAAACCGGCCACCCAAACGATAGCACTTATTTCCAAAAAAGTCAATCACAAAAATGCATTGAATTTTCAATGCTATTTGTGTCATGGATTTAATGTGTAAATTCACACTATAATGTACTCAAACAGAGTGGGATGTGAGGCATTATGGAAAAATTTATTGTCACCCCCCGGGAGGACAAGACCGTCACCATGACCATCCGCATCGACAGGGTGCTTCAGGAGAAATACAACGACCTCTCCGCCCGGACCAACCGCTCCCGGAACGAGCTCATCGGCATGGCCCTGCAATACGCCCTGGACCATATGGAGCTGCGGGACGGCCCTCTGGCCTAGGGTCGCACTCCCGCATTATATTTCCAGCCACTGGGCCAAATCCCACAGGTCGGGGGAGATGTGGTCGGGACAGAACCGGGCAAAGGCATCCGCCTGGGTGGTGCCGCCGAGGACGGCGGCGAAGCGGGTCCCGGCGTTTTTGGCCGCTCCGGCATCCAGCACCGTGTCGCCGCAAAACAGGGTTTCCCCCGGCTCCACTCCCAGCCGGTCCAGGGCGAACAGCAGCCCCTCCGGGTCGGGCTTGTGCCGCGTAACATCGGCGCTGCCGATTACTATGTCCACCGTATCATCCAGCCCCAGGCGCTCCAGGATGAACCGGATGGTGTCTCCCCGCTTGGTGCTGACGATTGCCGTCTTAACGCCCCGGTCCTTCAATCCCCGAAGCAGCTCCGCCGCCCCCGGGAGAAGGGTGGTCTCCTGCCGCTGGCGCTCCACCGCCACCTCGGAGAACAGCGCCCGGAACCGGGCCTGGTTCTCCGGGTCAAGGTCGCCGGTGAGCATGGAGTAGGCGTCCTCCAGCAGAAAGCCCACCGTCCTGCGCACTGCTTCCCGGTCGGGGGCGGGCCAGCCCAGCCCGGTAAGGCCGTACTGAAACCCGGCCACGATGGAGTCGGTGCAGTCCCCCAGGGTGTAGTCAAAATCGAAGCATACCGCTTTAAACATCAGATTTCCTCCTTCATATGTTCCAACCTGCACAGACGGATCATATCCGCCCCGCAGCGTGTATCATACCACAGGAAAGTCTTTGCCGCAACCGTTTGACCTCGCAGGGTTTTTCCTGTATAATGAAAAGAAAGACAGGGAGGCGCACTATGGATCATACAAATGTCAAATACAACGCCTGCATCCAGATCCTGCGGGAGGAGCTGGTGCCCGCTATGGGCTGTACCGAGCCCATAGCCATCGCCTACGGAGCGGCCAGAGGCCGGGAGCTGCTGGGCGGACTGCCCGACCAGATCGTGGTGGAGGCCAGCGGCAACATCATCAAGAACGTGAAGAGCGTTGTGGTGCCCAACACCGGCGGGCTCCACGGCATCGAGGCGGCGGCCGCTGCCGGCGTGGTGGCCGGTCAGGCCGGTCTGCTGCTGGAGGTCATCTCTCAGGTCACCCCGGAGCAGCAGGAGGAGATGCGCGTCTATTTAAAGGAGCACCCCGTCCGGGTGGAGTTTCTGGACGGCGACCTGGTCTTTGACATCCGCCTTACCCTGCGCAGAGGGGACGACGAGGTCAAGGTCCGCATCGCCAACTACCACACCAACATTGTCCACCTGGAGCACAACGGTCAGGTGCTGCTGGACCTGCCTGTGGAGGAGGACGACGAGAGCGGTCTCACCGACCGCACCCTTCTCACCATGGCGGATATCTACGACTTTGCCCTGACGGTGGATATTGACGATGTGCGGGAGCTGCTGGACCGTCAGATCTCCTGCAACATGGCCATCGCCCAGGAGGGGCTGACCCACAGCTATGGGGCCAGCATCGGCCAGGTGATCCGGGACACCGCCCCGGCGGACGACGCCATCAGCAGGGCCAAATCCGCCGCCGCCGCGGGTTCCGACGCCCGGATGGGGGGCTGCGAGCTGCCTGTCATCATCAACTCGGGCAGCGGCAACCAGGGGATCACGGCCTCGGTACCGGTCATCGTCTACGCCCGGGAGACCGGCGCCAGCGAGGAGAAGCTCTACCGGGCGCTGGTGCTTTCCAACCTGATAACCATCCACCAGAAGACCCGCATCGGCCGGCTGTCGGCCTACTGCGGCGCGGTGAGCGCCGGGGCGGCGGCGGGCGCCGCCATCGCCTGGCTGGACGGCGGGGACTACGAGGTCATCACCCACACCGTCGTCAACGCCCTGGCCATTATCTCCGGCATGATCTGCGACGGAGCCAAGGCCTCCTGCGCCGGCAAAATCGCCGCCGCCATCGACGCCGGCGTGCTGGGCTACCGGATGTACCAGCAGGGCCAGCAGTTCTACGGCGGGGACGGAATCCTCTCCCGCGGGGTAGAGAACACCCTGGACAATGTGGGCCGGCTGGGCAAGATCGGTATGCGGTCCACCGACAAGGAAATTTTACAGATCATGCTCCAAACCTGACACAGGCCAAACAGAAGGAAAACATCCCGCCGGATTTTCACCCGGCGGGATGTTCTTTTCAGCCCTCCAGCTGGTCGGCCAGCTGGGCCATATAGTTGGTCGGGAAGTCCTCAATTTTTCCGGCGTCGAAGGCGGCGGCCAGAGCGGTGTCAATGGGCAGCCTGGCCAGCACGGGCACCTCCAGCTCCCCGGCCACCTGGTCGATATGGCTCTCGCCGAAGATGGCGTGCTGTTTCCCGCAGTCGGGGCACTGGAAATAGCTGTAGTTCTCCACCAGGCCCAGCACGGGAATATCCATCATCTTGGCCATGTTGACCGCTTTCGCCACAATCATAGACACCAGGTCCTGGGGGGATGTGACCACAATCACCCCGTCCACGGGCAGAGACTGGAACACCGTCAGGGGCACGTCGCCGGTGCCGGGGGGCATATCCACAAACATATAGTCGATGTCGCCCCAGAGCACCTCCTGCCAGAATTGGGTGACCACCCCGGCGATCACCGGTCCCCGCCAGATCACGGGGTCGGTCTCGTTGGCCGAGAGGAGGTTGAGGGACATGAGCTTGATGCCCCCAGCGGTAACGGCCGGGTCGATGCCCGCGTCGGAGCCGGTGGCCCGCTGATGGACGCCGAAGGCGGTGGGGATGGAGGGGCCGGTGATGTCGGCGTCCAGAACGGCCACCTTCCGGCCCTTTTTCGCCATAGCCGCAGCCAGCGAGGCCGTGACGGTGCTTTTGCCCACGCCGCCCTTGCCGCTGACCACCGCGATGACCCGCTTGATGCTGGACATGGCGTTGGCCGGGACCCGCAGGTCCCGGGAGGAGCAGTCGGCTGAGCAGCTGGAACAGTCATGGGTACAATTTTCTGCCATAGTTGATACATCTCCTTATTATCCTTGCGGGGGCGGGTATCATCCGCCCCTGTCAAACAAATTTACCGGATCAGGGTGTTCTCCACAGGGATCTCCTCCCGGGTCTCCTTGGAGGAGAAGTAGTAGCTCAGCACGTCGGCACACATCTGAGACACGTCGCCACCCCCCTCGCCGTGCTCCACCACCATCGCTACGGCCACCTCGGGGTCGTCGTAGGGGGCGAAGCAGACGAAGACGGAGTGGGCGTTGGAGCTGGTGCCGCCCGTCTGGGCGGTGCCCGTCTTGGCCCCCACCCGAAAGGGCAGGTCCTGGAACGCCTGGCGGACAGAGCCTTTGGTGGTCAGCGCCAGCATACCGGCCTTCACCGCCTCCAGATTTTCGTCCTGGATATCGATGGTGCCCAGCATCTGGGGCTCGTAGCTGTACACCACCTGGGAGAAGTCGCTGGACTTGACCTCCTTCAGCAGATGGGCGGCATTCCGGGTGCCCCCGTTCACCAGGGTGGCGATATAGTTGGCCATCTGCAAGGGGGTGACCTGGGTGCTCTCCTGGCCGATGGACACCGAGAGGGTGTTGCCGTCATACCAGGTCTGGCCATGGGATTCGGTGTAGGCCGGGCTGGCCATCACGCCGGTGCTCTCCTCCAGCTCAATCCCCGTCTTCTCCCCCAGGCCAAACCGGGAGGCGTAGTCGTCCAGCCGGCCGATGCCCAGCTGGCGGCCCACATCGAAGAAAAAGTAGTTACAGGACACCTCAATGGCCTCCGACACGTCAATCAGGCCGTGCTTGCCCCCGTACTGGCGGTAGTACCAGCACATGGGGCCGTCGGGGGTGTAGAAGGTATACCGGCCCTCGTCCTTGATTTTGGTCTTGGTCGTGATGATGCGCTCCTCCAGGCCGGCGATGGCGGTAATCATCTTAAAGGTGGAGCCGGGGGGATAGGCCCCCTTAAACGCCCGGTTGACAAAGGGGGTCAGGGGATCCTCCATCTTGTCGGTCACCTCCTGTCCGTAGTTGGACAGGTCGAAGGTGGGGTAGGACGCGGCGGTGAGCACTTCGGCGGTGTTCACGTCCAGCACCACACAGGCAGCCCCCTCCGCTCCCAGCTCCTGCCTCTGGGGCATGACGCTGGCGAAGAGGTTTTCCACATAGGCCTGCAGGCCTATGTCCAGCGTGAGGAATACGTTGCCTCCGGGCTCCGGCTCAGACTCCCAGTTTTCCGAGACGATCTTGCCCTTGGTATTCCGCTCCACCGTCCGGATGCCCGGCTTACCCCGGAGATATGCCTCAAAGGCCTGCTCAGCGCCGCCCCGGCCCACGGTGTCGTTCATCTTGTAGTCGCCCACCCCGTCTCCGTCCAGATCCAGGCTGGTGTAGTACTCCACCTCCTCCGGGTAGATGGGGGTCACCCGGCCCAGAAGATGGGCGGCGTATCTGGTGTGGTACTGGCGGATGGTAACCGCCTCTACCACTACGCCGGCCAGGTTCCGCTCCTTCACCCGGGAGATAAAGCCAATATCCACATCGGAGGCAAACACATACTCGTTGGCGGCGTAGACCCCGGTGCTGCGCAGATAGAGCTCATAGAGCACTCCGGCCACCGCCCGGGCGTCCGCCTTGGACATGTCGCCGATATTCAGCTCCGGGACGGTCTGACCGGCCGCCTCGGCCGTCTTCCGGTCCACCGCCCCCTCCCCCTTGATGCCGAAGCTGCCGCACAGCCTGCCCAGGATCTGTTCGGCGTTGGGCAGGGGCTCGGGGCCCTTCGGCTGGCTGGCGGCCGGGGGCTCCTGGGCTCCGCCGCCCTTCAAAAAGGCCTTGATCTTATCCATCAGGGAGGGCTCCCTCGGCGCGGGGGCCTCTGCCTCCGATTCCGGGTCCAGGGTGGGGTCGTCAATCAGCCCCAGCTCCACCGACAGCTTGCCCAGCCGGGTGAGCTTTTTCACCGGGTTTCCCTCCTCATCCTGGTCGGTGAACAGGAAGGGCGTGGTGGTGGTGAAGGAAAAGGGGGCGGTTTTGGTGATGGACAGATTGTCCGTCCACTCCACTCCCTCCGCCCGGGCGGCCTGAATCAGAGAGAGGATGACATCATTGCGGTTCTCCCCCATGGCCTCGGTGTCCAGGGTGACCTGGTAGATCACCCGGTTGGACACCAGAACCTGACCGTTCCGGTCCAGGATCTCCCCTCGGGCGGACTCTATGGTCTGGGTCTCGGCGATTTTGACCTGGGTCTGTTCGTAGAGGTCCTTGCCGTTGTTGATCTGCAGGTCGTAGAGCGTCGCCCCCATAACGGTAATCATCATGGCCAGCAGCAGCACCATGGCCCACACCCGGCGGTGAAATTGTTTGGTATCCATCTGGGCCTCCTCTTTCACAGAAAACAAATCGGGGCATCACGCCAGTTTCGTCCCGCCCACCCGGTTGTAGATGGCCCGGAAGAGCAGCCACACCGGAAGGCTCCAGGCCAGGGACCAGAGGAACTCGGGAACCGCCACCTGGAGCAAGTCAGACAGGCCGGCGCCGTTGACAAACAGCCAGCCGGCCACCCGGAGAAAGCCCAGCAGCGCCAGCACTCCGGCGGAGCAGATGAGGCAGCCGGGGTAGGACTGGCTCAGGGCGTATTGAGACACCGCGCCCATGGCCATTCCGGCCAGCGCCAGAAAAAACACCATGCCCCCAAAGCCGCCGGGGTAGGCCAGCTCCCACAGCAGGCCCACCGCCATGCCGAAGCCGGTGCCGGCGTAGGCCCCCTCCAGCACCGCCACCGCCGCCGCCGCCAGGGGCAGCAGCATGGGAACGGTGCCCCACAGGGGCACGCGGGGCAGGATATAGGCGTCCAGCAGCCACACGGGCAGCAGGCCCAGGGCGTAGACAAGCCATTTGTGGATCAGATCACGGCGGGTCATAAAAGCTCCTTTTTCCAAAAACGGGGGAATTTACTCCACAATCTCAAAATCCTTGATGACAAACACCTCAATGAGGGAGTCCAGCTTCACCGCGGGCTCCACAACGGCGTAGCGGGTTTTGCCGGAGGGGTCGGAAAAGACCCCCTCCACCCGGCCCACCGGCAGGCCGGAGGGGAAGATCTCCCCCCGGCCGGAGGTGAGCACCTCGTCTCCGGAGACCAACTGGGCCTCCTCCGGCAGGTAGTTCAGCTTCAGCTTGCCCTGGTTCATCAGGGCGAAGTCCCCCTCCAGCACTCCGGCGGAGTAGGTTCGCATGACGATGCCGCCCATCTGGGTGTCGGTGTTGATGACGGTGGACACGGTGGACCAGTTGAGCCCCGCCTCAGACACCACGCCCACCAGCACGCCGGTGGAGGTGATGACGCAGTCCCCCGCCTCAATACCGGCGGAGGAGCCCTTGCTCAGGGTGAGGGTGGAGGACCAGTTGGAGGTGGACCGGGCGGTGACCTTGGCGGGCTCGGTGGTCAGCTCCCGCCGCCGGGACTGGAACTCCAGCAGCTCCCGGAGCTGCTCGTTCTCCCGGACGGCCTCCTCCCCCTGGCGCACCTCCTCCTCCAGCTCGCCCACCCGGGCCCGCAGGCGCTCCAGCTCATCCTGAAGCTCCCCGTAGTGGAAGACATAGCCATACACCCCCTCCACCCAGTCGGCGGCGGCGGCGATGCCGCTGCGGAAGGGCGTGGCGATGGTGGTCACCATGTTGGACAGGGGGTCGGCCACCCCGCCCATCACAAAGGAGAGCACCCCGATGAGGATGGACAGCAGCAGCGCGATGACCAACAGCAATATTCCATTTTGCCGGAGAAAATCCTTCACTTTGCCTGCTCCTTCTCCGCAGCCAGGGCCAGGGGGTCCACCCCAAACCGAAGCAGCATACGGCCCAGCCGGCACACCGGCAGGCCCATCACGTTGTAGTAATCCCCCGAGATGCCCTCCACCAGCACCGAGCCGTAGCCCTGGATGCCGTAGGCCCCGGCCTTGTCCATGGGCTCTCCGGTGGCGATGTAGCGGGTAATATCCCCGTCGGTGAGGGGGCGGAATCGGACGGAGGTGCGCTCGCTCCCGGTCTCCTCCGTGCCGTTATAAAGGACCGTCACGCCGGTATATACCGTGTGCTGCCGCCCGGACAGGGCGCGCAGCATCCGCTCCGCCTCCGCCCGGTCCCGGGGCTTGCCCAGCACCTGGCCATCAATGGAGACGACGGTGTCCGCCCCGATGACCAGCCCGCCGGGCCGCAACGCGGCCACCTCGGCACACTTGCGCCGGGACAGCTCCTCCACCAGCTCCGCCGGCGGGAGCGAGGGGTCCGCCAGCTCCTCCCCACGGGCGGGGAGCACCTCAAAATCCCTGATTCCCATCCGCTCCAGCAGCTCCCGCCGCCGGGGGGACTGGGAGGCCAAAATGATCCTCATGGCTCCACCCCGTTCTTCGGCTCCGGGTCGTCGGTGAGGCCCAGGAGATAGTCGGCGGACACCCCGTAATGCTCGCAGATGAGGGCGATGCGTTCGGCGGTAGTCGTGGCGTTGCCCTTTTCGATCCCGCTGATCTGTCCCTTCTTTACCCCTATCAGCTCGCCAAGGAATGTCTGCGTCTCCCCTGCGTTTTTTCTCAGCTCATAAATACGCTGACCAAATATTTTTTTAGAAAACATACAAATGCCCCTTGACAAGTCTATTATAAATGAACTATACTATGCTCAAAAAGTCTAATTTAAATAGACTTATGGGAGGAACAAAAATGGAACGTCTTTTATACCAGCTATTCGAAGGCGAGTATGATATTACTCCTAAACCGGACGAAACGCAACAGCAATTATACCAGAAGCTCCTCACCGCGTGGAACAAGGTCGAGGACGGGCTGGGCCAGGAATTTGCCGACCACCTGGGCGACCTGGAGGGGGAGCGGGAAAACTGGCAGAATTATCAATACTACCGCTCCGGCTTTATCCTGGGCGCCCGCCTGATGCTGGAGGCGCTTGGGCCGGGCTTGTAGGGCGCGACGACCCGGCGCGCCGCTTCACGAGAATGCACCATCTTCTGTGGACGGCGCGCCGAGGTCGTCGCGCCCTACATGCGTTTATCTCGCAAAACACGATCCTCGGTTTTGGGCCTGTGGGGCTTCTGCGGGCGGATGATATCCGCCCCTACAGGGTCCAATCAATCTTATCCTCGTTGGCGCACACCCGGCGCAGCTCGTCCCGGACCTCCATCAGCGCGAAGCCCAGCAGGTTTTTCCCCCGCCAGGCGGCGGGATTTTGGGCGTTTTCGTTGGCCTTGCCCATGCCGATGCCCCAGATTCTGTCCCGGGGGCTGGCCTCCACCAGAATTTTATCCCCGGTGCGGAGTAAAAAGTCCTTTAATTCGGGATTTTGCAGGAATTTTTGAAAATTCCCCGTCAAAACGATGGTGTGCTTGCACTTGTCCCACTCGGTCTGGTCGAAGTTTTTGACCTCACGGCCCAGGGCCTTGATCTTCCCCTGGACGGTAGCCTCCAGAATTTTCTCCAGCGTCTCCTTGTCCCCGAACAGCCGGGCCTTCTCCGCCATCATGAACTGCTCCATGCAGCGGTAGGGCTGGGCCTCTACCCGAAACTCCGCCATCCACCACTGGCTCAGGCAGGTCTCGGTAATGCGGCCGTCCGGCTCGGGGGCGTGGCCCCAGAAGTGGACCCACTTCACCTGCTTTCCGGCGGCTAGCTCCGCAATCAGCCCCGCCCGGTCGTAGGCGGGCTCCCCGTTGGGCCGCCAGTGGCGCAGGAAGTAGTCCTCCCTGTCGTACAGCAGGGAGGGGTCCGGGTCCTCGTCGTCCTCCATCACGGAGACGTCGTCCCAGAAGACAGGGAGGGGAAACAGACGGTCGTACTCCGCCCGCTCCTTGTCAGACAGGGTTTGCAGCCAGTCCCACAGCTTGCAGCCGTAGTCCTCGCCGTAGCCCATCCGCCAGCCGATGGAGTACTGGGGAATCTCCGGGCAGGCCAGCCACTCGGGGGCCTTCCACTTGTCCCGCATGGGTCAGCCCTCCATCGCGGCATCGTTTGGGCCGTTCTCCAGGTCGCCGGAGACCCAGATGGAGTGGCCGTAAAACAGGTCCCCGTCCCCAAACCAGAACTGAAAGGAGCCGTCCGCCCGGACCTCAATGGACTCCAGCTCCATCCGCTCCACAAACTGCTCCCGGGTGACCTCCACGGCCCCGCCGTCCTCGTCCATGTCCTGGCTCCAGTCGTTGGCAAGCTCCAGCAGCTCGTCCGCGGCGTACTCCCGCACCCGCTTGTCCCAGCTGCCGGCATCGGCCAGCAGGGCCTTGGCGTTTTGAAGGGCCCCCGCCCGGTCCTCGCCCACATCGAAGACCAGAGAGATTTGTCCGCCCAGCCAGTCCAGCTCCGTCTCAAACCAGTCCACCTGACGGTTGAGGGTGAAGGTGCCCAGCCCCTCCTCCCAGAAGGTGACGGGCTTCTTCTGCTCCTCCAGAATGGCCTTCAGGTCGGGGTCAAAGGCGGGCTCAGGCAGGTCCAGCAGCAGCAGGCGCTGGCCGTCCTCCGATACCCGGCCCTTGAACTTGATGATGAAATCCCGGGGGACCCTCCGCTGTAAATGCTCCAGCAGCTGGTCGTCTGCGATGGTGGACAGGACAAATTCCCCCCGGTGGATGTCGGGGCTGTCCTCCTCCATCCAGGCGGTCAGGCCGATGGAGGCCCTCCACAGCTTTTCCTTGCCGGCTTTTCCCCCGCCGAAGCCGTTGGCCCCGGTGACGGCCAGAATGGTCAGCTCCTCGGGCGCAAACTGAGCGGCCAGCTCCCTGAACTGCCTGTTCTCCTGCTTCTCCGGGAGCGGCTTGCGCTCCTTCTCCTCTGGCTTTTCCCCTTTGCTCTTAAATAAACCGAACATAACGGCGTTCCTCCTGTGTTCGTGCGCAGGGGCGGATATCATCCGCCCGTAACGAAACTATGACTGGCTGTGCGTAGGGCGCGACCACTGGGCGCGCCGCAAATACGCGGGAATCCCCAATAGGGCGCACAATGTGCGCCCCTACATTCCCGTGGACCCAAAGCCCCCCGCGCCCCGGACGGTGTCGTCCAGCTCGTCCACCATCTGGATGCTGGCCTGGATCACCGGGGCGATCATCAGCTGGGCGATGCGGTCGCCGGGCTGAACGGTGAAATCCGATTCCCCGGAGTTTTGAAGGCCCACCAGTATTTCACCCCTGTAATCGCTGTCGATGACCCCCACACAGTTGGCGGGGGCCACCCCGTGCTTGATGCCCAGCCCGCTGCGGGCGTAGACCAGGGCCACGTAGTCCGCCGAGGGCAGGGCAATGGCGATGCCGGTGGGGATGGTCCGCCGCCCTCCGGCGGGGATGGTAACCGCCTCGTCCACGCAGGCGTGGAGGTCCATGGCCGCCGAGCCGGGGGTGGCGTAGAAGGGCAGGGGGATTTCCTTACCGATTTTAGGGGAAACCGCCTTAATTTTCAAGTCCATATTGTAAACTCCTTAAAAAATTTGTGCAGGGTCGGCCTTTGCCGCCCCTATGGGTCCTCTATATCCACTACCCGCACATACCGCCGCAGGGGGTACTCCCCGTCGTGGGCCTCCAGCGGGAGGGAGTCCGACATGTGTCCCGGGGCGGTAATCCGGTTCACCCCCGCCCGGGCCAGCAGGGCGGACAGTTCCGCCCGCTCCTCCGGGGGGCAGATCAGCCCCGCCGTCTGGAGCCGCCCCCGGCAGGGAGCCAGAGCGGAGACCAGCTTCCCCCGGGGTAGACGCTTCACCAGCACGCCGCCGTGGAGGTGGGACAGCTCCAGCTCGCTGTCCTCCCGCAGGGTGACGGAACAGCCCCGACTGGAGAAAAACCGGTCCCCGGAGCCCGCCCGGTCCACCATCTGCTCCAGGGCGGTCTCCCGCGTGTAGAGGGCGGCCTGAGCCGCCTGGCCGGGGGTTTTATAGTGGGATGCGGCGGCTTTTTCCAAAACCGGCAGGAACTGCTTGCAGAACTGCTCCGCCACGGACAGCAGGTCCGTGTCAAGGTAAATCACCTGACAGGAGGAGCACAGCAGCCCGCCGGTGCGGACGATGTGGTCCGCCAAGGGGAACAGGTCCATCCCCTCCCAGCCCGACAGGTAGGCGAAGCTGAGCCGGTGGCCCCACTCGATGAGCTTACAGCCCGGCGGGGCCAGCTTGCGCATAGCAGCGATGGCCCCGTCCCCGCCCCAGGTGACAATCCCGTCGGCCAGATTGGCCAGGGCCCGGATGGTCCCGGTATACTTGGAGGACAGGTCGAAGGCATACAGCCAGGGGGCCAGCCTGGGTTCGATCTCCGTCAGCTTCTGGAACACCGCCAGGGTGAGCCCCCGGTCCCCGCGGGGCAGCTTCACCAGGTTGATGTTGCCGGTGAGCAGGCCCTCCACGGCGGTAAAGGCGGGCAGGCCCGCCATATTCCCCGGCGCAATATGGAGCAGCACCCCCAGGGGCCGGACCTGGGAGCGCCCAAACGGCCGGGGGCCGGCCTGACCACCCAGCTCCAGGGCCAGACGCTCCTCCAGAGCGGCCCGGCTGATCTGGGGCCGGACCCGGTCCAGCTCCTCCCGAGCCCCCGGCGGGGCGTACTGGGCAATGAGACCGTCCAGCGCCCCGCTGTCCAGCTCCGCCCCCAGGGCCTCCAGGGCGTCCAGAACAGTATCCACTTCCAGCGGCGGACCGCCGAGGGTTTGGGCAATTTCCTCCCCCAGATAGCCCAGAACGGGGTTCAGTTCCGAGTCGGGGAGAAGTTCTCCTCCGGCGAAAATCATGGCATTTCCCCCTTTCCCAGCAGCTCAGCGGCTCCGGCGGCGCAGGTGGTGATGTCGTTCAGCCCCGCCCGGCCCAAAATGGTGAGATAGGGGGACTTCAACCCGCAGCCGCAGTCCTCCCCAGGGGTGAGGTAACCCAGGTCGTCGGTCATCACGCTGGTCACCGGGGTGGCGTTGATAAGAGGAGTGATGAGATTCACCAGCCCCACCTCCCCCATTGGCAGGGGTTTTAAGGTGCGCACATCCCGGATGATGACCCGGGCGTAGGCCGGGATGTGAAAGTGGTGTTTTTTGCAGGTATTGAAGAAAATTGGGTGCTCCACCGCCCCGAAAAACTCGTGGATGTTCTCCTCCTCCACCCCCAGCACCCGCCGGGCCAGGGCGTAGAGGGTGGACTTGTCCACCTCCTGGGCGTAGTGCTGCTTCCAGCCCCCGGCCAGGAGGATTTTGGACCCCCTGGGCAGGCGCACCGACAGTCCCAGCTCCTCCAGCCGCTTCATCCCGAACCAGAGGTAGGAGGGGAAGGCCACGATGCGCACCGGCAGAGGTCCCCGGGCCCAGCGGGCCAGCTTTTTTACTGCTCCGTCCAGATCGGGGAGGTAGCCGCCGTCCTTCCACTTCAGGGCGTAGAACCGGCCCGCAGGCGGGGCGAAGTGGGTCAGGCCGAACATGGTCCGGGCCACCCCCATTCGGTCCTGCCTCCCGGGCTTGTAGCCCAGAATCACATAGCGGGCCGGCTTGGGGGAGACCAGCTTATGGTAAAATCCCAGCCAGAGCACCATGGGCACCTCCGCCAGGACACAGCCCCAGTCGAAGCCCACCCGGCTGTGGCTGCCGCTGGTGCCCGAGGAGGTCACCTGGAAGGCCTGCCGCCAGGCGGGCATGGAGGAAACGTGGTGCCGCTTAAAAAACAGGGTGGGCAGGACGGGGATTTTTTCCAGGTCGTCTATCGCATTCAGGCGGCTGGGGGAAAAGCCCTCCGCCTTACAAATAAGCCGGTATTCTGGGCAGTGCCTCATGTGGTAGACGCAGTTGTCCCGGACCGCCCGGAGAAAGCGCCTGTCCGAGCCGGGCAGGTCGTAGGGCCGGCTGAGCCAGAAGAGCTTTTGACGGCTGAGCATGGACGAACCTCCCTTTCTTCCCCTACTCCACGTCCCGGTAGTACAGTCCCCGGGTGAAGTCGTTGGGCTGATACTTGCCCTGGTTCAGGTATCGCTCCAGCACCTGGACGCACTCGATGGCGTTCTCGGTGGTGAACATCAGCCGGGCGCCCCAGATGCCCAGCCGCTGCCAATCCCTCTGCTTGTCGGCCAGAAACAGCTTTTTGGAGTTGAGAATCTCATTCCGGCAGCCCCAGGCCTTCACCACGGGGAATCGCTCCCCCTTCCGGTCGGTGAGCAGATTGACATTCTCGCAGGTGTGACGGCCGCAGTGGTTATAGATAATGCAGTTCTCCGTAATCATCAGGGGCAGGCGGCCATAGGCGACAAACTCGGTGGGGACAGCCTTGGAGATATCCCTCATCTGGGGGAATTTCAGCTCGAAGGAGAGGGTGGCCGAGATGAGCCCCAGCCGCTTCAGCTCCTTCATGGTCTGGCTGTTGTACACCCCCAGGCCATAGTCTCCCCGGACCCGAAAGCCCAGCCGTTCCGCCCGGCGGACGGCCCCCCAGGTGCCGGCCAGGGCCTCCTCCACGCCCAGCTCCCGCAGGGCGATCAGGTCCCGCTCCAGCTGGGGCAGCTCGGCGTCGGTGCAGATGCGGGGCAGGGCTGCCGCTACGGGCACCCCCGCCTCCTGGCAGTGGCGGACGGCCTCCGGGTGGGCGGCCGCCTCGTCGGCGGGGAGATAGATCAGGGCGGGCTTCAGCCTGAGCAGGTCTGTGCTCAGCTGGCCCAGCCTCCCCAAAAAGACGGTATACACCGGCGGCTCCTTGGGGTTCTCATAGCGCACTCCGGGCTGAAAGGGCTCCCGCCGCCGCTCAGGCGGTGTCTGCCGCTGGCGGGCCAGTTCCTCCAGCGCCCGGCGCCGCAGGTCATTCAAGGCGGACAGGGGGAGGGACAGCCCCTCCGCCACCTTGGCGGTGGCTCTCTCGCAGCCGAAGGGGGTGCCTCCTGTGCGCTGGAGCTGCCCCTCCACCTTCTCCCGGCTGAGGGGGACATTCCGGGCCTCCTCCGGGACGGGGCCCTCCACCTGGGCCACCCGGCCCTGGCCGTCCTGCACCGCAACCTGGGCAGGCTGGCCGGGCTGGATCAGCGCGTACATCCGCACCGGCTCCTTCCGGTTCTCCGCGCCGTTCTCATAGGTGGACCGGGCCTGGGCGTAGAGCTCCCGGGGCTCTCTCTCCTCCTGGCGGGTGCCGAACATCTCAGGCCCCCGCTGGCCCATATAGTATCCGTCGGTAAAGCCCTGGCGGGAGAAGGCCTGCTTTAAGCTGTCCAGCTCCGGCTGGGTGGGCTCCCGGTTTTCCTTCAGCGCCCGGGAATAAATCCCGGTGACGACGGCCACATACTCCGGCCGCTTCATCCGGCCCTCCAGCTTCAGGCAGGCCACCCCCATCTCGGCCAGCTCTCTGAGGTGCCCGGCCAGGGACAGGTCCTTCAGGGACAGGGGATACTCGTCGGCCTTGCCGTTCCAGCCGTAGTTCAAACGGCAGGGCTGGGCGCACATGCCCCGGTTGCCGCTGCGGCCCCCGATCACCGAGGAGAAAAAGCACTGGCCCGACCAGCACATGCACAGGGCTCCGTGGCCGAAAATTTCAATTTCAATGGGGGAATTTTGGCAGATATAGGCGATCTGGTCCCGGCTCAGCTCCCGGCCCAGCACCACCCGGGTCATCCCCAGGTCGGCGCACAGCTTCACCCCGTCCAGGGAGTGGACCGACATCTGGGTGGAGCCGTGGATGGGCAGGTCGGGCACAGACTGGCGGAGCATCCGGGCCACCCCCAGGTCCTGGACGATCACCCCGTCGATTCCGATGTCGCTGGCGTGGGCGGCCACCTCGGCGGCGGCGGGCAGCTCCCGGTCGGTGAGCAGGGTGTTCAGGGTCAGATTCACCTTGCAGCCCCGCAGATGGCAGTAGGCCACCGCCGCCGCGGCCTCCTCCCGGGTGAAATTTTTGGCGCCGCGGCGGGCGTTGAAGTCCCCGTATCCAAAATAGACGGCGTCCGCCCCGTTCTGAACGGCGGCGGTCACCGCCTCCATGGACCCGGCGGGGGCAAGCAGCTCCATCATCAGGCAAAACCTCCGGTAAAATCGCTGAGGGGCGGATGCGCTCCGCCCCCGCAGACACACTGTGACATATCAATCAAAGGCTAAGGGGCGCTATTTTTTGGTCCCCAGCTTAAAAATCTCCCGCTTGGCCTCAGACAGCTCTAGCTTCAGGGCGCTGGCTTCCTCCAGGTTCTCCTTTACCTGGCGGCGCAGGTTTTCCGAGGCCTCCTGCTCTTTTAAGTACTGGTCGGCGATATTCATGGCGGCCAGCACCGCCGCGTCCACCTGGGGCAGCCGGCCTCCGGTCGAGATCTCTTCCAGCTGCCTGTCCACCAGCTCGGCGCACCTTCGGACATAGCCCTCGTCCTCCGCCGCCACCATGGTGTAATCCTTCCCGCCAATGGTCACGATTACTTTGTTCCTCATAGCTGACTCCTCCCCGCTCTTTTTCTGGGCACACATCCCCAGTTTCTATAAGCCTCATTATACCACAGACTTCTGCACTTGGAAAATAAATATTCCATGAATTTTTGTGAAAATCATTTCCTCTGCCGCCGTCCCCATGAAATTTCCCTCTGGACACGCCCCCGCGGCAACAAGTCCTTGCTTTTTTCCTCAGGGCGAGTATAATAGGGTCAAACAGGGGTGTCTTGTCACCCCGATGCGAGGAGGCTTTCCCTATGAAAGCAAAGACAAATCTGACCATGCTGTGCGACTTCTATGAGCTGACCATGGCCAACGGCTATTTTCAGACCGGCCTGCAGGACCGCATCTGCTACTTTGATGTGTTTTACCGCTCCGTCCCCGACAAGGGCGGCTTTGCCATCGCGGCCGGCCTGGCCCAGGTGGTGGAGTACATTCAGGAGCTGTGCTTCGACCAGGAGGATATGGACTATCTGCGCACAAAGGACTGCTTCAGCGAGGAATTTCTGGCCTTTCTGCGGGGCTTCAAATTCACCGGTGACATCTGGGCCGTCCCCGAGGGCACCCCGGTGTTCCCCAACGAGCCCATTCTCACCGTCCGGGCCCCCGCCATTCAGGCCCAGTTTGTGGAGACCTTCATCCTCCTCACCCTGAACCACCAGTCCCTGATCGCCACCAAGTCCAACCGGATCGTGCGGGCCGCCGAGGGCCGGCCTGTGGCGGAGTTCGGCTCCCGCCGGGCCCAGGGCTCGGACGGCGCCCTGCTGGGAGCCCGGGCCAGCTATATCGCCGGCTGCGCCGCCACCGCCTGCACCATGGCCGACCAGCGGTATGGCTCCCCCGCCACCGGCACCATGGCCCACTCCTGGGTGCAGATGTTCCCCGACG
>CAJUSG010000049.1 GCA_910589085.1 uncultured Oscillospiraceae bacterium | reverse complement strand
ATCAACAAGGGCGGCGTGGCCATGATGAACTACTCCATCTCCGACACCGCCGAGTACGGCGAGTATGTCTCCGGCACCCGCATCCTGCCCTACGAGGAGACCAAGAAGAACATGAAGGCCGTCCTCACCGACATCCAGGACGGCGTGTTCGCCGGCCGCTGGATCGCCGAGAACAAGAACGGCCGCACCTTCTTCAACGCCAAGCGGGCCCAGCTGGCCAAGCACCAGATGGAGACCGTGGGCGCCGAGCTGCGGAAGAACATGCTCTGGGGCGACGATACCGACCCCGATACCGCGTCTAACTGATGATTCTTTTCTTTTTTGAAAAAAAGAAAAGAACCAAAAGAAAAAACTTTCGGGAAAAACTTCGTTTTTCCTCTTGGGCATGGTAAAGCTGGCCAGACTAAAAAACAGCCCCGTTTTCTCAACAGAAAACGGGGCTGTCCACACCCTTGACACATGCAGTTAAGTATAGTATACTATGGGTGTGTAGGGCACTGCCAGCTTTAGGCGGTTTGGCCCAACAGGGTTTATGTTTCGCTAAAGGAAACCGTCACCGTGCTGGGGTGGCGGTTTCACTTTACCTTGACCTGGAACGTCACTGTATAACCACGAAAGTGGAATGTTAACGTCATAGTCACAGGCATCGGGCCTCACCCCCTTCCGGGTGGTGTAGCCAAACCGCCGTCCGCTTTGCCAGCGCACCTTGTCGTTTATTGTAGCAAACGCTGCATCGAATGTCAACAATTCGTATTTAACCGCTCAACAACAGGAGCGCCCCAGCTGGGGCGCTCCGCTCTTTCTCCTCTCTCCCGGGAAACGCCTATTAATTCATAGCGGCCCGCTGCTTCCTGATCTCCTCCAGGGCATTCTTCCAGGCCTTCTCAAAGCTGCTGCGGAACAGAACCACGGGGCCGTAGTCCTCATACTCCTCCTCCGTGATGCCGTGGACATAGTAGGCCCGGTTGAACTCATCCACCTTCTCAGACAGCTCATCAATAACCGACTGGGGGATGGGCATGGCAAAGCGCTGCACCACGGCGGGGTCCTGCTCGATCAGTTTATCTGCGGTGCCCTTCCAGTTGATGGTAACCACACAGTCGGCGCCCACCATCTCGGTGAAGTGGTGCAGGCCCCGGGCGCCGCCGCCGATGAAGCGGACCTGGCTGTTGCGCTCCTTCACTGCGGCGTAGGTCTTTTTGGCCACAGCCAGACCGGCCTGCCACACTGCGTCGGGGGAGACATCAATCCCCTTCTCCTGGACATACTTGGTCAGGTACTCGTCAAAGATGCCGGTGATGACGGAGTAATACATGGGGGCGGGGTTCTCCACCTTGGCGCAAACATCGTCATAGATATCCGCGATGTCCAGGGCCTGACGGATGGTCATAATCTCGGTGGTGTTGATGGGCACCCGCTCCGGGGCCAGCTTTTTGATGGCCTTGATGCCGCCGGGGACCACAGGGATTTTAGCGGTCATGTTGGGCAGGTTGGCAGTGTTGAACTTCGCGTATTTGACGATGGACTCCTCGGTCTCGTCAAAGGGGTCGCCCTGGATGCTCACATAGCCGCACTGGCCATGAGATGCCTCATACATGGGCATAAACTTCTGGGCGATGCCCTCCACCAGCACCCTCTGGAGCTTCACCAGCGCCTGGGTATCGTCGGGCTCGGTCTTGAGGATCTCCGCCAGCTTCTCCATCACATAGGGCCGCTCCTGGGGGTCCTCCATCATCTTCCAGGTGTAAGCGGGATTTTGGGTGCAGCCGGTCGCGCCGGCGGCGATGGCCAGGTCGGCCTGGCTGCGGGAGACATTGTTAATCCACATACGGGTGGGCGTCTGGGCATGTACACGCTTAAAATAGGATTCTTTCATATGAAGTCCCTCCTTAAAGTAATCATTGGCTGCCCGTGGTATCCGGGCTCCTCACTATCATCAGTATGCCGGTATACCGGTATACTGTCAAGGGCCGTATTACACAAAACTGCGGGCGTTTTTTTGTGAGAAACGCCTCAGTTCCGATTTAACTCGCCTGCGGGTTGACCCGCCTCCGCATTTCCGATATAATCATTCCAGAAAGGCAGGTGGACGAGACTGTGGCGGAATACAAACCCCTCCAGGAGTCGGCGTACAGCCATGTCCGGGACAAGGTGCTCTCCGGGCAGCTTCAGCCCAATGTGCTGTACTCTGAGACCCGGATGGCGGCAGAGCTGAATATCTCCCGCACCCCCATGAAGGACGCGCTGGTGCGGCTGAGCCAGGAGAAGCTGATCGACATTCTCCCCAGCAAGGGCTTCTGTCTCCACGTGATGTCCAGAGAGGACATTCTGCAGACCTATCAGGCCCGCACGGCGGTGGAGGGCTTCTGCGCCATGCAGCTGGCGCTGAACCGGCACACCCCCGGCGGACAGGCCACCCTCCGGGCCATGGAGGAGAGTGTGACCTCCATGGGGCGCTTTCTGGACCGGGAGGCCGCCGGCACGGAGCCGATGGACGCCTTTCTGGAGCACGACCTTCAGTTTCACCAGGCTCTGGTGGACTTTTCCGGGAACGACGAGCTGCGGCAGCTGTTCAACTCCTACCACTACCGGCTGTACTTCTTCGCCCTTGAGGCCTTCCAGGTGGAGGGCCGGCTTCAGAAGGCCTGCGGCGAGCACCGTGAGATTTTAGCCGCCATCCAGGACCCCAGCGACCCGGTGGGAATCCAGGCCTACCTGTCCGTCATGCGCCACATGGAGGCCACCCGGGACATCATGCTCTCCCACGGCGGCTGACGGCCCCCATGAAGTCCTCATAAATAACGGGACCGCGTCCCTGAATAAAGGAGTATGATTAAAATGGCAAAAGTGATTACCTTCGGTGAGCTGATGATCCGGCTCCAGCCCTACAACTACGAGCGTTTCGTTCAGGCCGATCATCTGGAGTTCTCCTTCGGCGGCGGCGAGGCCAACGTGGCGGTCTCGCTGGCCAATTACGGCATGGATGTGGCCTATGTCACCAAGCTGCCCGCCCACGCTATCGGCCAGGCGGCGGTAAACTCCCTGCGGCGGTACGGGGTGGACACCTCCCTCATTGTCCGCGGGGGCGACCGGGTGGGCATCTACTTCAACGAGAAGGGTGCCTCTCAGCGGGGCAGCGTGTGCATCTACGACCGGGCCCACTCCGCCATCCAGGAGGCCTCCGCCGCCGACTTCGACTGGGACAGGATCTTTGACGGCGTTGAGTGGTTCCACTTCACCGGCATCACCCCGGCCCTGGGGCCCAACCTGGTGGACATCTGCCAAAAGGCCTGCAAAGCGGCCAAGGCCAGGGGGATCAAGGTCAGCTGCGACCTGAACTACCGGGGCAAGCTGTGGACCCGGGACCAGGCCCGGGAGGCCATGACCGACCTGTGTCAGTATGTGGACGTGTGCATCTCCAACGAGGAGGACGCCAAGGACGTCTTTGGCATCGAGGCCGAGGCCACCGACATCACCGGCGGCGAAATCAACCACGAGGGCTACAAGTCGGTAGCCAAGCAGCTGGCCGACAAGTTTGGCTTTGAGAAGGTGGCCATCACCCTGCGGGAGTCCCACTCCGCCTTTGACAACGGCTGGTCGGCCATGCTGTACGACGCGGCCAGCGGTGCGTACTGCTTCTCTAAAAAGTACCAGCTGCACATCATCGACCGGGTGGGCGGCGGCGACTCCTTCGGCGGCGGCCTGATCTACTCCCTGATGACGGGCAAGTCCACCCAGGAGGCGGTGGAGTTCGCGGCGGCGGCCTCCGCCCTGAAGCACTCCGTCGAGGGGGACTACAACATGGTCACGGTGGCCGAGGTGGAGAAGCTGGCCGGCGGCGACGGCTCCGGCCGTATCCAGCGATAACCCCCATAGGCGCGAAAGGAGCTCTACTGTATGAACATCACAAAACTCCATGTCCTCTACTTCAGCCCCACCGGGGGGACGGAGAAAATCGTCCGGACCGTGGCCGGCGCTCTGGCCGTCCATCTGGGCCTGGAGCCAAAGTACATCAATTTTACTAAACCGGAAAACCGCCAGACCGAGTACCGGTTCGGCCCGGAGGATCTTCTGGTGATGGCCTCCCCGGTATACGCCGGCCGGCTGCCTAACAAGCTGATGCCCGAGTACAGGGCCAAAATCTTCGGTGACCGCACCCCCGCCCTCCCCATCTGCGTATTCGGCAACCGCAGCTGTGACGAGGCCCTGCGGGAGCTGGTCCTGCTGCTGGAGGGCAACGGCTTCCAGGCGGTGGGGGCCGCCGCCTTCGCCGGCCGCCACGCCTTCTCCGACCGGGTGGGGGCCGGGCGGCCCGACGAGGACGACCTGGCCCAGATGGCAGGATTTGCTGCCTCCGCCGCCGCCAGGATGAGCGGCGGCACTCTGCCCCTCCTGGAGATGGACCGCAGCGAGATCGGCCCCTACTACACCCCGCTGCGCGCGGACGGCGCCCCCGCCAAATTTCTGAAGGCCAAGCCCCTCACCCGCTGGGAGAAGTGCTCCCACTGCGGCGCCTGCGCCCGGGCCTGTCCTCTGGGCAGCATCGACCGGGAGACCATGGAGGCCGTGGGCCTGTGCATCAAGTGTCAGGCCTGTGTCCGCCGCTGCACCGTCCACGCCAAGTACTTTGAGGACCCCGACTTTCTCTCCCATGTGGCCATGCTGGAGGAAAACTACACCCGCCGGGCGGAAAATCTGCTCCTCATCTGAATTAAACCAAAACGCGCGGGTATGGCCAACGCCATACCCGCGCGTCTCTCTCTGCCCTCACGCCTCAAAGCGGTAGACAGTCTTGCTCTCAAATACCTCTCCGGCGGCCAGAACGGCGCTGGGGAAGTCCGGATGGTTGGGGGAATCGGGAAAATACTGGGTCTCCAGGCAGAAGGCCCCGCCCTTTCCGTAGGGCGCGCCCCCCTTGCCGCGGGGGCAGCCGTCCAAAAAGTTCCCGGTATAGAACTGGATGCCGGGCATGGTGGTCAGCACCTCCATCCGGACGCCCGTGTCGGGCGACCAGGCCCGGGCGGCGAGGCGCAGCGTGCCGTCCCAGCCGTCAACCGCCCAGTTGTTGTCATACTCCCGCCTGCCGATGGGCTGGAGCTCCCGCAGGTCCATGGGGGTGCCCTCCACCGGGTCCACCGCGCCGGTGGGGATCAGTCCCTCTCCCACCGGCGTATACCGGCTGGCCGGCAGCTGAATGTGCTGTCCCTCGATGGACCCGCTCCCGTGCCCTGACAGGTTGAAGTAGGCGTGGTTGGTCAGGTTGCACAGGGTAGTCCTGCTGCTTCTGGCCCGGTAGGCAATCTCCAGCCCCTGTCCTCTCAGGGTGTAGGTCACGGTGACCTCCAGATTGCCCGGGTAGCCCTCCTCGCCGTCGGGGCTGAACAGCGACAGCGACACCGAGCTTCTGGTCTGGGCGCGGACCTGCCAGACTTTCTTGTCAAAGCCCTCCGGCCCGCCGTGGAGGTGGTTGGGGCCGTCGTTGGCCCGCAGGGGATACTCCTGTCCCTCCAGCGCAAAGCGGCTGCCGCCGATGCGGTTGCCGTACCGGCCCACCAGCGCGCCCATATACTTGTCCTGGCGGATATAGTCCTCCAGCGTGTCAAAGCCCAGCACCACATCCACCGGACCGCCCGTCTGGCCGGGCACGGTCAAAAAGCGCAGGGCGCCGCCGTAGGTAATCACGCCGCAGGAGAGGGCCCCGTCGGTCAGGACAATCTCTCCCACCGCGGTTCCGTCCGGCATATGTCCAAAAAGGGTTCTGTTTTCTTCGTTCATTGTCCGTCTCCTCCTCAGCCCTGTCCGTAGTAGGCGCCGGGGCCATGCTTGCGGAAGTAGTGCTTGTCCTGATAGCGCTGGGGGGCGGGACCGGCGGAGGCCCTCACCTGGCGGGTGAGGATGGCCATTTTTGCCACCTCCTCCAGCACCACCGCATGGTATACCGCCTGAGCCGGGTCCTTGCCCCAGGCGAAGGGGCCGTGGCTGGCGCAGACCACCCCCGGCACGGCGGTGGGCTCGATGCACCGCTCCCGGAAGGTCTCCACAATCACCGTGCCGGTGTTTTTCTCATAGCCCTCCTCCAGCTCAGCCTGGGTCAGGTGGCGGGCGCAGGGGACACAGCCGTAAAAGTAGTCGGCATGGGTGGTGCCGAAGCAGGGGATGTCCTCCGCCGCCTGGGCCCAGGCCACGGCGTGGGGGCTGTGGGTGTGGACGATGCCCCCCACCCCCGGGAAGGCCCGGTACAGCTCCAGGTGGGTCTTGGTGTCGCTGGAGGGCTTCCACCTGCCCTCCACCCGCTCGCCGGTCTCCAGGCTCACCACCACCATATCCTCTGCGGTCATGCCCTCATACTCCACGCCGGAGGGCTTGATGACAATCACCCCCCGCTCCCGGTCAACGGCGGACACGTTGCCCCAGGTGAAGGTGACCAGGCCGTATTTGGGCAGCAGGAGGTTGGCCTCCAGGACCGCCTGCTTGAGCGCTTCTAACATCATTGCACCTCGTTTTCGTGTGTAGGGGCGGGTATTACCCGCCCGTTTTTTACGCCGCCTGATTTTCATACGGGCGGATAATATCCGCCCCTGCAAGGCAGCGGCTGTAGGGCGCGACGACCCCGGCGCGCCGCTCTCCAACACCGCAGCAGCGGAAAAGAGCGGGCCGCCGGGTCGTCGGCCCCTACAGGCTTATTTCAGCTTCCAGGCCAGATCGGACAGGAACAGGTCATGCTCCAGGCTTTCCACGGTGGTGTCCCTGGTGATGTGGACAAACTCGATGTCCAGCATGTTGGCCCAATCCCGCATCTGCTCGGCGGTGACGTCGTAGCTGAGGACGGTGTGGTGCGCGCCCCCGGCGGTAATCCAGCACTCCACCCCGGTGGTGAGGGAGGGCTCGGCCTGCCACATCACCCGGGCCACGGGCAGGTTGGGCATGGGCAGAATGGGCTTGACGCAGTGGATATCCTGGCAGATCAGCCGCAGACGGCCCCCCATGTCGATGAGGGAGACCACGATAGCGTCCCCCTCCTTGCCCTCGAAGACCAGGCGGGCGGGATCCTTCTCGTTCATGCCGATCCCCAAGTGGTGGGTCTCAATCCGGGGTTTTTCCGCCGCACAGCAGGGACAGACCTCCAGCATGTGGGCCCCCAGGGAGTACTCCCTGCCCTCCACCAGGTTATAGGTGTAGTCCTCCATAAACAGGGAACAGCCGTTTCCGCCCTCGCCCATAGCCTTCATGATGGCGGTCATGGCGGCCACCTTCCAGTCGCCCTCGCCGCCGTAGCCGTAGCCCTGGGCCATCAGGTGCTGGGAGGCCAGTCCGGGGAGCTGCTCCATGCCGTACAGGTCCTGGAAGGTGTTGGAGAAGGCCCTGCAGCCCTGCTCGTCCAGCATTTTCTTCATGGCGATCTCTTCCCGGGCCTGATAGCGGATATGGTCGATTTTATCGGTGGCGATGTCATAGCTGGCCTTGTAGGTCTCCATCAGGGCGTCGATCTCCTCCTCGGTGACGGCGTCCATCACCTTCACCAGGTCGCCCACCGCCCAGGTGTTCACCTGCCAGCCCAGCTTGGCCTGGACCTCCACCTTGTCGCCCTCGGTGACGGCCACTTCTCTCATATTATCACCAAACCGCATCACTTTCAAGCCCCTGGACACGGCCACGCCCACGGCGGCCCTCATCCAGCTTCCGATGCGCTCCCGGACGGACTGGTCCTGCCAGTGACCGGCGATGACCTTCCGGGGCATACGCAGGCGGGCGGCGATAAACCCGTGCTCCCGGTCGCCGTGGGCGGCCTGGTTCAGGTTCATGAAGTCCATGTCGATCTCCTCGTTGGGGATCTCCCGGTTGTACTGGGTGGCGAAGTGGCAGTAGGGCTTTTGAAGATTGGCAAAGCCGTTGATCCACATCTTGGAGGGGGAGAAGGTGTGGCACCAGGTGATGATGCCGGCGCAGGTGTCGTCGTAGTTGGCCTCCTTCACCACGTCGGCGATCTCCTGGTTGGTCTTGGCGGTCACCTTGTAGATCAGGGGGAAGGGCAGGGCCTTGCTGAGCTTGTCGGCCATCTCCTGGGCCCGGGCCGCCACCGTCTCCAGCACCTCGGGGCCGTACAGGAACTGACTGCCGACTACGAACCAAAAGGAATATTTGTTCATTGGATGTTCCTCCTCATATTTTTGGAATCTGGGAGAGCGGGCCGCCGGGTCGTCGGCCCCTACACAATACCCTGTAGGGCGCGACGACCCCGGCGCGCCGCCCCTAAGATTAGGAACCGGGCTGGCGGGCGGACATTATCCGCCCCTGCGGGCCGTTTTACAAAACAGCTACAGCGGTCTTCTCCACCTCCAGCAGGGCCTTGTACCGCTGGATGTAGGCATTGAAGCCCTCCACGCAGGCGGGGTCGGGCTGGATGGTGGAGCCGGATACCCCGGCAAAGACCTTCTTGGACAGGAAGTCCTCCAGGCGCTCCCCGCCCTCCCTGTTCAGCAGGAAGGAGGCCAGCAGGGCCATGCCGTAGGGCCCGCCCTCTCCGGCGGTCTCCATGCAGGTGACGGGGGCGCCGCAGGCGGCGGCCATGTAGCTCTGGCCCACCACGGGGGTTTTGAACAGTCCGCCGTGGCCGGTGAGGGAGTCGATGGCCACATGTTCCGCGGCCAGGATATCCATGCCGATCTTCAGGGTGGACATGGTGGAATAGAGCTGTGCCCGGAAGAAGTTGGCCAGGGTGAATTTACTCTCGGGGGTGCGGGCCGCCAGGGGACGGCCTGCGTCCATATGGGTGACCCCCTCCCCGGCCAGGTAGTTGCACACCAGCACGCCGCCGCAGTCCGGGTCCCCCTCCAGGCTCTTCTCGTAGAGCCTGGTGTACAGCTCGCCGGCGGAGGGCTCTGCCCCGAACAGCCTGGCCGTCTCCCCCAGAACGCCCACCCAGGCGTTGGTGTCGTTGGTGCAGTTGTTGCAGTGGACCATGGCCACGGGGGCCCCGGTGGGGGTGGTAACCAGGTCGATCTCCTCATAGACCCTCTCCAGGGGGTGCTCCAGCACCACCATAGAGAAGATAGAGGTTCCGGCGGACACATTGCCCGTGCGGGGGGCGACGGCGTTGGTGGCGGTCATGCCGGTGCCCGCGTCCCCCTCGGCGGGGGCGAAGGGGACCCCGGCGGGGAGCAGGCCGTCCAGCATCCTGAAGCCCTCTTCGGTGAGCGCTCCCGCGTCCGCGCCCGCGGGGAGGACGTCAGGAAGGATATCCTCCAGCGTCCAGGGCAGCCCACGGTCTTTTACCAGCGCGTCAAACTTCCCTACCATCCCGGCGTCATAGTCCAGGGCAGCGCTGTCGATGGGGAACATGCCGCTGGCCTCGCCCACGCCCACGGCGTTGACCCCGGTGAGCATGTAGTGGATGTACCCCGCCAGGGTGGTGATGTGGGCCACCTGGGGGATGTGCTCCTCCTTGTTCAGGATGGCCTGATACAGGTGGGCGATGGACCACCGCTGGGGGATGTTGAAGCCGAAGAGCCCGGTCAGCTCGGCTGCGGCTTCTCCGGTGATGGTGTTCTGCCAGGTGCGGAAGGGGGTGAGGAGCTTCCAGTCCTTGTCGAAGGCCAGATAGCCGTGCATCATGGCGGACACCCCGGCGGCGGCGATGTCCTGCCGGTCTTCCACCTGGGACAGGGCGGCCCTCAGGCCGGTCCACACCTCGTCCAGGGAGTAGGTCCAGATGCCGTTCTCATAGGCGGAGGCCCAGGTGTAGTCCCCGGAGGAGACGGGCCTGAAGCCGCCGTCGATGGTGACGGCCTTGATCCGGGTGGAGCCCAGCTCCAGTCCTAAACAGGTTCTCATTGCCACTCCTCCTTATTTTTTGTTCTTGCGCAGCAGGACGATGCTCTGGATGACCAGGAACAGGCAGAGCATGGCGGCCACGGTGATGTTGGACCACCAGGCCTCGTCAAAGCCCAGGGAGGAGACGATGCGCTTGATGGTGTTCAGGCTGAGCACGCCGAAGAAGGTGCCCACCACGTTGCCCACGCCGCCGGTGAGCAGGGTGCCGCCGATGATGGAGGAGGCGATGGCGTTCATCTCGTCCCCCGCGCCGTTGGCCACGTCGCCGCTGCCCACGTGGAGGAAGTAGAGGATGCCGCCCAGCCCGGCCAGCACGGAGCACAGCACATGGGCCAAAAACTTGGTCCGGCGCACGTTGATGCCCAGCATATTGGCGCTCTGGTTGTTGCCCCCCACGGCGTAGAAGGCACGGCCCAGCCTGGTCCAGCGCAGCAGGCAGAAGAGGAGGACCACCACCACCAGGGCGACCACCACCCCCACCTCCACATAGGCCGGGATGTAGACGCCCAGCTTATTGGGGGCGCCCAGGCCGGGGACGTTGATGCGCATATCCTTTACCGCTAAAAAGCCCTCGTTGGTCACGCGGACCGGCTCCTTGCTGACGATGGTGGTCATGCCCTTGGCGAAGAACATGCCCGCCAGGGACACGATGAAGGGCTGGATGCCCAGGTGGGCCACCAGAAAGCCCTGGACCACGCCGAAGGCCAGACCGATGCCCAGACCAATCAGGATGACAGTCAGCATATTGCCGCCCTGCTGTTCCAGGTTCACCGCACAGGTCATGCACACCAGGCAGGTGACGCCGCCCACGCTGATATCGATGCCGCCGGTAATCATGACCACGCTCATACCGCAGGAGAGAACGATGAGGGAGGCGTTGTTGTTCAAAATGTTGAGGAAGTTCTGAGGCTTGGTGAAGCTGCCGCCCAGGAAAAACACGGCAGACAGGTACAGGATAAAAAACACCACAATGGTGATCGTGAGCAGCAGATTGGTGTCGCTCATGGCGGCCCGTTCCTTCAGCCGCCCCTGTTTGTCAACTGCGGTCCCATTCGGCATGTCAGGCCACCTCCTTTGCTGCCTTGGCCGGCGCTTTCTTCATGCCGGCCAGCTTCTCCCGCACCACCGGAGCGCTGAGCACCACCAGCAGGATAACCACGACCGCTTTATAGGCGGGCAGGGCCGTAGAGGGTACGTCGTACTTATACAGGGTGGTGGTGAGGAACTGGATGACGTAGGCCCCCAGAATGGAGCCGTAGATGTTGAACTTGCCGCCGGACAGGGCGTTGCCCCCCAGGGCCACCGCCAGGATGGCGTCCATCTCGATGTTCTCTGCGATGCGGGAGTAGTTGATGGAGCCGCTGCGGCTGACCCGAATAAAGCCGGCCACCGCCACACATGCGCCCAGAATCACATAGGTGAGCAGCTTGACCATCTGGGGGTTGATGCCGTTGAGGCGGGAGGAGCTGGGGTTGATGCCCACCGACTGGGTGTACAGGCCCAGGGTGGTGAACTTCAAAATCAGCCAGAAGGCCAGGATCACCAGGACGGTGATGAAAATTGGAGTGGGAACCGGGACGCCGGGGAGGAAGGTGCCCGCGTACTTAAAGCCCAGATCGTTGATGATGGGCAGCTGGTTGTTGTTAATCCAGGCGGCGATGGAGCGGCCGGCGGTGTACATGATGAGGGTGGCCACCATGGGCTGGATCTTAAAGTAGGCCACCAGGGCGCCGTTGAAGGCGCCGCAGAGCATGGTCGCCAGAACGCCGGCCAGAACGGCCAGAATCAGAGGGGTCTGCATGGTGTCGGCGGTGACCTGGCCGCCGCAGACCATGCGCAGGATCACGCTGCCGGCGATGGCCATGGTGGCGCCCACGCTGATGTCCTGTCCGCCGGAGGAGGCGGTCACCAGGGTCATGCCGATGGACAGAATGACCAGCTCGGAGGCGTTGTCCAGCACGGAAACCATATTGCCGCTGAGTACCGGGTTGCCCAGGCTGTTCTGATTGATGGAGACCGCGAAAAAGGACGGGTCGGCGATCAGGTTGAACAGCACCAGCAGGGCCAGCGCCGCAACCGGGATAAAGAGCTGCTGCCGGGTGAGCCGCTTGAACAGAGGCTCGTCAGGCCGTCTCACCTGGGTCTCGGGATTTTTCACGGGGGTCGTCATTCCTCATCACCTCCTGCGATAGTCGCCATAATCTTGGACTGGGTCAGGTCCTCTCCGCTGAGCTCGCCCACCGCCTTGCGGTCCCGCATGACGATGAGCCGGGAGCAGGTGCGCAGCATCTCGTCGATCTCCGAGGAGATGAAGGTGACGCTCTTGCCCTCTGAGGCCAGCTTGAGGACCAGCTTTTGAATTTCAATCTTGGTACCGATGTCGATGCCCCGGGTTGGCTCGTCCAGAATCAGGTATTTGGGGTCGGTGAGCAGCCACCGGGCCAGGATGCACTTCTGCTGGTTGCCGCCGGACAGCGACTTGATGGGGGTGTCGGCCGAGGCGGTCTTAATCTCCAGCAGCTTGATGTACTCGTCGGCGAAGGCCTCCGCCTGGGCGCGGGAGACAGGCCGGAAGAAGCCCTTCATCACCTGATAGGCCAGGATGATGTTTTCCCGGACGGACAGGTCGCCTACGATGCCGTCCCCCTTCCGGTCCTCGGGCAGATAGCCGATGCCCTGCTTCATGGCGTCCAGGGGTTTTTTGATTTTGACCGCCTTACCGTCCATCTTCACGCTGCCGCCGGTGATGTGGTCGGCGCCGAAGATGGCCCGGACGCACTCGCTGCGTCCCGAGCCCAGCAGGCCGGTGAAGCCGTTGACCTCGCCCCTGCGGATGGAGAAGTCGAAGGGCTTGATCCCCGCGCTGCTACACAGGTCCTGGGCCTCCAGCATGGGGGCGCCCTCCTGGCTGATGGCCACGCCGCCGGTCTCGCCCTTGATGTCGGCCATGTCATCCAGCTCCTTGCCCAGCATCTTGGACACCAGCTGAACCCGGGGCAGATCCCCGATGACATACTCGCCCACCAGCTGGCCGTCCCGGAGGACGGTGATCCGGTCGCAGACCTCATAGACCTGTTCCAGGAAGTGGGTAACGAAGATGATGCCCACACCCTTGGCCTTCAGGTCCCGCATCAGGCCGAAGAGCTTCACCACCTCCTGCTCATCCAGGGAGGAGGTGGGCTCATCCAGAATGAGCACCTTGCACTCCATATCCACCGCCCGGGCGATGGCCACCATCTGCTGCACCGCGATGGAGCAGGAGCCCAGCTGCTGCCTGGGGCTGGCGGGAATGCCCAAGCTCTCCAAAATCTTGCCCGCGCCGCTGTTCATCCGCCTCCAGTTGGTCACAGCGCCCTTGGTCCGGCCAATGTACATATTCTCCGCCACCGTCAGGTTGGGGCACAGGGTAATCTCCTGATAGACGGTGCTGATGCCGGCGTTCTGGGCGTCCTGGGGGGAGCGGATGACCGCGGCGCCCTCCAGGCCCCGAATGTGGACCTCGCCCCCGTCCTTGGGGTACACGCCGGTAAGCACCTTAATCAGGGTGGACTTGCCTGCGCCGTTTTCCCCCATCAGGGCATGAATTTCCCCCTCCCGCAGGGTGAAGTCCACATCCTGAAGGGCGCGCACACCGGGGAAGTACTTGCAGATGCCGCGCATTTCCAATACTGCGCCTTCCTGCATAGGGATACGCCTCCATTCTTGTCAGATTAAGAATAACACGCGGCGCGGCTGACATGCCGCGCCGCGTGTCGGATCACGTAATGCTGTTCGCTATGTAAGCCCTCGATCAGGTGCCGTAGGTGTCCACATCCTCCTGGGTAATGGTGGCGGCGTCGAAGCCCCGCTCGGGGGTGAAGATCTTCTTCTCCGCGGGCGCCTTGCCGGCCATCAGGTCCTTGATGATGCTGTCAACGGTCTCAGCCTGCATGGGGTTGCACAGGCCCATGTAGTTCCAGCTGCCCTCCAGGACGGCTTCCATGGCCCACTTGTCGCTGTCGAAGCCCATGACGATCACGTCGCCGTCCTTGCCGTGGGTGATGCCGTTGGCGTCCAGAGCAGCCACAGCGCCCCGGGCCATGCCGTTGTTCTCGGCGTAGATCACGTTGAAGGACTTGCCGGAGTCGATGACGGACTGGGTGATGGTGCGGGCGGTCTCCTCATCCCAGGAGGCGGTCTGCTGGGTGACGTAGTTCCAGCTGGCCTCGGCGGCCACCTTCTCGTCCAGAGCGCCGGTGCGGCCCAGCTGGGCGTCGGAGCCCATCAGGCCCTGGATGTGGATGATGTTGTACTCCTCCAGCCCCTGGTCGGCCAGCCAGTTCACGGCGGTCACGCCCTCGGCGGGCATGTCGGAGACGACGGCGGCGGCGTACATGCTCTCGTCGGCCTCCAGCATACGGTCAAAGAGGATGATCTGGGTGCCGGCGTCCTTGGCGTCCTGGAGGACGGTGTCCCAGCCGGTGGTGGCGGCGGGGGAGAGGAGCAGGAAGTCCACCTCGTTCTGGATCATCTGCTGGGCCTCAGCGATCTGCTGGGCCGCGTCGTTATTGTTGTAGAAAGTGGCCTTGTAGCCGTTCTCCTCGGTGAAGGTGGCGCGCATGGCGGCGTCGTTGGCGGTGCGGTAGCCGGACTCGTTGGGGTCGTTGTTGATAACACCCACAGTAATCAGCTCGTCGCTGGGTGCGGGTGCGGGGGCGGGATCACTTGTGGAGGCGCCGCTGTTGTTGGCGGGAGGATTGGACTTGTCGGCGGGAGGGGTGCTGTTGTTTCCGCAGGCCACCATGGACAGGGACAGCGCCGCGGCCAGAGCAATGCCAAGAATCTTTTTCATTTCATTTCCTCACTTTCTAAAATTAGTGCCAAAGGTTTGAAGCTGACCTCAGTATAGCATTTGTATGCTCCCGCGTCAATAATTTGTACTTCATTTTTGCATTTTCCCGGAAATAAACAATACAAATTTAAGCATTTTCGTCTATTTTTGAATACAAATTATTGCTTTTCCATCAAAAAGTAATAATACTCCAGCTTGTTGGAGTATATCCAAAACTTTTTCCACCCCTTTTTTCTCCTCCAGATTATTTCCCGCCCGCTCAAACGCACGTCATTTTGCACAAAATATATTTTTGTCCCCATTCTTTTTTGCAACCTGTACAAATTTCCATAAATTATCCCTCCGTTCCTCCTCCGAACTTGTGCAAAAGGCGGCCCACAGCCGCCTTCCGTCCCTTCTCCGGAGCAGGTTTTCCGGACAAATACAGACAAATTATTTTTGGTTGTACCAATCCGGCGGATATGCTATAATATCGACAAGGACCGCGCCCGCGGCCCGCCGAGCCACAGAAAAATCTCTCCCCGGGAGGGTCTTGCCTATGGCGCCAAAATACCTGTCCATCGCCAGCTCCCTGCGGCAGGAAATTGAAAATGGCCTCTACAGCGGCAAGCAGCTGCTCCCCACGGAGCAGCTGCTCTGTCAGCGTTTTCAGATCAGCCGGCAGACGGTCCGCCGGGCCCTCTCCGTGCTGGAGGACGAGGGGCTGATTACCCGCCGGCAGGGCAGCGGCTCCCACCTGCGGGAGCGTTCGGAGCCGGAGGCCCTGCTCAACTGCACCGTCGCCGTGGTCACCACCTACATCAGCGACTACATCTTTCCGGGCATCCTCCAGGGCATGGAGGCCGTCCTCACGGCCAACAGCAGCGCCCCGCTCCTCTTCGCCACCCAGAACCAGGTGTCCACCGAGCGCAAGATTCTCCAGACCCTGCTCACCATGAAGGAGCTGGACGGGGTCCTGGTGGAGGGGAGCAAGACGGCCCTGCCCAACCCCAACCTGGACCTGTACCAGAAGCTGATCCAGCGGGGGATCCGCCTGGTCTTCATCAACGGCACCTACCCCGAGCTGTCCAACATCCCGTCGGTGCTGGCCGACAACTACGGCGGCGGAAAGCTCCTGGTGGAGCATCTCCACCGGAAGGGCCACCAGAACATCGCCGGCATCTTCAAGATAGACGACATACAGGGCACCCTGCGCTATGCCGGCTATGCCGAGGCCCTCCGGGACCTGGGCCTCCCCATGGAGGACGGACAAATCTGCTGGTACAACACCGAGGCCAGAAAATCCTTCCACTCCGAGGCCTTTTTAGACTCCATTCTGGACGGCTTTTCCGGCTGCTCCGCCCTTGTCTGCTACAACGACGAGGTGGCCATCCGCGTCGTCACCCACCTGAAAAAGCGGGGGGTGCGCGTCCCGGAGGAGATGGCCGTGGTCAGCTTTGACAACAGCCAGTACAGCGAGCTGGCCCCGGTGCGCCTCACCTCTCTGTCCCACGGCTCCCGAAACCTGGGGGAGCTGGCCGCCAGCCTGATGCTGCGCCTGCTCCAGGGGGAGGACTGCCAGTCCGAGGTAGTCCCCTGGCAGCTGATAGAAAAGGACAGCGGCTGAGGCGGCCCACAACATCATTTTTAAGGAGAACACCCCATGAGCATCCTCTTCCACGAGAACACCCAGACCTTTCACCTGACCAACGGCCAAATCAGCTACCTGATGAAGGTGCTCCCCGACGGGAGCCTGGGCCAGCTCTACTTCGGCCGGGCCATCCGGGACCGGGAGAGCTTCGACCACCTGCTGGAGATGCACCCCCGGCCCATGTCGGCCTGTGTCTTCGAGGGGGACAAGCGCTTCTCTCTGGAGCACTGTCTCCAGGAGTACCCCGTCTATGGAACCACCGATTTCCGCCGCCCGGCGGTGGAGCTGGTCCAGCCCAACGGCAGCCGGATTGCCTCCTTTGTCTACCAGTCCCACACTGTCACCCCCGGCAAGCCCGGCCTGGCCGGCCTGCCCGCCACCTACTGCGAGGAGGCGGGGGAGGGGGAGACCCTCACCGTCTGCCTGAGGGACCCGCTGCTGAAGGTCTCACTCCTCCTCAGCTACACCCTGTTCCGCGACCTGCCCGCCCTGGCCCGCTCCGCCCGTCTGGTCAACGAGGGCGGGCAGGACCTCCATCTGACCACCGCCATGAGCCTGTCTCTGGACCTGCCCGACAGCGGCTATGAGCTCATCCACTTCTCCGGCGCCTGGTCCCGGGAGCGGCACATGAAGGTGCGGCGGCTGGAGCAGGGGATTCAGTCGGTGGAGTCCACCCGCGGTCACTCCTCCCACAGCCACAACCCCTTTATCATGCTCCGCCGCCCGGGGACCGGCGAGGACAGCGGCGAGGTGATGGGCTTCTCCCTTCTCTACTCCGGGAATTTCCTGGCCCGGGCGGAGGTGGACCCCTGGGACACCACCCGGGTCACGCTGGGCATCAACCCCTTCGGCTTCGACTGGAAGCTGGCGCCGGGGGAGAGCTTCCAGACCCCCGAGGCGGTTGTGGTCTGGTCCGGCCAGGGCATGGGGGACATGAGCCGCGCCTTCCACCGGCTCTACCGCACCCGGCTGGCCCGGGGTCAGTGGCGTGACCGGCCCCGCCCCATTCTCATCAACAACTGGGAGGCCACCTATTTCGATTTCACCGAGGACAAGCTGGTGGCCATCGCCCGGGCCGCCCGGGAGGACGGGGTGGAGCTCTTCGTCCTGGACGACGGCTGGTTTGGCGCCCGGTGCAGCGACTCCGCCGGCCTGGGGGACTGGACGCCCAACCCGGACCGGCTGCCCGGCGGCGTCACCCGCCTGGCCGAGCGCATCGAGGCCCTGGGGATGCAATTCGGCCTGTGGTTTGAGCCGGAGATGGTAAACCGGGACTCCCAGCTCTTCCGCGCCCACCCGGACTGGGTCCTCCAGACCCCGGGCCGCCGCGCCTCTTTGGGCCGAAACCAGCTTGTGCTGGACTTCTCCCGAACAGAGGTGGTGGACAACATCTATGAACAGATGTCCAAAATTCTCTCCCAGGCCAAGGTTTCTTATGTCAAGTGGGACATGAACCGCAGCATGACCGAGGTCTATTCCGCGGCTCTGCCCCCCGACCGGCAGGGCGAGGTCATGCACCGCTATATCCTGGGGGTCTATGACCTCTACGACCGGCTGACCCGCCGCTTCCCCCACATCCTCTTCGAATCCTGCGCCTCGGGCGGCGGACGGTTTGACCCCGGAATGCTGTACTACGCCCCCCAGTGCTGGACCTCAGACGACTCCGACGGGGTGGAGCGGCAGAAGATTCAATACGGCACCTCCTTCTGCTACCCCCTCAGCTCCATCGGCGCCCATGTGTCCGCAGTGCCCAACCACCAGGTCAACCGCCTCACCCCGCTGTCCACCCGGGCCAACGTGGCCGCCTTCGGCACCTTCGGCTACGAGCTGGACCTGAACCGCCTCACCCCGGAGGAGCGGGCCCAGGTGCGGGAGCAGATCGCCTTTATGAAGGAGTACCGCCAGGTCATCCAGTTCGGCGACTTCTACCGTCTGCTCTCCCCTTTCGAGGGGAATTTCACCGCCTGGATGGTGGTAAGCCCCGACCGGCGCACCGCCCTGGTGGGCTGGTACAAGGTCCTCAACGAGGTCAACGGCCCCTACCGGCGGGTGCGCCTGCGGGGTCTGGACCCGAGCCTGCGCTACACCGTGGACGGCGGCTCCGAGCACTTTGGCGACGAGCTGATGGAGGTGGGGCTGCTCACCACCGACAGCGCCGCCGGCGAGCGCCAGCCCGACGAGCCCCCCGCCCGGGACTTCGACTCCCACATTTTTGTGCTGAAGGCCTGACCGAAAGCCGGCTTTTCCAAATTCTTCCCTTGAATGCGTGAAATTTGCCTCTTGCAATCGGGGAAACATTGTGGTATACTTATCGGCACTCCCGAATTTTCCGCAAAACCAGTCAATTACCGGCCCGCGGGCCTTGAAAGGAACGAGTAACATGAACACGCTGAATTTGATTCTCACCATCATCCAGGTCCTGTGCGGTCTGGCCGTCATCGCTGTGGTTATGCTCCAGTCCGGCAAGAGCGCCGGTCTGTCCGGCGCTATCGCCGGCGGCGCTGACACCTTCCTGTCCAAGAACAAGGCCAAAAGCCTGGATGCCAAGCTGGCCAAGATGACCAAGTGGGTTGCCATCCTCTGGATCATCATCACCCTGGCCCTGAGCATCATCTGATCGGAACACAGAACAGCCTCCGCCTTTTCGGCGGAGGCTGTTTCCATTGTCTTATAAAAATAAGGGAGCGGAGCGGATGGCGATTTAAAAAAATCGCCGGAGCAAAGCGGACTTTGCTCCGACGTGGAGTAAGTGGTTAAAATCGATTTTCTTTCGAAATTGCGTCCAAAACCAAATCGAAGCCCAGCGAAGCGGGTTCGATTTGGAAAGGAGGAGCAGCGCAATGAGCGCGCTCTGACTTTGGAAAAAGTCGGAGCAAGCGATATGTAGCTTGCTCCGACGTGGTGACCCGTCGGGGATTCGAACCCCGGACCCACGGCTTAAAAGGCAGTTGCTCTACCGGCTGAGCTAACGGGTCATATACACATATTCAGGCGACAAAGGGCGCGCACCCATGTCCCAAAACGGAACCCGGGCGATTCCGTTTTGGATGGGACCGGCGGCGGGGTATCCGGCAAAGCGCCTCAACGACGTGGCAGGGATGGCTGGACTCGAACCAGCGGATGAGGGAGTCAAAGTCCCTTGCCTTACCACTTGGCTACACCCCTGTATGGGTGAAAGGCTGGGGCCGGAGCAGAAGCTCCGGCCCCTCCGCCTTCATGTGGGGTGGGTAAAGGGACTCGAACCCTCGACACCCGGAACCACAATCCGGTGCTCTAACCAACTGAGCTACACCCACCATATGACTGATGTGCCGATACACCTGAAGCCGGCTGGCACGCCTGGAGGGACTCGAACCCCCGGCCCACTGCTTAGAAGGCAGTTGCTCTATCCACCTGAGCTACAGGCGCGTTTCTCGTCCCCGCCCAAATCGGAGCCCAGCCTGGCGGGTCCGATTTGGAAAGGAGCCGCGCGGAATGAGCGAGCTTTCGCCAAACAGCGGAAGCGAGGGATATGGAGCTTGCGGCGACGCTGGAGCGGGTGATGGGAATCGAACCCACGCGACCAGCTTGGAAGGCTGG
>CAJUSG010000048.1:6078-20221 GCA_910589085.1 uncultured Oscillospiraceae bacterium | reverse complement strand
CCCAGCCCAAGGACGCCTCCCGTGGGGAAAAGGAGGAGATCGTCTATCTGGACCTGGACCAGCTCCACCCGTTCCAGGATCACCCGTTCGGCGTCCGGGACGACAATGAAATGAAAGGGCTGGTGTCGTCTGTGCGGGCAGGCGGCGTCCACCAGCCCGCCCTGGTGCGTCCCCGTGAGGGCGGGGGCTATGAGATCATAGCGGGCCACCGGCGGCAGCGGGCAAGCGAACTGGCGGGGTACAAAAATATGCCCTGTATCGTCCGCAACATGACGGATGATGAAGCCGTCCTCGCTATGACGGACGACAACCTGCGCCACCGGGAAACGATTTTGCCCAGCGAAAAGGCGGCGGCCTTGAAGCAGCAGTATGAGGCCATCAAGCACCAGGGGACGCGGGGCGACGGCGCGGACCTGGGCAAGCTGTCTCTGGACAAAGTGGGCGAGCGCAACGGCATGAGTGGAAAGACGGTCCAGCGGTACATTTATCTGAATGACCTTGTGCCGGAGCTGAAACAGTTTATGGACGGCGGAAAGCTGTCGTTCACTCCCGCCGTGGAGATTTCCCGTATCAGGCCGGAACATCAGAAGTATATCGCCGTGTCCATTGAGGGGCAGCAGTCGTCCCCCTCCAAGGCCCAGGCCAAGAAGCTGCGGGAGATGGACGAAAAGAACCAGCTCAACCCGGACGTGATCGACGCGGTGTTGAGTCAGGAGAAGAAAAAGGAGGATTTCGACGTGATCATCAGCTCTGCGGAATTGGTCAATAGCGGAAAGGCCGTAGTTGTCCCGAAGCTCCAGGGCCGAACCGCAGCCGTGAAAGGCGTCCTTGCCCGGAACGAGGACCGGGAGGGGGAAGCGGGCTTGCAGCTCACCGGCAATCTCATCCCGGACCGGGCCAGGAGGCACAGCGACGATTATGTACGGATAGCGACCGATGAACTCGGCCCACTCCGTCAACTCTTTCCACGGAACCGTCAGAGCTTTACAGACAGCGTTGATCTGAATGGCTTGCACATCCTCAGCATTCGCACACCAGAACAGGCCGTACGGCTCCGCCTGGGGGTCCATGAATCGGGGAGCGAACAGGAGAGATTCATTTCCAGTAATCATCCTCAGCCCCTCCCTTCTGCTCCGCCTTATTCCATCGCTCCCAGCTCTCAGCGTTTCGGCAAGCCGCTTTCCAGTCTCGCATGGGGGTCTTGCCTATCAGCCATCCTTTGGCCTCGTAGAAGTCGATAAAGCCCTGTGGGTCTACCCGGCTTCCCCGTTGCTTCACATACTCCGCCACTTGTTCAACAGTTGGCGGCAGAAATCGGGGGCGGGTGGGCCGCTTTGCGGCTCCTTCGCTCTCTCTACCCTTACCTAACCTATCCTTACCTAACCTAACCTGGGTATCCATTTCGGATACAGCATGTATACACTCTGTATCCACCGTGGAAGCGTTGGCAATTTTCACCAAAAGTTCCTTGTAAATACTAGGTCGGTATCGGTCGTTCTGAATATAATTATTCTTGCTCCAGTCAGTTATGTAAGTGACTAGATCGTCATTCATAACTGTGACGAATCCCTTTGACGCCAGCACTCTTAAATCATCCTCAGTGGCTCCAGTAGTACGTATAACGGAGAACGCTTCAACTATCCCGTCGTCATCGGCCTGCATTCCGAGATCGTAGTATAGCAGCCGGGATGTGGACGGCATTCGCAAGAATCGGGCAGAACCTATGACCGATTTTGCAAACATTCTTCTCTCTGCCATTTAGCACTCCAATTCCAACACCTGAATTTTTGATATAATCCCAAACGCTTCAAATGCAGGGTCAGACAGTGCCGCGGGGTCATCTTCCTGAGAGATATAGCATTTAACTGCGTCTCCAAGACTTTCGCTGTCATAGGTCAGCAGGTCACGGGTGAGACGTTCCATCTCTTCCCGCTTTTTCATGCGCTCCTGTTCAAATTTTTCCATTCGGGCGATTACTTCCTCAACACTCAAACTCAACATCTCCCCTCGTGCCCATGCTGGAACAGCCACTCGGCTTTCTGCCGCTCCTCCTGCTGCTCCACCAGCTTGTCCAGGTCCACGGTGACGGTCACCTTGTCCGGCGTGCCAATCTCGATCACGGTGTATCCCTGCCGCTCACACAGCCGCTCAATCAGCTCTTTGGAAGACTGACCTACCACCCCGGCGGCCCGCAGCTGGTCACGGGTCACGGTGACAGTGATTGCCTCCTCCTTGCCGGTGCGGTGGTCGTGAGCCACCACGGGGAACTGCCGCAGGGTCAGGTTGATTTGGTTCGTCACGCTGTATACACCCCTTTCAAATAGTCCATGAGCCGGTCTACGTCCACCAGCTTCTTCTTGCCTACTGGCACATGGGGCACCTTCCCGGTGTTGATTAGGCCCCGGATCGCCCGCAGTGTTACCGCCGTCTCCGGGTCTTCGGTCTTGATGACGGCAAGCGCCCCCTCCGCCGTCCGCATTCTTGGTGTGGTCATGGTTACACCTCCTCCAGCAGCTCCGCCGGGTCCACACCCAGCGCCTTAGCGATTCGGCCCAGGGTGGCGGGCCTAACTCCTTTTCCCACAATGGCGTTCTGCACCGTGGGCCGTGGGAGCCCAGCAGCGACGGGAAGGTCTGCGCTGTTCATGCAGGCCCGTGCCATTGCCAGCTCCAGCTTTTTGCGGTCTGCTTTCATTTGATTTTCACCACCTTCGTTTGATTGCGTCATCATGATAACACAGTCGTTTGAGTATGTCAATGGGTTCGATGAAATTTTTGTATTCAATTGATTGTATTTTGTGCCATAATGTGTTATAGTAATTATTAGGTGATGTAAATGACTGTAGGACAGCGCATAAAGGAAGCTCGGAAGATAGCCAAACTTACACAGCGGGAGCTTGCCGAAAAGGCCGGAACTGCAACAGGCACGATACAGCAGTATGAACTTGGTAAACGCCAGCCCCGCCTTCAACAGCTTAGACAGATTGCACAAGTTCTAGATGCTGATGTTGTATACCTAATATCGGGTCAAACCTCTGCCGAGGTAGAGCAAGGGATATTAGCCCAAGCAGAAGCAGAGGTAAAATACTACATGAAAGGGCACTTTGCGGAGGCCGAAACTTGGAAAGCCCGGAAAGATGAAATAGGCGAAGACTTGGCGAAACTGAATGATGATGGACAGATAGAGGCAGTAAAACGGGTAAGGGAACTTACGCGGTTAGATGAATACCGCCGGGGGGCTGAACCGTCCCCGCTCTCCGCTGGAATCAAGGTATATGGAGACGGTCCCGCCGGGTCATTTCTTCCCGTCTCCCAACCGCCCACAAAGGCCCCACAATCGCCCCCATCTCCGCAGGAGGGTACAGATACCACCCCTCCCCCAGAGGGCGCAGAGGGGCCGCAGGAGGGGGGTAGGGGAACGAAATTTCGTTCCCATGATGAACTGCCCCCAAATCTGGGGTCTGCTGAAAATTAAGCAATCCCCCGAACCGGGGAGCAAAAAGCCCCGTACCAGATGGTACAGGGCATTGACAAAATCAAGATATGCGGTTATACTGAGAATAGAAAGGGCGTTGCCGGTAGACGGCCAGCCCCTAAGACAAATTACTCAAAGAAGTAACCGCACTCTGTGGCTGGAGGGGCGGTTACTTCTTTTTACCCTGGATGAACAGGCCGCAGATACCGATGATAACCAGACACAACTGCAAGACCTCTGATGTACTCATTGGGCAGCCCCCCTTTCATAAGATCAGGGGGCAGAAGTCGCCCCCTGTCCGGGGACAAACCGCCTACCGCATGGCAACGCTGAAAGATGATTCTTTCCTGTTGACAGCATACCACATCATTTTCCAAAAAGCAATAAAAACCGCCTGGAGTGCTACTAACGCTCCAGACGGCAAATGCACAACAATACCAGGTCGCTAAACAAGGCACCCTTGCGCTCTTTTATGATAACATACCAGGGCCGGGGTTGTCAAATCAAGAAGGAGGATTTTCACAATGGCAACCTATACAAAGCGCGGCAACTCGTACCGGCTCCGGGCCTCCTGCGGGTATACCCCGGAGGGCAAGCAGATCATGAAGTCGAGGACATGGACGCCCACCCCCGGCATGACAGCGAAGCAGATTGAGAAGGAGCTAAACCGGCAAATGGTTCTCTTTGATGAAGAATGCCGGGGTTCTTCCCTCACCGATGGACACATCAAGTTTGAGACCTTCGCCGGGCAGTGGTTCAAGGAGTACGTGGAGAAGGCCCTGGGCAAGCGCACGCAGGCCAACTACAGGCAGCTGTCCCCCAGGATATACCAGGATATCGGCCACCTGTACATGGACAAGATCACGCCCAGGCAGATACAGAAATTTATCAACAGCCTCAGTGAGCCAGGGGCCAATCAAACCCATGAGGGCCAGGCCCTGTCCCCCAAGAGCATTAAAAACCACCTATCCCTGATTTCCTCCGTGTTTACTTATGCCATCAAGATGGGAATGCTCCAACACAACCCCTGTCGGGCGGTCACGCTGCCGCCGCTGGAGGTGGGGAAGGAGAAGGTCTGCTATACCCTTGAGGAGACCCAGGCCTTTCTTGACGCCCTGGCCGGTGCTCCGCTCCGGTGGCAGATATTCTTTTCTCTGGCCCTATTTGGTGGGTTCCGCCGAGAGGAGCTGTGTGGTTTCGAGTTTGAAGACTTTGATATAGATCAACACACCGTTTCTGTTCGCCGTGCCTCCCTCTACACACCAAAGGACGGGATCATCACCGCCCCCACCAAGACTAGCAAAAGCCGCCGAACACTGAAGCTGCCCACCTGGATATTTGGCTTGGTAAAGCAGCTCCGGGCTGAACAGGCTATACAGCGGCTGGCCCTGGGAGACCAGTGGCACGAATGTGGACGTCTGTTCACCAAGCAGGACGGCTCCCCCATCGGCCTCCAGCAGCCCTACCAATGGCTTCAAGCCTTCAAGTCCTGTATCGTCCACCACCTTTCAATTCAGAAAAGCACCGAAACAATCGTTTTCGGTGCTTTTTATTTTGCTGTATTTTAAAAAGTGGATTTCCGATTTACTTCAATTCTGCTACCGTTACACCGTCTTCCCCCTCGCCATAGCGGCCAGGGCGGAAGGATTTTACATAGCGGCTGCGCTTGAGATAGGTCCGCACGGCGGAGCGCACCGCGCCGGTGCCCTTGCCGTGGACGATGGTGATCGTCTCCAGCTTTCCCATCATGGCAGTATCCAGAAAGCGCTCCAGATTGGCGACGGCCTCGTCGGTCATCATGCCCCGCAGGTCGATCTGACTGGGGACGGCGGCGGTGCGCAGGGTATGCTCCGCCCGGGCAATAATCCGCCGGGTCTCCTTCTGGGTCTGGGTCTCCCCCTCCACCACCCGGACCTCCTCCTGCTTGGCGGAGATCTTCAAAATCCCCGCCTGGAGCTGGAGGGAACCATCCTTGTTCACCAACAGGACCGTAGCCTTTGTGCCCATAGACACCAGCTCCACCGTGTCCCCCGCCTTCGCCGGGCGGGTGGGGGGCGGGGGCTCCACCTCGGGGGCACTTCCGCCGATATTCCGCTCCGCCTCGTTGAGCAGCCGCCGGGCCTCCGCCCGGCCGTCGTTCACCTGCTGCCAGTCCAGGTCCTGGCGCTTTTTCAGCTCCTTCAGCTCGGCCAGAGCCAGGTCGCTGGCGGCGCGAGCCTCCTCGATGATGGCCCGAGCCTCGGCGTTGGCCTTCTCCACCACCTTCGCCCGCTCAGCCTCCAGCTTCTCCCGATACTCCCGGGCCTTCTCCGCACTCTGCTCCATGTCCAGCTTGAGCCGCCGGGCCTCGGCCCGCTCCTTCTCCATCTCCTGCCGCTGCTGGTCCAGACGGGTGAGCACATCCTCAAACCGGACATTCTCCGCGTCCAGCCGTGCGGCGGCCTTCTCGATGATATACTCCGGCAGTCCCAGCCGCCGGGAGATGGCAAAGGCGTTGGACTTTCCGGGGATGCCCAGCACCAGCCGGTAGGTGGGGGCCAGGGTCTCCACGTTGAACTCGCAGGAGGCGTTCTCCACCCCGGGAGTGGTCATGGCGTAGACCTTCAGCTCGGCGTAGTGGGTGGTAGCCGCAACCTGGGCCCCGATGCCCCGGGCGGACTCAATGATGGCGGCGGCCAGCGCCGCCCCCTCCACCGGATCGGTGCCCGCCCCCAGCTCGTCAAAGAGGATGAGGGTGTCGCCGTCCGCCTCCCCCAGGATGCCCACGATGTTGGTCATGTGGGAGGAGAAGGTGGACAGGGACTGAGCGATAGACTGCTCATCGCCGATATCGGCCAGCACCCGGGAGAAGACGCGCACCGTGGAGTCGTCCTTGGCCGGGACATGCAGGCCGCACTGGGCCATGAGGGTGATGAGGCCCAGGGTTTTCAATGTGACCGTCTTGCCGCCGGTGTTGGGGCCGGTGATGACCAGGGTGTCAAACCGCTCCCCCAGCTCCAGGTCGTTGGCAACCGCCTTTTTTTGATCCAGCAGGGGGTGCCGGGCCCCCCGCAGGTGGAGGTACTTGTCAGACAGCTTGGGCTCGGTGCACTCCAGCTTCAAAGACAGCTTTGCCCGGGCAAAAATGGCGTCCAGCCAGATGAGGAGCTGGTAGTCCTCAGCGATATCCTCCTTGTGGGCGGCGCACTGGGCGGACAGCTCGGCCAAAATCCGCTCGATCTCCTTCTTCTCCTTGGCCAGCAGCTCCCGCAGCTCGTTGTTGGCCTTCACCACCCCCATGGGTTCGATAAAGAAGGTGGAGCCCGACGAGGACACGTCGTGGACCAGGCCGGGGATGGCGTTTTTGTGCTCCGACTTCACGGGCACCACGTACCGGTCGGAGCGGATGGTGATGATGGACTCCTGCAAATACTTGGACTGGTTGGAGGAGATCAGCTTTTGAAGGATGTCCCGCACCTTGGACTCGGTGGCCCGCATGTGCCGGCGGATGGAGGCCAGCTCCGGGCTGGCGGAGTCGGCCAGCTCGTCCTCCCCCACAATGGAGTTGGTGATGGTGTCCTCCAAAAATCGGTTGGTGGTGAGGGCGCGGAACAGATGGGAGATGGGGGTCTTTTCCTCCCCCGCCCCGTAGTCGGCGGCGGTCCGGGCCGCCCGCAGGACAGCGGCGATCTCCAGCAGCTCTCTTGTATTCAGGCTGCCCCCCATGTCCGCCCGCTGGAGGCTGGCGGACACCGGCTTGATTCCCGCGAAGCCGGGGGTCCCCCGGAGGACCAGCAGCTTGACGGCCGCGGTGGTCTCCGCCTGGGCCCGCTTTACATCGTCGATATCGTCCATGGGGCGCAGCTCCCGGGCCCGCTCCCGGCCCTCGTCGGTGACAGCACACCCGGACAGCAGCTCCAGCACCCGGGGCAGCTCCAGGGTGGCCATGGATTTTTCAAATAATTCGCTCATATTCAAACTCCTGTTTTTTTCACTCGTTTCTCAAATTTTTCTTTTGCAAACATATAACTCTCCCGAATGAGAGGTTTCATGCTTTCAAAGGTTTGCGCAGAAGGGTTCAGAACGCACACCCAGCCCATCCAGGCGTAAACCGGATGAGGCAGCAGAGTATCCGTCCGGGTAAAGTCCATATCCCCCTCCACTACGCCGCCTTTTGGCGGACGCTTGGGAACCGGGCCAAACAGGTTGACATAAGTCCGCTTCCTTGGTCCCAAGTTCACCCGGTACACACCAGGGCGGTCCAACCGGGAAGCCCGGTCATTATCCCCATCCTTCTCCTTGACCGTGAGGACATAGACCCCCCGTTTCAGAACCTTTCCTGGGTTATAAAAGACGCCTGTCTCCCCCCAGCTGTTCACCAGAACAGTGCCCTCCAGATCAGCCAGGCACCAGTCCAGAATTTGTTTTGGTTCCATCGTCATCCCTTCTCCCACTCCGCCATCAGTGCCCGGAACCGCTCCGGGACCTGCTCCGGAGTGAGGCTGTCATGGACAGCGCAGGTGCCCGCCTCCTGGGCGGTCTGGTAGTACCAGCGCTTGTAGTCCAGCATAAGGAGGGTTTCCTCCAGCTGCTTCTGCTGGTCCAGCACCGACTGACGCTGTTTTTCAATCAGGTTCAGCCGCCGGCCGATGGTGGCGTCCCCCTGGCGGGACCAGTCCATAAAGGCGCGAATCTCCTTCAGCGGCATCCCCGCTTTTTTCAGACAGCCCAGCAGCCGCAGCCACTCCATATCCTCGTCCTTGAACATGCGGATGCCCCCGCTGGACCGCTCCACAAAGGGCAGCAGCCCCTCCTTGTCGTAGTAGCGCAGGGTGGACGGAGCCACATTCAGCTTCTGGGCCATCTCTCCAATAGTGTAAAACATAAAATCTCTCCCACAAAAGGCCTGACCTAAACTTCACTTTAAGTTATATAATTGTTCCATACTTAAATGCCATTATAGCGCAACCAACCCCATTCGTCAACGGAAAGGAGGATTTTTCAGCGGCCCTGGCCGATTTTTCAGCCAGGCTGGGCCTGAAATAGTCTCATTTTCAAAGCACCTCCCCCGGCCTGAGCCAGGGGAGGTGCTCTTGATCAAACCTGCCGCTTTTTGCGCTGAAGGCCAAAGATGATTTGCAGAATACGATTCTCATCCGCCTCGCTTAGGTCCAGAAACCGGCAGCCGTACTCAAAATAGTCGTGCTTGCGCTCCAGGATCCGCAGGATCTGGCAGCCCAGGTCAAGGGGCGCCTGGTCCGGAAGCAGCCGGGCCTCCAGGCGGAATTTATCGCCTATATTGTGCCGCGCCTGACAGCCGAGGCAGACGCCGCCAACACTCACATTGACCAGCTTGCACCGCTCTCCCGCTCCGCCAAACCGGATCATCGGGGTAATGGTGGCGGTCACATTGGTATCCATCCGGAAGAAGGCCCGGTCATTGCCCCGCTTGACCAGGGTAATATGCTCCACCTGCCACGCCTTATTGGGGCTCAGGCGGACCGAGGCCTCCATCAGCACCGCCTTGTTCTCCCGGCTGCTGAAGCCCCGGATCATCACAGGGATGGGCTCCTCCGTTCTGGTCAGCAGACTGCCCTCGGTAAGGGGCAGAAGCTGCGCCCGGTCCCCCCGCAGCGACGTCAGCTTGGCGGCCAGAAAAATACGGCCGTCATTGCTTGTCACCTCTACCCGCATACCGGAGTATATCTCCAGGTCTTCCGCCTCGGCTCGCCGCATGGAAGCCTCCTCTTCCCGCTGCTTCGGGCTCTTTCCAAACAGACCAAACAGTCCCATACTGTTTTCCCCTTTCTATTTGAATGAGATCATACCGCAAGGGCTCTCCGCCGCTTCCGGTAAACAGGCAGTTCAGTTTTTCAGGCTCTGCATCGGGGCCGGAATCCGTCCGCCCCGCTCCACAAACTCCCTGGCGGAGAAGGGATGGACGGGCTGGACGGGCGCGGAGCCCAGCAGGCCGCCGAACTCCACCGTGTCCCCCACGGTGCAGCCGGGGGCTGGGATAATACGCACGGCGGTCGTTTTGGAGTTCACCATGCCAATCGCCGCCTCGTCGGCAATGATGGCGGAGATGGTCTCGGCCGGGGTATCACCGGGAACGGCGATCATGTCCAGCCCCACCGAGCACACGCAGGTCATGGCCTCCAGCTTATCCAGGGTGAGCGCCCCGGACCGGGCAGCGGCGATCATGCCCTCGTCCTCGCTGACGGGGATAAAGGCGCCGGACAGGCCCCCCACGTGGGAGGAAGCCATAACGCCCCCCTTTTTCACCGCATCGTTGAGCAGGGCCAGGGCGGCGGTGGTGCCATGGGTGCCGCAGACCTCCAGGCCCATCTCCTCTAAAATCCGGGCCACGCTGTCCCCGACGGCGGGGGTGGGGGCCAGGGACAGGTCCACAATCCCAAAGGGGGTGTCCAGCCTCCGGCTGGCCTCCTGGGCCACCAGCTGACCCATGCGGGTGATGCGGAAGGCCGTTTTTTTCACCGTCTCCGCCACCACATCGAAGGGCTGGCCCTTTACGTCCTGAAGGGCGTGGTACACCACGCCGGGGCCGGAGACCCCCACATTGATGACCCGCTCCGGCTCACCCACGCCGTGGAAAGCGCCGGCCATAAAGGGATTGTCCTCCACCGCGTTGCAGAATACCACCAGCTTGGCGCAGCCGAAGCCGCCCCTGTCCGCGGTTTTCTCGGCCAGATCCTTGATGGTACGGCCCATAAGGGCCACCGCGTCCATGTCGATGCCCGCCTTGGTGGAGCCCACGTTGACCGAAGCGCACACAATATCTGTCGCCGCCAGGGCCTCGGGGATGGAGCGGATGAGAATACGGTCGGCCTCCGTCATCCCCTTTTGTACCAGAGCGGAAAACCCGCCGATGAAGTTGACTCCGCAGGTCTTGGCCGCCCGGTCCAGGGCCTGGGCGAAGGGGACATAGCTGTCCGTCTCGGCCGAAGCGGCCACCAGGGAGATGGGGGTCACCGAGATCCGCTTGTTGACGATGGGAATGCCGAATTCCTTCTCGATGGCCTCGCCGGTGGCCACCAGCTTCTCGGCGTATGTGGTAATCTTGTCATACACCTTGGTGCAGGCGGTATTTACGTCGCTGTGGGCGCAGGACAGCAGGGAGATGCCCATAGTTATGGTGCGCACATCCAGATGCTGCTGGTCGATCATCTGGATGGTCTGCATAATTTCGTGTTGATTCAGCATGGCGGCCACCCCTTAAATGCGATGCATGGCGTTGAAAATATCTTCTCGCTGAATCCGGATGGACAGCCCCTCCTCCTGGCCGGCCTGGGCCAGCAGGTCGGCCATATCGCCGATGGACTGCTCGCAGGCGGCGGTATCCACCAGCATGACCATGGTGAAAAACTCCTGCAAAACAGTCTGCGTGATATCCAGAATGTTGATGTTGTGCCGGGCGAGGAGGGAGCATACGGCGGCGGTGATGCCCACCCGGTCCTTGCCGATGACGGTAACAATGGCTTTCATAGTGTAGATTTCCTTTCATTGCGATTTAAGCCTCCCTTCGCAAAGGGAGGTGGCATTTGCGAAGCGAATGACGGAGGGTTTTCTCTGATCGAAAACGCACCTGTTTCGTTAGGAAAACCCCCACCCGGCTTCGCCGGGAGCCCCCTTGCGAAGGGGGCCTTTTGGACAGGCAGGCTTCAATTCAACTCGTCCAATGTCAATTCAAACCCGTCCAAAAAGTGCTCCATAAAATAGTTCAGAGCGGGACTGGGATTCTGGCACAGGGCGGCATAGGTCTGCTCCCTGGCCTTTTTGAACTCTGTGTTGCCCGCTTTCAGCTCCTCCACGCACTTCAGATAGGCGGACAGCTTATCCGCCGCCTTTACCAGCGCGCGAATCTCCGGGTCGGGGATGGTAACGGCATCCTCAAAGTCGGGGCGCAGGTCAGGTGGAAGCATGGACAGCAGCTTTCTCTCCGCCACCGCCTCCACATCCTTGTAGGCGCTCTGGATGTCCGGGTTGTCGTATTTGATGGGGGTGGGCATGTCGCCGGTGAGAATCTCGCTGGCGTCGTGGTACAGGGCGGCTACCGCCACAGCGCCGGGGTCTACCTGGCCGCCGAAGCAGCGGTTTTCAATCACAGCCAGGGCGTGGGCCAGCACAGCCACCTGGTGGGAGTGCTCCTGAATGTTCTCCAGCCGGGTGTTGCGCATCAGCCCCCAGCGGTTGATATACCGCATACGGGAGACCATGGGAAAAAAGTTATAGGGCACGGTAAAAACGCTCCTTTTTTGAAGTCCCCCCTATTTTACCATAGCAAAAGGCGGTTGTAAACCGGGAAAGTTGAAGGGAAACGCAAAAAAGCCTCCTTTTGAAAGGAGGTGCCCCAGTGCGCACATCGGACAGCCGTTGGCGGCTTCGCCGCCTTACGGATGTCACATACCCGGAGGGGTACTGGGGCGGAGGATTGATTTCGCCGCAGGCGAAATGTGCGGAGCAAACGGGGCTTTGAGCCCTTTGTAGGGCGGGACGACTCGGCCCGCCGTGTATTTGTCTGATTCGGCGGCGCGCCGAGGTCGTCGCGCCCTACAAATAGAAACACAATACTCAGTCAGCCGCCGTGGGGCGGGAGCTTTACTTTTTCTCCGGGAACCGTTTCTCCTTCCACGCCTTGCCGCAGGCCCGGCCGGTGAAGACAGCCAGCACAATCAGCAGGACACGCTGGGCCACCACAATCACGCCGCCCAGCAGGATTGACCCGCGCCCTGGCCCGGGCATGGCAAAATAGTAGTAGATCCACTCCACGCCGCTCCACAGTTTGGAGGGGCACATCCCCATGAGCGGACAGAGATACCAGCTCACCGCCAGTATGAGCCAGCCGTCGATTAATAGGGGGTGTTTTCTGGACAGCAACAGAGGCAGGCCCAGGATGACCAGGGCGGCGGCCGCCCAGATCAGCAGGGGAGCGCCCATCAGTCCGATGACAGCCAGCGCCACACCGGAGACCTCCATCACAATGCCCAGCTTCTGAATGGGGGACAGCTCCTGCCTCCGCTCCACATAGACCGTCTGGGGCTGGGGCGGCTCCGGGGGCTGGGGGCGCTCCCCGTCCCTCACCAACTGGTCCACACTCACGCCGAACAGGTCGGCCAGCTTGATAATCTTGTCCAGGTCGGGGGTGGACTGGGCCGTCTCCCACTTACTCACACTCTGCCGGGAGACCTCCAGTTTTTCCGCCAGGTCGTCCTGGGACATGCCCCGCTCCGTGCGCAGGGACAGTATTTTTTCCGCCAATGTCATAGACCTTGACCTCCTCTCGATTTTCTTCTATTATAGTGTCAGAGCGGCAAAAAGCAATCAAGTCCGCTTGGAAATTCCCGCAACCAGCAGTTGCGGCCCGATTGAAGGAGGAAAAATCATGGCTTTCAACTACGATATTCCGGTTTTGGAGCTTCTGGATGTCCTGGGCTGCCAGCCCAATCCCGATTACCAGCCCGACCCCCGCCTCCCCGCCCTGCTGAACGATTTTCTGGGCCGGGCCTATAACCATCCCCTGTTCAAAACGGCGAACATCTGGACCGCACACTCAGACTGGACCTCCTACGAGGTCCTTGAGGAGCGGATCGAGGAGGACCGGGAGTACTACGAGGAGCACCCGGAGGAGCTGGAGGAGGACGACCCCTTCGCCCCCTTCTTGCAGCTGCCTAAGGAGGAGTGGCCCACCCTGGTGGAAAACTATCTGGAGATCGGCAGCGACTACGCCGCCGGGGTGGTGGAGTTCGGCATCCGGGAAGGGGACCTGAACCAACCGGACCCGGTCGTCTACATGCTCCACGAGGAGGACGCTCCCACCGGCTGGAAGCAGTTTGCCCCCAACCTGACCGGCTATCTGAAATATGTTCTGTGCGCCATCCTGTGCGGCGAGAGCTACCACACCGGGCAGAATGTGCTGGAGAAGGCGGGCTGGACATATACAGCGTGGGAAAAGCCGGCGGACGCCCCCATGATCCCCTGTATCTGCGACCTGGCCGTGTGCTGCGGCTATGACCCGGACACCAAAACTGTTCTTGCCATTTTGTCTGACGCCCAGTGCAAGACCTGCCAGATCACCAAAGGGGACTGAGGCGCACATGGCGAAAAAGAGCACCCGAAACACCCGGGAGAAGATCATCGACGCGGCCTGGAAGCTTTTCTACCGCCAGGGCTATGACGACACCACCGTGGAGGAGATCATCGAGGAGTCGGGCACCTCCCGGGGGTCCTTCTACCACTACTTCCAGGGCAAGGACGCCCTGCTGTCCACCCTGGCCGACGTCTTCGACCGGAAATATGAGGCCCTGGCGGAGAGCCTGGACCCAGACCAGAACCGCTTCGACCAGCTGATGTATCTGAACCGGGAGCTGTTCGCCATGCTGGAGAACTCCATCTCCCTGGACCTGGCCGCCCGGCTGTACTCCTCCCAGCTCATCACCCGGGGGGACAAGTCCCTGATGGACCGCAACCGCACCTATTACCGGCTGCTGCGGCAGATCGCCCTCCAGGGCCAGGAGCGGGGGGAGCTGCGGGGGGATGTCACCGCCAACGAGATCGTCCGGGCCTACGCCCTGTGCGAGCGGGCCCTCATCTACGACTGGTGCCTGTCAGAGGGAGACTACTCCCTCACCCAGTACAGCCGGACCATGATGCCCATGTTTTTGCAGGGGTT
>CAJUSG010000048.1:0-5978 GCA_910589085.1 uncultured Oscillospiraceae bacterium | reverse complement strand
GACCGCATTTTGGGAGGAATTTTATGACTACCGCGCAAGTTTGTATTATGGGCACCATCATTCTCTATCTCTGCTTCGTCATTTTTACCGGTGTGATGATCGGCCGCCGGTCCAAAAAGAGCGCCGAGGGCTTCTACCTGGGCGGCCGGGGGATGGGCCCCCTGGTCACCGCCATGAGCGCCGAGGCCAGCGACATGAGCAGCTACCTGCTTATGGGCATCCCCGGCCTGGCCTATCTGTCCGGCGTGGCCGACGCCAGCTGGACCGCCATCGGTCTGGCCGCAGGCACCTATCTGAACTTCCTGCTGGTGGCCCGGCGGCTGCGCCGCTACAGCGTGAAGCTGGACGCCATCACCATCCCCAGCTTTATCTCCAAACGGTACGGCGAGAAGAAGCCGGTAATTATGTGCATCTCCGCCCTGATTATCCTCATCTTCTTCGTGCCCTACGTAGCCTCCGGCCTGGCCGCCATCGGCAAGCTGTTCAACAGCCTCTTCGGCTGGGACTACATGCTGGCGGTGGTGATCGGTTCCATTGTGATTATCAGCTATACCTCGGTGGGCGGCTTCTCCGCTGTGGCCACCATGGACCTGATCCAGTCCATTATCATGACCATCGCTCTGGCCATCATCGTGGTCTTCGGCATTGTCCAGGCCGGGGGCATGGACGCTGTGCTGGACCACGCCCGCACCCTGCCCGGCTTTCTCAGCTTTGGGGAGACTTACAATGTGTCCACCGGCTCCGCCGAGCCCTACGGCTTCATCCGCATCGTGTCCATGATGGCCTGGGGCCTGGGTTACTTTGGAATGCCTCACATTCTGGTTCGCTTTATGGCTATCCGGGACGAGAACGAGCTGAAGCTGTCCCGCCGCATCGCCGCCGTGTGGGTGGTCATCTCCATGGGTGTGGCGGTGTTCATCGGTATCGTGGGCCACGCCGTCTCCGCCGCCGACCGCATCCCCTATCTGGAGGGCAGCGCCACCGAGACGGTGATTGTCCGCCTGTCTGATCTGCTGTCCAGCTATGGCATCGTCCCCGCCGTCGTGGCCGGCTGTATCCTGGCCGGTATTCTGGCCGCCACCATGTCCACCGCCGACAGCCAGCTGCTGGCCGCCTCCTCCGCCTTTTCGGAGAATCTGGTTCAGAATGTCTTCGGCATCAAGCTGACCCAAAAGCAGACTATGCTCACCGCCCGGCTTACCGTGGTCGTGATCGCCATCATCGCCATGTTCCTGGCCTCCGACCCGGACAGCAACGTGTTCCAGATCGTCTCCTTCGCCTGGGCAGGCTTTGGAGCTACCTTCGGCCCCGCCATGCTGTGCGCCCTGTTCTGGAAGCGGAGCAACCGCCAGGGAATTATGGCCGGTCTGGTCGCCGGCAGCGTGATGATCTTCGTGTGGAAATTCCAGATTAAGCCCCTGGGCGGCATCTGGAACATCTACGAGCTGCTTCCCGCCTTCCTGGTAGCTCTGGCGGCTATTGTGATTGTTTCTCTCCTTACCCCCGCTCCTGAGAAGGATGTGGTAAGGGCCTTTGAGGAGTACGACAGATAAACCAGCATGGGACCTCCGGCTTCAGGCCGGAGGTCCCACCTTCTCAAAAAATTCACAATAATTTTAGTTGAAAAAAATGCCGGGATATGGTACAGTATAAATAAACAGAGGGCGCTCACCCCAATGTCAAATCATTAAGGAGTGATACACATGATTCGAGTTATCATGGGCAAGAAGGGCTCCGGCAAGACCAAGAACGTGATCGAGATGATTAACAACGCCGTTCAGACTGAGCACGGCAGCGTGGTCTGCATTGAGAAAGGCAACAAGCTGACCTTCGATATCCATTACCACATCCGTCTGGTAGAGGCCAGCGATTATGACATCGCTGACTACACCGCCCTGAAGGGCTTTATCAGCGGCATGTACGCCGGCAACTACGACATTACCCATGTCTTTATCGACAGCCTCACCAAAATTGTGGGCGGCGACTGCGACCACGAGACCGAAAAGTTCCTGGACTGGCTGAACAAATTCGGCGAGAAGCACAACATCAAATTCACCATTACCATCAGTGACGACGCCTCCCTGGCCCCTGATGGCGTGAAGAAGTTCTTTTAATCGAGATAAATGCCTCTTGGCAGCCCTGTGATCGACAGGGAAATACAAAAGAGAACAGGGGACCGGCTGAAAGGCCGGTCCCCTTATTTTTTGGGGCCCTGTTTCCCACTTATTGCAAGCTGTTTGGGCTGTTAATCCATCCTGTAATAGTACATTAAGACGGTCTGTAATAGAACAAAACTTCTATTTTCATCCTTGACATCCCCGAAAAAAAATAGTATCCTAGTCGCAGATATAGAACACAAGTTCTATATCTGCGACTTTTCGCTCCCCTCGCCAGAGTTCCACTCACTCTCCGCCTCCAGCCAACTGTATACCGCGTCGAAAACCAGCTTATCCGGGCCGTCCTTGTGCCGGAACTCCGCCCAATAGTCCTCGCCGGCATGATGGACGCACACCCAGGGGGAGCTGCTGTAGAAATACAGCCAGATCTTCATCTCAGGCAGACAAAGGGTTATCATCTCCCGCCCCGACTCCGGAGCTCCCTCGGGCCTCTCGCCAAAAAAGGTCTGGACAAACTCCCCGGCGTGGTAATCCTCCAGCGCCAGGGCGTGGGACAGGTAGTCCGGGCTGCCTTTCCCATTGACAATGTCACTCCACACCCCGTCGCTGCGGTCCAAATGGAACCAGATGGGCTCCGCCTCCGCCAGAAGCCCCGCCAGGGCGGCCTCCCACTCGGTCTGTCCCGGCGTGTAGTCCCCGGTATACAAAACGCGGGAGCTGTCATCCAGACAGAAGCTGAGGAGCATGGCCTCCTGAATGGCCCGTTCCTCCTCGGTGGTCTCGCCAACCACCGTGTCGAGCGTAAACTCATAGCTTCGGTCCTCCCCGTCCGGGGCGAAGAAGTAGATGTAATCGGCACTGCCGTCGGGAGGGATGTAGCCTCCATCGTTGTCGTAGTAGTAATCGAAGGGGGGATCATAGCTTGTCTCGTGCCGCCAGGAGCCCTGCTGGGCCCGGTAAAACTTGGGGTTATTCACCCCCAGAAACAGCTTGTCCACCTGAAAGCCGGCGCTGTGGGAGGGAGATTTCCACTGTCCAACATTCTCCTCCTCCCAGGAGGCGGGCACGTGGATGGTCCAGCCGTTTCCGTGGTAGAGGACAAACTCCGTCTCCCGGCCCAGGATGTCCTTCTGAACGGTCTCCCGGGGCCAGCGATACCCGTCCCGCCGCTCCGCGGCGGCCTTCAGGATGGCCAGTCGCTCCCCTTCCGCCTCCGGGTCCACCGCCTCAACAGGAACACTCTGGTCCGTTGACGGCTCTGCGGGAGGCGTCTGCCGGGCGCAGCCGCCGGTCAGAATTGCAACGGTAAGAAATCCCGCCGCCAAGCCTCTGAGCTGATTCATTCTGTGTCCCTTCATATCGTACCCCCTGATTTTCAGAACATAAAAACGGCAGCCTTATAGAAAAAGCCGCCGCAAGCGTTATAACGTTTGCGGCGGTGTGGTGGAGGAGGGTGGATTCGAACCACCGAAGCGAAACGCAACAGATTTACAGTCTGCCCCCTTTGGCCACTCGGGAACTCCTCCGTATGCAATTGTGGTAACTTCTGGTTGGCCGCCTGCGGCGGCTGGAGCTGGTGGACGGATTCGAACCCCCGACCTGCTGATTACAAATCAGCTGCTCTACCGGCTGAGCTACACCAGCACATGGCTGCTGTCCACCAACAGCGAACGTTATTATAGCAAAGGATTGGAGGTATGTCAAGTAAAAAATGAAATTTTTTTACTTCCGCCCCTGCGGGATTTTCAGGCCCAGCGGCCGGTATGGATATGCTCCCGCTGCGGCGGGGAGCAGTACCGATATGACCGGGGCGAGAGCGAGCACGGCAGACCCCTGTGCTCCCTGTGCCGCAGCTATTTGAAGGAGAGGAGGGATGACCATGACATTAGCTGAGCTGTCGGTGGAATACCGGGCCCACGCCCACGCGCTGGACCTGAGGATCTGTCAGCTGGAGTATTTGCTGGAGCATACCAAAAACGCGGACCGGCGCTGTCAGCTTCAGGACCGCATCCGGATGCTGTCCGCCATGCTCCGGGAGGCCCGGGAGCTTGCCGTGCTCACTGAGCGCTACTACGACAGGGGGTACCGCCGGAATGCCAAATACACGATATAGAAAGGGCAAGCTCTACGCCGCCGACATGGCTATGTACAGCCGGCAGATTCAGGCGGACAACAGCCGGGAGATCAGCCGCTTAAAGCGCAATCTGATCCGCTGCCTGCGGGAGGATATCACCTCCAAGCAGCGGGAGATGATTTTGATGTATTACGCCGAGGGGAAGAACATGCGGGAGATTGGAGAGTCTATGGGCATCAACAAGTCCACCGTCTCCCGGACCATCAAGCGGGGGGAGCGGCGGCTCCAGCGCTGTCTGCGCTACGGCGCGGAGTCCTATCTGCGCAATATGGACGACCTTTAAATTGACGGATAAGAGTAAATGAAGTATAATTGATATAGTTATTCAATCGCTAGGGGGAATGCCTTATGATGGAAACAGGTGTTATCGTGGACTACGAAGATATAAATGGAATTTCTTCCGATACTTATTTACATGGTAACGCGTGCCGGTTATGAAATCAAGACAAGCTAAAAACAGCTGCCTATTTGATTTTGCCGCTCTTGCAGTGGCTATCGGGATTGGTTTTACCCTGTTCTTCGGTCTGCCAAAACACCTGCGATATCGGTGGTACAATCTGGAAGGGACATTCCGGGATATCCCCGCCATCTCAGCGGACACGGAATTTGAGGCCTATTCCACAGAAGAATTAACAGTCAAGGTAACGGTGCGGAACAATTCCAATACCAGCTATCAGTACATGGATCATCTGACCCACGCCGAATATTTGAGGGACGGCCAATGGATGTACTGGGGAGAGACCCCCATTGAGAAAAGAGCGCATACTTTAGTTTACCACGAGATTCCCCCAAAAGCCACGGCAGTCTGCGAAATATCCCTGGGTGACTGGCTTCCCACCCCGCTGGAGCCCGGCAGCTACCGCATTTGGCTGGCCTATGCGCCGGCTGACGCTCCGCTGGAGGGCACAGGTCAGGTGTGTGCCTATTTCTCTGTCGCTGAAGCCTGACCTCCAAACGTAAACACCCCCGGTTGGCGCAAAACCAGCCGGGGGCGTTCGTTTACAATCCAAGAATCCGCGTGGCGATGCTGAAATAAATAAGCAAAGACAGGGCATCCACAATGGTGGTGATAAAGGGGGCGGCCATAACGGCGGGGTCAATCCCCACCTTCTCCGCGGCCATTGGAAGCAGGCAGCCCACAATTTTGGCGCACACCACCGTCAGCATCAGGGTGAGGCATACCACGGCAGCCACCGTGACCGTAACGTCGGGGTTATTCATCAGCAGCCGGTCCACCAGCAGCATCTTGACGAAATTGGCCCCGCCCAGGCAGATTCCGCACAGCAGTGCCACCCGCAGTTCCTTCCACATGACGGCCAGCACATCGGAGAACTCCACCTCCCCCAGCGACAGGGCGCGGATGACCGCCACCGACGACTGGGAGCCAGAGTTGCCTCCAGTCCCCGAGAGCATGGGGATAAAGGAGGTAAGGATCACGCAGGCGGCCAGGGCGGACTCAAAGCCCGTAATGATAAGGCCGGTAAAGGTGGCCGACAGCATGAGCAGCATGAGCCATGGGATACGGGCTCTCCAGGTCTCCAGCACTCCGGTGCGCAGGTAGGGCTTGTCCGAGGGCAGGATGGCGGCCATCTTCTCAAAGTCCTCGGTGGCCTCCTCCTCCATCACGTCCATGGCGTCATCCACCGTGATGATGCCCAGCAGCCGGTCCTCGCCGTCCACCACAGGCAGGGCGGTGAGGTCGTATTTGGAGAACATCTGGGCCACGT
>CAJUSG010000047.1 GCA_910589085.1 uncultured Oscillospiraceae bacterium | reverse complement strand
ATTCTGTAAAAATGTATGCTGTGGTGCCCTAATGGTGCCCGGATTCCCTAAAAACGTATAAAAAGCAGCGTGGAGCTGTAAAGAGATACGTCCCTCACAGCTCCATTCCGCTGCTTCTCTTTTTTGTTTTCTTGGGGGTATCCTTGCTGGCTGCGTCCTTTTCGGGCGCGGCCTTTTGCGGGTGTAGGGCCTTGTGGTAGGTTTCCAGTACCGCCTTTTTCCGTTCCAGCCGCACGTCAACGTACTGCGCTGTTACGGCTTCAAGGTTGGTGGAGATACCCAGCGACATACCGATGCCTTTAAGGGTATGCCCCAAAATCTCGCCTACGGTATAGAAGTCGCCTGTGAGCTGGTGCATATTGGTTGCTGCGGTGTGCCCATATGTTATAATAAGGACAAATCCGGAAAACCCTTGAAAATCAAGGGGAATCGGACTTGTCCTTATTCTTTTTCCAACCATATCACAAGCAAAATAAGATCGCTGGTCACACGGTTCCATTTTGTTGTTGCCAAGAGCCAATGTGACGCTCCCACTGGCACCGTAAAGGAGATTTTGGACACTGTTATCTACCAGCGCCTCCAGGCCCAGGACCTGCCTATCTCCATCCCGGCGGTCTATGTTGCGGCAGACGGCACCACCTGGCCCGGTTTGGTGGTGGATGGCGTGTACGACCTGGGCAATCAATATCGAGTGGACCTGGTCATCACCAATGAGGCCGAGGTCGCCGCTCTCAAGGCCAAGGGCCTGTCCTGGTCTAACGATGATACGGATGTAACGCCCCACGACCCGGACTTTGATTGATATGGTCATCGGGTATGAATATGAGGCGTATCGGCTGGGTGTCCCGCTGGGGGTCCACTGGACCCCCAGTCCCACCGACCCTCCGCACTGGCTAGTGGTAGGTCCGTCCGGGACAGGCAAGACGATATATTCCGCCAGCCTTGCCGCCCGGATAGCTCTCCATGTGCCGAGGTCAAAAATCTGGATCGCCTCATACAAGGACGACGACTTTTTCCAATTCTGCCACAGCACAGAGGGGATAAGGTATCACTACTTCAATGCCAGCGTGGAGGCGATACGGGAATTTTACGCAATATTGGAGGCCCGTCTGGGCGGCGACCCAGGCCTGGGGCCTATGCAGATCGCCAAACGGCTAAAGGCGGCGCAAGTGCTGACGCCAACGGCCTACAAGCTGGAAAAGGGGTTATCCGTCCCGAATAAGACCCGGGTGGACCCTTGCGGCTGGGACAGTCCGTTAGTGGTGAAAATCCTGGAACGGATGGAGTATCTGGGCTGTACGGTGAACGTCAAGACCCGGAAGAAGTCGTACAAGTCAAAAAAAATACTGACACTTCCCCCCGAGGAGCGGAAGGTATTCCCGGACACACACCCGGCAATCATAGAGCGGGAGACGTGGGAACGGGTCCAGGAGCTGCGGAAGAACAAGCGGCGGCGGACCAAGACGGGCAAGCGTGGCCTGTTCTCCGGGGTGGCCTACTGCGCCGACTGCATGAGTAAGCTGTATTTCTGTACATCGAACAGCATGACGGAAAATCAGGACCATTATGTATGCTCCAACTACAAGAGCAATACGGGAAGCTGTACAATCCACTTTATCCGTGAAAAGGTGCTGACGGCCCTGGTGCTGACCCATCTGCAAGCGACGCTTGCCTATGTCCGGGAGAACGAGGCCGAGTTTGTGCGGCTGGTGATGGACCGGGACGCCCAGGAACAGCGGCGGGAGATGGCCCGAAAAAAGGCGGAGCTGAGCAAGGCGGAGAAGCGGGTCAAGGAGTTAGACGTCCTGTTTCAGCGGGTGTATGAGGACCACGCGACGGGCAAGCTGACAGAGGAACGGTATAGCCGCCTCTCCGGGTCCTATGAGGCCGAACAAAGGGAACTGGAGGCCAGGGTGGCAGAGCTGCGGCGGGAGCTGGAACAGGGCCGGGAGCAGGCTGTAAACGTGTCCCAATTCCTGGCGTTGGTGCGGAAGTATACGGAGGTCCGGGAACTGACGCCCACCATAGTCAACGAGTTTGTCAAAATGGTGATAGTCCACGCCCCCACGAAAGTCAACGGCCACCGCTCCCAATTCGTCCAGGTGGTTTACAACCTGGTGGGCGAGGTCACGATACCGGAAACGGCGGACAGTAAAACGGCGTAGCCCTTACGACTACGCCGTTTCACTAAAAGAATATTACTTCCTTATGGCCCCCCGGCCGCAAGGCCGGGATTTCTTTACACCAGCTCCCACTGAAAGTCTTCCAGCTTGAGCCGGCTGCCCAGGGTGGTGCCCTCTGGGAGCAGGAACATAGTGATAGAGTGCTCCAGACCGTCGTCGGAGATCAGCTCGGCGTAATCGCCGTTGATAGCCCGGACGGTATAAAAGATTGTGTCCAATAAAATTCCCTCCCTTCGAAAAAAGTCCGGTTTATAGGACTGTTCCTCTTGTATGATAGGGCTACCATACAAGAAAGGAGCAAGACGCAATGGAGTACAGCATCATCTGGGTAAGAGGACATGTAGAGGTCTACGACTGGGCGGGGCGGTTTTGCTTCTCCGCCGACAGCGAGCGGGAGGCCCGTGAGGAGCTGGCGCTGTCCGCCTGATCCCCGGCGAGGGGTTCAATCCGGAAAATGTACAGACAGAAGGGACTGCTCCGGCGGTCCCTTTGCCCATTGAGGCAGTAAAAAACTGATATTTTAAAAATTTCCCGCTGAAATAGCTGGACATTTCCAAAATTTATGATATGATGTAGCGGAAATTTCAGGTAAAAATGGGCCTGTCAGAGAGGATGTACCCCCACATGAACGACCGGCTGTCCTTCTCCCTGTTTCCCAATGAGAACTTTCTTGATCTTAGGCTGTACCAGTACGGCTGGGAGCAGTGCGCTCCTCTGCACTCCTACGGCCCCTCGGTGCGCAACCATTACCTGTTCCACTATGTGATCTCCGGGCGGGGCTGGCTGGACTCCACCGGCCGGGACGGCGTAACCCGCAAATACGATCTGACGGAGGACCAGGGCTTTTTAATCTGCCCCGGGCAGGTCAACACCTACTGCGCCAGCAAGTCCGACCCCTGGAAATACGTCTGGCTGGAGTTTGACGGTCTGCGGGCGCCGGAGTATATCGACAGTGCGGGTCTGGGCTTCTCCCAGCCGGTGTACCGCCCCCAGAGCCCCGCCCAGGGCCAGTCGATGCGGGACACCATGCTGTATATCGCCGACCACAGCCAGTCCTCGCCCCTCCATCTCATCGGGCATCTGTGCCTCTTTCTGGACGGACTGATTCTGTCCTCCTCCACCCGGCGGCAGCTCCACGGCGGCCAGCTGAAGGACTTTTACATCCAGGAGGCCGTCACCTACATGGAGCACAATTATCACCGGGAGCTCACCGTGGAGGACCTGGCGGACGTGTGCAAGCTCAACCGCAGCTATTTCAGCAAGCTGTTCAAGGACAATATGGGCTGTCCGCCCCAGGAGTTTCTGATCCGCCTGCGGCTGGCCAAGGCGGCCGAGCTGATGAAAACCACCGGCGACTCCATCGGGGACATCTCGGTCATGTGCGGCTATCCCAACCAGCTCCACTTTTCCCGGGCGTTCAAGAAGCGATACGGCGTTTCGCCCCGGGAGTGGCGGATTCACAATCAGACGCAGACGAAGAAGGGGTGACCGTCGGGCCGCCCCTTTCCGTTTTTACAGGCTGGCCCCGTTGGCGCGGATGACCTCCCGGTACCAGGCGGCGCTGTCCTTGGGGATGCGCCGGCCGGTGGCGTAGTCCACATAGGCCAGGCCGAAGCGCTGGGAGTAGCCCTCGGCCCACTCAAAATTGTCGGTAAGGGACCAGTGAAAGTATCCCCGCACGTCGGTCCCGCCGGCAATGGCCCGGTCCAGGGCCCGAAGATACCGGGTGAGGAAGTCGATGCGCTGGGGATCGTGGACCTGGCCGTCCAGAAAGACCTGGTCCCGGCAGGACAGGCCGTTCTCGCTGATATAGAGGGGTTTCTGATAGCGCTGATACAGGAAGCGGGCCCCCCAGCCCAGGGCCTCCGGGGTGATGGGCCAGCCGATGGCGGTACTGGGTCCGCCCACGGGGAAGGGGACCGGTTCAGGTCCCTGGGGGCCCATCCGGGCCGGGATGCCGTGGTAGTGGTTGAGGCCGACAAAGTCCAGCTTGTCCATCTCGTCCAGGGCCAGGGCGTGGGAGAAGGTGCGCACGCCCTGGGGCAGGGAGAAGGTGAGCTGCCGGGCGGCCTCAATGTCCTCCGGCCGGTCGGACACGGGGTAGTAGACCAGCCCGGTGGAGGCCAGCCCCACCTGGCTGGAGGGGTCCAGCTTGTGGAGGAGGTCGAAGGCCAGATTGTGGGCCCTGCGGAAATTATTCCAGCACAGCTCCAGCTCCCCGTCGCTCCAGCAGACCCCCGGCGCGTGCTCCCCGGTCCCGCAGCCCACATTGATGAAGCACTGGGGCTCGTTAAAGGTAAACCACCGGGTCACCCGCCCCTGAAGGGCCTCGCCCACCCTGGCGGCGTAGTCCGCGAAGCGGCGGACGGTGTCCTCATTCTGCCAGCCGCCCTTGTCCTGGAGAGCCTGGGGCAGATCCCAGTGGTACAGGGTGACCCAGGGCTGGATGTCCGCCTCCAGCAGGGCGTCGATCAATTCCAGATAGTAGTCCAGACCCGCCTGATTCCAGTTAGTATCGCCCTGGGGGGCGATGCGGGGCCAGGCCACCGAGAAGCGGTAGGCGCTCAGCCCCATGCCGCGGGCCAGCTGAACATCCTCCCGCCAGCGGTGGAAGCTGTCCGCCGCCAGGTCACCGGTGTCGCCGTCCCTGATTTTTCCCGGGGTGTGGGAGAAGGTGTCCCAGATGCTGGTCCCCCGGCCCCCCTCCCGGACGCCGCCCTCAATCTGATAGGACGCGGAGGCCGCGCCCCAGATAAAGTCCTTTGGAAAATTCGCCATAATTTCCCGCTCCTCTCCTGTGCCGGGGCGCCGGCCCCGGTGTTACTGTCAGCATACCACACCTGCCGGCAAAGTCAAGCCAATCGGCCGGTTTTTTCCTGGGAGCGGGCTTTTTCATGCAGGCTCTCTATGGCTCCATCCAAAAGATGTATTGGATATCGGCCCGGCTTTTCGATATGATAGACCTATCAGAAACCGGCGGAACAGCGCCGCGAATATTACGGGAGGTATAAAGCTATGAATCATTTACCCTCTGCTGTCACTTTATGCGAGGTCGGCCTGCGGGACGGCCTGCAAAACGAGAAGACCATTCTGCCCACCGAAAAGAAGGTGGAGCTGCTCCGGGGGCTGGCCGGCGCCGGCTTCCGGGTGATCGAGGTGGGCTCCTTCATGCATCCCAAGGCGGTCCCCCAGATGGCGGATACCGACGAGGTGTACAAAGCCGTGGGCGAGCTCCCCGGCGTGGAGCTGCGGGCGCTGATCCCCAATCTCCGGGGGGTGAAGCGGGCGGCGGAGTGCGGCTGCAAAAAGGTAAAGCTGAATGTGTCGGCCAGCCGCCAGCACAACCTGAAGAACCTGAACATGACCCCGGAGGAGAGCGTAGCCGGCTTCGCCGGCTGTGTGCAGGCCGCCGGCGAGAACGGCATCGCCATCTCGGGCTCCATCTCCATGCCCTTCGCCTCCCCCTGGGAGGGCCGCATCCCTCTGGCCGATGTGGAGGCCATCATCGAGGCCTACCTGAAGGTGGGCATCACCGAGATCTCCCTGTCCGACGCCTCCGGCATGGCGGTGCCCAACCAGGTCTACCAGCTGTGCGCCCACGTGGGGGAGAAGTACCCCCAGGTCAGCTGGTGGCTCCACTTCCATAACACCCGGGGTCTGGCCATGGCCAACATCATGGCGGCCATGGAGGCGGGGATGACCCAGTTTGACAGCTCCTTCGGCGGGCTGGGGGGCTGTCCCTTCGTCCCCGGCGCGGCGGGGAACATCTCCACCGAGGACGTGCTGAACATGTGCGACGAGATGGGCATCCAGACTGGCGTGGACATCCTCAAGGTGATGGAGCTGTCCCGCACCCTGCGGGAGCTGCTGGGCCACGATATGGACAGCTATATTCTCCGGGCCGGCCGGGCCCGGGACCTGGTTCTCTCCTGACACACGAATGCCCTCCGCCGGCCGGCGGAGGGCATTTCTCCTTAGGGGGTGGCGCAGTGCTCCACGATATAGTCCCGCACCCGCCGGGCGGCGGGGGAGAGGGGCCGTTTTTTGGCCCAGGTGAGGAGAACGGTGCGGACGAAGGCGGTATTTTCGTCGGAGATGGGGAGGACCACCACCTTCTCGTTCTCCATGGCGGGCACCCAGGGGAGCACGGACACCCCGAAGCGCAGGACCACGTACTGCAATGCGGCGTTGCACTCCCGGACCTCAAAGACCACGTCGGGGGTGAGCCCCCGCTGGGCATAGACCTGATCCAGCTGGGTGCGCAGGCTGCTGGGCTTGTCCAGCATGACAATAGGCTCCCGGGCGAAGTCGTCAAAGGACACCGACTCCCGCCCGGCCAGGGGGTGGTGCTCCGGCACAGCCAGATACAGGGGCTGGCGCATGAGGGTCACCGACTCCAGCTCCTCGTCCTGGTGCAGGCAGAAGGACAGGTCGATCTCCCCTCGTTTCAGCTGCTGAAACAGGTCGAAGGAGGGGGCCTCGGTAAACTGGAAGCGGATGCTCTGGTTTTTCTCCTGGTTGTAGATGCCCATCATCACCGAGGGGATGAGGGAGGCGGAGATGGAGTGGAAATATCCCAAGCGGACGATCTGCTGGGCGGAGCCCGCCATCTGCCGGAGCACCCCGACCCCCTCGTCAATCATGGCCAAAGCCTGCTCGGCGTAGGGGAGGAACTGCTCGCCATAGCCGGTCAGGCGGACGTGGCGGCTGTCCTTCTCAAAGAGCTTCACCCCCAGCTCCTTCTCCAGCTCCTTGATGGAGTAGCTCAGGCTGGGCTGGGCGATATGGAGCTCAGCGGCGGCATGCGTGTAGTGGAGCACCCGGGCCAGGGTCTTGAAATACTGCAGTTGAAGCAGCGTCATAAAAATCCCCCGTTTCCTGACGATAGTTTTTTTCTATTGTACTCCAATCGGCGCTTTCTTGCAAGTAAACACCAGGGCATTTCTCTTTTTTGTAAAAATCTCCGAAGTCCCTTGACGGCTGGCCAAATGATAGAGGAACTCTATCGGGTCAGAGAAAGCCGGTATTGGACATAACCGGGCCGGAGGACTACAATAGAGCCATGAAACAACCCCGGCACAAAAAACAGGAATAAGGAGCGATTTATTATGGCAAAAGAAGTTACTGCGGAACAGATCCAGATGCTGGACGAGATGGTGGCCCGTGCCCAGAAGGCCGCCGACATCATTGCCACCTATGACCAGGCCCGGGTAGACCGGCTGTGTCAGGCCGTGGCCGCCGCCGTGTGCGACATGAAGGTGTGGGCTCAGCTGGCCGACGAGGCCGTGGACGAGACCGGCCTGGGCGACAAGGTGACCAAGCGCAACAAGCGCAACAAGATCAAGCTGATCCTCCGGGACTGCCTGCGCCAGAAGAGCGTTGGAATCATCGAGGAGAACCCCGAGAAGGGTCTGGTAAAATATGCCAAGCCGGTGGGCGTCATCGCCTCTCTGGTCCCCACCACCAACCCCTGCCTCACCCCCGCCGGCCAGGTGGTCTACGCCATCAAGGCCCGTGACGTCATCATCTGCTCCCCCCATCCCCGCGCCAAGGTGACCACCAACAAGTGCATCAACATCATCCGTGAGGCCCTGGTCCGTGAGGGAGCTCCCGCCGACATCATCCAGGGCATTGAGGAGCCCAGCATCTCCCTGACCCAGGAGCTGATGAAGCGCTGCAACCTGGTCATCGCCACCGGCGGCCGTCCCATGGTCAAGTCCGCCTACTCCTCCGGCGTGCCCGCCTACGGCTCCGGCGCCGGCAACGCCACCGTCATCATTGACGACACCTGCAGCACCCCCGAGTACCAGGCTGAGGCCGCCGAGAACACCCGGATCTCCAAGTGCTCCGACTTCGGCTCTGGCTGCTCCTGCGACGGCAACCTGATTATCCACGAGGACGTCTACGACGGCTTTGTCAAGGCTCTGGTGGAGCAGGGCGCCTACCTGGCCAACGAGGAGGAGGCCGAGAAGCTGAAGAATGTCATGTGGGACGAGACGGGCCACCGTCTGCCCAACACCGTGGCCATCTCCGCCCAGAAGCTGGCCGAGGCCGCCGGCTTCACCATCCCCGAGGACCGCAAGTTCATCGCCGTCACCGGCGGCGGCATCGAGGGCGTGGGCAAGGAGCATTTCTTCTCCAGCGAGAAGCTGACCACCCTGCTGACCCTGTTCAAGTACGAGGGCGAGTTTGAGAACGCCCTGACCATGATGCAGGCCATCTTCAACGTGGGCGGCAAGGGCCACTCCTGCGGCATCTACTCCTGGAACGACGAGCATATCCACCGTCTGGGCATGGCCGCTCCTGTCTCCCGCATTATGGTCCGCCAGCCCAACAACAAGGGCAACTCCGGCTCCCCCAACAACGGTATGCCTCCCACGTCCTCCATGGGCTGCGGCACCTGGGGCGGCAACATTGTCTCCGAGAACATCACCCTGAAGCACTATATGAATACCACCTGGGTGGCCCGTCCCCTGCCCACCGACATGCCCTCCAACGAGGAGCTCTTCGGCGACTTCTTCAAGCCCGGCATGGACGAGGAATAAGATTCCCTCTCTCCCCTTTCATCGCTCCCCCCGCGGACCGGGACGGGACACCTGTTCAGACAGGGCGCCGAACCCGGCCGCGGGTCCCGAGCGGCATATACTCCTGCTTTGATAGGAGAGGCCGCCACACACTTGTGTGGCGGCTTTCTTCTTCCCTTTTGCGGCGGGATGTGGTATGATAGAGGTACATACAGGCGGCCGGGGGCTGTCTTACAAAAGCGGTTAGGAGGATAAAACATGACAATCACCTATTTAGGCCACTCCTGTTTCAAGGTTGAGTCCCGGGGCTATGTGGTGGTGCTGGACCCCTATGAGGAGGGCAGCGTGCCGGGCTACGGCCCTGTCCGGGAGGAGGCGGACGCGGTGTTGTGCAGCCACGGCCACCGGGACCACGGGGCTGTGGGCTGCGTCGCCCTGAGGCAGGGCGAGGTCTCCCCCTTTGCGGTGGAGACCATCCACACCTGGCACGACGACCGGCAGGGGGCCCTCCGGGGTCCGGACACCATCCACATCCTGGACGACGGACAGTGCCGCGTCGCCCATCTGGGCGACCTGGGCTGTGAGCTCACACCGGAACAGAAGGAGAAGCTCAAGGGCCTCACCGCGCTGCTGATCCCCGTGGGAGGGTACTACACCATCGACGCCGCCCAGGCCAGCGCCTTGGCCAACGAGCTCTCCCCTGCGGTGGTCATCCCCATGCACTACCGGGGCGAGGGCTTCGGCTACGACGTGATCGGCCCTCTGGAGGACTTCGCCGCCCTGCGTTCTGACGGCAGGGAGTACGGCTCCGTCCTGGAGCTCACCCCTGAGATGGAGAAGCAGACCGCCATGCTGAGGCCGCGGAATATGTAACCCCCATTTATGTTCCTCCCGCCACGGGTGTGAAGGATGGGACGAGTTATAAATATTTCACATTTCCTGATTGACAAGGCAAAGGCGGAGTGATATATTTATAACACCCTGAAAGTTAAAAATATATCACACGGAGGGAACGAACATGAAATCGAAGGTTACCTTGAAGGAAATAGTGGGGACAAAAATTGTTTATGCGGCGCTCCTGGTCTGCTATTACTGGATGTGGGCCAGGCGGGACTGGCATACTTACTATGAGACCATCCAGAATACGGTTTTCATATTCACCATTGTATTTTTCGCGCTGCGGGCAAGCCGCGTGCATAAATACAGCAAGGAAGAAAAGGACGAGCTGGCAATTCAAAATCTGCGCAGGACAGACGCGATCGGATTAAAACTAATGATAGCCGCCTCTGTTGTCATTGCCTTTGGGTGTGCGGTCAAAGCCATCGACGGAGCGGCGGCGGGATACGCGCTGGTTGGCACCATATTTGTGCTGGCGGTGATACGGTTTATCATTTTCTGTGTTATGGACAGCAAGGGGGTCTGAGCGGCCCTGTGATTCGATCCATGATATTCTGCGCGACGGACAGCAAGGGAGTCTGATATGGCCCTTAAAACGAAGGTCAAGGAATATCGGGAAAAAGCGGGATTAAAACAGAGCGAATTGGCGGAACTGGTACATGCGAGGCGGGAAACCATCGTACACCTGGAGAACGGGAGGTATAACCCGTCGCTGAAGCTGGCCATGGATATCGCGAAGGTATTTCATGTGACGGTGGAAGAGCTGTTTGAATTTACCGAGGACTGATTCTGACAGCACCGGCAAAAGCGGGAAAAAGTCCGCCGAGCATTGACAGAGGTTCGATTTCCCGCTATACTGAGCATAGAAAGGGTGCTGCTGGTAAGCGGTTGGCCCCCGTTAGTGACAGAGAAGTAACCGTGAGCTGGGGAGCTGGGCGGTTACTTCTTTTTATTGGCCGCAGAATACGTGGCACCTGTAGGGGCAGATATTATCCACCCGCATGATAACACGGCTTTTCTGGACAGGCGGGTAATACCCGCCCCTACAAAATCGCTGGTGGTAATTTAGAAGATTGCTATAAAATAGGAAACAGGAGGCATCCGCGTTGGATGCCTCCTGTTTCCATGGGGAAAGAAGAAAGAGAGAAGAAAAACGGGTTTACTTGGCGTTGTGGGACTTGGAGTGGCTGGGGGCGACATACTGGCCGTTCTCCTTCTTGACCAGCTTGCCCTCCTTGACCAGCTCGCTGGGGGAGTAGATGTCGTTGATATTCCAGCAGCCGGGGGTGGGCACCACGATGTTCTCCATGGGGGCCTCCACCAGGAAGGGCTTGCCGGCCTTGTTGGCGGCGATAGCCTTCTCCATAGCGGGCAGGAAGTCCTCGGCGGACTCACAGCGGATGGCGTCCACGCCGTAGGCCTTGGCCACATCGGCCCAGCAGGGGGTATAGGGCTGCCCGTCGGGGGTGTGGAACACGGTGCCGAACTTGGTCTGATAGTTGGCGTTCTCCAGGCCGGCGATGGTGCCGAAGGCGGAGTTGTTCATCACGACCCAGGTGCAGGCGATGCCCTGCTCCACGGCGGTGGCCAGGCAGGTGGGATTTACGCCGAAGCCGCCGTCGCCGGTGAGGGTGAGGCAGATGCGGTCGGGGGCGGCCAGCTTGCCGCCCAGGACGGCGGAGGCGCCGAAGCCCATGGTGGCCAGGCCGGAGGAGTGGTGGATGGAGCCGGGCACGGTGATATCAAACTGCTGGGCCACGCCATTCTTGTTCCAGCCCACGTCGGTGAAGATCACAGCGTCCTCGGGGATGGCGGCCTTCACGTCCCGCAGGATGCGCTGGGGGGTCATGGGGAAGCGGGAGTCGTCAGAGATAGCCTTGTTGCTCTCCTTAAAGGCGGCCTTGGCCTGGGCGATCTTGTCCCGCAGGCCGGGACGCTGCTTGCCCTCGGGGCAGATACGCTTGACCTCCTCCAGAATCTGGGCCAGGCCGATCTTCAGGTCACCGATAGCGCCGATCTCCACGGGGTAGTTGCGGCCGATCTCGGTGGGGTCGATATCGATCTGGAGGAAGGTGGTCTTGTCGGGGTCGAAGGTGACGCCCTGATACCAGCTGGAGCTGTCCGCCTCAGCGAAGCGGGTGCCCAGGCCCAGGATAACGTCGGCGTTGACGGTGATGGAGTGGGTGAACTCCATGCCCCAGAAGCCGGTCTGGCCGATCATCAGGGGGTGGCGGTCGGACAGGCAGCCCTGACCCATCAGGGTGCGGGACACGGGGATGTCCAGGAACTCGGCCAGGGCGGCCAGCTCCTCAGAGGCCTGGGCCAGCAGGATGCCGCCGCCGGCGTGAAGAACGGGATTCTCCGCCTCCACCAGCTTCTTGGCGATGGCCTTGACGGCGGCGGGGTCCAGGGCGGGCTTCATGGTCACATGGCTGTCCTTGTAGGTGCGGGACCACAGGTCCTCCTCCATCTCCCGGGAGAACATGTCCATGGGCACGTCGATGAGGACGGGGCCGGGGCGGCCGGACTCGGCCATACGAAATGCCTTGTCCATGATGTAGGGCAGGGCCTCCACGTCGTCGATGCGCCAGCAGCGCTTGCACACGGGCTCCAGAATCTTGTACTGGTCGCCGTCGGCGTGCATGTTGACCTCCTGGTGGGGATGGCGGCCGAAGTAGTAGCTGGGCACGTCGCCGGCGATGACCACCATGGGGATGGAGTCGAAGGAGGCATTTGCCACGCCGGTGAGGACGTTGGTCAGGCCGGGGCCCAGGTGGCACATGACCACGGAGGCCTTGTGGGTGAGGCGGGCGTAGCCGTCGGCGGCGGTGGAGGCCACGGCCTCGTGGCGGTTGGAGATGTACTTCACCTTGGGGTTGCGGTTGAAGGCGTCCAGCATACCGATGACGGTGTGGCCGCACAGTCCGAAGACATACTCCACATCACGGCGGGCCAGATAGTCGACGATCAGGTCGGATACCAGCTTTTTGCTCATAAATCATTGCCTCCTGTTTTTATTATGATCTGTTTTCCATCGAAACCGCACATCCTCCGCTCTTCCCCTCCCGACTGGAAGGAGCGGGGAAAATGTTCCGTCTCTCCGGGGTTTTCCTTGGTTTTATCTTAGTATAAACGGGTGGAAATGTCCAATATCCGCTTTTCATTTACCGTTCGATTTTGCCCATAGATCCTGTGGGAAAGGGGGCCTTTTCCCCATAGAAAACGCCGGAGGCGTACCGCCTCCGGCTCCGCTCACTGGATGAGCTGCCCGGTTTTCTCCATGAACTGGGTAAACACCTCGCCGCTGCGGATGATAAAGTCCCGAAAATACTCCGCGGCGGGGGGCAGATACTGCTCCTTGTTCCACATCATATACAGCCGGCGGGGGGGGATGCGGTTGGTGATGGGCAGGATCTTGGTGTTGTAGGGGGCGCCGCCCAGGGGATAGGGGATGATGGCCACGCCGTGGCTGGCGGCCACCAGGCCGTAGATAATCAGGTCCTGAGCGGTCTCCATGGTGATGTTGGGCTGAATGCCCAGCTCCTGAAAGACCTGGTCGGTGACCTCCCGCAGCTGGCAGTCGGTGTCAAAGGCGATAAAGTTTTCACCGTCCAGCTCCCGCAGGTCCACCTGGTCATACTTGGCCAGCCGGTGCCCCAAGGGGACCAGCAGCACAATCTGGTGCTCCCCGATGTAGGAGGAGGCGATCCTGGGGTCGTCCACCCCGGTGGCGAAGATCAGGTCTACCTGTCCGTCCAGCAGTTGTTCTCTCAGCCGGGCGTAGGTGGCCTCCTGATTAAACTGCAAACGGACCTCCACCCGGTTGGTCTCCGACACGTAGCGCACAATGATGTCGGGGGCGAACTGGGCCAGGGAGGGGAAGCCGGCCATCACCACCGTGCCGGTGTTGGGGTTGATGCAGTCGGCCAGCTTGGCCATACCGGTCTCCAAGGTCTCCAAGGTTTTCTGCACATAGGGGAGAAACATCCGGCCATACTTGGTCAGCTCCACATTCCGGCCCCGCTTGACGAAGAACTCCACATTCAGTTCCTCCTCCAGCTCCTGAATGGCGTGGCTCAGGCTGGACTGGCTGACATAGAGCTTCTCCGCCGCCCGGGTGTAGTGCTCCAGCTCGGCGATGGCCTTAAAGTAATACAGCTGCCGCAGGTTCATGGACTCACCTCTCTAAAAAATCAGCTTAACTCTATTATCCATGATTTCCCGGGAAAAGGCAAACTATTTTTGTTCCTTGGCCTCCGCCAATTTTTTCGTCTCCCAGGTGCTGAGCACCACATCCAGGGAGATGAGGGCCAGTCCGATGGCGAAGGTGGAGGTAAAGGTCTCCTTCAGGATGACGGCGCCCAGCAGGGCGGCGAAGACGGGCTGGAGGGGGTAGAAGAGGGAGCAGGTGCTGGCGGGGAGGATAGACAGGCATCTGGTCCAGGTGTACTGGGCGACGCCAGAGCCGAAGAAGCCCAGATACAGGACCACCAGCACAATTTTCGGGGTAAAGGCGACGGGCTGGGAGGCGTAGGCCAAAATACCGGCGGGGATGTGGAAGATCAGGCTGATGGCCATGCCGTAGGTGGTGACCAGCACGGCGGGGTACTTGGCGGTAAGCCGGCGCATGAACACCGAGGCGAAGCCCCAGAAGACCACCGAGATGAGCACGGCGGCGATGCCCAGCAGCTCGCTCTGACTGCCGGCGCCCTGGGTGATGACGGCGGTGCCGGCCAGGGCCAGGGCCAGGCAGAGCAGCTTGACGGGGGTAATGGTCTCCTTCAGCAGCAGGGCGGCCAGGATGGTGACGGACACCGGGGTGAGGGCGTTGATGAGGGAGGCCATGGCCGACCCGGTGAGGGCGATGCCGATCTGGATGAGGAAGATGGTCAGAAAGTAGCCCAGCACCCCCACCAGAATAAAATATTTCCAGTCCTCCCGCTGGATTTTGGTGTGCAGGTGGGGGCGCGCCATGAGCAGCAGGGGGACCATAGCCGTGGAGCACCGCAGGCAGGCCACGAGGGCGGGAGACAGCTCCTGGGTGAGCAGCTTGCCTCCCACATAGACGCTGCCCCACAGGAAAAAGGTGAGAAACAGCAGGCCGAAGGCCTGTCCTCTGGATTTGTCGATCATGGTGTTCCTCCAAACGGCCCGGGCCGGCAGCCTTCAAGCGGGCTGCCGGCCGGGCGGATTTATTTGCTTCAGGCGGCGGCGTCCTCCAAAGACTGCCGCAGGGTGGTGCCCAGACCGTTGACGTCGCCGTCAATCCTGTCATAGAGGCTCTTTACGGTGTCCAGCTCCAGAATCTCCTGGAAGAAGCTGCTGTCATACTCGATCATGGTCATGCCGTAATCGGTCATAAATTTCTTGTTGTCCGCGTCCAGCTGGGCCAGCTTGGGCCGCATCTCGGCCAGGGCCTCGGCCACCGCCTGACTCAGGGCCTCCTGATACTCGGCGGGCAGCTCGTCAAAGCTGGCCTTGCTGATGGCGATCTGGTTGGCGTACAGGATGTGGTTGGTGCAGGCCAGATATTTCTGAACCTCCTGCAGGTTAATGCCCACGCAGCTGTCGGCGGCGTTCTCCTGGGCGTCGATGGCGCCGGAGGACAGGGAGAAATACAGCTCAGAGAAGGCCAGGGGGGTGGGGTTGGCGCCGATGGCGGACCAGAAATTCATGTGGTTGCTGTTCTCCATGGTGCGGATCTGCAAATTTTTGTAGTCCTCCAGGGTGTTCAGCGGCTTGTTGGCGGTGGTCAGCCGGTAGGTGGCATTTTGCAGGAAGCCCAGCAGGTGGAGGTCCCGGCGCTCATAGGCCTGGGACAGCTGGATAAAGAACTGGGACTGGTGGTCGTTGAGCACCCGGTCGATGGTGTCGCCGTCATAGCGGGAGAAGACCATAGGCAGGTCGAACACGGCCATCTCCGGGATAAAGGAGGCCACCGGCGCGGTCTGACACACCACGATGTCGATGCCGCCGCACTGGACCTGCCGCAGCAGGTCGGCGTCGCCCCCCAGGTCGCCGTTGGGGTGGTAGTCGATGGTCAGCCGGCCCTGGGTGATCTCGGCGGTCTTGGCGGACACCAGCTCGCCGAAGAGCTGGCCGGCGGAGCCCTTGCCGGCGGTGTCGGCGGCAACCAGCTCCATCCGGGGCAGGTGGCCGTAGGGGCCGTCGATGCCGGCGTCGGGGTCGTCGAAGGCGGAGATGCCGCAGGAGGTCAGGGTCAGGGCCGCGGCGGCGGCGAGAAGAAGAGACCATTTTTTCATACGCGCCGCCTCCTTACAGACTGACCAGGAAGGTGCTGAACCAGGGGACGTAGGTAATCAGCGCCAGGGCGATGAGGAAGGATACAATAAAGGGGACGGCCCGTCTGGCCACCGCCATGGGGGGCTCGTCGGACAGGTTGCCCGCCACGAACAGGTCCAGGCCGAAGGGGGGCGTGGCCAGCCCGATGGACAGGCAGCACACCAGCACCACGCCGAAGTGGACCCCGTTGATGCCCAGCTTCTGCACGGCGGGCAGCAGCACGGGGGCCAGGATAATGATGGCGGGTCCGGTGTCCATCACCATGCCCAGCAGCAGGAACACCACGACCAGCACCGACAGCAGCACCGCGCCCGAGTGAAAATTGGTGGTGATGAATTGCTCCACCGCCTGGGTGGCCTTGGTCATGGACAGCACCCGGCCGAAGGCGGTGGCGAAGGCGAGGACGAAGGCCAGGCCGCCGTAGGTCTTGACGGAGCTGCACAGGAAGGGGACCAGGTCCTTGAGGGTGATGGACTTATAGATGAACAGGGACACCAGGATGGCGTAGAACACGGAGACGCAGGCGGCCTCGGTGGGGGTAAACTTGCCGGAGTAGATGCCGCCCAGGATAATCACGGGGCACAGCAGGGCCCAGAAGCTGTCCATAAACAGCCGGCCGAGGCCCTCGCCCTTGAGCTCGTTCATCTTCTCATTGATGAGGGCCCGGTCCTCCCCCTTGCGCAGGCAGTAGACCACGGCGTAGATCATCATGAACAGGCCGATGAGGATGCCGGGGAACACGCCGCCCAGGAACAGGTCGCCGGTGGACACGCCGGTGGCCATAGAGTAGAGCACAAAGGGGATGGAGGGGGGGATAATGACCCCCAGGCCGCCGGCCACGGCGATGAGGCCGGCGCTCCACCGCTTCTCATAGCCCAGGCTGACCATAAAGGGGATGCACATGGAGCCCACGGCGGCGGTGGTGGCCGGACCGGAGCCCGAGATAGCCCCGTAGAACAGGCAGGTGAGGATGACGGCGCAGGGCACGCCGCCGGGGATGCGGCCCACGAAGTAGGCGAAGAAGTTAAACAGCTTTTTGGAGATGCCCCCCTCGGCCATGATAACGCCGCCCAGGATAAACAGGGGGACGGCCAGGATGGGGGTGTTGTTGGCGCCGGAGAAGGTGTTGTGGAGCAGCTGAGCGATGTTGCCCCCCTTGTCCAGCAGGAAGATGGGGGCCACGGAGCCCAGCACCATGCTGATGCCGATGGGGAGGGAGATGGCGATTGCCGCCAGGAACACGAAAAATACCAGTACCGCGGCCATCAGACAACCCCTCCTTCCGCCCGTTTGCCGGCGGCGGCCTCGGTGGCCGCGTCCTGCATGGTCTGCTCCAGGGTGGTCAGCTCCCGCTCCCCGAAGCGCCTGATGTGGAGAATCCCCTGCTGGATGCCCCGGAGGGTACCCAGCACGAAGCCGGCCAGCATGGTGCTGTATACCGCCCACATGGGCCAGCGCATGGCGGGTGACATCTCCCCGCTCTTCATCATGTAGGCCACCACGCCCACCGAGTGCCAGGCCAGCAGGGCCATGCAGGCGGCGGTGACAAAGTATACCAGGATGTTGATAATCTTGTGTACCTTCTGGGGCAGCAGGTCCAGCAGCACGCACACCCGGAGCATACTCACATTCCGGATGGTGTAGGGCAGGGAGAGGAACACGCTTCCGATCCAGCAGAAGCGGCAGAACTCCTCGGCCCACTTCAGGGCGGGCAGGGTCTCGATGTTGCGCACAATCACCTGCATCAGGCTGACCACGGCGATCAGCACCAGAAGGACGACCATGAAGCACTCCTCAAAGTGCTCATCCAGCCATTTGACGGCTTTCATGTTCTCCCCTCCGCTTCATTTGGCCTCATTTTGTTCAGCCAGAATGGCCAGCAGCTCCTGGCGCATGGCCTCCACCGGGGCCTTCTTCCCGGTCCACAGCTCGATCTGGGCCGCGCCCTGATACAGGGACATACCCAGGCCGTTGAGAATCCGGCAGCCCTTCTCCTCGGCATCCAGCAGGAACTGGGTCTTGTCGGGGTTGTAGCAGGCGTCGAAGAAGAACTGGCTGGGCTGGATATGCTCCTTGGGCAGGGGGCTCTCTCCGATGTGTGCGCCCATGCCGATGCCGCTGGCGTTGAGGACCACATTGCAGGCGGCCAGCTTGGAGAAGTCGCCGTGGTGGACAAACTCCGCCACGGGGGCAAAATTCTCATTGATGTCGGCCACCAGGGACTCGGCGCAGGGCTCGAACACATCAGTGATGTAGATCTTCCGGGCCCCGTGGTAGGCCAGGATGGAGCACATGGCCCGGCCCGCGCCGCCGCCGCCGAAGCAGAAGAACACGGACTGATCCACCTGGATGCCGCCCTCCCGGGTGAGGGAGGTGTAGAAGCCCACGCCGTCGGTGTTGTAGCCCACCAGCTTGCCCTCGGGGGTTTTGACCACGGTGTTGCTGGCCCCCATTTTCTGGCACAGGGGGTCCAGCTCATCCAGATACCGCAGCACCCGCACCTTGTTGGGCTTGGTAACGGCGAAACCGGCGAAATTCATATACCGCAGGCCGTTGACAATGTCTCCCAGGTGCTCCTTGTCGGCCTCGGTGTAGAAATAGAGCATATTCAGCCCGGCGGCCTCATAGCCGGTGTTCTGCATCCGGGCGGCAAAGGACTGGCTCAGGGGGGTGCCGATGAGGGTAATCATCTTGGTATTAATATCCACCTTCATAATTTAAACCTCTTTCTCAAAAAAACCGGGCGACTTACATGCCGTGGATGGCAAAATACTCCTTGGCGCTCTCCAGGCAGCGGCGGGCGTGGCCCTCGGCGCCCAGCTCCTCGATGCGCTTCAGGTTGGGCAGCTCGATGGACAGGGGAATCTCGGGCATAGCGGCCACCATGCCGGCGATATCCATAGCGCCCTCTCCGGGGTACAGGCGGCCCTCCCGGGCGGTAAAGAGCATCAGGTCGTCGTTGATGCTGTCCAGCACGGGGTCGCCGTCCGGACCGGCGGGGCCGTCGCACAGGTGGATAAAGTTAAAGTACTTCCGGTCGGTCCGGGCCAGCTCAGCGCTGGTGACGCCGGCCCGCCCGGCGTGGAGGGTGTCCACCATAATGTAGAGGTTGTCGGTGCCCACGCTGTCCACCAGGGTGATGGCCTCCTGGAGGTTGCGCATACCGGCCCAGGGGAGGAACTCGACGTTGTACCGCAGGCCGCAGGCCTTGGCCATGGCGGCGATCTTGCCCACCTGATCGGTGTAGTAGGCGGTGTCCCGGGTCCAGATGCTGCCCAGCACGTCGGTGGCGCCCAGCTCGGCGGCCTTCTCAAAGGCGGGGGCGTACTCGTTGATGTCCAGGTCGGGGCGCACCCGGGCCAGCTCGATGTCCATCAGGGGGATGTCATACTCCTTCAGGGCGTTTTTAACGTCCTGGAACAGCTTCTCGTCCTTGTGGAGGAGGAACTCAGGCTCTCCGGGCAGATGGAGGGGGATGGTGCGCAGGCTGACGGAGTCATACCCCGTCTCCTTGGCGATGCGGATCTGCTCCATCGGGTTGGTGCCGGGGATGGTGAGATAGGCGAGTGAGAATTTCCGTGACATGATGATTTCCTCCTAAATATAAATTTCAGATGTTTGGGGAATACTGTCGGACTGGCCGCGCCCCTCTTGGTGTTGCTTCAATTTTATATTGGATGACCCCTGTTAGTCCACTATTAAAACCGCATTAACCTATTTATTTTCTGCATAGGTTTTCGGGGCTGTCCCCTGCCATCCAGCACAATGCCCAAAACAAAATATCTCGTTTTGGGCGGATTTACCAACCGGATCCTCCGGGGAAGTGGGAAACGCAGGAAAACCGGCCAGCGGAGCGCCCGCTTGATAAGGAAATTGAATGGACCCATCGAAAACTTGTATTGGAAACTGCCGCTGGCTTCCGATATGATTTGTTTATCCCGATCAATCGGTGGTTTTTTCGCATAAGTGATATTGACCTGGACAGGAGGAACAGGAACTATGGAGGAATTTAAAGGCAGTCAGAGCTATGTGGCGTCGGAGGAGCTGCTCCGGGCGGCGAACATCGCCATGGTGCTGCAAAAACCCCTGTTAATCAAGGGGGAGCCGGGCACGGGCAAGACCATGCTGGCGGAGGCCATCTCCCAGGCGCTGGGGAAGAAGCTCATCATCTGGAACATCAAATCCACCACCAAGGCCCAGGACGGGCTCTACGTCTACGACGTGGTCCAGCGTCTCTACGACAGCCAGTTCGGCGGCCAGGGGGTGGACGACATTGAGAAGTATGTCAAGCTGGGCAAGCTGGGGGAGGCCTTCACCGACGACGAGCAGGTGATCCTCCTCATCGACGAGATAGACAAGGCGGACCTGGAATTTCCCAACGACCTGCTGTGGGAGCTGGACCGGATGGAGTTCCATATCCCGGAGACGGGCCGGACGGTAAAGGCGAACCACCGCCCGGTGGTGATTATCACCTCCAACGCGGAGAAGGAGCTGCCCGACGCCTTTCTGCGCCGGTGCGTGT
>CAJUSG010000046.1 GCA_910589085.1 uncultured Oscillospiraceae bacterium | reverse complement strand
ACAGTTGATACACAAGGCTTTCAGCCTATGGCATCTATACTGTTTGCGGGTTCTGTGTTTCGTTGACAAAAAAGATGTAACTGCAATCCTTGCTATATATCCCTTGTAGAGACTTTTATGAAAAAGCTTCTTCTATTGCTGTACAAATAAACTCTTCATCTGCTAAGCAAGCGATAACCCCCGTATTGTCAACATGGTATATATCTCTATACTCCCACAAATTATTGATTTGCTCTTTGGATAGTCTCTGCTTGGAATAAATTACAATCACCAGAATCAGAGAGCCTAAACCACATCTTGCCGTTGCCAGTTCATTTACATATGTATCAATCTCATGTTTCCGAGCAGGAAGTCTAAACATGATTTCTGCAAAATGGCCATCCCATGCTGAGCTAATTGCGTTGAACATATTTTGAAATGTCAAAATGTGGTCTATTGCTATAGCGCAGTAACACGCCAATTTCCATTTATTCACATGATAATATGCATTCAAAAAATCGATTGTTTGAAAAATAGCGAATACGTCCGATACTACTTCCTCAAGAATATCCTCCGACATCTCGCAATCTAATGCGGCTACTTTTCTACCTAATTCTCCCCAATGCCCTAAAGGAGTGAAGGCTTCCTCGTTTAATGAATTAAACATATCTAAGACAAACTCTCGATATACCAGAATTTGTCTATTATTACCTTTATATGATTCTATATGCGCCAGTTCATGGAATAAAGAAAATAATTGTGCAATTTGAATGTAAAGTTGAATGACACTATTGTCTTCTTTGTTCTGCGCCCCAATAGAAAATTGTTCAGGAATCTGCTTTAGAAAACGCTCAATCTCCTTACAAAAAGAATATTTGCTACCAAGAAAATCAGCCATCTCAACAATAATACCTTGAGTGACATTTTCTTGAGTTAATCTACAATTCTCTACGCATTTAACGTATCTTGCAAAAATATCCCAGTAATTTTCATCCCAGACAATGATCACATCATTGTCTAAAAATTTCACAGAATTTGCGGGGTTTCCACTACGTATATAGAAAACATCTACATACTCAATCTTTTTCACAATACTATCAATTATTTTGTTTCTACGTTCAGCCTCAACAAAAGTTCTTTCATGGCGCAGACTTTTTTTGAGATCTTCGACCTTAGTATCATTCATCATTGTTCCCAGTCTGATTTTTGAAATAACATTCTATAATCCTTCTGGCTTCTTTTTCTGTATATCCCCTTAAATCAACACTTCCATTTGGCAAAATAAGTACTCGCTGCTTTCCCTTGTTACTATGTTTTTCCGTATCTCTATAAAAATGAGAGAGAATAAAATCAACGATTTGAACACTAACAGCAGCAATGGGAATTGCCACAGTCAACAATATATCTAATCCATCGAAATTTTTATTTTCTTCATATCGTATTGCAGACCCAAACTGTTGCTCCAAGGCCGAAATCAATTCTGCATCATCCTTAGAAAAAGAAACAACCAGTTCCATATATCTTGTCCTCCAATTAATTGTAATGCTTATAGATCATCAATCCGGTTCCCGCACTTCGACTAAGACATCATTAACAATAAGATGATACAACATTTATGAGTTCTGAACGCTTTTGGGGTAATATAACTATTTTTAATTTCAATTCAGAACGCTGATTCATTATCTCAAAGTTATTAATCATTGCCACCAAATTTCTAAAGGATGTCTCGCTATTCGAAAATCCTGAGTCGCTAAGATTGTTATTATCGCCCAATAATGGCATACATATTATTTTTCCGTGGTTTTCGTTTACTATCCTATTAAAAAAACCTTGGACAGCTTGTATATAAAAGCCTGCCGGCTGATTAGATTTATTTCTATCTGTAAAAACTAAAAAATATACTGTTTTTCCATTTACATTTTCTTTTACATATTCACCATACTGAGCAGGTAATATGTTATTATCTATCGTTAGTTTACAACATTTTTTTCCAAATTTCAACCCCGACATAAGTAACTTTATTTTTTCAGAGAAAGATAACACGAATGCAAATATTTACTCCCCTAAGAAAGTCAGCGGCTATCTCACGATAACCGCTGGTCCGCTTTCCGCTACTTATGGGGATAAGGTACTTATTGTTTCAGCATTTCTGCATACTTTGGCTGATCGACCTCGGATATACCCAGCACAGCCATTGCTCGTTCGACAGATAACCCCATATTTTTAATGAGATTCTGGATTGATTGCAGCGTCCCTTCTGTCATACCTTCTGCACGCCCCTTCTGAAGCCCATCCTTCCGGGCATCCTCCGCAACGTGGTAGTCATGGATCTCCATGATCTTCTCCTGATCGAATAAGGTTACCATAATCTCTGCCACCTCCTTCTGCCGGGTCGCCAAAAATGGCGCTAACACATTTTCTTCCATGCACCGGCGTAGCGTCTCCTCAATGGCTTTCTGGTTGCGCCCATGCTTCCTTCGCTCCTCGTCCGATATCTTGCAGAATCGAACATACTGATCAACGATGTCTCCGGTCCCGTTTCCACGCAACACTTTCACCTCTACGTCCGCAGCTCCCGGTCCCTCGTATAAATCCGAAAGCCGCAGCTCGTCCGGCACATCCGTGCGGTCACCGGTGTAGACGACGTACAGCTCCGGGCGAGGGATCACGACCGGCGCAGTCCCGTAAAGGTTCAACTTGCGGTCCTCGACATACTCTTTGTATGTCGCCGCCAGGTAGAGCAACATTCGCAGAGCGATATTGACCGAGAATACCGACTGAGCTTCTACGAGCAGGATCAAGGTGTCCCGCACCTGAAGGCCCACATCATTATACATCCCCGTTGTCAGCACATTCTCCAGGGTCACCAATTTGCAGTCCGCTTCTGTTACATCGGTATCCTCCGGGTGAAGAGCCAGATAGAGCTTCCTGGCATACTCCGGTTGTTTGAATACATACGTGAAGACAGAATCCTTGACTGTATACCGCATTTCTGACATACCCTCACCTCTAGTTTCTAGTATACCACACTTTTGCTGAATTGCCAACCTAAAAATGACGGGCGCGTACTCGACAGATTCTCAAGGGACTACATCTTCAAGAGTATCTCTCAGAGCATCGGAAAACAGGGAAATCCATGCCGCGTTGCTGTCGCCATCCAGCGAATTCTGCTCAAATGGGATTTCGGCAGCTTCATATATCTTTCGCACTACCGAGGTGGCACCGGAGGTGTTTCCTTCATCCAGCAACTCCTGTACCAATAGGACAACATTCAACTCAAGCCCTGGAGCCATTGCGACGCAGTGGCTCCAATGCATTTCTGCTATTTCTCAAAACAGTAGTCAAATAGTGGTCAGGTAATGTGTCTCCATTTCACTGGAATCACCTAATAACTGCTGTGCATTATCATATTTCGCGGTGCATCCTTCCCAATATGGACGTTGCGTAACTGGTGACCGTGTCGTTGTTCCGCATAGGGGTCAAAACCGAGAAGGCACAGGATTGTCTGACCCGAACGGACCGTTGCCATAGCCATCCATGAGGTCTTGCCGAGAAGTCCAAAGTACGGGCGCTGCTACAATAAGCGCCTTGGATAGATAAATTTATGTATGCCTGCGCCCCCTGTGGCACTCCGACAGCTTCTGCTCAAATCGGTCCTTCCGCGTATCTGATGGAATATCGGTGGGATACTGCCCCGTAAAGCAGGCGCTGCAATGGCCGCCGAAGAGCTCGCCCAGGGCGGATACCGGTAGGTAGCCCAGAGAATCTACTCCGAGAATACCGGCAATCTCCTCCACGCTGTAGTGACAGGCGATGAGATTTTCCCGGGAATCGATGTCCGTCCCATAGTAGCATGGGTTCAGAAAGGGGGGCGCGGATATCCGCAGATGGATCTCCGCCGCGCCGGCCTCCCGGAGAAGCCCGGCGATTCTTCCGCTGGTGGTTCCCCGGACGATGGAATCGTCTACCAGGACCACACGCTTTCCGGCTACGCTCTCCCGGACGGCGCTGAGCTTCAGCCGCACCTGATCCAGCCGGTACTCCTGTCCGGGGGCGATAAACGTGCGGCCTATATACTTGTTTTTGATCAGGCCGATCTCATAGGGAATGCCGGATGTCCGGCTGTACCCCAGCGCCGCGTCCAGGCCGGAGTCCGGCACACCGACGACCGCATCCGCCTCCACAGGGTGGGCCTCCGCCAGGATCGATCCCGCCCGCAGCCGGGCGGCGTGGACGGACACGCCGTCGATTACGGAATCCGGACGGGCGAAGTAGATGTGCTCGAAGACGCAGTGGGCGGGCGGGCATTTGCCGCAGTGCTCCCGCCGGGAGGAAACGGTATCTCCCTGGAAGATCAGTATCTCCCCCGGTTCTAGATCCCGCACAAATTCCGCGCCCACGGCGGTCAGGGCGCAGCTCTCAGAGGCCGCCGCATAGCCGCCCCCCGGTAATTTTCCATAACAAAGAGGGCGGAAGCCGTGGGGGTCCCGGACACAGATCAACTTCTGCGGGGACATCAGTACCAGGGAATAAGCCCCCTCCAGGTGCTTCATGGCGGCGCTGAGGGCATCCTCGATGGAGGGCGATGTCAGACGCTCCCTGGTGACAATGTAGGCAATGGTCTCCGTGTCGCTGGTGGTGTGGAAAATCGCCCCCGTCAGTTCCAGTTTGCTGCGGAGCTGGGCGGCGTTGCTGAGATTACCGTTGTGGGCGAGGGCCATGCGCCCTTTCTGATGGTTGACCTCAATGGGCTGGCAGTTGCGCCGGTTGGAGGCCCCGGTGGTGCCATAGCGGGTGTGGCCCACCGCCATGGTCCCCTGAGGAAACCGCTCCAGAACATCCCGGCCAAACACCTCGCCCACCAGCCCAAGATCCTTGTGGGACGCAAAGACACCATCGTCGTTGACCACAATGCCGCAGCTCTCCTGCCCCCGGTGCTGGAGTGCGTAGAGGCCATAGTAGACCACCCGTCCCACATTGGCAGGCTCCGGCTGGATGACACCGAACACGCCGCATTCTTCATGGATTGCCATACAATCTACCTCATACTCAAATAAATGTGAATCCTATCGTCAGCTCTGATACCCGGACGGCTTTGCGCCATCCGGGTATCAGGGTGTTTTTTCACTTTACAGAGAACAGCAGCTCCGTATAGCTGGGATAAGGCCAGCAGTCCCTGGAGGTGATGGCCTCCAGGGCATCTACAGAGGCCCGGAGTTTGCCCATGATCTCGAACACCGTGTAACGATAGTAGTGGGCGGCCTCGTAGGCATTCTTGCCGTGAGGTGCAGCCAGGGCATCCTCCAGAGCGGCGGTCTGGCGCATCATCTCAACGGACAGGGCGGAGAGCTTTCGCAGCAGCGCCTCATCATCGCTGCAATCCAAATCTGCCAGTACAGCCTTTTTGGTGGCCACGGCTTTTGCGGTATCCCCTGAGAAGCGGCTGACGGCGGGGAAGATGTTTCTTTTCACCATGTCGATCATGGTCCTCGCCTCAATGCCGACGACCTCGCAGTAGTTCTCCAGATGGATCTCGTTCCGTGCCCGCAGCTCCTCCTCGGTAAAAACATGGTGCGTGCTGAACAGCTCGATGTGCTTGGGCTGGAGGTAGGTTTTCAATGCGTCAGCAGTGCAGGTCAGGTTGCTGAGCCCGCGTTTCCTGGCCTCCTCCACCCAGGCATCCTCATAGCCGTTGCCGTTGAAGATGATCCGCTGATGGTCGGTGAGCACCCTTTTCACCAGATCGTGGAGGGCGGCATTGAAGTCCTCCGCACCCTCCAGCTTGTCGGCAAACTGGCTCAATTCCTCCGCCATAATGGTGTTCAGGGCCGTATTGGGGCCGGAGATGGACTGGCTGGAGCCCAGCATCCGGAACTCGAACTTGTTGCCGGTGAAAGCCAGCGGGGAGGTGCGGTTCCGGTCCGTGGTGTCCTGGGGGATGGCGGGCAGGGAATCCACGCCGATGGACAGCGTTTTCTTGCCCTGCTCCACGTATTTGGTGTCGTTGATGATGGAATCGACAATGGCGGTCAGCTCATCGCCCAGGAACACAGAGATGATGGCCGGCGGGGCCTCCTGGGCCCCCAGACGGTGGTCGTTGCCCGGGTTGGCTACGGAGCAGCGCAGCAGGTCCTGGTACTCATCCACGCCCTTGATGAAGGCCGCCAGGAACAGCAGGAACCTCGCGTTCTGGCTGGGGGTGGAGCCGGGGCGAAAGAGGTTCATACCGGTATCGGTGCTGATAGACCAGTTGTCGTGCTTCCCGGAGCCGTTGACCCCGGCAAAGGGCTTCTCGTGGAGCAGGCACACCATGCCGTGCCGTCCGGCCACCTTCTTCATGATCTCCATGGTCAGCTGGTTGTGGTCGCAGGCGGTGTTGGCATCGGAGTAGATGGGCGCGGCCTCGTGCTGAGCGGGGGCCACCTCGTTGTGCTTGGTTTTGGAGAGGATGCCCAGCTTCCAAAGCTCCTCGTCCAGCTCCTTCATATAGGCGGCGACCCGGGGCTTGATGGTGCCGAAATAGTGGTCCTCCAGCTCCTGGCCCTTGGGAGGCTTGGCGCCAAAGAGGGTCCGGCCCGTGAGGATCAGATCCTCCCGCTTATCATACACATCCTTGTCAATCAGGAAATATTCCTGCTCCGGACCTACCTGGCTGACGACCTTCTTTACATCTGTGTCACCAAAGAGGCGTAGCACCCGTACCGCCTGCCGGCTGAGCTCGTCCATGGAGCGCAGCAGCGGAGTCTTCTTGTCCAGGGCCTGCCCGCTGTAGGAGCAGAAGATCGTTGGGATACAGAGACTCCCATCCTTGATGAAGGCGAAAGCGGTGGGGTCCCAGGCGGTGTAGCCCCGGGCCTCGAAGGTGGCCCGCAGGCCACCGGAGGGGAAGGATGAGGCGTCCGGCTCTCCCCGGACCAGCTCCTTGCCGGAGAAGCTCATCAACACCTGACTGGTTCCCTCCGGGGAGATGAAGCTGTCGTGTTTCTCAGCGGTGACGCCGGTCATGGGCTGGAACCAGTGGGTGAAATGGGTGGCCCCCCGGTCCATGGCCCAGTTCTTCATCTCCGCCGCCATCTCGTGGGCGGTCTCCAGGGAGAGGGGTGTCCCCTCCTCCACGCACTTTTTCCATGCTTTGTAGCAGGTGGTGGAAAGTCTCTGCTTCATGACCTCCTCGTTAAAGACCATACTGCCGAATAGCTTTGTTACTTTTTCCATTGCAGGTTGTTCCTTTCTATGTCATCGTTCTGCATATCGACTGATGAATACACAGTACTCCCTCTAATAAAAATAGGCAAAGGCGTCTAAGAGATGCAATCTCTCAGGCGCCTTTGCCCTTGCGATGGGAACACTTTACCACAATATAGGGACACCGTCAATGGACGGGGCCCACAAGAACTTGTCTGATACGCACAAAAATTTCTACAAAATTTATACAACTCGCACAAGGTTCGTGTAACCGTTCAGGTAGGCGTCCACCTCCGCCGCCACGGAGCGGCCCTCGGCGATGGCCCACACCACCAGGGACTGCCCCCGGCGCATGTCGCCCGCGGCAAAGACCTTGTCCACGCTGGCGGCGAAACCGCCCTTCTGGGTCTGGACCGTCCTGTCGTATGCGACACCGAAGGCTTCGCATACGTTCTCCGCACATCCGGCAAAGCCGGTGGCGGCGATGAGCAGCCCGCAGGGGATGATATCCCCGTCCGTGGTGGTCAAGGCGGTGAGGACGCTGTTCTCCGCTGTCAATTCCTTCACCTGCACGCCAAACCGCCGGGGATCATGGCCGAAGACGGCTATGGCCTCCTCATGGGCGTAGTCCAGGGGCAGAACGCCGTTTTGCAGATAGTCCGCCTCCGGGCGGCGCACCAGCTGGGTGACGGACCGGCATCCCTGGCGGATCGCGGTGGCCACGCAGTCGCTGGCGGTGTCGCCGGTGCCGATGATGACCACATCCCGGCCCTCCGCCGTGGGAACCATCGGGTCCTTGCCGAACTGCTGCCGCTCCACGGCGGCCTTCAGAAATTCCGCCCCATAGTAAATACCGGAGGAAACGCCCTCCATATCCACACCCAGGGGCCGGGGTCGCTCCGCGCCGCAGCAGAGGACCACCGCGTCGTAGTCCGCCAGCAGCCGCTGTGCCACGGACCGGTCGGAGGTGTCCAGGCCGGTGACGAAGCTGACCCCCTCGTCGCACATCAGCTCGATGCGCCGCTGGACCACGTCCTTGGGCAGCTTCATATTGGGGATGCCGTAGGTCAGCAGGCCGCCGCACCGCTCCTCCCGCTCGATGACGGTGACAGAGTGGCCCCGGTGGTTCAGCTGGTCCGCCGCCGCTAGGCCCGCCGGGCCGGAGCCCACCACCGCCACCTTCTTCCCGGACCACTGGGGCGGACGGCGGCGCTTCACTGCTTTCTGGGCGAAGGCCTCCTCGATGATGCACAGCTCGTTGTCCCGGACGGTCACGCTGTCGCCGTATATGCCGCAGATGCAGGCCCGCTCGCAGGGGGCGGGGCACACCCGGCCGGTGAACTCCGGGAAGTTGTTGGTCTTCAGCAGGCGGCTGAGGGCGTGGCTGGGATTCCCGGCGTAGATCATGTCGTTCCACTCGGGGATCAGGTTGTGGAGGGGGCAGCCGAAGACGCTGCTCTCCCACTGGATGCCCGACTGACAGTAGGGTACGCCGCAGTTCATGCACCGGCCCCCTTGCTCCCGCCGGACGGACTCCGGCACGGGGAGATGGAAACTCTCCCAATCCCGGACCCGCTCCTCCGGCGGACGGCTGGATGTCTCCTGCCGCTCATATTCCAAAAATCCTGTGATCTTTCCCATTTCTCTCACCCCTTGCTTACCGCGTAGAATGCGTCCATCTCCGCCTGTTCCCGGCTCATGCCCTTCTCCTCCCGCTGGGCGATGGCCCGCAGCATCTTATCGTAGTCCTTGGGCATAACCTTCTTGAAGCAGGGAATGTAGGACTGGAACGCCGCCAGGATTTTCTTTCCCCTTGGGGACCCGGTGGCGGCCACGTGCTCCTCAATGAGTGCCCGGAGCTCCGCGATGTCGTGGCTCTCCGTCAGGGTGTCCGTCATGACCTGCTCCTTGTTCAGACGCAGGTACAGGTCGTGGCGCTCGTCCAGCATGTAGGCCACGCCGCCGGACATGCCCGCCGCGAAGTTCTTTCCCGTGGGGCCAAGGATCACCACCCGGCCTCCGGTCATGTACTCACAGCCGTGGTCCCCCACGCCCTCCACCACAGCCGAGGCCCCGGAGTTGCGTACGCAGAACCGCTCCCCGGCCATGCCGTTGATGAAGGCCTTGCCGCTGGTGGCTCCGTAGAGGGCCACGTTGCCCACAATGATGTTCTCTCCCGGCTTGAAGGCGCTGCCCTTGGGGGGATACAAAATCAGCTTGCCGCCGGAGAGACCCTTGCCGAAGCCGTCGTTGCTGTCGCCCTCCAGCGTCAGGGTCAGCCCCCTGGGGATGAAGGCCCCGAAGGACTGGCCCCCGCCGCCTTTGCAGGAGATGACATAGCTGTCCTCCGACAGGTCGTTCCCGCACTGACGGGTGATCTCGGACCCGAAGAGGGTCCCGAAGGCCCGGTCCGTGGAGGACACCTCCACGTCCAGCCGGCCGGATCTCTTGTTTTTCAGGCTCTTCCCCAGCTTCTCCATGAGTACGCTCATGTCCGCCGTCTTCTCCAGCTGGAAGTCGTAGGCTGCGGCGGGGTCGAAATGGGGTACGCGCTCCCCCCAGGGGTTGTGGAGGATGCCGCTGAGGTCCAGGGTCTCCGCCCGATGGGTCACCAGATGCTCCCGGACCCGCAGCAGGTCGCTCCGGCCCACCAGGTCATCCACCGTCCGGATGCCCAGCTTCGCCATGTACTCCCGCAGCTCCTGGGCCACGAAGGTCATGAAGTTGACCACGTACTCCGGCTTTCCCGCGAAGCGTTTGCGCAGCTCCGGGTCCTGGGTGGCGATACCCGCCGGACAGGTGTCCAGGTTGCACACCCGCATCATGCAGCACCCCATGGTCACCAGGGGCGCGGTGGCGAAGCCGAACTCCTCCGCCCCCAGCATACAGGCGATGGCCACATCCCGCCCGGTCATCAGCTTTCCGTCGGCCTCGATGACCACCTGGGAGCGCAGGCCGTTCTGGATCAACGTCTGGTGGGCCTCCGCCACCCCCAGCTCCCAGGGCAGGCCCGCGCCGGTGATGGAGCTGCGGGGGGCCGCGCCGGTGCCGCCGTCGTGGCCGGAGATGAGGACCACCTGGGCCCCGGCCTTTGCAACGCCCGCCGCGATGGTGCCCACGCCGGCCTCGCTGACCAGCTTGACGCTGATCCTGGCCCGGCGATTGGCGTTCTTCAGGTCGTAGATCAGTTGGGCCAGATCTTCGATGGAATAGATGTCGTGGTGGGGCGGGGGCGAGATAAGGCTGACGCCGGGGGTGGAGTACCGGGTCCTGGCGATCCAGGGGTAAACCTTCTTCCCCGGCAGGTGTCCGCCCTCGCCGGGCTTGGCCCCTTGGGCCATCTTGATCTGGATCTCCTGAGCGGACCCCAGATACTCCGCCGTCACGCCGAAGCGGCCCGAGGCCACCTGCTTGATGGCGGAGCACCGCTGGCCGTCCAGCCGCTCCCGGGACTCGCCGCCCTCGCCGGAGTTGGACTTGCCGCCGATGCGGTTCATGGCGACGGCCAGACACTCGTGGGCCTCCTGGGAGATGGAGCCGTAGCTCATGGCTCCGGTCTTGAAGCGCCTGACGATGCTCTCCACGGGCTCCACCTCGTCGATGGGGATGCCGCCGTCCTCCGCTATGCGGAAATCCAGCAGGCCCCGGAGGGTGTGGGGCTTGTCGGCGAAGTCCACCAGGGCGGTGTATTCCTTGAAGGTCTCATAGCTGCCCTCCCGGGCGGCCTTTTGTAGCAGGAGGATGGTCTGAGGGTTGTACATGTGGTCCTCTTTGTCCCCGCCGGAGCGGAGGCGGTAGGCCCCCATGGAGTCCAGGGTGGCGTCGAAGCCCAGCCCCAGGGGGTCGAAGGCCTGGCTGTGGTTCCACTCCACGCCCTCGCCGATCTCCTCCAGGCCCACGCCCTCCACGCGGCTGATGGTGTTGGTGAAATACTTGTCCACCACCGCCCTGTTGATGCCCACGATCTCAAAGATCTGGGCGGACTGGTAGGACTGGATGGTGGAGATGCCCATCTTGGAGGCGATCTTCACGATGCCGTGGAGGATGGCGCTGTCATAGTCGCTGACCGCCGCGCCCTTGTCCTTGTCCAGCAGGCTCCGCTCCACCAGCTCCTCCACACATTCCTGAGCCAGATAGGGATTGATAGCCTGGGCTCCGTAGCCCAGGAGCGTGGCGAAGTGGTGGACGTCCCGGGGCTCCGCGCTCTCCAGAACCATGGAGACGGCGGTGCGCTTCTTGGTGCGGACCAGATACTGCTCCAGGGTGCTCACCGCCAGCAGGGACGGGATGGCCGCGTGGTTCTCGTCCACGCCCCGGTCGGAGAGGATGAGGATGTTGACCCCCTTCTTGTAGGCCCGGTCCACGTTGACCACCAGCCGGCCCAGGGCGTTTTCCAGAGGCGAGCCCTTGTAGTACAGCAGGGAGACCGTCTCCACGTGGAAGCCAGACCGGTCCATGTACCGGATCTTCATCAGCTCCACGCTGGTGAGGATGGGGTTGGGGATCTGCAGTACGGTGCAGTTGGACGCCTTCTCCTCCAGCAGGTTGCCGCTGGGTCCCACGTAGACGGTAGTGTCGGTGACGATCTCCTCCCGGATGGCGTCGATGGGCGGGTTGGTCACCTGGGCGAAGAGCTGCTTGAAGTAGTTGAACAGGGGCTGGTGCCGCTCGCTGAGCACCGCCAGAGGCGTGTCCACCCCCATGGCGGAGGTGGGCTCCATGCCGTCCCGGGCCATGGGCAGGACGGAATCCTTGATCTCCTCGTAGGTGTAGCCGAAGGCCTTGTAGAGCCGGTCCCGGACCGCCTGGGGGTGGGTCTCCACCCGCCGGTTGGGGATGGGCAGCTCCCGGAGGTGGACCAGATGGGCGTCCAGCCACTCGCCGTAGGGCTGGCGGACGGCGTAGGACTGCTTGATTTCGCTGTCGTCCACCAGACGGCCCTGGCGCAGGTCCGCCAGCAGCATCCGCCCCGGCTGGAGCCGGGATTTCTTCACGATTTTCTCCGGCGGGATGTCCAATACGCCCACCTCAGAGGACAAAATCAGCTGCTCGTCATCGGTGAGATACCACCGGCAGGGCCGCAGGCCGTTCCGGTCCAGCACCGCGCCCACGGCGTCCCCATCGGAGAACACGATGGCGGCGGGGCCGTCCCAGGGCTCCATCATGGTGGCGTAGTAGTGGTAGAAGTCCCGCTTCTCCCGGTCCATCCGCTTGTCGTTGGCCCAGGGCTCAGGGATGCACATCATGACGGCCTGGGGCAGCTCCACGCCGTTCATCATGAGAAATTCCAGGGTGTTGTCCAGCATGGCGCTGTCGCTGCCCCGCTGGTCCACCACGGGGAGGATCTTGTCCATGTCGTCGTCCATCAGTGGGGAGGAAATGGTCTCCTCCCGGGCCAGCATCCTGTCCACGTTGCCCCGGATGGTGTTGATCTCCCCGTTGTGGAGGATGTACCGGTTGGGGTGGGCCCGCTCCCAGGAGGGGGTGGTGTTGGTGGAGAACCGGGAGTGGACCAGGGCGATGGCACTCTCGCAGTCCGGGTCCGTGAGGTCGGCGTAGAACTGCCGCAGCTGGCCCACCAGGAACATGCCCTTGTAGACGATAGTCCGGCTGGAGAAGGAGGGGATGTAGGTGTTGACGTTGGACTGCTCGAAGGTCCGGCGCACCACATAGAGCTTCCGGTCAAAGTCCAGCCCTCGGGGGCAGTCCGCCGGGCGCTTCACAAAGCACTGGCAGATCCGGGGCATACAGTCCAGGGCTTTCTGTCCCAGAACTTCGGGATGGACCGGCACGTCCCGCCAGCCCAGGAAGTCCATGCCCTCCTTGTCAACGATAATCTCCAGCATCTTCTTCGCCTGGGCCCGTTTGAGCTTGTCCTGGGGGAAGAAGAACATGCCCACGCCGTAGTCCCGCTCCTCCCCCAGGGAGAGGCCCTGCTCCTCCGCCCAGCGGCTGAGCAGCCTGTGGGGAATCTGGAGCAGGATGCCCACGCCGTCGCCGGTCTCTCCGGCGGCGTCCTTGCCGGCCCGGTGCTCCAGCTTTTCTACGATTTCCAGGGCGTTGTCCACAGTGCCATAGGATCTGCGCCCCTTGATGTCCACCACCGCGCCGATGCCGCAGGCGTCGTGCTCAAACTGGGGACGATACAGTGGTGAGGTATATGTCATAAGAAACACTCCGTTTCAGTCGAATTTTCACAGGGTATAGGAGTCGATCACCCATCGGGCGGCCTCCGCCATCCAGATACCCCGCTCCATGCTGCGCTTTTGCAGGAAGCGGTGGGCCTCCTCCTCGGTCATGCGGTTGACGTCCATCAGCAGCTCCTTGGCCTGGCGGATCACCCGCCGCTCCTCCTCCCGCCTCCCGGAAGCCGGGTGGCGCAGATGGGCCGCCTCAAAATCCAGCATCAGGTTCAGTGTGGCGATAAATTCGGCTCGGGAGGCGGGGACCGGCAGCTTGAACAGGTTCTCCCCGCCGCACAATTCCAGGTAGGATGCCTTCGCCACCGCCATGACCGCTGCCAGGCCCCGGAGATCCGCCGCCAGGACGTCCGCCGTCATGTCCCGGAGCCGGAAGCCACAGATGACGGCGGCACTCCCCATCTGGCGAACCGTGCGGATGACCTCCGCGCCGGAGGCGCAGACCGCCGCAATCTCCAGGCCCTCTGAAGCCAGAAGGCGCTGGGTTTTCCGCTGCAATTCTTCCTTGATAAAAGCCACCACGATACGCGTCAAAGGTTCCACCTCCCTCCCGGGACGGGGCGCTCAGCAGCTCGCCAGGTAGTTGTCCAGCTCCCACTGAGAGATCTGCGTCCGGTACTCCTCCCACTCCCGCCGCTTTCCGGCGGCATAGCGAATGGCATAGGGCCCAAGCGCCTCCATGACCACCCCGTCCGTCTCCATGGCCCGAAGGGCGGCGTCCAGCGAGGCCGGCAGGCCCCGGATGTTCCGCTCCGCCAATTCCTCTGCCGTCATAGCGTACAGGTTCCCCGCTGCCGCCGGGGGAGGCGTCAGTTCCCGCGTCACGCCGTCCAGCCCCGCAGACAGACAGGCGGCGAACGCCAGATAGGGGTTGCAGGCCGTATCCGGACTGCGCAGCTCCACCCGGGTCCCCCGGCCCCTGGGGTCCGGGATGCGGATCAGGGCGGAGCGGTTGGACTCCGACCAGGCCAGATAGCAGGGGGCCTCATACCCGGGGACCAATCGCTTGTAGGAGTTCACCACCGGATTGGTCAGGGCGCAGAAGCCCCTGGCGTGCTCCAGCAGCCCCGCGATGAACTGGCGGGCCAGGGGGGACAGCTTCCGTTCCCCGGTTTCGTCGTAAAACAGGTTGCGGCCATCCTGGAACAGCGACATATTCACGTGCATTCCGTTGCCCGCCGCATCCCGGAGGGGCTTGGGCATAAAGGTGGCGTAAAGGCCGTTCTTCTGGGCCAGGGTCTTGACTGCCAGCTTGAAGGTCATGATGTTGTCGGCCGCAGCGAGGGCGTCCGTGTACTTCAGGTCGATCTCGTGCTGCCCGGCGGCGGATTCATGGTGGCTGGCCTCGATCTCCACCCCCATTTTTTCCAGGGCCAGCGCTACCTCCCGCCGGGTACTCTCACCGTGGTCCAGAGGGCCAAGGTCGAAGTACCCCGCCTCATCGGAGGTCTTCGCCGTGGGACGGCCCTCCTCGTCGGTCTGGAACAGGAAGAACTCCAGCTCCGGCCCTACATGGAAAGCATACCCCAGCTCCTCTGCTTTTTTCAGCGTCCGCTTGAGGATGTTCCGGGGGTCCCCGTCAAAGGGAGTGCCGTCCGGATTATAAATATCGCAGATCAGCCGGGCCACCTTTCCGTACTGGGGACGCCAAGGCAGGATGGCGAAGGTGTTCAGGTCCGGGCGCAGATACTGGTCCGACTCCTCCACCCGGACAGAGCCCTGTATGGAGCTGCCGTCCAGCATGATCTCCCCGTTCAGTGCCCGCCCGATCTGGGAGGCCGTAATTGCCACGTTTTTCAGCTGACCGAAAAGGTCGGTGAACTGCATCCGGATAAACTGGATGTCCTCCTCCTCCACCAGACGGAGGATGTCCTCCCTGCTATAGCTTCCCATCGCTGTCTCCTTCCGGCGCAATGGCCCTGAATTGATTGCTTTAGTGTAAAATAGTTATTCAAAAAAGAGCAGGGAGTACCCCTTGAGGGGGCGCCCTTGCTCTCTCGGCTCCGATTATACGAGCAGAAATGCTGGCCTGTCAACGATTTTCAGCAAGAAGCGGGCTTCAATCGCTGGATTTCAGTGACTACGCCAAAAGCTCTGTTTTTGGGGAAGCTTCCTTTGTGTATTTCTACACAGCGCACAGACGCACTCCATGCGTGGACATATAGAGCGGTCATGTGGCAACAAATAGAAAACAGCGGCATCTCTCCGGGGTATCCGGGCGATGCCGCTGCTTTGTTGAACTTATATGAAAAGCGGTGTGGACAGATACCGGTCACCGGTGTCCGGGAGCAGGACAACGATGGTCTTTCCCTCGCTCTCGGGCCGCTTTGCCAGTTCAATCGCCGCGTGGAGCGCCGCGCCGGAGGAGATGCCCACCAGTATGCCCTCCTTACGCCCCGCCAGCCGTCCGGCGGCGAAGGCGTCCCCGCTGGACACGGGAATGATTTCATCATAGACGGATGTATCCAGTACCTCCGGGACAAAACCAGCGCCGATGCCCTGGAGCTTATGGGGCCCAGAGTGGCCCCCGCTGAGAACGGGGGAGTCCTTGGGCTCCACCGCCACGATTTTCACCGCGGGGTTCTGCTCCTTCAGGTACTGCCCCGCGCCGGTGATGGTCCCCCCGGTTCCCACGCCAGCCACGAAGATGTCCACCTGACCGTCCGTGTCCGCCCAGATTTCCGGGCCGGTGGACGAGCTGTGGGCGGCGGGATTGGCCGGGTTGGTGAACTGCCCGGGGATGAAGCTGTCCGGGATCTCCGCCGCCAGCTCCTCCGCCTTGGCGATAGCGCCTTTCATCCCCTTAGCTCCCTCGGTGAGAACCAGCTCCGCGCCGTAGGCTTTCATCAGCTGCCGCCGTTCCACGCTCATGGTCTCCGGCATGATGATGATAACTCGATAACCTCTGGCCGCGGCCACGGAGGCCAGGCCGATGCCTGTATTGCCGGAGGTGGGCTCGATGATAACGGAGCCGGGCTTCAGGAGGCCCTTCTGCTCCGCGTTATCAATCATGGCTTTGGCGATGCGATCCTTTACGGAACCGGCGGGATTGAAGTACTCCAGCTTTGCCAGGATGCGGGCCTTCAGCCCGGCCTCCTTCTCAATATGGGTCAGCTCCAGCAGGGGCGTTTTGCCGATGAGCTGGTCGGCGGATGTGTAGATGTTGGACATGCTCGCTCTCTCCTGTTACATAGCTGCCACCGCAGCGAAGCCCTTTTCCAGATCGGCGATAATGTCATCGATATGCTCCGTGCCGACGGACAGGCGGATGGTGTTGGGCTTGATGCCCTGGTCCAGCAGCTCCTCGGGGGAGAGCTGGGAGTGGGTGGTGGTGGCGGGGTGGATCACCAGGGACTTCACGTCCGCCACGTTGGCCAGCAGGGAGAAGATCTCCAGGCTGTCGATAAACCTGTGGGCCGCCGCCTGCCCGCCCTTGATCTCGAAGGTGAAGATGGAGCCTCCGCCGTTGGGGAAATATCGCTCGTACAAGGCGTGGTCCGGATGGTCCGGCAGGCTGGGGTGGTTGACCTTCTCCACCTGAGGGTGGTTGGAGAGGAACGCCACCACCTTTTTCGTGTTTTCTGCGTGGCGCTCCAGCCGCAGGGAGAGGGTCTCCACCCCCTGGAGCAGCAGGAAGGCGTTGAAGGGAGAGATGGTGGCCCCAGTATCCCGGAGGAGAATGGCCCGGATGTAGGTGACGAAAGCGGCGGGCCCGGCGGCGTCCACAAAACTGACCCCGTGATAGCTGGGATTGGGCGCGGCGATAGGGGCGTACTTGCCGGAGGCTTTCCAGTCGAATTTCCCGCTGTCCACGATGATGCCGCCCAGGGTGGTGCCGTGGCCGCCGATGAATTTGGTGGCGGAGTGGACCACGATGTCCGCCCCGTGTTCAATGGGCCGGATAAGGTAGGGCGTACCGAAGGTGTTGTCGATCACCAGGGGCAGGCCGTGCTTATGGGCGATGTCCGCGATGGCGTCGATGTCCGGGATGTCGCTGTTGGGATTGCCCAGGGTCTCCAGATAGACGGCCTTGGTGTTGTCCTGGATGGCTCCCTCCAACTGGGCCAGGTCGTGGGCATCCACGAAGGTGGTCCGGATGCCGTACTGGGGCAGAGTGTGGGCCAGCAGGTTGTAGCTGCCGCCATAGATGGTCTTCTGCGCCACAATATGATCCCCCGCCTGGGCCAGTGCCTGGATGGTATAGGTGATTGCCGCCGCGCCGGAGGCGGTGGCCAGCGCCGCCACGCCGCCCTCCAGGGCGGCAAGCCGCTTCTCCAGCACATCCTGGGTGGAGTTGGTGAGCCGCCCGTAAATGTTCCCGGCGTCCGCCAGCCCGAACCGGGCGGCGGCGTGGGCGGAATTGCGGAACACATAGGAGGTTGTCTGATAAATAGGCACAGCCCGGGCATCGGTAGCGGGGTCCGGCCGCTCTTGGCCCACGTGGAGCTGTAAGGTCTCAAATCTGTAGCTCATGGGAAAGTTCCCCTTTCTGTTTGGATGTGGGAATTATATTCCTATAAACCTACTTTGTCAATAGGAATAATATGATTCTTGAAATCCTATTAACCCTGTGGTATGATAGGTAAAAACAGGAGGGGATTTTATGATGATTTCCACAAAGGGAAGGTATGCGCTTCGGTTTTTAGTGGATGTTGCCGAGCATCAGGCCGAGAGCTTCGTGCCACTGCGGGATGTAGCCGAACGGCAGGGGATCTCGGAAAAATATCTGGAGATCATCGTGAAGGAGCTGGTGAAGGGTGGGGAGCTGGAGGCCATGCGGGGAAAGGGCGGCGGCTACCGGCTGAACCGGCCTCCAGAGGAATACAGTGTGCGCTCCGTCCTGGAGCGAATGGAAGGGCCGCTGGCCCCGGTGGCCTGCCTGGGGCCGGGGCAGAAGCCCTGTCCCCGGCAGGCGGACTGCCGGACGCTGACCCTTTGGCAGGGGTTGGACAGAGTGATCTCCGACTATCTGGCGGAGTTTACCCTGGCGGATCTGTGCGGGGAGAGGCCAGAAAGCGCTGTTACGCGCTGACGATTTTGTGCAAATTGCCCCTTGACAGCGGGCCTGTCCCGCGCTATACTTTCACCCATCAAACCGTTGAAGCGGAGATCAAACCGGTTATGCCTCCACAGAGAGCCCGTGGCGCTGGGAATCGGGCGGGAAACAGGTCGGCAAATGGACCGCCGAGGGCGCGGGCAAAGGCGTTTACCGCCGAGTACCCCGCGACGTGTGGGCATACGTCAGTTGCCGGGGGTATGTTGGTACTCCGTTAAGGGCATGGCCTTTTCAGGCCGTGAAGCAAGGTGGCACCGCGAGCGATATTTTCGCCCGTCCTTGACTCATTGTAGTCGAGGGCGGGTGTTTTTGTTTTGCCCGTCCCCGGAAGGAGGAACGTCTATGTACTATCCATCCCTGAAGGAAGCCCGTGAGCTGGCGGCATCCGGCGGCTGCCGCTATGTCCCCGTCAGCCGGGAGCTCTTCTCCGACTTCATCACTCCAATCCAGGCCCTGCGGATTCTCCGGGCCAAAAGCGGACACTGCTTCCTGCTGGAGTCCGCCGCAGACAGCGCCGGCTGGGGCCGCTATACCTTCCTGGGCTTCGACCCAACACTGGAGGTCACCTGCAAGGACGGCATCCTCCAGCTCCGGGACCGGGACACCGTGCGCACAGAGCTCCAGCACCCGGCCCCCATCCTCCGCAAACTCCTGGCGGAGCACAAGAGCCCCCGCGTGCCGGGACTGCCGCCCTTCACCGGCGGACTGGTGGGGTACTTCGCCTACGACTACCTCAAATACGCCGAGCCTTCCCTGAAGCTGAAGGCCCAGGACCGGGAGCGGTTCCAGGATATAGAGTGAACTGCTTAGCGACGAGAAGGAGCTGGCCGAGCACAACATGCTGGTGGACCTGGGCCGGAACGACCTGGGGAAGATCAGCAAATTCGGCACGGTGGAAGTAGAAAACTACCTGTCCGTCCTCCGCTTCTCCCATGTGATGCACATATCTTTCATTGCGTCCATAATTTGTGTGGTGCTGCTGAATTTTTGGCTGTCCACGTAGGCCTTCAGCACTTCCTTCGGGGTCTTCTCCATAAAAATACATCCTTTCAATCAAGTTCTTTCCTGCTCCGATTCTTGACTGAAAGGATGTCTTTTATTCTCTTTTACACAAATTTTTCGGGGCTCTCGTCAAAATTTTCCGACTGCCCTATTGTATGGACTTTTCGTTCGGCGCATCTTTTTTATCTACAGAAGGAAGGCTGCTTGCTGCACGTCCTTTTTCGCCCCGCGGTTCACCCGGACACAAATCATGTGCCAATCTCCGCATTCTTTGGGCAGGCTCCTCCATTTGCACCCGTTTTCTACGACGTAAAGCACTGCGTTCAACACAACTAGGTTGTTGATCTTTGCTGGTTTCCGCTGTCTTGGGAAGCAGTCCTCGATCTGTTAGTATGGTTTTCTTCTATTTTCATTCTTTTATGTTACCACAAATTTTCTTATGTGAACAGGCTCCAGACGGGAACGGGGAACGGGGAACGGGGAACGGGTTGAATATGCGCTGGGCAGGCACTTTTGGATATAATCCGGGGACAGGCAGATGCCTACTTTGCCGGGGCAAGAGTTTGGAGGAGACGGCGGAGTTGATCCAGAGCTGGGTGTAGCTGTGTGTCAGAGAGAATATGTGGGGGGAGAGAGTATTAAGAAAGAAGAAAGCCTCCGCTCAAAGGGGGTATACAGTTGCCAATTTACCGCGGCGGGGTCACTAGACTAGCTGGCTCTCTGGTCTGAGCTGTAAGCTCGAATTGTCTTTCTTTTATAAATGCGATCTGCAAACAAGAAAGATGAAAAATCTCGCTTATCAACTTGCGAAAATAAAAAAGGTGTGGTATAATATCTTCGGTTTCTAAAAGGTGAAAAATGTAGGTAGCAACAGCGAAGAGGTTGTACTAGTGCTGACTTGAAATCGTATGAGGCAGTCGGACTTAGCTTGGTGAAAAGCCTTGCAAATACTGGAATTTAGAATGATCTGCGATTTTCTATGTGGTGTCCTCTCTTTTCGTGAGTGGGCAAGGCATTGGAAATATAGTATGCAGCGGTATCGAAGTGGTCATAACGGGGCTGACTCGAAATCAGTTTGGGAGCAATCCCACGAGGGTTCGAATCCCTCCCGCTGCGCCAGAAAAAGAGGTCAAAAAAGATTTTTGGTGAAAAAACTGAGAGATTTCAAGAC
>CAJUSG010000045.1 GCA_910589085.1 uncultured Oscillospiraceae bacterium | reverse complement strand
TCCGAGTCCACCCCCGGCCCCATGGGGGTGAACATGGCCACCTATGTGGGCTTCCAGACGGGCAGCCTGGCGGGCGGCCCCCTGGGCGGCGCGGCGGGCGCGGTGCTGGCCACCCTGGGCCTCATTACCCCCTCCATCATCATTATTATCGCAATCGCCGGGTTTTTGCAGAAATTCCGCCAGTCCAAGACGGTGGACGCCGTCTTCTCCGGCCTGCGCCCCGCCTCCACCGCCTTGATCGCCTCCGCCGGGCTGAGCGTGGCCCTGTCGGTGCTGACTGTGGTGGGCGGAACGGCGGAGCACACCTTTGGCCTTAACTGGCCCGCCCTGATTTTGACCGTGGCCGTGTTTGTCTGTATGCGCTATACACCCCTGAAAAAGCTGCACCCGGTGGCCTTTATCGCCGCCGCCGCCGTTATCGGCGCTGTCTTCCAGTTTTAAGGAATGTACCCACCCCTCCCTGGGTGGGTATATTTTATTCCTGCTGAAAAATTTTTCTGCGTCGGGCGCAACCAACGGCGTTTTTTGTCGGGATGCAGGGTGAAGGCGCCAGAGGAGAGGAGGGTTTGCTGTGAGGGACGAGGAGATCGTTGCCCTGTACTGGCAGCGGAACGAGGACGCCATCCGGGAGACAGAGCAGCGGTACGGCCGCTACCTGTTCAAGATCGCCTATCAGGTGCTCGCCGACCCGGAGGACAGCGAGGAGAGCGTCAACGACACCTATCTCAAGGCCTGGAGCGCCATGCCGCCCCACCGGCCCGGGGTGCTGTCCACCTTTCTGGGCAGGCTCACCAGACAGCTGTCCATCGACCGACGCCGCGCCCGGAACCGGGAGAAACGGCGGCCATCGGAGTACGCCCTGTCTCTGTCAGAGCTGGAGGAGTGCGTCTCCGGGGGAGACCTCACCCGGGAGACGGTGGATTTCCATCTGCTGGCGGAGGCCATTAACGCCTACCTGCTCACCCTCTCCCCGGAGGCCCGGGGCACCTTTGTGGGCCGCTATTACTACATGGACCCGGTCCGGGAGATTGCCCGCTATTTCGGCATGAGCGAGTCCAAGGCCAAGAGTATGCTCCACCGCACCCGGCTGGGGCTGAGACGCCACCTGGAACAGGAGGGATTTTTATGAAACCGGAGCACATCAGCGACGCGCTGAACTATCTCAGCGACGAGACCATTGAGGAGACGGACCAGGTCCGGAACCGGGCGGCCGCGTCCCGGGGAGCATGGAGGGTATGGGCCGCGGCGGCCTGCCTGTGCCTCGCCGCCGTTGGAGCAGCCCTCCTCCCCCGGCTGGGCCAGCAGGAGGCCCCCGACGGCCTGCCCCTGTTGGAGATCAGCATGGAGAGCGGCGGCATGGGCTTTGAGGGCCTGCTCTACTACGATTTCTCCGAGATGGAGAACGGCAACCCCTGGCACGAGGGGATGGAGCTGTCCACCCTGCCCGTCTTCCGCAACAACTCCTACAGCACCGCCGGCATCCCCCACGGCCTGACCCAGGAGGAGATGGAGGTCCGGATTCAGGCCGCCGCCCAGGTCCTGGGGCTGGAGGTCACCGGTCTGAAGGAGGACAAGGAGGGAGGCGGCGACGTCCCCCCGGGCACCATCACCCGGATCACCGGTTACGCCGGCGGGGTGGAGATCGAGGCGGAGGCCAACGGCACCGTCACCGTCGACTTTGACACAAAGGCCCATGACAGCCTCCCCCTGCCGGAGGAGTACCGATTTGTGTACTCTGACATCACGGACCAGGAGGCGGAGGCGGTGCTGGACTACCTCATTGACCAATATTCTGCCCTGCTGAACTTCCGGCAGCCTCAGAAGGCCCTGTTCCGGGACCGGAACATCTACGGGGAGCTGGGGGTGGACTACCATGTGTTTGACGCCGGGGGGGACGACGTGGAGGATTTGCTCAACTACGCCTTCCGCAAGGCGGATTTTGCCCCCGACGATGAGGGAAATCTGATGCTCATCCGCCTCTATGACGCGCTGGCCTGCACCGAGAAGCTGGGGGACTACCCCCTCATCTCCCTGGAGGAGGCCCGCCAGGCCCTGCTGGAGGGGCAGTATCTCACCACCGTGCCCTACGACTTCCCCGGAGAGGAACACGTATACGGCGGGGAGCTGGTCTACCGGGGGAGCCGGACGGAACAGGTGTTTATCCCCTACTACCGTTTCTACGCCGACGTATCCCGGGAGTTTCCCAACTGGGAGGACAGCGGTCTGAAAAATTTCGGCGCGTACTATGTCCCGGCGGTACAGCACCAGTACCTGAAGCCCGGCTGGCAGTGGGACGGGTCCTTCAACTGACCGCAAAAGAGCCCGCAGTCTAAACGCTGCGGGCTCCTTCGTCATATATCTGCCAGCCCTATCAGACCGCCTGTAACAGGCACAAAATCAGTCCGTAGATCACGCTGGCGCTGATGCCGAAGACCAGCACCGGGCCGGCCACGGTGAACAGCTTGGCCGCCGTGCCGGTAATCAGGCCCTCGCTTTTGAACTCCAGGGCGGGGGACACCATGGCGTTGGCGAAGCCGGTGATGGGCACCAGGGTGCCCGCCCCCGCCCGCTTGGCCAGTTTGTCAAACAGCCCCAGGCCGGTGAGAAGGGCGGCGGCCAGGATCAGAGTCACCGAGGTGGCCGTTCCGGCCTGCTCCTTGTCCAGTCCATAACTCTGATACAGGCCGGTCAGCCCCTGGCCAATGGCGCAGATGGCGCCCCCCACCAGAAAGGCGCAGACGATATTTTTCCCGATGGGAGAGGGCTGCGACCTCTCGTTGACCAGCTTGCCGTAGTCCTGATTTGTCATACTGTTCTCTCCTTTTACAGCGGAAATTTCCTCTAGCTTTTCCTCTCCGGGAAAAATTATTCGGTTTTTGAATGAAACAGCCGGGTTCCGCATAGGTTGTACCGGAAGGAGTGAGAGCGTTGATTTATCCAAAACGTCAGCTTATCCTGACCTGCATCGCCGCCATTTTGGCCGGCTGCGTCCTCCATTTTCTGTATCAGTGGCTGCCCAATGCCGTCACCGCCCTGTTTTCCCCGGTGAATGAGAGCCTGTGGGAGCATGTAAAGCTGGTCTTCTGGCCTTTTCTGGGGGCGGCCCTGATCCTCAACCGGGACCGGCCGGGGGGGATGCGTCCCTGGCTGCTGGTGCTGCCCGGGCTGTGCGCCCTCATGCTGATTCTGGGCTGGGTGTACCACGTGACCCTGGGAGGCGAGACCATGTGGGTGGACATCGCCATCTATGTTTTGGTGATCGTTCTGGGCTTTTGGCTGTCCACCCGGTTCTCCGGCCCCTTTAAGGGGTTTCCTTGGATTCTGCCCATCATCGCCGCCGTCGCCCTGGCCCTGCTGATCGGCTGGTTCACCCTCTATCCCCCGGAGGGACTGCTCTTCCGGGACCTGGCCGCCGTGGGCTCCTGGCTGCCCCTGCCCTGCTGAAATGGTTGTCCCCTCCCGCTCCTTCTGGTATACTGAAGTAACAGGAGGGGATTTCTTATGGTCATCTACCACGCAAAGGGGCTCACCGCCCGCAGTCAGGCCCGGGACCTGCTGGCGCTGGCGGCGGCGGAGCACTGGGGGCTGTCTCCCCTGCCCCAAATCGCCCGTCGTGAGGGCGGCAAGCCCTATTTTCCCAAACATGAGGGGCGGCACTTCAACCTGTCCCACAGCGGGGACCGGGCCCTGTGCGCCCTGGACGGCGCGCCCGTGGGGGTGGACATCCAGCTTGTGAAGGAGTGGCGGCCCTCCCTGCCCCGGCGGGTATGCTCCCCGGATGAGCTGGCCTGGCTGGAGGAGCGGAGCAACCTCTGGTCCGCCTTTGCCCTGCTGTGGGCCCTGAAGGAGGCCAGGGTCAAGGAGAGCGGCCAGGGGCTGACCTCCTCCATCCGGGATATCCGGGTCCCCCTCCCGGCAGAGGGGCCCGTACAGCTGGACGGGCTGTGGTTTGGAACCTGGACGGGCCGGGGCTGGGCGGCGGCGGTGTGCGGACATTCAGAGCCGCCGGAAAAAATCTTTAAAAAATCCCTTGACATTCCCACTGTGTGAGGGTTTATCCTGTGTTCAGGAACCGGTTCCCACAATAAATTCAGGAGGAATGTCATGCTGACCATCGGTGATTTTTCCCGGCTGAGCCGGATCACACCCCGGATGCTGCGCCACTACGACGCGCTGGGATTGCTGCGCCCCGAGGAGGTGGGGGACAACGGCTACCGCTACTACCGGCAGGAGCAGCTGTCCGACCTGATGCGCATTCAGTGGCTCAAGGGCTACGGCTTTTCCCTGGGAGAGATCGGGGCACTGCTGGCCCTGGACGACGCCCAGCTGCTTCTCCGTCTGCGGCAGCGGCGGCTGGCACTCTATCAGGAGCTGAACCGGCAGCAGGGGCTGATTCACCAGATCGAGGCGGACATACTCCGTATGGAGGGAACAAGCATGATTGAAACACCTTATCACGTTGTCCTGATCGAGGACCCGGAGCAGAAGGTATTCTCCATCCGGGAGACCATCGGCGTGGACCAGTTCCACGACTTTTTTGAGCGGCTGTACCAGGAGGCCGGGGCCCGGGGGCTGACCCAGGCAGGACCGATCCAGATGCTCTACCACGACGAGGAGTTCAACCCCAAACGCTCCGATGTGGAGGCCCAGATGGTGGTGGCCCAGGACGGTCCCGATGTCAAAATCAAGCCCGCCTGTACCTGCGCGGCGGTACAGCACAGGGGAGCCTACGAAAACCTGCATCAGGCCTATGACGCCCTGTGCGCCTGGCTGGGGGAGCACACCGAGTACCGGATGTGCGGCCCCGCCATGGACCGCTACTTTGGCGACCCTGACAACACTCCGGTTGACCAGCTGGAAACCGGGGTGCTCTTCCCGGTGGAAAAGGTATAAGCGAAGGGACGGCCCGGAGGCCGTCCCTTTTTGTCAGCGCTTCTGGAAGAAGGCCACGGCGATGGCGCCGGGGCCCACGTGGGTGCCGATGGTGCCCCCCACAGGGCCCAGGGGCAGCTCGTCCACGTGCCCGGTCCACAGGGCGGCGCTGTCGGCGATGTACTTTTGCAGAAGGCTGTCGTCCAAACCGGCCCAGCCCAGCAGATAGGGCCGGCCAAAGTCCACGCCGCCGGTCTTTTCAATCTCCTGCACCAGCAGGTTGTTCCCGTTTTTGGAGCCCCGGGCCTTGCCCAGCATGACGACCTCCCCGTCCTGGACGGCTACCACCGGCTTGATGGCCAGCAGGCCCCCCACCAGGGCCACCGAGGCGGACACGCGGCCCCCGCGCTTCAGGTACTCCAGGGTGTCCAGCAGGGCCACAAGGCGGATGTCCCCCTTCTCCTCCTCCAGCCGTGCGGCGATGGCGGCGACATCCAGGCCGGCGTCCATCAGCTCCACCGCCCGCTCCACCAGGATCTGCTCCCCGATGGTGGCGTTGGCGCTGTCCACCACAAAAACCCTGCCCGGGAAGTCCTCCGCGGCGATGCAGGCGCTCTGGTAGGTGCCCGACAGCTTGGCCGAGAGCACCACGGCCACCACGGCCTCACCCGCCTCCACCGCGGCCCGGAAAGCCTCCTCAAACTGGGCGGGGGCGATCTGGCTGGTGGTGGGCAGGTCCTCCCCCTCGATGAGCTTCTCGTAAAATTGCCGTTGGCTCAGCTCAACCCCGTCCAAAAACTGCTCCGAGCCAAAGGTGATGGTCATGGGCAGGACGGTCACCTCCGGCCGGTGGGGCGGCCGCAGGTCGGAAGCGGAATCGGTGATAATTCTGATGCGCATATAATTCCTCATTTCTCCCCCCTGATGTTCCGGGGGGAAGTGTATTTTGCACCTTTCATCCGAGCTTACTATAGCATGACCGGGCGGGAAATGCAAGGAAACAAATGGCAAAGAGGGCGGTAAGGGCATCGGCGGCGGACTGACACACCCACACCCCCTCCCGGCCCAGGAGGGCGGGCAGCAGCAGGAGCAGCGCCGGGGGCAATATCACGCTGCGCAGCAGGGAGAGGACCATCGCTCTGCCCGTCTGCCGGGTGGCCTGAAGGAAGGAAATCATCAAAATATTGAAGCCGGTGAGAAAAAAGCCGCAGAAATAGGGGATGGATCGGCTCGCGGCAAAGGCGGTCAGCTCCTGGTCCTCCGGCGCGAAGAGGAGGAAAAACCACCGGGAGCCCAGGAAAATCAGAAGACAGCTAATCACTCCCACCCCCAAAAACACCTTGGTCGAAAAGCGGCGCATGGCCAGGTTCCGCTTCTCCTCCCCCGTGGCCATAAAGCGGCTGAATACCGGCTGGAGCCCCTCCGCCATGCCCAGAAACAGGGTGAGCAGAATGAGCATCAGATAGCCGATTATCAGGTAGGCCGCCAGGCCCAGCTCCCCGTAGCCGTGGCGGCTGACGGCGACGTTATAGAGAAAGGTCACAATGCCGATGGAGAACTCCATCAGAAAGGAGGGCGCTCCGCACACCAAAATGCTCCTCCCCTCCGCCAGCCGGGGCCGGACGGCCTGGAAATACAGCGTCCCCCGACGGAGCAGGAAGTGGGGCAGGAGAATCAGCACGCTGAAGATGGGCCCCAGGGCGGTGGCCAGCGCCGCCCCCCGGATGCCCAGGTTTAGGGGGTACATAAACACGTAGTCCAGCACAATGTTGGACGCCGCCCCCGCAATCATGGCGGTCATGGCCAGCTTGGGCCGCCCGTCGTTGCGGGCCATCCCTCCCAGGAGAAAGCTGAACAGCTGGAAGGGGGCGAAGGTGACAATATACCAAAGGTAGGCCATAGCCTGGGGCAGTACCTCCGGGGCGGCGCCCAGCAGCAGAGCCAGCGGCTCCAGACACAAATTGCCCAGCAGGGCCACCCCCAGCCCCGCCGCCCCCATCATCCAGGCGGCGGTGTTGAACAGCCCCCGGGCCTCGTCTCCCTTCCCGCTCCCCAGGCGGGCGGCGATGAGTACGCCCGCCCCGGCCGCCACGGCAATCGCCACCGAAATCAGGATCTCAATCAGCGGCACCGCCACGGCGGCGGCGGCCATGGTCTCCCGGCCCAGCCGGTTGCCGATGAACACCCCGTCCACTATGGTATACACCGAGTTGAAAAGCAGACCTATCATCTGGGGTATGGCAAAGCGGGCGAATAGTTCTCTCGGTTTTCCCTCGAACATGGAAAAAACCTCCCCAAGCAAAAAATAAAACGCCCCCAGCCGCTCCTTCTACGGCCTATGGAGCGGCAAAGACGTTAACCAGGTTACCCGGCGGTAACAATTCAATTTTTGACGATTATACCAGAGGCAACGATAAAAGTCAACAGATAAAAAGCCCGGAGCTTACGCTCCGGGCTTTCAACAGTCCTGTCTTAATACATGCCCATATCGGGGGCGGGGGCGGCGGGAGGCGCGGGGGGCTGGGGCTTATCAGCCACCAGGGACTCGGTGGTCAGCAGGACGGAGGCGATGGAGGCGGCGTTCTCCAGGGCGGAACGGGTCACCTTTGTGGGGTCCACGATACCGGCGGGGATCATGTCGCAGTAGGTCTCCTTGTAGGCATCGAAGCCGTAGCCCACCTTGCCGGACTCCTGAATCTTGGCCAGCACCACAGCGCCGTCAATACCGGCGTTGGCGGCAATCTGCTTCACGGGAGCGGTGAGGGCCCGGGCCACAATCTGCACGCCGGTCTTCTCGTCGCCCTCGGCCTCGGCCAGCAGCTTCTCCACGGCGGGGATGGCGTTGAGGTAGGCGGTGCCGCCGCCGGCCACAATGCCCTCTTCCACGGCGGCGCGGGTGGCGTTCAGGGCGTCCTCGATGCGCAGCTTCTTCTCCTTCATCTCCACCTCGGTGGCGGCGCCCACCTTGATGACGGCCACGCCGCCGGCCAGCTTGGCCAGCCGCTCCTGGAGCTTCTCCTTGTCATAATCGGAGGTGGTGACCTCGATCTGGCTCTTGATCTGGCCGATGCGGGCCTTGATCTCCTCGGAGGAGCCGGCACCGTTGACGATGGTGGTGTTCTCCTTGGTGATCTTCACCTGGCGGGCGGAACCCAGCATATCCATCTGGGCCTCCTTCAGCTCCAGGCCCACGTCGGCGGAGATGACCTGGCCGCCGGTGAGGATGGCGATATCCTGGAGCATCTCCTTGCGGCGGTCGCCGAAGCCGGGGGCCTTGACACAGACCACGTTCAGAGTGCCGCGCAGGCGGTTGACAATCAGGGTGGACAGGGCGTCGCCCTCCACGTCCTCAGCAATAATCAGCAGCTTCTTGCCGGACTGAACCACCTGCTCCAGAATGGGCAGCAGCTCCTGGATGTTGGAGATCTTCTTGTCGGTAATCAGAATCAGGGCATCGTCCATCTCGGCCACCATCTTCTCGGTGTCGGTGACCATATAGGGGGTGATATAGCCCCGGTCGAACTGCATACCCTCCACAACCTCGGAGGAGGTCTCGGCGGTCTTGGACTCCTCAATGGTGATGACTCCGTCGTGTCCCACCTTCTCCATGGCCTCGGCGATCAGCTTGCCGATGGTCTCGTCGCCGGAGGAGACGGTGCCTACCCGGGCGATATCGTCAGAGCCGTTGACCTTCTGGCTGTTGGCCTTCATAGCGTCAATGGCGGCGGCGGCGGCCTTGGCGATGCCCTTCTTCATGACCATGGGGTTGGCCCCGGCGGCCAGGTTCTTCAGGCCCTCCCGGATGATGGCCTGGGCCAGCAGGGTGGCGGTGGTGGTGCCGTCGCCGGCCACGTCGTTGGTCTTGGTGGAGACCTCCTTCACCAGCTGGGCGCCCATGTTCTCAAAGGGGTCCTCCAGCTCGATCTCCTTGGCGATGGTCACGCCGTCGTTGGTGATGAGGGGAGCGCCGAACTTCTTGTCCAGCACCACGTTGCGGCCCTTGGGGCCCAGGGTGATCTTCACGGTGTCGGCCAGCTGGTTGACGCCCTTCTCCAGCGCCTTGCGGGCCTCCTCGCCGTAGCAAATGATTTTAGCCATAAAGCATTACCTCCAAAATTTCATTTCAAGTTTGGCGTAGGGCGGGACGACCTCGGCCCGCCGTGTGTTAACCGCCAATTTGCCGGCGCGCCCAGTGGTCGCGCCCTACACAATTCTCCGGGGATTGCCGGGCGGCCACAGGCCGCCCCTGCCGGATTTACTCCACAACGGCCAGGATATCGTTCTGGCGGACGATGGTGACCTCCTCGCCGTCCAGCTTGACCTGGGTGCCGGAGTACTTGCTGGTGATGACCTTGTCGCCCACCTTCACGGTCATGACGACCTCCTTGCCGTCCACCGTGCCGCCGGGGCCGACGGCGATGACTTCGGCCACCTCGGGCTTCTCCTTGGCGGCGCCGGTGAGGATGATGCCGCCCTTGGTGGTCTCCTCGGCCTCCACCAGTTTCACGATGACGCGGTCAGCCAGGGGTTTGAGTTTCATAATGGTTTCCTCCTTATATGACTTAATTTTTAGGATCAACAAGTTGTGATTTAGCACTTAAATCTATCGAGTGCTAAGTACAGTTAAGATAATAACCGCTTCCAGCAAAAAAATCAACCCCCAATTTCAAAAAATCAGGGGTCAATTTGAAAGGATTTACATTTCGTTCACAAACAGACAGGCGGAGTGCTAAATTAAAGGGCGGTTTTGATTTTGTCCCGCTCCATTGTCTCAGAAATTATCCGAGTCAAGAACTCCTGTCGGCACTGACCAGCTAGCCCCGGCGGGGTAGAAGAAATTTACCTTTTTCTCCGACAGCCGGACGGTAAAGGCGGTATCCCGCATGACCTCCCCATCCACCACCACGGTGATGGGCTCCTCCGCCCAGAAGGCGGCCTTCTGGCCGTGGTAGTCCAGAATCAGCTCCGGGTATCGCTTATACCGCCCCTTGGCGTACTGCCCCACCAGCCGCAGAAAGGTGAACAGCCCCACCTGTTTCACCAAAAGCATGTCCAGCACCCCGTCGTCCGGCATGGCCTCCCCCACGGGCATAAAGCCCCCGCCGTAGTGCCGGCCATTGCACACGCACAGCAGGGAGGCCGGCCTGTCCTCCCACCGCAGCTCCCCCATCCGCGCCGAGATGGGCCGGGCGATCCCCTTGAAAAAAATATTCTCAATCAGGGCCAGAACGTAGGCTCCGATCCCGGAGACAAACCACCAGTCCTTATACCGGTGGACGTCGGCGGCAATCCGGGCGTCCACCCCGGCGCACACCACATCGATGCCCAGGTGGCCGTTGCAGTCGATGAGATCAAAGGGGGTCTGGGGGCCCACGGCCAGGGCCTCCAGGTCGTAGAACAGCCTGCGGCAGTCGGGCCCGAAAATCTTCAAAAAGTCGTTCCCCGTCCCCTTGGGGACATTGGTAACCGCCGCGTGTCCGCAGCCCGCCGCGCCGTTGACCACCTCGTTCAGGGTGCCGTCGCCGCCGCAGGCGTAGATGCGCACAGGTTCTCCCCGCTCCACCGCCTCCTCGGTCAGCCTTCTGGCATCCCCCTCCCCCCGGGTGTACGCCACCTCGTGGGGAAAGGACAGCTTCTCCAGCAGGGCCTCCAGCTGAGGGGTGGTCTCCCGCTTTCCCGCGGCGGGGTTGATGATGAACAGATGGCGCATAGCGGGCACCTCACAGATACATGAACAAATCACACTTCAGCATACCGTTGTACAGCTTGCGCTTCTTGTCCGCCCGCTTGCCGAAGGTGCGCTCAAATTCCGTGTGAGAGGACAGCAGGTAGAGCTTCCAGCCCTCGGGGAGCTTGTCCCAGGCCTTGCCGAAGGCCCGGTACAGCTCCTCGGCCTCTCTGCGCTCCATCACCCGCTCGCCGTAGGGCGGGTTGGTCACCACCCGGCCGTGCAGCCCGCCCCAGTGGAAGCGGGTGGCGTCGTCCACGTCAAAGCGGACAATATCCTCCACCTCGGCCAGCTGGGCGTTGTGCCGGGCCAGGGCCACAGCCTCCGGGTCGACGTCCCCGCCCCAGATTTCGTAAGAGCCGTCAAACTCATGATCCATAGCCTCATCGGCGGCGGACAGCCACAGCTCTCTGTCCAGCCAGGACCACTTCTGGGCGGAGAAGGACCGGTTCAGGCCGGGGGCCCGGTTTTTGGCGATGAGCGCCGCCTCGATGGGGATGGTGCCCGACCCGCAGAAGGGGTCGCACAGGGGGTCCCGGCCCTTGTACCGGGACAGGATCACCAGTCCGGCTGCCAGGGTCTCCCGCAGGGGGGCGGCCACCCCCTGGGCCCGGTAGCCCCGCTTGTGGAGGCCGGGGCCGGAGGTGTCCAGAAACAGGGCGGCCTCGTCCCCCATGATGGCAAACTGCACCTGATACAGCGCCCCCGTCTCCGGGAGGGTATTCAGGCCATACCTGCCGCCCAGCCGGGCGGCAATCGCCTTCTTCACAATGGACTGGCAGGCAGGCACCGAGTGGAGGGCGGAGCTGAGGCAGTGGCCCTTTACCGGAAACCGGCCCTCCCTGGGGATAAACGCCTCCCAGGGCAGGGCCTTTGTCCCCTCAAAGAGGGCATCGAAGTCCCGGGCGGGGAAGGTCCCCAGGGTGAGCAGCACCCGCTCCCCGGTGCGGATGTTCAGATTCAGCCGGGACAGGTCGGCCTCCGACCCGGTACACTGCACCCGGCCATTCTCCGCCCTCACCTCCGGCAGGCCCAGACGGCGCGCCTCGTCGGCACAGACCCCCTCCAGACCGAAGAGGGTGGGGATGGTAAATTGATATTCTGACATGGAAGTTCCTCGTTTCTCTTTTGTGAGATGTATTGTATAAAGGGTGGTTTCACCAGACCACTACATTACATTGACTGCGGTTCATTTGTGGCAGAATGACACGGGCTTGAGGGGCGGTGATCGACCAGCAGGAGGGAACCGAAGCAGGAGCGTCCGGGGATGGCCTGGGCGCTCCGTTCTCTTTGTTGGTCCTCTGCTAAGAGCGCACTTACCCATCACCGGCTTGGGCGCGATGGTGGTACTGCCTGACGGCAGCCGTGCGCCCTCCGGGGGCGGCTCCCGCTGGACGCTCCTTCCCTGCCCAGTATGGACACAGGCCAGCAGACGCCACCGGCGGCTTGTGCATCGGGCGGAGCTTCACCGATGCACTGGGGGCTTGGGGGCCATCGGCCACCAACAAGCTGCACCGGGTATATACCGGTGCATTGCTTGCCACTACTATCAGCGTCCAAAACAAGGATTGAATATCTTCCACATCGGTGCTATACTCTGCTTGTGTCAATTCGACAGATCGGAGTTTATGGAGGTAATGATATGAAGTTAGACGGGTTAGGGTTATTGGTCAATGATATGGTAGGGATGATTCGCTTTTACAGGGATGTGCTCGGGTTTGAGATTAAGGAAGCGGAAGATACAGGAAATGTATATCTCGTAAAAGATGGAACCTTGTTTCTGCTATATGGGCGGAAAGACTTTGAGAAAATGACAAATCATCAGTATGATTATATCAAAGGATTAAATGGCCATTTTGAAATTGCGCTTTATGTTGATACCTTTGAAGAGGTTGATGCCTCATTTAGACGCACAGTGGAAAATGGTGCCACACCAGTGTTAGAGCCCACAACGGAGCCGTGGGGACAGCGAACCTGCTACATTGCTGATCCGGAAGGTAACTTGATTGAGATAGGCTCATGGAATAAGCCATACGAAGAGAAGGATTCATGAATTCCGGTTTATCGGGGGATTTCATCTTTTTGGTGAAATCCCCCTTGACAAATGTTCTCTTGGGAGGCCGCCCTATAAAATGTCCATTGGCGGGTAGTACTCCACCCCCGTCACCCGCTCCAGACCCACCTGTCGGGCCCGTAGGGCGTACTCAACCACGCTGCCGGTGGTGTGGACGGTGAGCCCGCCGGGCTTCGTTCTCGGATTGCCCAGCCCCTCCCGGCGCAAGTATTCCTTCAGCGCCCGGGCCATCTCCTCGGCCGGATCAATCAGGGGCAGGCCGGGGTACAGCCTGTGGATGCTGTCCGCCACCAGGGGGTAGTGGGTACAGCCCAGCACGCAGCACTCCACCCGGTCCTCCAGCACCATGTGGTCCAGCTCCTGGCGAAGGTTCTCCTCCACCTCCGCCATGCCGGCGGGGTCGCCCAGGCTGTGCTCCACCAGCCGGGCCAGGTCGGGACAGCCGCAGCTGAGCACCACCACCTTCCGGGGGCTCCGCTCCTGAATTTTTTGGGGGTAGATCCGGGAATTGTGGGTAAAGACGGTGGAGATCACCCCCACCTTGCCGGCCTCCAGCCGGGCCGCCGCCTCCGCCCCCGCCTGGACCGCGCTGAACACGGGACAGGAGACGACATCCGCGCACCGGTCCAAAACGCAGGAAATGGTATTGCAGGCCACCAGCAGAGCCTTTACTTCCCGTTCCTCCATAAACCGGAACATGTACCGGGCCATATTCACAATGGCCTCCTGGGGGTGGTTTCCGTATGGGATGTGGGCGCCGTCGCCGAAATAGAGGACGGTCTCCTCGGGCAGCAGCCTCTGCACCTGTTTGACTACACTGAAGCCCCCAATGCCGGAATCCAGGATGCCGACGGGGCTGTGTTGATTGGACATGGGCTCCTCCTTGGGGATAAAATATAATCGAATCGTGAGGCGGGGCAAGGACAGAGCCCCGCCTCACACAATTTATGCCCTTCGGACCCCCTTTAGGACACCCGCGTCACCCCGCCGGTAACGGCGTCCAGCTGGTAGGCGCCGGTATCGGTGGTCACCCGCCAAACCGGGGTGAGGACGGTGGGGCCGGCCAGGGATGAGGCGGTGACATAGCCCTCCTCAATGGCGTCGATCCGGTTGCACACGTCGCCCAGGGCGCTCACCCCATTGACAAGCTCAATCAGGGCGGTGGCCACCGAGATGGTATCCCGGGTGGGGTCCTCCTGGGGGCGGCCCACCAGCAGCCGGCCGGCGGATACCGCCGCCAGACCGCCCTCGCTGCTTACCATGGTCACCTGCTGGGTGAAGAGAGGGGTCCCCTCCCAGGTCTGGCGGAACACCAGCTCGTCCCCCTCCTCCTCCAGAATGGCGCCCACCAGTCCCATCTTCTTCATCAGCTCCAGACAGCTCTCCCTCCGTTCCGTCCCCAGGGGGAAGGCCTCCGCCCTCAGCTGGGCGGAGAAGGCGCCGTCGCTGTGAAACTGGATGGAGCCCTTCTCGTTGTAATAGCGGTATACCTCACCGCCCCGGGACTCGGCGGTCACCGGACCGCTCAGCAGGGCGGCGGCGGCCCGCTCCTCACTCTCCAGGTCCCGCTCAGCGATCTGGGGCCTCAGGCCCATGGACTGGGGGATGATCCCCTCCTCCACCTGCACCCCCCGGTCCCGCAGGAGCTGGATGGCATCCTCCCTGGCCCGGCTGCGCAGGCGGCTGCCCTGGAGGGCCTGTCCGCCTACCAGAAGCAGCAGGCACAGGTTGGTAACCGCCAGGATGAGCAGAATAATATTTTTCAGCTTTGACCAAGGCACTGCCTCATCCCTCCCCGGCGGCGTTGTCTCTGGCCGACCAGCCGGCGGACACCGTGTCCCCGCCGCTGTCGGTGTAGGTAAGGAGCAGCTCTGACCCCTTCAGCCCCCGGGCCCCCAGAGCCGCCGCCCCCTGGCGTGGCGGCAGCACCAGCGAGGCGGAGCCGGCGGAGGTGTAGCTGCGCAGATTCAGGGAGAACTGCACAATCTGTCCCCCCCGCACCAGAAAGCGGGCGGCGGAGCCCCGCTCCAGCAGAACGGGGACCCCGTTAAGGCTGTAGCCAAAGTCGATCTCCCAGCCCTCCGGCCTCTCCTCCACAGAAATCAGATAGAGCCGGGCCTCTCCGCAGCGGGAGGCCAGCACGGACAGCGCCGTCTGGCGGCAGGTCTCCACGCTGTCAAACAGGGGCCCCGCGCTGCCCTGGCGCAGGATCGGGAACAGACCGCTGCCCTCCCCTCCCTCATACTGGGCTGTGCCCCGGGCGGACAGGCGCACGCTGTCGTCCCCGCTGCGGGCCACCTGCTCGTCGGTGGAGTAAAAGCTGGTGGAGTTGAGGGAGAAGCCCAGGTCCCGGACCAGCGCCTCCAGGGCCGGCTGTCCTCCGCTGGCCGGGTTGGCGGCGGCGTACACCTGGGGGGACGGCGCGCCGGGCAGAAGCAAGGTGTCCGGGTCCAGGTCCCTGTACAGCTCCGACTCAAAGGCGTAAAAGGCCCCATTGTCCGTCAGGCCGGACAGGGCCTCCGCCAGGGAGAAGGGGTCGGCCACCTGGTCCTGGCAGCGGTAGTATGCTCCGTCCCCCTCGTCCCGGTAGTACAGCTCCACCCCGTCCTCTCCCACCGTGAGGACCAGGCGGCGGACGGTGGCCGTCAGCCCGGTCTCGCCCCCGGACAGCCAGCCCACCAGCACGGACAGGGGGACCTCCCCCTGAAAATCCATATACACCCCCAGCGTATCGGTGAGCGCCCGCTCCCACTGGCGGCGGTTCACCGGCTCCGGGGTGCCGGCGCTGGACAGGGCCTCCACCAGGGGGCCGGCCACCCGCTGAAACAGCTCCTGGCAACCCTCCTGATTGTAGAGGATGCCGCAGCGCACCCCCTCGGCCCCCTCTGGCAGCCCGGCTCCGGCCGGTATTCCGGGCTGGCCGGGCAGGTTGACCACCATGGCCATGGGCAGCGCGCCCTCCATCCGGTTTACCCCCTGGCTGTGGCCGGGGGCTGTCTGGCGGCCCTCCTCCCGCAGCGGGGCCACCAGAGGCGTCTGGGCCGCCAGATACAGGGCGGAGGCGGTAAGCAGGACAATCAGTATGTCCTTCATCACCTCAACCGCCCGGATTTTTCTCTTATTTTCCATCGCCAGGTCCCTCAATGTTCAGCTCCAGCCGGATGGCCAGGCCGGGCCCCTCCTTGTTCAGCAGGGTGAGCCGCCCCCGGTGGCGCTCCACAATCTCCTTGGCGATGGACAGGCCCAGGCCGGTGCCCCCCGACTGGCGGGAGCGGGCCTTGTCCACCCGGTAGAACCGCTCGAAGATGCGGGGGCGGTCCTCCTCGGGGATTCCGATGCCGTCGTCGTCCACAATCATCCACACCCGATCCCGCCGCCTGCCGGCGTAGATGTCGATATGCCCCCCGTCGGGGGTGTACTTGATGGAGTTGGACACAATGTTCATCATCACCTGGAGCACCCGCTCCCGGTCGGCCAAGATCTCGGGCAGGTCGGGCTCCACGTCCAGGGTGAGGGTGTGGCTGTGTTTCTGGGCGTCCATATAGACGGCGTTGTAGATGTCCTTCACCGCCTCTCCGAAGGGGAAGCGGGCCAGCTTCAGCTCATCCCGCTCCGAGTCGAAGCGGGACAGGGTGAGCAGGTCCTGGACGATATGGGTCATGCGGTCGCTCTCGTTGAGGATGACCCCCAAGAACTTCTTTTCCATGTCTGGCGGTATCTCCCCGGTGCTCTCGGTGAGGGTCTCGGCGTAGGAGCGGATATTGGTCAGGGGGGTGCGCAGCTCGTGGGAGACATTGGCCACAAATTCCCGGCGCATCTCCTCGTTTTTCCGCTGTTCGGTGACGTCGTGAAGGACCACCAGGACGCCGCCCCCCTTCCGGCCCCGGTCGAAAGGGGCCATCAGCAGCTGGAGATAGCTGTCCCGCACCTGCAGGTCCCCCTCCAGATGGTCCGGCACCTCCAGCACCTGCTCCAGGGCGGCCACGCCGCCGAAGAGGGCCTCGTAGGAGGCCTCCGGCCCCAGGGGACGGCGCAGCATCCGGGCAGCGGCCGGGTTGGAGTGGATCACCTCCCCCTCCCGTGAGAAGGCCACCACGCCGTCGGTCATGTGGAGAAAGAGGGTGTCCAGCTTGTTGCGCTCGTTCTCCACCTGGCGCAGGGTGTCACGGAGCTGGCCGGCCATGTCGTTAAAGGTGTCGGTCAGCACGCCGATCTCGTCCTGGGAGAGCACCTCAATCTCGTGGGAGAAGTCCCGCTCGGCCACCCGCATGGCCCCCTCGGTGAGCTTCTGAATGGGGGTGACCATGGTTTTGGACAGGAGGAAGGACAGCAGAATGGAGATGACCAGGCCAAAGGCCAGGGCCTCGATGATGAGGATGAGCATCTGGTTGGTCAGGTCGTTGGAGGTGGCCTTGTTGTCCAGAATATAGATCACATAGCCCGTATCCCCCCGGTGGATGGGGATGGCCACGTCCATATAGTCCAGGGCTACATTGCTCTCGTCCCCGGTCTCGTTGGTCTCCAGGCCGGTGCCCAGGGCAAAGACCAGATTCTCTGTATACTCCAGCCGGGGGGACTCCCCGTCGGGGGAGACCAGGGGCACCCCGCTGCTGTCCAGGATATACAGCTTGCGGTTGCGGTTGTCCACCCCCAGCTCGCCGGCGTAGGCGTCCAGCACCCGGGACAGCTGCTCCGCCCCGTCCTCCTCCCCGTCGGAGGGGGTGGTCAGGTCGTGGAGCAGCAGGGGGTCCCCAAATACGGTGGACATCTGGCTGTAAAAGTCCTCCAGGTAAAAGGCGGTTACCGAGTTAATCAAAAAGGCCCCCACCACCATCATCAGCGACATGATGAGCAGCACCATAATCATAACCAGCTTCATGTGCAGACTGCGGAGCATATCAGGGACCTCCTTTCTCTTTCATTAACGCGATTAAAGCTCCCGTCCCGCTGCGGTGAAAAGGCCCCTTTTGAAAGGGGCTGTCAGCCGAAGGCCGACTGAGGATTGCGTTCGCAAAGCGAACATACAAAGTAATCTAAATCTGCACAGACCTTGATTGCTTCACACATTTTGGCTTTGCCAAAATGCAATCCTCCGTCATCCGCTTCGCGGATGCCACCTCCTTTCAAAAGGAGGCTTTTTCGCCTGCGGGCGAGACGGGGGAAATTACCGCCGTTCCCGCACGTCGGAGCGGCCCACCAGGTAGTCCAGGCTGACGTCGAAGAAGTTAGCGATATTGATCAGACCGTGAAAATCAGGATAGCGCTGCTCCAGTTCATAGCACTGATATGCCCGGTATCCAATCTCCAATCCGGCGGCAACCTCTTTTTGTGTCATATCCCGTTCATTTCGTAATTCTCGAATCCGTTCACAAAACTTCACTTTTTTTGTGTCCCCTCTTGACATTCGCTTTGAGCGCATATATAATATGAGCATACGCACAAAGCGTATATAATTTTAACTTGGGAGTGATCAAAATGCAAGAGCTTCTTGCCGAACTGCTGTGGCGGAATTTTGAGGTTGACAAGGCGGCGGACCGTCTGCGCAAGACGCTGCCCGGATTTCCGGAGGCACAACAGGCCTATGAGGACCTGACGGAGCAAATTCGCTCCATTGCCGGTCCTGACCTGTACGACCAATTTTACAACTGCTTTATGTGCTACACCGGCTATGAGGTCCAGGCCTATTACGCCCTGGGCCTGGGGCTGCGGGGCGCGCTGGCCCGGGAGCTGGGGCTTCACTCCCCGAAGTAGTAGCCCATCCCCCGCTTGGTCTTGATGAACATGGGGGCGGCGGGGTCGTCCTCCAGCTTCTCCCGCAGGCGGCGGATGGCCACATCCACCGCCCGGACATCGCCCACATAGCCCTCATAGTTCCACACGTGCTCCATCAGCGCCTCCCGGGAAAAGATTTTCCCCGGCCGGGCGGCCAGGAAGCGGATCAGATCATACTCCCGCTGGGTCAGCTCCAGGGGCACCCCGTCCTTAAAGATGGTGGCCCGCTCCTCGTCCACACAGACCCGCTCCCCCAGGGGGGACTCCTCCTCTGTCTCGGAGGCGGGGGCCGCCATGGCCACCCGGCGGATGTTCGCCTTCACCCGGGCCATCAGCTCCCGGTTTTTAAAGGGCTTGGTGATGTAGTCGTCGGCGCCCAGCTCCAGGCCGCGCACCTTGTCGTCCTCCTCCTCCCGGGCGGTGAGCATGACGATGGGCACCAGCGAGCCCGCCTGACGGATCTTTTGGCACACCTCAAAGCCGCTCATGCCGGGCAGCATCAGGTCCAGCAGCACCAGGTCCGGGTTCTGCTCCAGGGCCAGCTGCAGGCCCGTGGGGCCGTCCAGGGCCTCCAGGGTGTCGTAGCCCTCCTTTGTCAGGTTGAAGGACAGAATGTCCACTATGCTCTGCTCGTCCTCTACAATCAAAACCGTCTTTCCCATGCCGTGTCCTCCTTTTTACAGTCCCAATAAAACCTTTGCCTTCAGGGTGGCGGACACCGTCTTTCCGTCGGTGATCGTGCCGTCCATCACCTGCTCCACCAGCCGGTCGAAGGGCATGGTAACCACATCCAGAAACTCGTCCTCGTCCAGATGCTGCCTCTGTCTGGTCAAGCCCCGGGCCAGGTACATGTGCAGCTCCTCGTCACAGAAGCCGGGGGAGGCCAGGGTGCTGCCCAGATAGGTCCACTCCGCCGCCTCCAGACCGGTCTCCTCGCTCAGCTCCCGCTTCGCCCCCAGCAGCCGGTCCTCCTCCGCTCCGTGGTCCAGCTTGCCGGCCGGGAGCTCCAGCAGCAGCCGCTGGATGGGATAGCGGTATTGCTTTACCAGATAGACCATCTTGTCCTCGTCCAGCGCCAGCACCGCCACTCCGCCGGGGTGGTAGACCACCTCCCGGGACGCAAGTTTGCCGTCAGGCAGCCGGGCCTGGTCCAGGGTCACTTTGATGATCCTGCCCTCGAAAATCGTCTGGCTGCTTACCATCTTTTCCATTAAATCCATGTTCATTCCTCCCGGTTTCCGTGCTCAGTCAGGGCTAGTATACCACAAATCGCCAACTGGGTAAAGGTGTAAGCATTATTTTGCGGAAAACAAAAAATTGCCGTCCGAATGGACAGTACGCATAAAGAACATTTTATGAATAGAATAGGCAACCGCATGATGCTGTGGCGTTATGCGGTTGTCTGTCTGCTAACTTGGCTGTATTCCGGGGAAAAATCAATTTCGCCAATGAAATTGTAATGCACGTCAATCCGCTGGGTGCGATGGCCGCTGGACTTGTCCGGGGCGTGGACAACGATCTTTTCCACAAACTCGCGTAACAGGGCCGGGGTCAGCTCCGTCGGCGCGGTGTACTTCCGCACAATCTTCAGAAAGCTCTGCACATTGACGGCCTGGGTTTCAATCGTGTTTACAATAGCCTGCAATTCCTTTGCGGACTGCTTCAGTTCCTCCTGCTCTTTCTCGTAGCCCCCGGATAACTTTGCAAACCGCTCCGCGCTCAACGCCCCCGAAACACGATCTTCATAGAGCTGTTGAATGATACGGTCAAGCTCACTGATTCGCCGCTCCTGCTTTTCCAGCTTGCGCTTGGCCTGCTCCTGCTCTGCCCTCTGTACGGCGGTCTTGTTCTCCATCACGCGCCGCACAAACTCGTTCTCGTCCTCCTGGGCGTAGGCAACAACACGTTGGAGATTTTGGAGTACAAGCTGTTCTAAAACCACGGCCCGGATATAGTGGGCAGTACATTTCTTTCTTGACTGGTAGTTTGAGCAGATGTAACTCTCCTGCTCTTTCGTCAATGTGATACTGCGGTGGTGGTACAGCTTCGCGCCGCAGTCGGCACAATAGGCCAGCCCAGAGAACAGCCCCATTTCTCCCATCTTGGTGGGGCGGCGGCGGTGTTCCCGGCTTTTCCGCACAATCTCCCATGTCTCCTTGTCGATAATCGCTTCGTGAGTGCCCTCAAACCTTGTATAGATGAAAAAGATACCGCCCAAAAACAGAAAAATAAAATCACATATTTCATGCAAAAGAGAAATATTGAGGCGAGAAAGAAAATCAAAAAGTTGGCTTTTTCAAAACGGTCTCCCGTTTCAAAAAAATTACGCACCAGAGATGCAAAATCCACCTTTTACAGATGGAGTAAACTCGCTATCCGCCTATCCCCAAAGTGACCGGAAAAGTCCGGCAGCTCTGGGGCTTTTGTTTTCCCACCACTGTTACATTTGCTTCGTTTGCACTCTGGTTCTTTGGTGGTGTTGGTAATAGCTTTCTCCATGCCTTTCGGCTATACTTGCCTTGCAATCAGCGGAAAGGAGAATAGCACCATGCCAGCTACAAGA
>CAJUSG010000044.1 GCA_910589085.1 uncultured Oscillospiraceae bacterium | reverse complement strand
GCTTCACCTCCGGGTGGAGCCGCTTCATGGCCTGGGCCAGCACGTGGGAGCAGGTGTGCCAGTAGGTGCGGCGGTACTCCTCATTTTCAAAGGTGTACAGATTTTCTTCGGACATTGAAATTACCTCCATGTGTTTTCTGTAGGGCGGGACGACCTCGGCCCGCCGCTTCGCTGGGAACGGGCGCCCTTTGAACGGCGCGCCGGAGTCGTCGCGCCCTACAAAATGGCACCGGATATTTCGGGGCAAAACAAAACGCCTCACCCCTGAGAAATTCAGGGGTGAGACGGCAAAGTCCCACGGTTCCACCCTGCTTACGGCTCTCGCCGTCGCTCGTGTCCTCTGTAACGGGAGGGCCCGGCCCGGTCCTCCCGGGCAGCTCCGGAGTGGTACCGGCCGGTTCTTCCGCAGGACGCTTCCAGCACCTGGCGTCCCTCTCTGGGCGGTTTTCCACAGCCTCTTCTCCGTCAAAGCCATTTTTACAAGGCCACTATATCACCGCCCGGGGAATCTGTCAAGCGCCATTCTCCGCAAACCTCAGCTATGGGAAATATTATTTCCCTCTCAACGGCGTGTCATCCGCCTTTTTCATGGTCAGGCCGGTGAAGCCGAAGATGATCGCGAAGACAAAGCTGGAGTAGCACAGCACCGCCCAGGGCAGATAGGCCACGGTAGACACGCCCAGAGTGTTGGCCATATAGGTTCCGGCCACCGCCCAGGGCACCAGGGGCACTACGCAGGTACCCGCGTCCTCCAGGGTGCGGGACAGGTTTTTGCGGTGCAGGCCAAACTGGTCGAAGGCGGGGGCAAACATCTCGCCGGGCACCAGGATGGCCAGGTAGGAGCTGCCTGTAACCAGGCTCATAAAGATGGTGGCCAGCACGGTGGAGCTGACCAGACTGCCCACGCTCCGGATGCCCTTCATCAGCTGCTCCAGGATGACGGCAATGCAGCCGCTCTTGGAGTAGATGCCGCCGAAGGCGAAGGCGCAGAAAATCAGCAGGATGGTGCTCATCATTCCCATCAGGCCGCCCCGGTTGAGCAGGGTGTTGATCTGGGGAATGACCTCGCCGGAGAAGCCGGTCATGGAGACATTGAAGCCGCTGTAAAAGGCGGTCATGCCGGTGGCGAAGGAGAAGCCCTGAAAGACCATACCCATAACAATCGCCAGCACAGAGGCGAGGAGCATACAGGGCACGGTGGGCTTATGGAAAAAGGCGCCCAGCAGTACCACAACCGGGGGAAGGAGCAGAATCGGGTTGAAGTGGAACATGGTCTCCAGGGTGCCCAGCATCTGCTGGACCAGTTCGGGGCTGGCCATGCTCTCCTTGGGCAGCGTGAGGCCCACCACGGCGTATACGACGATGGACAAAATGGTGGCGGAGCCGGTGGTGTAGATCATGTGCTTGATGTGGTCATACAGGTCGCAGCCGGCGGCCACAGGGGCCAGCATGGTGGTGTCGGAGAAGGGGGAGAGCGTCTCTTTTCCGATACTGCGGTTTTCCGTCACTTCAAAATTTCTGTCAAAAGCTCCATCAGCTTGGGAACGTCAATGGGCTTGGCAATATGCCCATTCATTCCCGCCTCCAGCGCCGCCTTTCTGTCCTCGTCAAAGGCGTTGGCCGTCATGGCGATGATGGGTATCTCTCTCAGCTCCGGGTCGTCCAGCGCCCGGATCCGCCTGGTCGCCTCATAGCCGTTCATTATCGGCATCTGAATGTCCATCAAAACCAGATCATACCGGCCGTGCCCGGCCGTCTTCAGCCGCTCCACCGCGGCCGCGCCGTCATCCGCCACGTCCACCACAAAACCGGCTCCCTCCAGAATCGCCACAGCAATCTCCTGATTCAGCTCATTGTCCTCCACCAGGAAGATTCTCTTGCCCTCAAAGCAGACGGGGCCATGCTCCTCAGCAGTCTGCCCCTGCTGGCTGGCGAAGGGGGAGGCCAGCAGCTCTCTCAGCTCCGACAGGAAGATCGGCTTTGAACAGAAGGCCGTCACACCCGCGTCCCGGGCTTCCTGCTCAATGTCGAACCAGTCGTAGGCGGTCAGAATGATGATGGGCTTATCCTCCCCGATGATCGCCCGGATGCGCCGAACCACCTCGATGCCGTTCATATCGGGCATCAGCCAGTCGATGATAAACACGGCAAACTCGTCGCCCTGCTCCCACGCCAGCTTGGTCCGGAGCACCGCCTCCTTGCCGGAGGTGGTCCAGTCGGGCCGCATCCCGATGGTGGAGAGCATCTTGGTCACGCTGGAGCAGGTGTTGAAGTCGTCATCGGCCACCAGGGCCCGCAGCCCCTGCAGCTCGGGAATCGCCTCCTGCCGGACCGGGCCGGAGCAGGTCTTCAGCTCCAGGGATACCGTGAAGGTGGTGCCTTTCCCCTCCTCGCTGACCACGGAGATTGTGCCGCCCATCATGTCCACAATATTTTTGGTGATGGCCATTCCCAGACCCGTCCCCTGGATTCCGCTGATTGTGCTGGTCCGCTCCCGCTCAAAGGGGTCAAAGACATGGGCCAGAAACTCCTTGCCCATCCCGATGCCGGTGTCCTTCACCTGGAACTCATAGGCCGCGCAGCCCTCCGCCGCCGTCATCTTCTGCAGAACACGCACGCTGACAATGCCCCCCGGCATGGTAAATTTCATGGCGTTGCTCAGCAGATTCAGCAGAATCTGGTTCAGCCGGAGCTTGTCGCACAGCACATTTTCATTTACCACATCCGCGGTGTCAATGTAAAATTCCAGCTGCTTGGCCGTGATGTCCGCCTGCACAATGGTCTTCAGGTCGTGCATGATCTCCGGGAGGGAGGTCTCCTTCTCCTCAATTTTCACCTTTCCGCTCTCAATGCGGCTCATATCCAGAACGTCATTTATCAGGCTGAGCAGATGGTTGCTGGACGTGGTGATCTTGGCCAGATAGCCCTGCACCTGCTCCGCATTGTCGATGTGGGCCGCCGCCAGGGAGGTAAAGCCGATGATGGCGTTCATGGGGGTTCTGATGTCGTGGGACATATTGTTCAGGAAGGTCGTCTTCGCCTTGTTGGCGTGCTGGGCTGCGGCCAGCGCGTCCTGGAGGTCCACCTTCTGCCTTTCCAGCTGTTCGGCCATCTCCTTCGCATCGTCAATGTCCAAAAACAGGCCCACAAAGGTGATGGGGGAGCCGTCCTCCCGCCGGGACAGCCGGCCGGCGGCACGAAACCACCGCCACCCGGCATGGCGGGTGAGCAGGCGGTACTCCACATCGTAAGTTTTTTCGCCGGTATAGTCGTTTACAGTGTTCCAATATTCCCGGAGCACCCGCTCCTTGTCCTCCTCGTGGAGCAGATCAGACCAGGACTCCAGCCGGTTGGGGAACTCCTCCTCGCTGTGGTAGCCCAGCATCTCCCGGAACACCTCTGACCATGTGCAGGCGGTCATCCGCCCCCTCCCGTCAAAGTCCATGCTCCACAGGCCGGAGCCCATAGCGGCGTGGATAATATCCATAGCCGTCTGCTGCCGGGCCACCTGGGCATAGGCTTTTCTGATTCTGTCGGCGTCCGCCTTCTCCTGCTCCAGAAGGACCCTCGCATTCCTCCGCGACTGGGCAATCAGCGCCAGGAACACCCCCAGCATGGCCAGCATGGTGACGACGATCTGAATGATGCCGCGGCGGATCATCCCGTAGCTGATGGAGCTGATCTGATCGCTGATGACATTGTCCCGAATCAAAATGGTCAGCATCCAGTTGGTGCCCTCCACCGGAATGTAGCACAGGTCCTCACGGACCCCCCGGTAGTGGAAGGATATCTGCCCCAGCCCGCCCTGGGAAAAGTCCTCCAACAGCCGCTCGCAGCTGGAGCCCTCCTCCATCTCCGCGTCCCGCATGGCGGTCAGAAGGTTCTGCCCGGCGGTGAGATAGCCAAAGCTGTCATTGGTCAGGCTCTCCCCATTGCGGTAGTACAGGTTGCAGTAGGTCTCATTGTCGTTGGTCTGCAGCGTGAGGGAGCTGAGCATCTCCGCGATATTGAGCTGGATAAAGCACACTTTGATCGGCGTCCCCTGGAAGGAGATATTGTCCACGGGAACCGCCAGGACCACCTGCTTTTGAGCCCCATAGAGGTTGGACATGCTGATTACCGGCTCTGTCAGCTCCTCAGAGAGAAAGCTGTACCTGCTCAGGCCGGATGCGGTGCTGCGCTCGGTATAAACGATACCGTTCTCATCCACCAGGGCGAATTTATCCACGCCGTACAGCCGCTTTGTACGCCCCAGAAAGCGGCGCAGGGCCTCCTGGGACTCCAGGTCGGCCGGCTCCAGAACGCTCAGGGCGTTCTCTATGTAGACAAAATTGTTTTTCAGCTCTTCGGAGACCACCTGGGCTCTGCGCCCGGCCAGCTCCTCCAGATAAAACTCGCTGACCCTGGCCACCGCCTGCTTTGTACCCGCCCTGGCGCTGTTGGACACCCAGACCGTAGTAATCAGCAGAATGGCCGCGACAATTATGCCGCCCCAGATGGCGGAGGCGATGGTACGCGGCCTCCCCTTGGCACTGTTATGCTGTGTCTGTTCCATGTTTTCTCCCGCCGCGCTCCTCTCAATCAATCTCGCCGTACAGCGTCTGGAGCATGGCCCTGGCGCCGTCCTGGTATATGATCGTGGTAATCTCCTCTGTCTTTTCGGGATATTGCTCGCCGGGCAGGTGTCCGTCGGCAATCTTTATGGCCACCTGCACGGTATCGAAGCCGATGGAATAGCAGTCCTGGACCCCCAGGGCATAGATCACCCCGTCCCGCAGATAGCCCAGCGCCTCCTGGTCGTGATCCATCCCCACAATTACGATCTGCTCCTCCCGTCCGGCCTCAATCACCGCACGGGCCGCCCCCACCGGGTTGCTCATATTGCAGCAGATAATCCCCGCCAGGTCGTCGTGGCGCTCCAGAAAGCCCTGGGTAAGCTGATAGGCATTCTCCACGCTGTCCCCGTCGTAGGCGATCTCCACAAGCTCCATATCCGGGTACTTTTCAATAATGCTCCGGGCGCCCAGGGCCCGCTCCTCGTGGCAGGGCGCGCCCTCCGTACCTACCAGAAGGGCCACCTTTCCCCGGTACTCTATGCGCTGGCACAGGGCTCTGGTCAGGTCGGCCCCGTCCTTAAAGTTGTGGGTGTTGCCCACATAGGCGATGCGGCTGCAGCCGTCCTCCCGGGAGGCGTCGGAGCTGGAGAAGGTCATAACCCTGTGTCCCGCCGCTGTCAGCTCGTTGATGACCGGGGTCACCGCGCCCACATCGGCCACGTCCACCCCGATGACGTCAAACCCCCTGCCGGAGGCCGCCCGGATGCGCTCAATCTGGTCCTGGGCGGAGACGGCGGTGGGGGCCAGATACTCATAGCTGATGATGATTCCCTGTCCCTCGTACTGCCGCGCCGCGTCCTCAATCCCGAGGGCCACCGCATCCCACCAGGGATGGACCATTTTATAGGTGAAATAAAAATTGTATTCCTGCTTCTGGGGCTGGTAGCCGTCCAGCTGGCGGTCGAAGTGGACCACCACCTCAGAGGCGGGCTCCTCCCCACGGCTCTCCACGGTGCTCCGGGACTGCTCCGGAGGCGGGGGGACGTCCTCCCGGCCACAGCCGCTCAGGGGTAACACAAGCGCGCAAATCACCAGCGCCGCCAAAGCGGACACTCTGCTTCTCCGCTCTATTTTCATGGTTCCGCCCTCCCATGTCGTTCTTTTAACAGCTTACCACACAAAATGCCGGAAAACAAGTGCCAGTTATGTATAAAGCGCACCAATCTGTCCTGCTCTCAGAGATGCAAACGCCGCAGGGGAGGCTCTGCGCCTCCTCCGCGGTCTGTTTTGCTCTGATTTACCTCAATCCCGAAACTCAAACAGCTTGTGTACAGGAATCTCTAAAGCGTCCGCCACACGAAAAACCACGTCCAGGGATACGCCGTTTCTCGCCAGTTCAAGATTTCCGATATGCGTCCGCTCAACATCTACCATCTCCGCCAACTGTTCCTGCGTCAATTCACGTCTGCGCCGATAGTAAGCGACGTTCAGTCCTAATAACTTGTATTTCTCAATCTGGGCAGCATCCATAAAATCACCACAAATAGTATATGGTCATTTTATATTTTTCTAAATGCTCTGTATTTACTCATATGATGATTGACATTCATCTTTTTTGGCTTATAATATATCATGAGGTGAAAAGCATGGAACTATACGAGGAAATCATTCTGCACGCTTTGAGAAACGAGAGGGCTATTATCAGCGTTTCATTTCCGGATATGAAGCTCAACGCGCAGGAGCTTGTGGGGGCAGCTTCATACGGCGCCTTGATCGGGATCCAGCATATTCTCAAAGACGATACTCTGAATGACGAAGAATGCTTCTACAAAATTGAAGAAATCGTTCGGATCTTTGAGAATATGGGCAGCGGCTGCGGCAGCCGCCATGATTTCGGATAAAAAAATCCGCTCCTTTCGGAGCGGATTTTTAAATTTATTCCTCAGCCATAGCCTTGGCGGCGGCGATGGCTTTTTCCTGGGCTGCGGGGGGGCAGTCCTCGTAGCGGACAAAGTGGAAGGTGTAGGAGCCCCGGGACTGGGTCATAGCCCGCAGGTCGATGGCGTAGGAGGTCATCTCGGCCATGGGGACCTCGGCCTCGATGATCTGATCGCCGTCCCCGGTGGGATTCATGCCCATAACACGGCCCCGGCGCTTGTTCAGGTCGCCGATGACGTCGCCCATGTAGCTGTCGGGCACGGTGACCTTCAGCTCGCCCACGGGCTCCAGAAGCACGGGGTTGGCCTCGGGCATAGCGGCCTTGTAGGCCAGCTGTGCGGCGGTCTTGAAGGCGATTTCAGAGGAGTCCACCGGGTGGTAGCTTCCATCATACAGCACGGCCTTCAGGTTGACCACGGGGTAGCCGGCCAGGGGCCCGTGGACGCAGGCCTCACGCAGGCCCTTCTCCACGGCGGGGAAGAAGTTCTTGGGCACCGAGCCGCCGAAGACCTCCTCGGCGAAGACCATCTGCTCCTCCTCCAGGTTGGGCTCGAAGCGAATCCACACGTCGCCGAACTGGCCGGAGCCGCCGGTCTGCTTCTTATGCCGCCCTTGCTTCTGCACGGTCTTGCGGATCTTCTCCCGGTAGGGCACCCGGGTCTCACTGAGCTCGGCCTCCACATTGAAGCGGCTCTTCAGCTTGGCCACCAGCACGTCCACCTGGATGTCCCCCGAGCCGGTGAGCACCATCTGGTGGGTCTCGCCGTTGTTCACCAGGGTGAAGGAGGGGTCCTCCTCGTTGAGGCGGTACAGGCCCTGGGCCACCTTGTCCTCCTGGCCCCGGGTCTTGGGGGCGATGGCCACCGAGTAGCAGGGCTCGGCGAAGGGGATCTGCTTCAGGGCTACCACCTTGCGGCTGTCGCACAGGGTGTCGCCGGTTTTGACCTTGTCCATCTTGCCGATGGCGCCGATATCGCCGCAGGTCAGCTCCTTGACCTCCTCGGCCCGCTTGCCCTTCATCACATACAGCCGGCCCAGCTTCTCACTGGCGCCGGTGCGGGCGTTGACCAGGGAGAGGTCGGAGGTGATAACCCCGGAGAGGACCTTGATGAAGGAGTACTTGCCATACTGGTCAGAGACCGTCTTGAACACGAAGGCGGTGGGCACGCCGCCGGGGGAGACCACGAACTCCTCGGTCTCACCGTCGGGCTTGGTGGCCTTGTGGTAGTTGCCCTCCATGGGGGTGGGCAGCAGCTCCACGATGTAGTCCATGAGCATCAGGGAGCCCATGCAGCTGACGGCGGAGCCGCACAGCACAGGGAACAGGGACAGCTCCCGCACGCCCTGGCGCAGGCCCTGGATCATCTCGGCGTAGGTGAAGTCCTCACCGTCGAAGAACTTATTCATAAATTCCTCGCTGGTCTCGGCCACAGACTCCTTCAGGGAGTCGTAAAACTCGTCGATGACGCCCGCCTTGCTGTCAGGCAGCTGAATCTCCACCCGCTGGAGCTTCTGCATCTCATAGGCCCGCTTGTTCAGCACGTCGATGATGCCGGTAACCTTCTTATTGTCGTCCCAGATGGGCACCACCAGCGGGGCGATCTTGTTGCCGTACTTGGCCCGCAGGGCCTCGAAGGTGGCGTTATAGTCGGAGTTGTCCTCGTCGGTTTTGGAGATGTAGATGAAGCGGGGCATATTCCGCTCCTCGCAGTACTTCCAGGCCTTCTCCAGACCCACGGAGATGCCGTCCTTGGCGGAGCAGACGATGACGGCGGCGTCGGCGGCCCGGAGGGCCTCCATCACCTCGCCGGAGAAGTCGAAGCCGCCCGGGGTGTCCAGCACGTTGATCTTGCAGCCCTTGAACTCTACAGGAGCCACAGCCAGGGAGATGGAAATCTGGCGCTTGACCTCCTCGGGGTCGTAGTCGCAGACGGTGTTGCCGTCGGTGGCCTTACCCATGCGGTCGATGGCCTTGGTCATGTACAGCAGGCTCTCAGCCAGGGCGGTCTTGCCGCTGCCGCCATGTCCGATGAGGGCCACGTTGCGGATGTTTTGTACAGAATAGCTCATATTGGTTCCACTCCTTATCGTTTGAGTATCGCCCTGAACAAAGCCTGTTCAAGGGGCGTTACACGCTGTTAGTCATTATACACTAAAACCGCTTTCCTGACAACTGTTTTTTTGAGGTATTTTGGCTGAGGACAAAAAAGGCCCTCCGCGCAGGGCGGAGAGCCTTCTGTATCCTATCTGTTTTGTACAATCAGGGCACATCGCCCCGGTGCCGGAGCCCCCTCTGTCGTGCCGGGGAGCAGCCCCTGCTCAAAGGCCAGCGCTTCAATTGCCGCCAGCTCCTCTGCTGTGAGCCAGGTGTAAACGTCCGCGCCGCTCTCCACATCGTGGGACACAGTGACGCCGGAGGGAATCAGCTCCGCCGCCCCATCGGGCAGACGGTCCAGAATGAGTGCCACATCCGCTTCTGGCGGCACAAGCGTGCGCTCTGTATCCACAGGGGAATCAGGGACGGCCTTCCCCAGCCCCTGCGCCCCCGGGGCGGCGTAGGCGGCGATCTGGGGAACCTCCTCCGAATCGGGGCCCACCAGCGTGGCGTTTACCAGGGGCCCTTCCCCATCCTTCACAGAGGCGTTCCGGTTGAAGCTGCGGGCTGTTACGTCCATTTTTTCTGTCTTGTCCAAATTATGGGGCCGGGACGCGCCGTACAGCCCCACGACCAGCACCAGACAGGCGGCCAGCCCGGCCAGCGCCCGGACCTGGGGCCGCTTGAACAGGGGGATCACCTTGGGCGATGTCTCCTCCCAGATGCGGTCCATCACCCCCCGGGCGAAGCCCTCGGGAGCGGAGACCTCCTCCAGCTCAGGGAAAGCCCCTTGGAGCGCAGCCAGCTGCGCTCCCGCTGCCCGGCAGTCCGGGCAGGCGTTCAGATGGAACTCCAGCGCTCTCTCCTCCTCGACGGACAGCGGGCCGTCCAGGCGAAGGGCCAGCAGCTCCAAATATTTGTCACAGGCCACGGGCCTCACCCCCTCTCTTTTTTGTCGTTCACCGGTTTAGACGGCGGACCGTCAAAAAAGTTCCCGTCCTCCAGCAAGATTTTTCGTAAATTCAGACGGGCCCGGGCAATGCGGGACTTCACCGTGCCCAGGTCAATGTCCAGGGCACTGCTGATCTCCTGGTAGCTCAGCCCGGACAGCTCCCGCAGCACCAGCACCCGCCGCTGCCAGTCGGGCAGCATGTTCAGCCCCCGGGCCAGGGCCTTGCCCCGCTCCGACTTCTCCAGCAGAAGCTGGGGGTCGCTCTCCCGGTCGGCGGGCTCTGCCCAGCCGCTGTCGGCGTCGTCCAGCGACACCGCCGGCTCCACGCCCTCCCGGCGCTTTTGTTTTCGGAGATAGTCGATACACAGGTTGGTGGTCAGCCGGTATACCCAGGTGGCAAAGCTGCTCTCCCCTTGGAAGGAGGCCAGCCCCTGCCAGGCCTTCACAAAGGCCTCCTGGGCCAGATCCGCCGCCTCCTCCCGGTCGTTTACCAGGCGCAGCGCCAGGGCGTATACCTTATTTTGATTCAGCAGCACCAGCTGCTCAAAGGCCCCCTGGTCGCCCCCTTTGGCCTTCTCCACCAGCTCCTTGTCCGGCATAGCTTCACCTCCTATGTCTTTCGCCCCGCCCGCAGGCGGCAAAGCCCCCTTTTGAAAGGGGGTGCCCCAGTGCTCACACTGGGGCGGAGGATTGCATTTTGGCGAAGCCAAAATATGCGAAGCAAACAAGTTTTGCAAACCTGGTTTTACTTCGTATGTTTGCTTCGCAAACACAATCCTCAGTCAGCTTCGCTGACAGCTCCTTTCAAAAGGAGCCTTGTCCTGCGGGAGACGGGATTTCAGCACAAATCCCGTTTAATCCCCTTGGTCACCCGGTAGACGTCCTCCAGGGTGGTAATCTTTACGATCTGCTCCTTATAATACCCCGCGTGGGGGACACCCTTCAAGTACCATGCGTACTGCTTCCGGGCCTCCAGACAGGCGATCTTCTCCCCTTTGTTGGCGGCGGCCATCTCGAACTGACGCACGGCGGTGTCGCACCGCTCCGCCAGCGGGGGCAGGTCGGGGATGGGCTCCCCCTTCAGGGCCGCCCGGCACTGGGCGAAGAGCCAGGGGTTGCCGAACACCCCCCGTCCGATCATGGCCATGTCCGCCCCGGTGTATTTGAGGATACGGGGAGCGTCCTCCCCCTTGAATACGTCTCCGTTGGCGATGACGGGGATTTTTACCGCCTTCTTGACCTCCCGAATCCAGTCCCAGTTGGCCGTTCCGGCGTACATCTGCACCTTGGTCCGGCCGTGGACGGCCACGGCGGCGACCCCCGCCTCCTCCATGGCCTTGGCGAACTCCACACAGTTGATGGCCCCCTTGTCCCAGCCCAGGCGGAATTTCACCGTTACCGGGCACTTGGCCCCCCGGATGACCGCCTCCGCCACCCTGACGGCCAGGTCCGGATTTCTCATCAGCCCGGAGCCGTCCCCGGAGTTGGCCACCTTGGGGACGGGACAGCCCATGTTGATGTCGATGAAATCCGCCCCGGAGACCTCCCTTGCGATGGCCGCCCCCTCCTCCATACAGACGGGGTCGCTGCCGAAGATTTGGGCGGCGGCGGGGGTCTCGTTCTCTCCCATTTGCAGCAGGGGGATAGACTTTTTGTCCTGATAGCACAGGGCCTTGGCGCTGACCATCTCCGTGCAGGTCAGCCCCGCCCCCTGCTCCCGGCAGATGGTACGGAAGGCCATGTCCGTCACCCCCGCCATGGGGCCCAGGGCCAGGGGCGTTTCGATTGTGATTCCTCCGATGGTCATTGCCTATCCCTCTCATTGTGTAGGGCGCGACGGCCTCGGCGCGCCGTAAATTTGCAAATTCTGATAAACGGGGCGCCGGGTCGTCGCCCCCTACAGTTCAGCTCGGGACATCCAACCCGGGCGGATGATATCCGCCCCTACATAAGTTTCCTCATTGTATCATGTCTCTTTGATGTTGACAAGGCCGCTTTTACCCGGTAAAATGGAAAAAACCTCAAAAGGAGACAAAGTTATGGAACTGAGCGCATTACGGGCAGCCCTGCTGGGGCTGTCCGCCTACAAGGAACTGATGAGGACATCTGTTGGAAGGGATGCCGGCTATCTGCTGGACTACCTGCACGACAAAGAAGGCGGGGAGGCCCTGGAGAACTACACCGAGCTGTTTTACGACCTGCGCAAAGAGGGCTATGAGGGCCTGGGGGACTGGCTGTGGGACTGGCTGCGGTACAACGAGAGCCCCTACTCCCATCTGGTGGACCAGGGCAGGTCCGACCCCGCCCTGGAGAACGCCGCCCGGCGGGATATTGACACCCTGGTGCTGCTGGCCCAGACCGACTGCGACCGCTTTATCGACGCCATGAAGCCCCTGCTGGGCAATGAGTTTGCCCCGGTGCTGGCCGGCCTTCCCCGGTGGCGGGCGGCGGCTCCCTTCGACTTTGACCGCGTTACCCAATTTTACCAGGAACACGGGGCGGGGCTCTTAGCCGAATACCGGGCCTTCCTGTGGGAGGACGGCAGGCTGGTTCCGGTGGCTGACCCCGACTGTCCCAAGCCGGAGGATCTGCTGGGCTACGAGCACCAGCGGGGCCAGGTGGAGCAGAACACCCGCCTCATGCTGGCGGGCCGTCAGGCCAACAACGTCCTCCTCTTCGGCGACGGGGGCACCGGCAAGTCGGCCACGGTGAAGTCCATGCTCTACCTGCCCGGCATGGAGGACCTGCGCCTCATCGAGGTGGAAAAGGAGAACCTCACCGGAATGCCAGAATTGATCCGCTCCCTGGCCGGCCGGCGGCAGAAGTTCATCCTGTTCATCGACGACCTGGCCTTCGACCAGGACGACAAGACCTATTCCGCCCTCAAGACCATCCTGGAGGGCTCCCTGGAGAAGCGGCCCGTCAACGTGGCCATCTACGCCACCTCCAACCGCCGGCACCTGGTGCGCCAGACCTTTACTGAGCGGGCGGGTGAGGAGGTGGACACCTTCGAGACCATCTCGGAAAAGACCGCCTTGGCCGAGCGCTTCGGCCTGCGCATCCCCTACCTGACCATGAACAAGGCGGGCTATCTGGCCCTGGTGGACCACCTGGCCGCTCAGGCGGGAATCTCCATGGACCGGGAGGTCCTCCACGCCCAGGCCATGACCTGGGAGATTCGCCACGCGGGGAGGACCCCCCGGGTGGCACGGCAGTTTGTGGCAAGTTTAAGTTGACAGCATCCCGGTGTTATGCTAATATAATACAGACCGTTGGTCTGTATCTGGAGAGGAGGGCTCGCCATGGCCCGGAACAAGCACCCTGAGCAGACCGTACAGCTCATCCTGGACACCGCCTCCGCCCTCTTTTTCCAAAAGGGTTATGACAAAACCACCCTCCAGGACATCATCGACGCCACCAAGCTGTCCAAGGGGGCCATCTACCACCATTTTGCCTCCAAGGAGGCCATCCTCATCGCCGTGGCGGACCGGATGGGGGAGTACAACTGTGCCGTCCTGTCGGAGGTCCGGGACCGCAAGGGCCTCACCGGGGCGGAGAAGCTGCGGGAGATGTTCCGCACCGCCGTGCGCCTGTCCTTCCAGGGCGGCATTGTGAACATGCTGCCCTTCCTCATTGAGAACCCCAAGTTCATGGCCCTCCAGATGGAGAGTATCCTGAACGAGGCCGCCCCCTGCTACGCCCTGCCCATCCTGCGGGAGGGCATCGCCGACGGCTCCATTCGCGCCGATTACCCGGAACAGCTGGCCGAGGTGCTGCTGCTCCTGTCCGATCTATGGCTCCACCCTGTCCTCCGCCCCAGCACGCCGGAGCAGGTCCGGGCCCGGTGCGCCTTTTACAACCAGCTCACCCGGCAGTACGGCTTTGAGCTGCTGGACGACGACCTGATCGAGGCGATGGCAGGGTTCTGCCGGAGCTGATGCCCCTGTAGGGCGGGACGACTCGGCCCGCCGTCCACAGAGAGCGGGCGCCCTTGGAAGAACGGCGCGCCGAGGTCGTCGCGCCCTGCAAAATCTGTTTTGGCACCTTCTCTGCGGGCGGGTAATACCCGCCCCTGCTTAGCCCTCTATACAAACCGACGGTTGGTTTTATAAGAAAGGAGTATCTCTATGGAAACACAAAAAAGCGCCCTGTTCACCCGGGATTTTACCCTGGTGGTCATCGGACAGATCATCTCCCTCTTCGGCAACGCCATTCTCCACTTCGCCCTGCCCCTGTACCTGCTGCGGGAGACGGGCTCCATCACCCTTTTTGGAGCGGTGAACGCCTGCTCCTTCCTGCCCATGATCCTCATGGGTCCCATCGGCGGGACGGCGGCGGACCGGGTCCACAAGGGCCGCATCATGGTGGTGCTGGACTTCCTCACCGCCGGGCTGACGGTGGCCTACACCCTGCTGTGGGGCAAGGCCCCTCTGGTGCCCCTGGTGATCGTGACGCTTATGCTCCTCTACGCCATCGCCGGGGCCTACCAGCCGGCAGTCCAGGCCAGCCTGCCCCTGCTCCTCTCCCCCGAGCGGCTGACCCAGGGCAACGCGGTCATCAACATGGTGGCCACTCTGGCCAACCTGCTGGGCCCCGCCCTGGGAGGCGTCATCTTCGGCCTGTGGGGACTGGGCCCCATCCTGACCATTGGCGGAATTTGCTTCTTCTCCTCAGCGGTGATGGAGCTCTTCATCCGCGTCCCCCACGAGAGGCGGCCCCGTGATACCGGCGTTCTGGCCACAGTGGGCAAGGACCTGGGGGAGAGCTGGCGGTACATCTCCCAAAAGCGGCCAGTGTTCTTGTCGGTGACCCTGGTGCTGTCCGCCTTCAATCTGATTTTGTCGGCGGTGATGATTGTGGGCATCCCCGCCATTGTGGCCCAGGTGCTGGGCATGAGCGACGCCTACCTGGGCCTGACTCAGGCGGCCATGGGGTTTGGGGGCCTGCTGGGCGGAATGCTGGCCGGTGTGCTGGGCACAAAGCTGAAGCCCCGGCACGGGTCGGTGTGCCTGCTGGCCTGCGCCGGGATGGCGGGCGTTATGGGGCTGGCTGTCCTTCCCGGGGTGCCCACGGCGGCGAGCTACTGGCTGATTACCGGGATGGCTATGGCTGTCATGGCCGCCGCCATGCTGTTTACCGTGGTGTTGCTCACCCTGGTCCAGGCCCAGGTGCCCGGCCAGCTGCTGGGCAAGGTAATCGCCTGTGTCCAGGCGGTGGCCAACTGCGCATCTCCCCTGGGACAGGCGGCCTACGGCCTTCTCTTTGACTACCTGCCCCCCTGGACAGTCCTCCTGGCCGCCGCCGCGCTGTCCGCCCTGGTAGCTTTGAGGTCCAAACGGGTATTTTGCCGGCTGGAGCGGGAGGCCCACTGAACGGCCCGCGGACAGAAGGGCCCTGATTTCTGCTTGAATTTTCCGCCCCGCGTGTGGTATGCTTAGGACAGCGGAAAATTTCGGACAAACATCAGGAGGTACTGCCATGGACCAGGCCATTGTCATCCACCCGGTTTTCCCCTCGGGGCGGCGGATCATCGCTGTCAGCGACATCCACGGCAATCTCCCCTTCTTTACAGCCCTGATGGAAAAAATCCGGCTGACCCCTGAGGACATCCTGATCCTGCTGGGTGACATGCTGGAGAAGGGCCAGGACAGCCTGCCCCTGCTGCGCCAGCTTATGGAGCTGTCCAAAACCCACACCGTATACCCCATCTGCGGAAACTGTGACGGGCTGGTGCTCCGCTTCTTTGAGACCGACGAGCTGGACAGCCGCTTTTTTGCCTCCTACCTCCCCCGCCACCCGGAGTCCACCCTGCGCCAGCTGGCCCGGGAGGGCGGCTTTGAGCAGTGGGACGACCTGCCCCGGCTCCGCCGGGACCTTCGGGCCGCTTTTCCCGGGGAATGGGCCTGGCTGAAGGCTATGCCCACCATCCTGGAGACGGAGCACCTGGTCTTTGTCCACGGGGGCGTCCCCTCTCTGGAGCGTATGGAGGAGCTGGACCGGTGGGGATGTATGAAAAACGACAATTTTCTGGGCCAGGGTCACACCTTTGACAAGTGGGTCATCGTGGGACACTGGCCTGTCACCCTTTACAACCCGCACATTCCATCCTCCGCCCCTCTGATTTTGCGGGACAGAAAAATCATCTCCATCGACGGGGCCTGCGTGCTCAAGGCGGACGGTCAGCTCAACGCCCTGCTGCTCCCCTCGGAGGACTCGGAGGACTTCTCCTGGACCGCCTGGGACGGACTGCCCAGGGCCCGGGCCCTGGACCCCCAGGAGGCCGGCGCCGATTCGGTAAATATCCGCTGGGGGCGGTCCGCCCTGGAGCTGCTGGAGAGGGGGGAGGAGCGGTCTCTGTGCCGCCACCTGGAGACGGGGCGGGAGCTGTATATTCTCAACGACTACCTTCGCCAGGGCCCCCACGGCCTGGAGTGCGAGGACTCCACCGATTACCGTCTGCCGGTGTCCCCCGGGGAGCTTTTGACGGTGGTGAGAGAGACCAGCGCCGGTTTTTTGTGCAAAAAACAGGGGGTTACGGGCTGGTATTATGGGCGGTTGTCGGATATAATGGAATAAAACACCGTTTTCTCCACCAATCGGGGAGAGGGCGGCATGGAACAAAGGATTTGAATGTATGTTGGATTTTCACCCTCTTCAGCTGTCTGACCTGCCCCGGCTGCGCCCCTTCTTCGGCTACAGCGGCAGCCGCATCTGCGACACCACCCCCGGCACCGTCCTGATCTGGCGGGACATCTATCAAACCGAGTGGGCCATCTACAACGGCTCCCTCTACTTCAAGGTGGACTACCCCGGCCTGGGCCCCACCTTCACCCTGCCCCTGGGGGGCGGACGGCCCGAGCACTTTGCCGAGATTGCCGGCTACTGCTGCCGGCGGAACATGCCCATCGCCTTCTACCCCGTCCCCAAGGACGAGCTGGACCGGCTCCAGGAGTTTTTCCCCGCCAGCACCGCCGTGGGCGAGCGGGACAACTTCGATTACCTCTACCGGGCGGAGGATTTAAAATATTTCCGGGGCAAAAAGCTCAGCGGACAGCGCAACCATGTAAACAAGTTTTTAAAAACCTACAGTAATTGGCTCTTCCGCCCCATTGTCCAGGAGGATATCCCGGCGGTTAAGGCATTCCTGGACCAGTACGCCAGCCGCTGGAGCAAGGGCTCCGCCACCTTTCATGAGGATATCGCCAAGACCCACGAAATTCTGGACAACTATCGGACCTACGACCTGTTGGGGGGCGTACTGCTGGTGGAGGGAAAGATTGCGGGCTTCTCTCTGGGGGAGATCATTGGCGACACCCTGTTCACCCACATCGAAAAGGCGGACCGTGACTACGAGGGCTGCTACCAGATGCTGGTGGCCCAGTTCGCCCAGCAGTTTGCCGGCGAGGGTGTGTCCTTCATCAACCGGGAGGACGACACCGGCGACCTGGGCCTGCGCACCAGCAAGCTGTCCTACCACCCGATAGCTCTGCTGGAGAAGTACACCGTCACGGTGGACGAGCCCTGCGACTACTGCCAGATATGAGAAAATCCCGGCCCACAGGCCGGGATTCTTGCTTTTTAAGGCGCTTTGGCCAAGCCTCCCTCGGCGGCAACTCCTCATCCGTTCAGCGTCTGCTCGACCGCCTCTCTGTCATTGGCCACCGCCAGCAGGAGGGTCTCCCCCCGCACATCCACCAGAGCCTCCTCCAGTTTGGGAATCTCGGCGGGGCGGTAGTCGGTGTTGGCCTCGATCTGGCCTTGGACATAGTCCTCCAGCGCCCCCTTGGCGGTCTTGGCCTTGTCCGCGCTGGTAAACACCAGCACCGCCGCCTCCTCGCAGGTGGCTCCGGCGGAGCGCTGGACGGCGCAGTCCTTCAGGTCCTCCCGCTCCAGGTCATAGTCAGCCAGCTTATAGAGCATAAACGCGGTGTCCCCGTCCAGCTCCTCCAGCTCCTCGGAGAAGGCGCCCGCCTCCACCAGGGCCGCCACATGATAGGTTCCGTAGAGGGGCGGGGCGTCGTTGTCTCCCCCTTTGGCGCAGGCGGAGAGCCCCAGCAGCAGGGCCAGGACCAGGGTCATATGTAACAGCTTTTTCATTCTTGTCCACTCCCATCCTCCGGCGTCTGCTCCGGAGCGGTATTTTCCACCACAGGCGGGCCGTCCGGGTACAGCACGTCAAAATCCACCGTGTGGGTCTTGAGGTACTCCAGCCACCGCTGGCAGGCCTCCTTGTACAGATGGACGCCGTCCCGGCTGACGTCCTCCGGAAGCGCACCGTTCTCGTCCACAAATTCGGCGTACAGATCCAGGAATACCACCTGCTTCTCCTCCGCCGCCCTGCGCATCAGGTCGTTGTACACCCGCAGGTGGTCGTTGGTCAGATTGTACTTGTTGCCGTTGGCCTCCTCAATCTGCCCCTCGTTCAAGGGGATCAGGCCCTGGATGTAGATGACCGCGCCGGGCTGGACCAGCCGGATGGCGTCGATGGCCTCGCAGTAGCTCTCGTAGAAGCCATTGTCGTTCTTCAGGCCCAGCTCGTTGACCCCCAGGGAGAGGTAGACCTTGCCATACTCCTCCAGGGCCAGGGCCTCCAGCAGGGTATACTGCTCCCCTCCGATGGTCAGGACCTTCTTCTCCGCCAGCTTGAAGATAGACAGGCCGTTGGAGGTCAGGTTCTTGCCGCAGCCGACGCCGCTGTAGAGCATAAAGCCGTCGGTGCGGGAGTCCCCCACAAAGGCGGCGTCCGCGAAATAGCTGTTATCCACCGCCTCCCCCTCCGGGGCGGGCTGGCTGAAATCGTAAAGGGGCGCCGCAGGCGCCGGGGGGACCTCGTCGAAAGACTGGGATGAAAGGGCGGCGCTGTCCGCACTGGAGCCCGCGCCGCTGTCCGCCGGATGTCCGTTGTTGCCCACCTGTACCCCCTTGGGCGAGGCCGGCTCCCGCTCTCTCGTCTGGAGGAAGAGAATCCCGGCTGCCGCCAGAGCCAGACAGGCCAGCACCGCCAGAACAATCTGCACAATATTGCCGGCAGACCGCTTGCCTGTATAGTTGTCAGACATACGGCGAACACCTCCCGACAGGCTGTAATTTCAATAGACCGTACTTATTCAGAATATCACAATTTCGACAAAAAGCAAGTGACAAAATCATTACATTTTTTTGCCATATTTTTCCTCTTATGGGTCAAAAACCGCCTCCAGCCCTCTGGGGACTGGAGGCGGTTTTAACGGTCATTTTCAGGATATCCCGGCGCGGCGGAGCAGGCCCACACCGATGGGCGTGGGGCCGGTATGGACACCGATGGTCACCCCAATCTGATGGGGCACCTTTACCTCAGGGCGCTGGTGGCCCAGCGCCAGAAGCCCATCGTAAATGCTCTGGGCGAAGGTCTCGTGCTCTGCCCGGTCCAGGCCAAAGCCAGTGGCCAGGCGGTAGTCGTCCAGGTTAAGCTCCTCCCGCTTCAGGTAGCGGAAAAACAGCTCCCGCACCTTTGCCAGGGACTTTTTCCGGCCCTGGGCGATGCCGTCGGAGATCAGCTCCGCATCCTTGTAGCCGATCAGGGGTTTTACCTTCAGCAGCGCCCCGGTAGCGGCGGCAGCCCGGCCGATGCGCCCGCCGTGGCGCAGATACTCCAGGTCTCCGGTGGTGAAGAAGATCCGTCCGGTGGCCGGCAGGGGCTTCAGCGCCTCCACCGCCTCCTCCAGGGTCAGGTCCGCATCCCGCAGGACCGCCGCCTCCCGCACAAACAGACCCTGCAGCACCGTGGCCAGGGTGGAATCCAGCACCTGCACCTCCGCGCCCGGGAACTCCTCCCGCAGCTCCTCCGCCGCGTTTCGTGCGGACTGGAAGGAACCGCTGAACCGGGCGTTGAGGCAGATGCACAGAATCGGCAGCCCCTTGGCCGCCGGAGGCCGGAAGGCCTCCAGATAGTCCTCCATGGTGGGCATGGAGGTTTTGGGAAATACGCCGGGACGCTCCGCCATCATCTGGTAAAACCGTTGGGTCGAAATGTCCCGCTCCTCCCGGAAGTAGACCTCATCCTCAAAGGCCACATAGTAGGACACCATACTTACGCCCAGCCGCTCCAGCTCCTCGCGCCCCAAATCGCAGGAGCTGTCGCTGACAATATGGAATTTCATTTTGTTCTCCTTTGTTCCGTGGCCTGCCCTCTCCCGGCGGGCCGTGACCGGACCCCGCCCGGTGGGTAATAGCGTAATGATACCACAGAGCACCGGAAAACTCAACTGCTTTTTTACTCCCGCAGCAGGGCGTACATACAGGAGTCGCAGACCTCACCCTCTTTGAAGACATTCTGGCGCAGAACGCCCTCCAGGGCAAAGCCGGCCTTCTCCAGCACCCGGCGGGAGGGGGCGTTGCGGGCGTAGGGCTCGGCGTAGATACGGACCAGGTCGTCCCACTGCTCAAAGCCCTCCTGGCAGATTTGCCGGACGGCCTGGGTCATGATCCCCTGTCCCCAGCAGTCCTCGGCCAGCCAGTAGCCCAGCTCGGCGGTCCTGACGTATACATCGCCGCCCCGGCACAGGGCGATGCTGCCCACCGCGCGGCCCTCCGCCTCGATGGCCCGGAACATCTGACAGGTCTCGTCCGCCTCCAGACAGCTGTTTACAAAATTCTCAGCGTCGGTCCGGATATAGGGATAGGGAAAGATATTGCGCAAATTGCGGGCGATTTTTTCGTTGTTGGCGTACCGCAGTACGTCCTCCACATCCTCCCGCCGCCAGGGGCGCAGAATGAAATCCATCTGTAAGCATCTCCTTTATCACCGCATCATTTATGTGTGTAGGGCAAGGGCTCTGCCCTACTTGCTGTAAGAATCCTATTCCTCCCAAAATTCCTTGTGGGGCTTCCAGCCCTCCACCAGGGGACCCAGCTGGCCGATGACCTTAGGGGTGCAGACCGCCGTCACATCAATGGTCTCGCCGTAGTCCACCTCCTCCACCCTGGCCTCCAGATAGAGCTTGTCCAGAAGCCCGCCCTTGTCATAGGGCAGATGGATTTTTACCCGCCGGGCTCCGTTGTCCAGCACCCTTTCAATGGCGGCCAGCAGGTCTGGCACCCCCTCCCCGGTCTTTGCGGAAATGGACACCCGGTCCTCCCCGTGGGGGCGGATATCCCCCGTCCACAGGTCGCACTTGTTGAAGACCTCAATCCGCGGGGTCTGCTCTGCTCCCAGCTCGTGGATGAGCTGATCCACCACCTCCGCCTGTTCCCTCCACTGGGGGCTGGAGGAGTCAATCACGTGGAGCAGCAGGTCGGCATACTCCAGCTCCTCCAGGGTGGCCTTGAAGGCCTCCACCAGGTGGTGGGGCAGCTTTCGGATAAAGCCCACCGTGTCGGACAGCAGCACCGTGCAGGTGTCGGAGATCGCCAACGTCCGGGTGGTGGTGTCCAGGGTGTCGAATAGGCGGTTGTTGGCCGGGATCTCCGCCCCGGTGAGGTGGTTGAGCAGGGTGGACTTGCCCGCGTTGGTGTAGCCCAC
>CAJUSG010000043.1 GCA_910589085.1 uncultured Oscillospiraceae bacterium | reverse complement strand
GGAAGCCCACATAGGTGGCCATGTTCACCCCCATGGGGCCGGGGGTGGACTCGGACACGGCGATCATGGTGGTCAGGTCCACGTCGGTGAACCAGCCCGTCCGGGCCCCCATGTCCTGAAGAAAGGGGATGGTGGCCAGTCCGCCGCCCACGGCGAAGAGGCCCACCTTGGCGAACTCAAAAAACAGCCGCAGAAAGATCACTTGTCCTCACCGCCTTTCTTTCTGCCGTAGAGCAGGAAGCCCGCCGCACCGGCCAGCACGATGAGCACCGCCGGAGAGGTGAGCAGGTCCAACGCTCCGGCGCCGAAGTTGGCCAGGCTCCCCGCCGCCGACAGGGCCAGCACGCACAGGAAGATGGCGATGGCCGCTCCGTTTTTCAGGGTGGACTTGCCCAGCTTCAGCACGCTGGCGGCGATGAGGGCCACCACAGCGGCGTTGATGCCCGCCAGGGCGTGCTGGACCACCGGGATGTCGGCAAAGTTGGACAGAAAGGCGGCGATGGCGGTGATAATCACCAAGGAGGGGAACACCACCCCCAGGGTGGTGAGCACGCCGCCGGGGATGCCCTTGTGCTTGTAGCCGATAAATGTGGCGGTGTTGACGGCGATGATGCCGGGGGTGCACTGGCCCACGGCGAAGTAGTCGGTGAGCTCCTCATCGGTGGCCCAGCCCTTTTTCTCCACCACCTCCCGCTGGAGGATGGGCAGCATGGCGTAGCCCCCGCCGAAGGTACATACCCCCACCTTGGCAAAGGTGAGGAAAAGGTCGAGATAGATGTTCACAGTCAAACGCCTCGCTTATACATTGAATCTAAAGAGGATGATATCCCCGTCCTGAACCACATACTCCTTGCCCTCGGAGCGGATGAGGCCCTTCTCCCGGGCGGCGGCCATGGTGCCGCAGGCCATCAGGTCGTCGTAGGAGATGACCTCGGCCCGGATGAAGCCCCGCTCGAAGTCGGAGTGGATCTTGCCGGCCGCCTGGGGGGCCTTGGTGCCCCGGGTGATGGTCCAGGCCCGGCACTCGTCCTCGCCGGAGGTGAGGTAGGAGATGAGGCCGAGGAGGGTGTAGCTGGCCTTCACCAGCCGGTCCAGTCCGGACTCGGCCACCCCCAGGTCGTCCAGGAACATCTGCTTCTCCTCGCCGTCCAGCTGGGCGATCTCGGCCTCCAGCTTGGCGCACACAGGGATCACCTGGGCCCCCTGCTCCTTCGCCCGCTCCTCCACCTGGCTGTAGTAGGGGACGGAGGCGGGGTCGGAGAAGCCCTCCTCATCCAGATTGGCGGCGTAGATCACCGGCTTGAGGGACAGCAGTTCACAGTCGGGGTACTCGGCGCCGATATCCACCTCGGTGTAGCTCCGGGCGGATTTTCCGTCGTTGAGCCAGGCCCGCAGGCCCTCGAAGTCGGCCGCCTCCTGGAGAAATTTCTTGTCCCCCTTGGCCGCCTTCTTGGCTTTGTCGATCCGCCGCTCCACCATCTCCAGGTCGGCCATGACCAGCTCCAGGTCGATGGTGTCCATATCCCGGACAGGGTCGGTGGAGCCCTCCACGTGGATCACGTTGTCGTCGTCGAAGCAGCGGACCACGTGGACGATGGCGTCGGTCATGCGGATGTTGCCCAGAAACTTGTTGCCCAGGCCCTCGCCCCGGCTGGCTCCCTTCACCAGGCCGGCGATGTCCACAAATTCAATCACTGCCGGGGTGGTCTTCTTGGGGTGGTACATCTCGCTCAGCCGGTCCAGCCGGGCGTCGGGCACAGCCACCATGCCCACGTTGGGGTCGATGGTGCAGAAGGGGTAGTTGGCGCTCTCGGCGCCGGCGTTGGTAATGGCGTTAAACAGAGTGGATTTTCCAACATTTGGAAGACCTACAATGCCCAATTTCATGGCGGACTCCTCTTTTCCTCTAATTTTTCCAAGTCAGCCCAAATATTATATCCGGTTTGCCCTCGGGATGCAAGAGAGATTTCGGGTTTGCCCCCTGTTTTCCGAAAGAAAAGGGGCCGCGCCGCCTGACAGGCGGCGCGGGGGAGGGGTCACCCCTCCTGGCCGGCCTTAAAGTTATAGATGGGCCGGATGATCTTGTCCACCTGGGCGGTGGGGCCGATGTTTTCCAAAATATCCCCCATACCCTTGTAGGCCATAGGGCACTCGTCCAGGGTGGACTGGCTGACAGAGGTGGTATAGACCCCATCCATCTGCTTTTTGAACTCAGACACGGTAAAGGACTGCTTGGCCTGAGCCCGGCTCATGAGCCGTCCGGCCCCGTGGGGGGCGGAGCAGTTCCAGTCCTCATTGCCTCTGCCGGTACACAGCAGGCTCCCGTCCCGCATGTTGATGGGAATCAGCAGCTTCTCCCCCGCCTGGGCGGAGACAGCCCCCTTGCGCAGGATCATGGTGTCGGTGTCGATGTAGTTGTGGATGGTGGTAAACTGCTCCTCCACATGGAGCTTCATGCCCTTGACAATCTCGTCCAGCATGGCCTTTCGGTTGAGGGCGGCAAAGCGCTGAACCAGCTTCATATCGTGGATATACTGGTCAAACAGCGCCCCGGAGACATAGGCCAGCTGCCGGGGGATGGTGGTCTGCTTTTGGCTTTTCCGCCGCTTCAGTTCCTTTTGAATCTCCTTCTGCCGGCCGGCCGCCTTGAGCTCGGCAATCAGCTGATCCAGCGAGACCTCGTCGGTGTGGTTTAAGACCTTGTAGCCTTCCTCCTGGTAGTACTTGGCCACCTCCAGCCCCAGGTGCCGGCTGCCGGAGTGGACAATCACATAGAGCTGTCCCTCCTCATCCCGGTCCACCTCGATGAAGTGATTGCCGCCGCCCAGGGTGCCGATGCTCTTCTCCGCCCGGAGCATACCGATGTGCCTGGCACAGCACAGCTGCTCCAGATCGATCTGATCGGCATACCGGTGGGGCGTGCTCCGGATGGCAAAGCCGGAGGGGATCTTCTCATAGATCAGCTTATCCAGCTTCTGCAGCTCCAGATGGTCCTCCCGAATCCGGGCCGTCTCCATGCCGCAGCCGATATCCACCCCCACCAAATTGGGCACCACCTTGTCGGTGATGGTCATGGTGGTGCCCACGGTGCAGCCCGCGCCGGCGTGGACGTCGGGCATCAGCCGGATGCGGCTGCCGGAGGTGAACTCCTGGCTGCACAGCTCAATGACCTGGGCGATGGAGGCCTGATCCACCACGTCGGTAAAAATCTTGGCCTGATTGTACTTACCCTGTACCTCTAACATATAGCTTCCCTTCTTTCTGAAACAGTTTGTTTTCAGTCAATTTATATTACTGAGAGTATAACTCCCCGGACCCATCCAATTCTATGGCTGGACCCTGCTGAAACGTATAAAAAATTTTTCTGCCTCTCCTCCGGGAACGAAGGATATAAAAAAGCCAGGTGAGGCGCGATGCCTCACCTGGCTCTGGCGGTACAAAAACGGACAAAATCCCGGTCTATAAGGGGCAGTCCATTATTCTGACACCGATTCCAAACCCAAAGAGCACATCACAGCACAGAGGGCAGCATGGATCGCCGCACTCCGGATAACTGACATTGTTCAGCACATTTCTCAGCATAACGGACTCCTTTCTGAGCCATGGCAGGCTCCTGTTTTCTGAGTTTGAATTATACTATTCGTTATCCGACTTGTCAATACCTTTTTGAAAAAAATTTCTGCGGCCCGGCCGGAGCCGGTTCGGGCATGTTTCGGGGGCTGAAAAAATATATTGACAGGGGCGGCGGTCCCGCCCCGGGAGGAATTGCTATGCGGCAGTATGAGCTTTTAATGATCGCGGTCAGCCTGTCTATGGACGCCTTTGCCGTGTCGGTGTGCAAGGGGCTGGCCGTTGGCCGGCCCCGGCTGAGCCACTGCGTCACCTGCGGCTGCTGGTTCGGAGGCTTTCAGGCCCTGATGCCCCTGGCCGGCTGGCTGCTGGGGGTGCGGTTTCAGGGGATGATCGTCTCGGTGGACCACTGGATAGCTTTTATTCTGCTGTCTCTCATCGGCTTCAGCATGGTGCGGGAGTCCCGGGCGGGGGCGGACGAGACGCTGGACAGCTCCTTCGCGCCCCGGGCCATGCTGCCCCTGGCTGTGGCCACCTCCATCGACGCCCTGGCGGTAGGGGTAACCTTTGCCTTTCTCCAGGCGGACATTCTCCCGGCGGTCTGCCTGATCGGGGCGACCACCTTTGTGCTGTCGGCGGCGGGCGTCCGGGCGGGCGGGGTCTTTGGCGGCCGCTTCCGGGGGCGGGCGGAGCTGACAGGGGGAGTGATTCTGATTGGAATGGGGGTAAAAATTCTGCTGGAGCACACCCTCTCTGCCTGAAAGCAGGAAAAAGCGGCCCTGAACAGGGCCGCTTTCTTATGGAAGGACAAAAATTTACTGCTCCGAACCCAGGTCCAGGTCGTAGTTTTCTCCAAACTGAAGGTCGTCCACCGAGAGGTCGGGCTCCTTGGGACGCTCGGGCGCGGTGAGCATGGTGCTGCTGCCGTCCAGCCGGCCGTTTTCCACGATCAGGGAGGCGGTGGCCACGTCGCCGTGGACGCAGCCGGTGCGCTCCAGGCACAGGCTTTCCCGGGCGGTGATGCTGCCGGTGATATCTCCGGCCACCCGCACCACGTCGGCGGTGATGGGGCCCTGAACCGTTCCGGTGGTGGTGACGGTGAGGGTGCCCTTCAGATCCACCTCGCCCTCCACGCGGCCCTCCACCCGGACGACGCCCTCACCGTGGATGGTGCCGGTAAAGGTGATGCCCTTGGCGATCACGGTGTTGTCCTGGGCCTTGGGCAGGGTGGGCAGGGCATCAAAGGGCTCCTCGAACATATCTCCCTCATAGGAGGTGCTGGTGACAGGTTCCTGTTTGGTCTGTCCTCCGAACAAACCCATAGTAGATCACTCCTTACATTATTTCACTGCGCCGGCCGTCCAGCGCCTGAACATTGAGAGTAGAACAGATTATAGCAAATTTTAGCCGCCTGCGCAAGTAAAAAAACCAGGAAAAAAACAGGCTTTCACAGAGATTGTGACGAATATATCGGATTATCCAATGGAAAAAGTCCGCTGCGGCGGGCATGTGGGGAGAAATTCCGGCAAAACGGCCTCAATTTGGCCATTTTGACAAAAAGTGAGGCCATTCCGTCAGGATCGGACTTGCGGAGAGGGGATATGCGCATTATAATAGGAGTACCACAATTTTTTAAGGAGGACATATTGATGGACAAGACCTCTACTCCCGCCGGGACGCCGGCGGAGGGCGCAGTCCAGCTGGCACTGCCCCGCACGATCCATCTGGTCCCGCTGGACCGCATAGCGGACTTTGAAGTCCGGCCCGGCTTTTATGAGATCAACGGCGCCACGGCGATTCCCGGCGGCGTAAACTTCACCGTGCACTCCAACGGGGCCGCCTCCATCGAGCTGCTGCTCTTCCACCGGGAGCAGGACGAGCCCTTCGCCGTGCTCCCCTTCCCCCAGCACTACCGCATCGGCAATGTGTACTCCATGATTGTGTTCAAGCTGAACATCGAGGAGTTTGAATACGCCTACCGGGTGGACGGCCCCTACGACCCCAAGCGTGGCCTGATTTTCGACCGGACCAAGTACCTGCTGGACCCCTACGCCAAGGCGGTCACGGGGCAGAGCCAGTGGGGCGCGGCCGCCCCCCGGGGCCAGCACTACAAGGCCCGGGTGGTGAAGGACGACTTTGACTGGGCGGATATGGCCCAGCCGCTTATCCCCATGGAGGACCTGGTGATCTATGAGCTCCACGTCCGGGGCTTCACCAGGGACGCCTCCTCCGGGGTGTCCCATCCGGGCACCTTTGCCGGCGTCATGGAGAAGCTGGACTATCTGGAGGAGCTGGGGGTCAACGCCATCGAGCTCATGCCCATCTTCGAGTTCGACGAGATGCAGGACTACCGCCAGGTGGAGGGCAGAACCCTGTACAACTACTGGGGCTACAGCACGGTCAGCTTTTTCGCCCCCAACACCAGCTATACCGCCTCCACCGAGTACAACCGGGAGGGCAACGAGCTGAAGCGGCTGATTCAGGCCTGCAACCGGCGGGGGATCGAGGTCTATCTGGATGTGGTGTTCAACCACACCGCCGAGGGCAACGAGAAGGGCCCCTTCTTCTCCTTCAAGGGCTTTGACAACAACATCTATTACCTGCTCACCCCCGACGGACAGTACTACAACTTCAGCGGCTGCGGCAACACCATGAACTGCAACCACCCCATCGTCCGGCAGATGATCCTGGACTGCCTGCGCTACTGGGTGACCGCCTACCGGGTGGACGGCTTCCGTTTTGATCTGGCCTCCATCCTGGGCCGCAGCGAGGACGGCTCCCCCATGGGTGCCCCCCCTCTGCTCCAGGCCCTGGCCTTCGACCCCATTCTGGGCAACGTGAAGCTCATCGCCGAGGCCTGGGACGCCGGCGGCCTCTACCAGGTGGGCACCTTCCCGGCCTGGAACCGCTGGGCGGAGTGGAATGGCCGCTATCGGGACGATATCCGCCGCTACCTGAAGGGGGACGAGGGCTGCGCCCAGTGGGCCGCCCAGCGGATCGTGGGCTCTCAGGACATGTACGGCAGCCAGGGCCGGACCAACGCCTCGGTGAACTTTATTACCTGCCACGACGGCTTTACCCTGTGGGACCTGTTCTGCTACAACGAAAAGCACAACCTGGCCAACGGCTGGAACAACACCGACGGGGCCAACGACAACAACAGCTGGAACTGCGGCGCGGAGGGGGAGACGGACGACCCTGCCGTTAACGAGCTGCGCCGCCGCATGTGCCGCAACGCCTTTGCCCTGCTGATGTGCTCCCGGGGCACCCCTATGTTCCTGGCCGGGGACGAGTTTGGCAACACCCAGTTCGGCAACAACAACGCCTACTGCCAGGACAATATCATCTCCTGGCTGGACTGGAACCGGCTGGAGCAGAACCGGGACATGTTTGAGTTCTGCAGGTTTATGATCCGCTTCCGCCGGGAGCATCGGGTTCTCCGGGCCAGAGCGGGGGACGGCGCCTGCGGCTTCCCCGACGTGAGCTTTCATGGGGTGACCCCCTGGCGGGACCGGCCCTTCGACGGCCATGACCGGTATGTGGGGGTGATGTTTTCCGGCTGGGAGCGGGACGCCGGCCCCCAGGTGGTCTACGTGGCCTCCAATGCCTGGTGGGAGGACCTGACCGTCACCCTGCCCGAGCTGCCCGCCTCCATGTACTGGGTGAAGGCGGTGGACACATGGCAGGCGGAGCAGACCCGGACGCCGGTCTCTGGCCGGCAGGTCACCGTCCGGGGCAGGAGTGTGGCGGTCTTTCTGGCCAAGTAGCGCGGCCACGGCAAAATGGACTGTTTCAGAACAGAGCGGGGCCCCAGAAGGGGCTCCGATTTTATGGGTGAGAATGAATAATAAAACGGAATATTCATTAAAATATACATTTTTAGGCAATGTATACGGAAAAAATAGTGGTCTAATTGCATAGTCATGCAAAAAACAGCTTGCATTCCGCCGGAAAGCGTGGTAGACTGTCACCATAAAACACAGGGAGGGCCCGTCCTGCGGCCCACTCTGAACATTTGGAGGAAATAACAATGGCTGACGTGAAAAAAGTAGTGCTGGCATATTCCGGCGGTTTGGATACATCCATCATTATCCCCTGGCTGAAGGAGAACTACAACAACCCTGAAATCATCGCCGTCTCGGGCGACGTGGGCCAGGGCACCGAGCTGGACGGCCTGGAGGAGAAGGCCATCAAAACCGGCGCCTCCAAGCTCTATGTGGAGGACCTCACCGACCAGATGGTGGACGAGGTGATTATCCCCTCCATGATGATGGGGGCCAAGTACGAGGACTACCTTCTGGGCACCGCCTTCGCCCGGCCCATCATCGCCCGGCGGCTGGTGGAGATTGCCAAGGCCGAGGGGGCCGACGCCATCTGCCACGGCTGCACCGGCAAGGGCAACGACCAGGTCCGGTTCGAGCTGGCTATCAAGCGATTCGCCCCGGAGATGAAGATCATCGCCCCCTGGCGGGAGTGGTCCATCAAGGGCCGGGACGAGGAGATCGACTACGCCGAGGCCCACAACGTCCCCCTGAAGATTTCCCGGGAAACCAACTACTCCAAGGACAAGAACCTGTGGCACCTGAGCCACGAGGGCCTGGACCTGGAGGACCCGGCCAACGAGCCCAAGTACGACGAGCCCGGCTTTCTGGAGATGGGGGTCTCCCCGGCCATGGCCCCCGACGAGGCCGCCTACGTCACCCTGGACTTTGAGAAGGGCTGGCCGGTGGCCATCGACGGGGAAAAGATGAAGGCCAGCGACATCATCCGCAAGCTCAACGACCTGGGGGGCAAAAACGGCATCGGCCTGCTGGACATCGTGGAGAACCGGCTGGTGGGCATGAAGGACCGGGGTGTGTACGAGACCCCCGGCGGCACCATTCTCTACCGGGCCCACGAGGTGCTGGAGATGATTACCGTCGATAAGGACACCAAGCACATGAAGAGCAAGCTGGCGGTGGACTTCGCTGATCTGGTCTACAACGGCAAGTGGTTCACCCCCCTGCGGGAGGCCCTCACCGCCTTCGCCCTGGATACCCAGAAGTACGTCACCGGCACCGTGAAGCTGAAGCTCTACAAGGGCAACATCATCACCGCCTCCGTCACCTCCCCCTGCACCCTGTATTCCGAGAATCTGGTGACCTTCGAGGAGAGCGACTACGACCAGAAGGACTCCCAGGGCTTCATCAACCTCTGGGGCCTGCCCGACAAGGTCCAGGCGCTGCGGGAGCAGGGGAAGCTGTAAAGGACGCACAAAAGGCCCCCTTCGCAAAGGGGGCTGTCAGCGAAGCTGACTGGGGGTTTCTCTGATACGAAAACCCTCCACCACCGCTTCGCGGTGGTCCCCCTCCCTTAAAAAGGGAGGCTTAGAACGCAGAAACGAAAAGGGGAACAAATTATGAAACTCTGGGCCGGACGGTTTCAGAAGGAAACCGACACCCTTGTCAACGACTTCAACTCCTCCATTGATTTCGACGCCCGTCTGTACCGGCAGGACATCGCGGGGTCCATCGCCCACGCGGCCATGCTGGGAAGACAGGGGATCATCGAGGAGCACGAGGCCGAGACCATTATCGACGGTCTGAAGGCCATTCTGGCCGACATCGAGGCCGGCAAGGTGGAGTTCTCCATGGACAACGAGGACATCCACATGAACATTGAGACCATCCTCACCCAGCGAGTGGGGGATGCGGGCAAGCGGCTGCACACCGCCCGCTCCCGGAACGACCAGGTTGCGGTGGACACCCGGCTGTATGTGAAGGAGGAGATCCCCGTCATTATCGGCCAGGTGCTGGACCTGGAGGAGGTGCTGATTAAGAAGGCCAAGGCCAACCTGGACACGGTGATGCCCGGCTACACCCACCTTCAGCGGGCCCAGCCCACCACCTTCGGCCACTACATGATGGCCTACGCCAACATGTTCAAGCGGGACGTCACCCGGCTGGAGGACTGCCTGGAGCGGCTGGACGAGTGCCCCCTGGGGGCGGGGGCTCTGGCCGCCACCACCTACCCCATCGACCGCTTCGCCACGGCGGCGGCGCTGGGCTTTGCCAGACCCACCGACAACTCCATGGACTCGGTGTCCGACCGGGACTACGCCATTGAACTGCTGTCCGCCCTGTCCATCCTGATGATGCACCTGTCCCGCTTCTCGGAGGAGATCATCCTGTGGTGCTCCTGGGAGTTCAAATACGTGGACCTGGACGACGCCTACTCCACCGGCTCCTCCATCATGCCCCAGAAGAAGAACCCCGACGTGGCCGAGCTGGTCCGGGGCAAGACGGGCCGGGTGTACGGCAGCCTGATTACCCTGCTCACCGTGATGAAGGGCCTGCCCCTGGCCTACAACAAGGACACCCAGGAGGACAAGGAGGCCCTCTTCGACGCCATCGACACGGTGGAGATCTGCCTGCCCGTCTTCGGCGCTATGCTGGACACCCTCACCGTCCGGCCCAAGGATATGGCCCGTGCGGCGGCGGGGGGCTTTATCAACGCCACCGACTGCGCCGACTACCTCACCCGCAAGGGCCTGCCCTTCCGGGAGGCCTACATGATCGTGGGCCGGCTGGTAAACCTGTGCATCAAGACGGGGGACACCCTGGACACCCTGACCCTGCGGGACTTTCGGGCCATCTCCGGCCTGTTTGACACCGACGTGTACCAGGCCCTGGCCCTGAAGACCTGCGTCAACGGCCGCAAGGTCTACGGCGGCCCGGCCCGGGAGAGCGTGGAGAAGCAGATCGCCCTGATTGAAGAATTTGTAACCCGGCACAGATAAAAGGAGGGACCACCATGGACAGACCGAAGGTTTATATCGACGGCAAGGAGGGCACCACCGGCCTTCAGATTTACGACCGTCTGGCCGCCCGGGAGGACATCGAGCTGCTCCTCATTGACGAGGACAAGCGCAAGGATACCGCCGAGCGGAAGAAATTCCTCAACGGGGCCGACCTGGTGTTTCTCTGCCTGCCCGACGCGGCCGCCCTGGAGGCGGTGTCCCTCATTGAGAACGAGAACACCCGGGTCATCGACTGCTCCACCGCCCACCGCACCAACCCCAATTGGACCTATGGCTTTCCGGAGCTGAAGAAGGGGGAGAAGGAGGCCATCCAAGCCGCCAAACGGGTAGCCAATCCCGGCTGTCACGCCACCGGCTTCCTGGCCTGTGTGGCGCCGCTGGTCCAGTTCGGCGTCATCCCCACGGACTACCCCCTGACCTGCTGGTCCCTCACCGGCTACTCCGGCGGCGGGAAAAAGATGATTGCCGAGTATGAGGACCCCGGTCGGGACCCCCTGCTGGCCGGCCCGGCCCCCTACTCCCTAGGGATGAAGCACAAGCACCTGCCTGAGATGCAGAAGATCGCCGGGCTGGACTATCCACCCGCCTTCCTCCCTGTGCTGGGGGATGTGTACAAGGGCATGTGTACCACCGTCATGCTCCACAACACCCACCTGGGCAAGCGCCTGACGGCGGAGGAAATCTACGAGCTGCTGGCCTTCCACTACGGCGGCGGGCCAGTAGTAAAGGTTGCCCCCTTCGGCGAAGCGCCCGCCCGGCTGTACACCAGCCAGATGGCCGGGACCGACAGCCTGCTGCTCACCGTCACCGGCCATGACGGCCAGACCCTGATTACCGCCCTGTTTGACAACCTGGGCAAGGGGGCCTCCGGCGCGGCGGTGCAGAACATGAACCTGATGCTGGGCTTTGAGGAGACAACGGGGCTGAATCTGTAGAGGCGGCCCGCAACTGCCCGGCATGTAGGGCGTGACCACCGGGCACGCCGCTCCGAAACGAAACGGCGCGCCGAGTCGTCGCGCCCTACAAAATACGAGGAGAATGATACCATGATAAAGGAAATATCCGGCGGCGTATGTGCCGCCCGGGGCTTTCAGGCTGCCGGCGTCCACTGCGGCGTGAAGGCGGACAGCAGCCCGGAGAAAAACGACCTGGCGCTGATTCTCTCGGAGAGGGAGTGCGCCGCCGCGGGGGTGTACACGCTGAACCGGGTGAAGGCGGCCCCCATCTATGTGACCATGGACCACCTGGAGAACGGGGTAGCCTGGGGCATAGTGGCCAACAGCGGCAACGCCAACGCCTGCTGTCCCATGAGCCATGAGAACGCCGAGGCCATGTGTCTCTTTGCCGCCCAGGCCACCGGCCGGGAGGCGGAGGACTTCATTGTGGCCTCCACGGGAGTGATTGGCCAGACCATCAACATCCAGGCCATCCAGACCGGCCTGCCCAAGGCGGCGGCGGCCCTGTCCCGGGATGGGTCCGACGCCGCGGCGAAGGCCATCATGACCACCGACACGGTGAAGAAGGAGATTGCCGTGTCCTTCACGGTGGGGGGGAAGGAGGCCCGCCTGGGGGCTGTGGCCAAGGGCTCGGGCATGATCCACCCCAACATGGGCACCATGCTGGCCTTTCTCACCACCGACTGCGCCATCACCCAGGACATGCTGGAGGACGCCCTGCGGGAGGTGACCGCCAAGACCTTCAACCGGGTGACGGTAGACGGCGATACCTCCACCAACGACACCGCCGTGGTGCTGGCCAACGGCATGGCGGGCAACGGGCTCATCGAGTGGAAGGATGAGGATTACGAGACCTTCAAGTCCGCGCTGGACTACGTCTGCCGCCGGCTGTCCCGGGCCATCGCCGGAGACGGCGAGGGGGCCAGCAAGCTGGTCACCTGCAAAATGACGGGCGCCCGGAGCGAGGAGAGCGCCGAGCGTCTGGCCAAGGCGGTGGTGGCCTCCGCCCTGGTGAAGGCGGCCATGTTCGGCGCCGACGCCAACTGGGGCCGGGTGCTGTGCGCCATGGGCTACTCCAAGGCCCCCTTCCGACCGGAGCATGTGGACATCTCCTTCGAGTCGGAGGCGGGCTCCATCCTGGTCTGCCGCCAGGGCGACGGCCTGGCCTTTGACGAGGACAAGGCCAAGGAGGTGCTGTCCCAGACGGAGGTGGTCATCGCCGTCAACCTGAACGAGGGGGAGGACGAGGCCGAGTGCTGGGGCTGCGATCTGACCTATGAGTATGTAAAAATCAACGGGGATTACCGGACCTGACCCCCACATCCCAATTCGGAGGTAATGATAATGTCCTTCAACGAAATTGACCGGGCGCAGGTGCTGGCCGAGGCGCTGCCCTACATTCAAAAATTCACCGGCAAGACCATCGTGGTCAAGTACGGCGGCAACGCCATGGTCTCCCAGGAGCTGCGCCAGGCGGTAATCTCTGACATTATTCTGCTGTCTCTGGTGGGCATCCGTGTGGTGATGGTCCACGGCGGCGGGCCGGAGATCAGCCAGATGCTGAAGAAGATCGGCAAGGAGTCCAAATTTGTGGATGGCCTGCGCTACACCGACCGGGAGACCATGGAGATAGTCCAGCAGATCCTCTGCGGCCAGACCAACAAGAACCTGGCGGCCACCCTGAACCGGATGGGCGGCCGGGCCCTGGGCCTGTGCGGCCTGGACGGCGGGCTGTTCCAGGCGGCCAGGCTGGATGAGAAATACGGCCTGGTGGGGGAGATCCACACGGTGAACACCGCCCCGGTGGAGGACGCCCTGAACAACGGCTATATCCCAGTGGTGGCCACGGTGGCCCAGGGGACAGACGGCGAGACGGCCTACAACATCAACGCCGACACCGCCGCCGCCAAGCTGGCCACCGCGCTGGAGGCGGAGAAGCTGATCCTCCTCACCGACGTGCGGGGCCTTCTCCGGGACCCCAAGGATGAATCCACCCTCATTCCCGCCCTCCAGCTGTCCTCCGTCCCCGCCCTGGTGCGGGAGGGGGTCATCTCGGGCGGCATGATCCCCAAGGTGGATTGCTGTGTGGAGAGCGTCCGCTCGGGGGTAAAGTCCGCCGTCATTCTGGACGGCCGGGTGCCCCACTCCCTGCTGGTGGAGCTGCTGTCCGACGCGGGCATCGGCACCATGCTGACCAACTGATACCGGCTTGTCCGTAGGGGCGGATATTATCCGCCCATGACTACACATCGGACCCGGTGGGCGGATGGTATTAGGGCGCGACGACCCGGCGCGCCGCCCCTCCGGATAGATAAGCCTGTTTAGACGGCGGGCCGAGGTCGTCCCGCCCTACACACCCAGACAAGGAGGTTTTCTTATGACCTTTGAAGAGATAAAGAGCCTGGACGAGCAGTATGTCATGCACTCCTACAGCCGTTTCCCCGTGGCCGTGGACCGGGGCAAGGGGGCTGTCCTGTGGGATATGGACGGCAGAGAGTACATTGATTTCACCTCGGGCATCGGGGTGACCTCCCTGGGCCACGGCGACGAGGGCTGGCTGAAGGCGGTGACCGGGCAGGCGGCGAAGCTGGGCCACATCTCCAACCTGTTCTATACCGAACCCTACGCCCGGGCGGCCAGGGCGCTGTGCCAGGGGGCGGGCATGTCCAACGCCATGTTTGCCAACTCCGGGGCGGAGGCCAACGAGGCCATGATAAAGCTGGCCCGGAAGTGGTCCTTTGACAAATACGGCAAGGGCCGGGGGACGGTCATCACCCTCCACAACTCCTTCCACGGCCGCACCATCACCACCCTGGCGGCCACCGGGCAGGACAAATTCCACGACTACTTCTTTCCCTTCACCGAGGGCTTCCGCTACGCCGACGCCAACGACATGGACAGCCTGGAGGCGGTGGCCGGCCACGACGTATGCGCCGTCATGCTGGAGCTGGTCCAGGGGGAGGGGGGCGTTCTGCCTCTGGACCAGGATTTTGTCCGAAAGACGGCCGACCTGTGCGCCAAGCGGGACTGGCTGCTCCTCATCGACGAGGTACAGACGGGGGTAGGCCGCACGGGAACCCTGTTCGCCTTCCAGCAGTACGGCCTTGCGCCTGACGTGGTCTCCTTCGCCAAGGGCATCGCCGGGGGCCTGCCCTTCGGCGGCGTGATGGCCAATGAGAGGTGCAGGGATGTGTTCGCCCCCGGCACCCACGGCACCACCTTCGGGGGCAATCCCATCGCGGCGGCGGCGGCCTGTCATGTGCTGGAGCGGATGGACGAGGCCTTTCTGGCCCAGGTGCGGGAGAAGGGGGACTATCTCCGAGCCCAGGTGGAGGAGCTGTCCCTGCCCTGTCTGGGGGCCACCCGCGGCCTGGGGCTGATGATCGGCGTCGAGGTCAAGGCGGGCTGGACCAACCGGGAGCTGGCCGCCCGGCTCATTGAAAACGGCCTTCTGGTGCTCACCGCCGGCCCCGGCCTGCGCTTCCTGCCCCCGCTGACCATCACCCGGGAGGAGATGGACAGGGGCCTGGCTATTTTGAAGGAGACCTTGCGCTGAGAGCGATTTGTAGGGGCCGACGACCCCGGCGGCCCGCCTTTACAGGCATTCAAACGGCGCGCCGAGGTCGTCGCGCCCTACATTTGATAATGAGGAGTAAAAAGACCATGAAAAAAGGCCTGTTAAAGCTGCTGGATTTGTCCAAGGAGGACATCCTTGCCATTCTGAACAAGGCGGACCAGCTGAAATACGAGCAGAAGCACGGCATCCAACAGGAATATCTCAAGGGCAAGACCCTGGCGATGATCTTTGAGAAGAACTCGACCCGGACCCGGGTGTCCTTCGAGACGGGGATGTACCAGCTGGGGGGGCATGCCCTGTTCCTGTCGGGCAAGGAGAGCCAGATCGGCCGGGGCGAGCCGGTGGCGGACACCGCCCGGGTGCTCAGCCGCTACTGCGACGGCATTATGATACGCACCTTCGCCCAGTCTGAGGTGGAGGAGCTGGCCAAATACGCCGATATCCCGGTCATCAACGGCCTCACCGACTTCTGCCATCCCTGCCAGGTGCTGGCCGATCTGCTCACCGTCCGGGAGCACAAGGCGGTGCTGGAGGGCTTGAAGCTGTGCTACATCGGGGACGGCAACAACATGGCCAACTCCCTCATTGTGGGCGGCCTGAAGGTGGGCATGGAGGTATCTGTGGCCTGCCCCGAGGGCTACGACCCCGCCCCCCGGGTGCTGGAGTTTGCCAAGGGAGACCCAGCCCATAAATTCACTCTGTTCCGTACCCCCGAGGAGGCCGCCGTGGGGGCCGACGTAATCGTCACCGACGTGTGGGCCTCCATGGGCCAGGAGGGGGAGAAGGCGGAGCGGGAGAGGGCGTTCGCCGGCTATCAGGTCAACGGGGAGCTGATGGCCCTCACCAACCCGGGCTGCATGGTGCAGCACTGCCTCCCTGCCCACCGGGGGGAGGAGATCACCGCGGAGGTCTTTGAGGCCCACGCGGAGGAGATCTTTGACGAGGCGGAGAACCGCCTCCACGCCCAGAAGGCGGTTATGTACCTGCTGATGAAGGAAGCGTAGGGGCCGCCGCCCTTGGCGGCCCGCATATATGAGGCAGCGGACCCCCGGCGTAATGCCGGAGGTCCGTTTTTTGCGCCTATGGACAGCCGCCGTCCTCCGCCGTGGCCTCGGGGACGCTGTCATAGTCCCACTGGTGGTCGGTGTCGGCCAAAAAGTCGCTGGTGACGTTGAAGTAGGTGTACACAAACTCCCCATTTTCGTCCATCCAAGGCCGTGTGTCCCAGGTGGGGTCCACGCAGTACCACTGGCCGTTGAGCTTCACCATGTTCCAGGCGTGGTTCTCCCGGTTGCCGAAGGCCGCCCCGGTGACGGTGATACACTCAATTCCCGCCATGTCCATCAGCAGCCGGAAGGTCTCGGCGTAGCCCAGACAGACCCCCTTGCCCTGGATCAGCGGGCCGTAGGGCTGGTATGAGGTACGGGGCGCGCCTTTTTTCTCGTAATGTGTCTTGTCATAGTTGACATTCCCGGTGAGCCAGGTATACAGGGCATATTCTTTGGCATAGTCGGTCATTCCTGGGGTGACGTATCGGTCAAAGACCCGCTTTGCCGCGTCCAGAACCTCCTTGTCCTGTTTGGACAGCCCGGAGTCGTCCCCGCTCTCCCAGGCGGCCAGGATGGCGGAATTGTCAAAGAGGGTCATGTCGTCCTTGCCGGGGTCCTTGTAAATCAGACGGCCGTCGGGGCGCAGGTCATCCTCGTCCGGGCCAAGGATGACTGGGATGCCCACGGCATTGATTCCCTCGCCAAAGCAGCTCTCAAAGGCGGATTCGGCCTGGTTCGGGTCCTCACAGACGAGGAGGGCCGCCCATTGCCCCTTGGAGAGAATCAGGGCGTTGTCGATCAAATCCACCTGGTCAGGGAAATAGCCGATGAAGGAGCCCTTCCGGTCCAGCAGATAGTCCTGTAGGGCGGCGGTCACCGTCTCCACATTCTGCTCGTCCACCCGGAGCACCGCCAGCTCAAAGGCCCGGGCCCCTTCCATTCGGACGACAGCTCCGTCGGCCCAGGGCACATCCTCCAGCTTGTAGTAGTCCTTTATGTAGCCGTCTATGTCCGAGGGCTCCAGATACCATGTGAGGGCGTCCGCATCCCGGCTCTCGTCCAGATAGGCCAGTATGACACGGGCGATGGTCCCGGCGTCCTGGCCGGTGGTCACGTCTTCCTTCTTGCCGCACCCCGGCAGCAGCAGGATCAGGGCCAGCAGGAGAGATAAGGTTCGTTTCATTGTGGTCACCTCCTAGGACTTCAATATACCAGAGATTTCTTACAAAGCCTGGTCAAAAGTCTTAAAATTTTCTGAAGGTTACGGCGGCGCCACCCGGTTGATCTCCCCGGCGATATACCCCTGACCGTAGAGCAGATCGTAGATCACGTCAGTGTAGTCGTTCCGGAAGGCCCGGACGGCGGGGCTGTCCGGCGAGACAGGCTGTCCCTCCGGGTCCAGGGTGACCAGCCGGGCGTGAAAGGCCATTGTGTCCCGGCGGGTCTGGGCCATCCAGGCGAAGAAGGGGGTGGACCGCACCCCGGCCAGCTCCAGCAGGGAGGCCCCCATAACGGTGGTTCCGCTGACCCTCTCCCCCTGGGGTTCCCGGCAGTTGGACCAGATCATGTAATCGGTGGACATCATGGTCCGGTAGTCCTCCTCCGTCCAGCCGGTGGAGACCACCGTGGGGGCGGCTCCCAGCCGAGTATAGACGCTCTCATCCTCCCCCAGGGGCAGCGCGGGGGTGTGGTCTCCGGCGAACACCAGGATCACCGGCTCGTCCGTCCGGGAGAAGTAGTCCACCAGCCTGCCCAGCATTCGGTCGGCGTCGTACAGGCCGCTGGTGAAGCTGGTGACCCCCTCCAGTTCCCTCCGGGACAGCAGGGGGCTGGACACCTCTACCCGCTCCGGGTCGTACCGGCCGGCGCGGTAGGGCTGGTGGTTCTGCATGGTCATGGTGTAGAGAAAGAGGGGCTGTGAACGATTCTCTTCAAACAGGGAGATAATCACATCGGCGGCGGAGTCGTCGTCGAAAAATCCCCCCTCAAAGGTGGCGCCCTCCAGGAAGGGGTCGTAAAACAGCACCTGGTCAAAGCCCAGATGGGGGTAGTTCTGATCCCGGTTGTACAGGGCGTCGGTGTGGGCGTGGAAGGCGACGGTCCGGTAGCCGTTTTCCCGCAGCACCCGGACATAGGAGGGCAGGGCCTGATAGTCCTCCGGGTCCAGGTCGGTGTTGGCGGTGCTGCCGTCCAGCTCCTCCGAGGCGACGCCGGTAAAGGTCTCCATCTCCACCTGTCCGGTGCCACCGCCGCAGGTGGTGGTGTAGAACCGGCCCCAGGTGGTCTCCCGCCGGAGCCGGTGGTAGTTGGACAGGGGGTCCTGAGAGAAGTCCAGCCCCTCCAGCCGGGTGATGTCGAAAAAGCTCTCATTCATCACAAAGATGATGTGGGGTCTGAGTTCAGAGGGCTCCTGCCGGGCCAGCGCCCTCTCCATGTCCTCCAGAATATCCTCAAGATGACCCTGGCTGTAGGCGTTGGAGGGGGAGGGCTCGGCGCAGTACCAGGCGCTGAGCAGGCTGAGCGAGACGCCCAGACGGGGGTCCCGGGCCCCCTGAATGGGGTAGGCCTTATACTGGTCAATGCACCAGGGCCGCAGGGAGAAGGGGATAAAGAGCATCAGCAGCGCCCCGCTGGCGGCGGCCATAGCCAGCCCCCGCCGGAAGGAGAGGGGGTGGTCGCGGCGCAGAAGGGCGCGGATGTCCAGCACGGTGAGCACAACAAAAGGGACCGCTATGTAGGAGATGGCGGTCCACACCACGGGGGTGATGGAGATGTTGCCGGCGGCGAACCCGGCGATATCCTCCAGCTGGTCGGCCAGGGCCAGGTCGGCCAGGGTGAGGGGCTCGCCGTTGATGGCGGCTTTGTAGTGGCTGGCCAGGGTCAGGGCGAAGGGGGGCAGGGCGGCCAGCAGACCGGCCAGCCCGCTGAGGCGGGTCAGCCCGGTGAGGACCATCTGCGCCAGGAGCAAGGCCATGCAGTACATGGCGGCCGGCCGGGGGGAGGAGACGAGCCAGTCCCAGGCGGCGGGCAGGTCCTGAAGGCTGACCAGCTGACAGGCCAGGGTGGCGGCCAGGGGACAGATCAGAATCAGGGCCAGGTGCAGCACGGAAATCCAGTGTTTTTTCAAAGACCTCCCCCCAATACCCAAAAGCTTCAGGGCGGAGGCCTGCCCCCGCCCTGACGGATTCACAGCGGCTGGATGTCGGCGATCAGCGCGTCCACATCCTGATCGGTGGTGGACCAGCTGGTGCAGAAGCGGACGGCGGTGTGGGCCTGGTCCACCTTCTCCCACACCTCAAAGGAGTACTTGTGCCTCAGAACGGCCACGGCCCCGTTGGGCAGGATGGGGAACTGCTGGTTGGAGGCCGAGTCTACAAAGAGGTCCCAGCCCTTGGCCAGGAAGGCCTCCCGCAGGCGCATGGCCTGGGCCACCTCCTGCCTGCCGATCTCCTCGAAGAGGTGATCGGTGAGGAAGGCCTCGAACTGCACCCCCAGCAGCCTCCCCTTGGCCAGCATACCGCCGTGCTGCTTGATGAGGTAGCGAAAATCCCTGTTCAGGGCGGGGTTGGTAATGACCACCGCCTCACCGAAGAGGAGCCCCGCCTTGGTGCCCCCCAGGTAGAACACGTCGCACAGCCGGGCCAGGTCGGGCAGGGTCACGTCCGACGCGGCCAGCCCGCAGGCCAGCCTTGCCCCGTCCACAAAGAGGGGCAGCTTCCACCGCCGGGCGGTCTGGGAGATCTCCTCCAGCTCCGCCAGGGTGTACACCGTGCCCAGCTCGGTGGGCAGGGAGAGGTAGACCATGCCGGGCTGCACCATGTGCTCCCAGGCCTCATTGTCGAAGTGGTCCTGACAGTACTGGTCGATCTGCCGGGCGGTGATCTTGCCGTTTTCGGCGGGCAGGGCCAGCACCTTGTGGCCGGTGGCCTCCACGGCTCCCGTCTCGTGGACGTGGATGTGGCCCGTCTCGGCGCACAGTACCCCCTGGTGGGGCCGCAGGGCGGCGGCGATGACGGTGGCGTTGGCCTGGGTGCCCCCCACCAGGAAGTGGACCCCCGCCTCGGGGGCCTGGCACAGCTCCCGGAGCATGGCCCGGGCCCGCTCGCAGTGGATATCCACCCCGTAGCCGGGGCAGCCCTCTGTGTTGGTGTTCACCAGGGCCTCCAGAATCCTGGGGTGGGCCCCGGTGGTGTAATCACATTCAAAACGAATCATGGCGTTTCTCCTTACCGCAATTTCGCCCCGCAGTCCTGCTCCAGGGCCTCCAGGATGGACTTCACGTCCTCGTCGGCCTCCTCGGAGGTGAGGGAGCGGTCGTCGGCCCGGAGGACCAGGTTGAAGGCGACGGACTTCTTGCCCTCGTCGATCCCCTTGCCCCGGTAGATATCGAAGAGGGCGACCTCCTTGAGCAGCCCCTTGGCCCCCTTTCGGATGGCCTTCTCCAGCGCCCCCACCGTGATGTCCTCGTCGCACACCACGGCGATATCCCGGGTGACGGAGGGGAACCTGGGCAGGGGGACATACTCGGCCTCTGCGCCACGGGCGTTCATCAGCCCGTCGAAGGACAGCTCCGCGCAGTACAGCTCGCCGTCCACGCCGAAATTTTTCGCCACGTTGGGGTGAATCTGGCCCATTACGCCCACCTGATTGGTGCCGCTCCAAATTGTGGCAAAGCGGCCGGGATGGTAAGAGACGTCGGAGGGGGCCCCCAGGGAGCCCTCGAAGTGGATGTCCTCGGCCCGGATACCGTTCAGAATGGCCTCTACAGTTCCCTTCAAATCGTAGAAGTCGAAGCCCTCGCCGTAAGCCCCCAGGGTGAGTATCTTGGCCTCGCTGGCCAGACCGTCCTCCCCGCCGGGGAGATAGATCCGGCCCAGCTCGTAGAGGCGGACGTCCTTGTTACGGTAGTTGTAGTTCCGGGCCAGAATGTCCAGCATGGAGGGCAGGGTGGTGGTGCGCATGATGGAGGTGTCCTCCCCCAGAGGATTCATGATCTTGAAAAACTCCTGTTTGGCATGGGCCTCCGGCCAGCCGATCTTGTCGTACCAGGTGGGGGAGATGAAGGAGTAGGTGATGATCTCGTCGTAGCCGCAGGACCGGCACACCGCCCCCAGCTTCTGCTCCAGCCGCTGCTCGGGGGAGTAGCCCCCCAGGGTGGTCT
>CAJUSG010000042.1 GCA_910589085.1 uncultured Oscillospiraceae bacterium | reverse complement strand
TACTATCAGTTTCGCCAGCTATCGGACGATTTATGCAAGGAATACCAGCTTTCCACCATCAAAAATCCAAAAGGGAAAACGCCCCGGAGCATTTACTTTGCTGAAAAGAGGGGCGAACCCACCAGATACAACCTGATGCGGGAGGCCTTGGACGCCGCCCTCAAGGTCAGCGTGGATGGGAACGACCTGCGGAAAGCCCTCTGGGAGCAGGGCTATGAACTGGACGCCAACCCCGCCCACAAGTACGCCACCCTGCGGCGGATTGGGAGCAAAAAGGCGGTGCGGCTGTACCGGCTGGGGGAGGAATACGATCTCCCGGCCCTTCGGGAGCGGATTGAGGAAAACCGCCAGCGGTATGCCCACGACTTCAGCTATCAGCGGTACAATCCTATGCCTATCCAGCAGACACGACCCAAACGCCTGCGGCTGAATGGCGCTTTCAGCGCAGTAAAGAAAATCGGTGGGTTCCGTGGGCTGTATCTCCACTATTGCTACTGTTTGGGTATTCTTCCCAAAGAGAGCAAGCATTGCCCTCTATCCCCGGAACTGCGGGAGGAATGCCGTCTCTTGGACGCAATCAGCCGACAGGCGCAGTTGATATGTCGGGAAAAGTTGGACACAGCGGAAGCTGTTGCGGACTTCATCAGTGGAAAACGGGCTGAAATCAAGGAATTGGGAGCCGCCCGCCAGAAGTACTATAACCGCCTGCGCCGCTGTGACAATGGGGCGGAGATTGCCCAAATCAAGGCCCAGCGTGACCGGCTGACGGCGGCGATGGCCGCCTGCCGAAAGGATATCAAAACCGCCGAAAGCGTACTCTCCCGGAGTGACCGGCTGAAAGAGAATTTAAAGCTGGAACAGGAAATGCAGGCCCAGCGCATGGGCCGTACTCAGGATAAGCAAAGGGGAAGGAGCGTTGCCAGATGAGCGTATTTCAAATCGAATTGACAGAAAAACAGTGGGAAATTGTTGAGGAAGTATGGGCCAATGTGGAACAGGAAACTGCCTATCTCTCCACTTTGAGCCAGGAACAGCGTCTTGCATGGTTCCGAGAGCATCAATACCCTCACCCCATCAGTTTTGAGCGGGAGATCGGCGGCACCGTCTACACCGTCAACGCCCATTTTAGCAAGGACGCTGAAACCGCAGACGGGAAAGTAAATCGCATTCTCAATCAAAATATCACACTGTAAAGTGTTGAAGTCTTGCGCCGGATGTGGTATGATAATGATACCCTGCAATTCATATCACATCCGGCTGCGGAAAGGAGCGCATTTTGAAGAAAAAGCAGCCAAATAATCAGAGAATTACAGCATTATACGCCAGATTGTCCCGTGACGATGAGAAAGAGGGTATCTCCGGCAGCATTCAGAATCAAAAGGCCATTTTGGAGAAGTTCGCCAGTGACAACCACCTGCCAAACCCAAGATTTTTCTTTGATGACGGCTACTCAGGCGTTTCGTTCACAAGACCGGCCTTTATGGAGATCATGGAATTAGCCGAACAGGGGCTTGTGGCAAATTTGGTGGTTAAAGACCATTCCCGACTGGGCCGGAACCGCCTTGTGGTAGGCCAGCTTCTGGAAGAAGATTTTGTCCGGCTGAACGTGCGGTACATCGCCATCATGGACAACATCGACACCGCAAATGGCGTCAGCGACATCGTTCCAATGCAAGATTTGTTCAATGAGTGGCACGCGAAAAATACGAGCGATAAGGTTCGCCGTGTCATGCAGAGCCGTGGCAACGCCGGAATACCGCTCACCACTAATGTCCCTTATGGCTACAAAAAAGACCTGGAGGACAAGACCAAGTGGCTGGTAGACAGGCCAGCGGCAGAGGTAGTACAACGGATTTTCCGAATGAGCGTGTCCGGACTGGGGCCTACTCAAATCGCCAAGAAACTGCGTTCTGAGGGCGTATTGACCCCCAGCGAGTATCTTCACAGCGTTGGCGTAAAGTGCCCCGCCAATCCCCCTGCATACCCGCATAACTGGTGTTCTGCAACTGTTGCAGATATCCTGGACAGGCAGGAGTACACCGGGGACACGGTAAACTTCCGTTCTTTCAGGCAGTCTTTCAAGCTGAAAAAGCGGCTGGACAAGCCCCAAGAGGAATGGAAAATCTTCCCCGACACCCACCCAGCTATCATTGACCGGGAAACCTTTGCCCTGGTTCAAAACCTCCGCCAGCACCGCCGCAGACCAACGAGAACGGGCATTGTGAGTATGTTCTCCGGGCTTCTCTATTGCGCTGACTGCGGCAGTAAGCTGGGGTACAGCGCCACCAACAACTACAAGCGGGAGCAAGCATTTTTCTTCTGTTCCGCCTACCGCAGTAATTCCGATGTTTGTTCCGCGCACTATATCCGGGAAAGTATTGTGGGGCAGTTGGTGCTTGAGGGCTTGCAAAGGCTGTTGTGGTACATCCAAGTCTACGAAAAGCGGTTTGCCCAAGAACAGATGGAGCGGTTCGGCCTGCAAGAGAAGAAAGAACTGACCGCCAAGCGCCGGGAATTGGACAAGGCCAATCAGCGGGTAACGGAGATTGACCAACTCATCCAGAAAAGCTATGAGGACATGACTAAGGGTCTGCTGTCCGAGGAACGTTTCGCCACGCTGACGGTATCGCTGGAAAATGAGCAGCGTCAGTTGAAAGCGGATATTCCAGCGTTGGAGACCAGCCTAAACGCCACCGCCGACAAAGCCGATGATTTACAGAAATTCATCCAGCGGGCCAGACAGGTGACCCGGCTGACGGAACTGACGCCTGAAATCGTCCATGAGTTCATCGACAAAATTGTGGTGTCCAAACCCGACAAGCTGAACGGCAAACGGCACCAGCGGGTGGATATCCACTATAACACTATTGGTCTATGGTGCGCTCCCTCCCCGGAGGAAATGGAGAAGCTGTACCAGGAACATCTTGTAGACCAAGGCAAAAGGACGGCGTAGCCACAACTACGCCGTTCAAATAGATAGAATTTCTTTACAGGTTAGCCGAAGGCCGACACTTCTTTACGGAGTGTCGGCCTTCGGCGGGGCTTTCACATCTCAATTCAGGGTTTACTCGGCGCCAGGCACGTGGATGACCCCCATGGGGCACTCCTTCACGCAGATCTGGCAGCCTACACACTTGTCCTGGTCGATCTTGGCCAGGAAGTTCTCCACAGTGATGGCCTCCTTGGGGCAGGCCTTGGCGCACTTCATGCAGCCGATACAGCCGGCGGTGCAGGCCTTCCGGGTATCCGCGCCCTTGTCCTTGTTCTGGCACAGGACCACAGGCTTGCGCTTGTGCTCCGGCACGATGGAGATGACAGCGTTGGGGCAGACGGCGGCGCAGGCGCCGCAGCCGGTGCACTTGGTCCGGTCCACCTTGGCGATACCGTCCACGATGTGGATGGCATCGAAGGCACAGGCCCGGGTGCAGTCGCCATAGCCGAGACAGCCAAACTTGCACAGTCCATCGCCGCCGTAGAGGCCCTTGACGGCCTGACAGCTCTGAACACCCTGGAACTCGTACTTCTTCCCGGTCTTGTCACAGGTGCCGGAGCAGGCGACCACCGCCTTCATGGGGGTGGAGGACCCGGCCTCAACTCCCATGATCTCCGCCACCTTTGCGGCGCAGGCGGCACCGCCGGGGGTGCACTTGTTGACAGCGTTGCCGTCCTCTACGATGCTCTTGGCGTAGTCGGCACAGCCGGCGCAGCCGCAGGCACCGCAGTTGGCGCCCGCCAGAACAGCGGTGATCTTCTCTACCCGCTCATCCACAGGGACATACATAAAGATGGAGGCGGCCACCAGAATCACCGCGCCGATGAGGCCGATAACGGTAACCAGGATGATTGCCATTAAAATTGGATTCATAATACTCTCCCCCTCCTAATCAAGCCGCAACATTGAAGATAGCGTCGATGATGCCGCCAAAGCCCATGAAGGACAGGGAGGTCACCGCGGCGGCCACCAGTGTGATGGGCAGGCCCTCGAAGCACTTGGGGGTGACGGCCTGCTCCACCCGGCGGCGCACGCCGGAGAAGAGCACCATGGCCACCAGGAAGCCGATGCCGGCGCCGGCGGCGCAGACGATGGACTCAATAAAGTTATAGCCGTTGTCCAGATTCAGGATGGTCACGCCCAGGATGGTGCAGTTGGTGGTAATCAGGGGCAGATACACACCCAGCGCCTTGTACAGCGAAGGAATAAACTTCTTGAGGAAGTTCTCCAGCAGCTGAACCAGAATGGCAATAATCAGGATGAACACAATGGTCTGAAGGTAGCTCATGTCCCGGTCAGTGCCCACGGCCCAGTCGGGGCACAGGAGCAGCTTATAGATGGGCCAGGTGGCGGCGGTGGCCATGACCATGACGAAGGTGACGGCCAAGGACATGCCCACGGCGCTGTCCAGCTTCTTGGACACCCCCAGGAAGGGGCAGATGCCCAGGAATTTGGCCAGAACGTAGTTGTCCACCAGGATCATGGTAAAGAAGATGACTGCAAGCTTCACCATTACGCATTACCTCCTTCCACAGCGGGGGCGCTCTTCTTGGGGCGGTTGGTCAGCCAGGTGGCCCCGGCCATCAGAATACCGAAGACGAAGAAACCGCCGGGAGCGCTGGTCATCAGAGAGAAGGTATCAATCGTCTCGGGAATCACCCGGATAGAGAAGTCAGCGCCCAGGGAGGGGATCAGCTTGCCCAGGCCGGCCATCCAGGTGCCGGAGCCCAGAATCTCCCGGATAGAGCCCATAATCGTCAGGGTAATGGTGAAGCCGATGCCCATGCCGATGCCATCCAGAGCGGAATCGACGACGTTGTTCTTAGAGGCGAACATCTCGGCCCGGCCCAGGATGATACAGTTGACCACGATCAGGGGCAGGTACACGCCCAGGGCCTTATCCAGATCGGGTACATAGGCCTTGACAACCATCTGCACAATGGACACAAAGCCGGCAATAACGGTGATGTAGCAGGGAATGCGGACCTGGTCAGGGATGATCTTCCGCAGGGCGGAGATCACGATGTTGGAGCACAGCAGCACGAAGGTGGCGGCCAGGCCCATACCGATGCCGTTGGAAGCCATGGTGGTGACAGCAAGGGTGGGGCAGGTGCCCAGGACAAGCCGCAGAACCGGGTTTTCGTTCAAAATACCGTTGGTAAGGATCTTCATTTTACTATTTTCACTCATCTTGACTCACCTGCCTTTCAAGGAATGGCGTTGTACGCCTCAATGGCGGAGTTGACCGCACGAATCAGCGCCTTGCTGGAGATGGTGGCGCCGCTGTGGGCGTCGATGTCCTGGCCAAGGGCCAGCGGCTGGCTGGCATCCTTGCCGCCGTACTGCGTCCAGTAGGAGGGGGTATCGGTGACATTGCTGCCGAAGCCGGGGGTCTCCTGGGCCTCGGTAACCTTGATCTGCTTGATGGTCCCCTCAGGGGTGAAGGAGGACATAACCGTGATGGTGCCGCCGTAGCCCTTGGAGGTGCTGGTGATTACGTAGCCCACGCCATTATTTGCGGCATAGACATCGGAGACGTTTTCCACCTCAACTTCGTCCACTCTGGTAAAGTCATCGGCCTCGGGAAGCAGCTCCATCCGGGCCAGACGTTCGGCCTCCGCCTTGGCCTCCGCGATTACGGGGGCGGTGGCCATGTTGGTCGCGGCCAGGGCGCCGGTAATCACAATGCAGATGACACCCAGCACCACGATGGGCTTGAAAATCTTGTTCCAGTTGCTCATTTCGCACCCTCCTTTTTCTTCTTGGCAATGCCCAGCTTATCCTGCCGGGTGTTGACCTCGATGTAGGGGGTAACCAGGTTCATCAGCAGGATGGCAAAGGAAACGCCCTCGTTCATATTGCCAAACCGGCGGATCAGCATGGTGACCACACCCAGGAAAATACCGGCAACCAGCTTGCCCTTATCCGTGGTGGGGGAGGTCACATAATCGGTAGCCATGAAGAAGGCGCCCAGCATCAGGCCGCCGGACAGCAGCTGCACGATGGGGTCCATGCCGAAGCACAGGGACAGGACGGCCACAGTGGCCAGATAAGTAACAGGGATCATGGGGCTGATGACCTTGGTGGCAATCAGGTAGCACCCGCCAATCAGGATGGTGATGGCGCAGGTCTCGCCCAGCACGCCGCCATGGTTGCCCAGCAGCAGGGTGACATACTCGCCGGCACCCAGATTGCCGGAGACGGCCAGAGGGGTCGCGGACGCCAAGGCATCCACACCGTTTTCCGGTAAGGGGAAGGCGGACATCTTGGCGCCGAAGCCCACCGCCAAGGCGATACGGCCCACAATGGCGGGGTTGGCGAAGTTGTAGCCCAAACCGCCAAAGAGCTGCTTGATGATGACAATGGCGATAAACGCGCCCACAACGGCCATCCACCAGGGGAGGGTGGCAGGCATATTGAAGGCCAGCAGCATACCGGTGACCACGGCGGACAGGTCCTCGACGGTAACATCACGGCCCATCAGCTTGCAGTAGCCCCACTCAAAAAACACACAGGCAGCCACAGTGACAGCGGTAAGGATCAGAGAATTGACCCCAAAAATGAAAATCGAGGCGATTAAGGTTGGAACCAGAGCCAGACATACCCGGCCCATAATCTTCTGGGTGCTGTCCGCGCCGGTAATGTGGGGCGCGGCGGTAACAATCAGCTTGTTGTCCATCACTTCTTACCTCCATTCTTCATCATAATCTTGGCCAGGGCGATGGAGGGGGCCAGAGGCCGCTTGGCCGGGCAGACGAAGGAGCATGTACCGCAGCTCATGCACAGGTCGGCATTGAGCTCAATCAGCAGCTCCACATTGCCGTCGTTGTAGGCCTGGACGATCTCCTTGGCGGACAGGCCCAGAGGGCAGGCGTTGGTACACCGGCCGCAGTGGATGCAGTTGGTGGCCTTGGGCAGCTGGGCCGCCTTCTTGGAGAAGGCCAGCACGGCGTTGTTGTTTTTCAGGATGGGCTGGCTCAGGTCGGCGATACAGTTGCCCATCATGGGACCGCCGTAGAGCACCTTGCCCGGCTCATCGGTGAAGCCGCCGCAGAAGTCCATCAGCTCCTGAACGGGAGTGCCGATAATAACCTCTACATTCTTCGGCTCCTTGATGATGTCGCCGTCCACAGTGAGGCGCTTGGTGGTCAGGGGCATTCCGGTAGCCAGGTACTTGCCCACAAAGGCCACAGAAGTGACATTCATCACCACCACGCCCACGTCGGAGGGCAGGCCGGGGAAGGGAACCTCCCGGCCGGTACAGTTCTCAATGAGAACCTTCTCAGCGCCCTGGGGGTAACGGCAGGGCAGCTCCTTCACCTCAATGCCGGCGGCAGCCACCGACTTCATCTTGGCAATGGCCTCGGGCTTGTTGCCCTCGATGCCGATGATGCATTTTGGAATCTCCAGATACTTCATCACCGCCTGGATGCCGTCCATGATGTACTGGGTGTCCTCCAGGAAGCACCGGTTGTCCGAGGTAATGTAGGGCTCACACTCCGCGCCGTTGATAACCAGAGTGTCAATCTCGTCCAGATTCTTGGGGGCCAGCTTCACCGCTGTGGGGAAGCCCGCGCCGCCCAGGCCCACCAGGCCGCTGGCCCGGACGGCATCCTGGAAGGATTTGAGATCGGTCACGGTGGGGGGAGCGATGGCCGGGTCCACCGTCTGCTTTCCGTCGGGAATGATGACCACGGCGGTCTGAGGGGCGCCGTTGGGGGCGGTGATGGTGATGATGCCGTCCACCGTGCCGGACACGCCGGAGTGGATATCGGCAGAGACAAAGCCGCCGGCCTTGCCCACCACAGTGCCCACATAAACCTGATCGCCCTTGGCCACCTGGGGAGCGGCGGGGGCGCCGATGTGCTGGCCCATAGACAGCACAATTTTGGAGGGCAGCGGCATCTTTACGGTCTCCTGATTGGAAGTCCGCTTTTCATGGGGGACCTGCGCGCCCTGCGCAGATCGTTTGAGAAATTTGCTCATTTAAGTTTTCGACCTCCCTATAACTTGCTGGGACAGCGCGGCCCGGTATTCCGCTTCGCCCTCTCCGGTACGGGCCACGGCTGATGCCTCCGGATTCACCGGACACACGACAAAACCCGCCGGCCTCCCCCCTGTTCTTTTTCCGGAGGCCGTCGGTTCTGCTTGTTCCCATATGATACACCAGTTTTGGGGAGATTGCAAGATATTTTGGGGCTGCTTGTCCCCGTTTCGGCAAAAAATTTTCCCTGCCGCAAAGGAACAGGGCGCGGAGTAACCCCCGCGCCCCTGGTCTCCCATCACTGCCTCAGCAGCCGCAGCCGTTGTTGCAGCCGCAGTTGTTATTGCAGCAGCAGTTATTGCCGCCCCAGCCGCCGCAGCTGAACAGGATGATGATGAGGATGATGATCCACAGGCAGCTGTTGCCGCCCCAGCCGTTATTGCAGCACCCCATTATGAGTACCTCCTGATTATGAAAGTATTAAGAGGGCTGTTTGCCGCTCTCATTTCCATCATATGGCACAGGAGAGAAATGGGTGTCTTTCCTCATAAAATTTTCTCGCAGAAGGCCTGGAGCATGGTGGCCATCTCCGCCCGGGTGGCCCCCCGCTGGGGGTCCAGGGTAAGCGCGCCGTTATTGGCCGCCCCGCTGATGATTCCCTGGCTCACTGCCCAGGACATTGCGGGCCTTGCCCAATCGCTCAGCCGGTTCAGGTCTCCATAACCGGACAGACTGCCCCCTCCGCTCACATCCAGCCCCATATGCTTGGAGGCATAATTATACAGCATAGCCACAGCCTGCTCCCGGGTAACCTGGCCGTTGGGTGAGAAATTCCCCTCCCCCGTGCCCGAGGTAATTCCTTGGGATGCGCCCCAGCGCACCGCCTCCGCATACCAGCTGTCGCCGGGTACGTCGTGGAAGGCAGGGCTGGTAACCACAGCGGGCGAGCCGGCCAAACGGTGGAGCACCGACATGAGCATAGCCCGGTTCATGGCCGTCCCCGGTGAGAAATGTCCGGCGTCCACACCGGAGAACAGGCCCCGCTCGTAGGCGTAGCCCACCGGGGTGTAAAACCAGTCGAGCTGGCTCACATCATAGAAGGGGGTATGCTGTCCCTTCCCCGCCACCAGGGCGTAGCTGCCCTGCACCCCCATCGCCGCCGCGCCGGAGCGGACCGTCACCGCCGCCTCGGTATTCTCCCCCACCAGATAGCGGTGATTGGGGATCAGCGCCGCCCCGGAGGCCGTTTCAGACCCGGCAGTAATATCTATCACCACTCCGGTGTGGACCAGCGTGGCGGAGCCCTCCTCCATCAGGAAGCCCCCTCCGGTGGCCAAAGTGATGATCTGCCCGTCGGACCACGCCCGCCTCTGAAGGGTGTCGCTGTAATAGCCGCCCCCGCTTCCGCTGCCCCCTGTAATGGCGCCGTGGACGGTGTTCAAGGTATCCAGCGCGTCGTCATAGGTCTCCTGAAGGGCTTTCCCCGCCGTCTCCTCCCCCGTCTGGACAGCCTTGGGAAAAAAGGTGTCCTGAAGGTAGCGCAGAGAGATCAGGCTGTCTCCCGACGCGGCGGCGTAGGCCCCTGCCGTCAGCATCGCAAAAGCCAGCACAAGCCCCAACGGGCGAAGATATTTTTTCATTGGTTTTCCTCCTGTTGATCGGGCAGCTCCCGCTGAGAGATCATGTAGCTCAGTGCCAGCAGGCTGTCGGAAAAGTGAACGGACTCCACCACGACATCCTTCCGGGCACAGGAAATCTCATAATTTGTAAAATTCCAGATGCCCTTCACACCGGCCTGGACCAGCTGATCTCCCATCCTCTGGGCGGCAGCAATGGGTACTGTCAGCAGTCCCACGTCCACCCTGTGTGCGGCAATAAACGATTCCAATTCGTCGGCGTGGTAGACCGGCACTCCGGCAATCCGTGTGCCCACCACCCCCGGGTTGATATCGAAGGCGGCCAAAAGCTGAAATCCGTTGCTGGAAAATCGGAAATTCTGGATAATGGCCCGGCCCAGGTTGCCGGTGCCCAGCACCACCAGGGTGTGTCCCCGGCTGATTCCCAGAATTTCTCCAATCTCCTCCTTCAGGCTGTCCACCTTGTAGCCATAGCCCTGCTGGCCGAATCCGCCAAAGCAGAACAGGTCCTGACGGATCTGGGAGGCGGTCAGCCCCATGGACTTCCCCAGGGCGCTGGAGGAGATACGCACCACCCCCGCCTCCTGAAGCTCAGACAGGTGACGGTAGTAGCGGGGCAGCCGGCGGATCACCGCTGTGGACACCTTTGCGTTTCGTTTCATTCCTTCGCCCCGTTTCCTGCTGTGTCTTCATCTAGTTTACTCCATCCTGCCCTGGCTGTCAATTTATTTTACCTTCCAAAAATACAAGGACCGGCGAACACGCCGGCCCCGCAGTACTACATCATCTTTACAATTTCTTTTTTCAGCCGGGCAATAATCCGCTTCTCCAGCCGGGAGATGTAGGACTGAGAAATCCCCAGCTGATCGGCCACCTCCTTCTGGGTGCACTCCCTCCGGCCGTCCAGACCAAAGCGGAGGGTGATAATATGCCGTTCCCGTTGGTCCAGCCGGTCCATGGCCTGGTGGAGAAGCTGCCGGTCCACATCAGCCTCCAGGGGCTGAACCACCAGATCCTCGTCGGTGCCCAGGATGTCGGACAGAAGCAGCTCGTTGCCATCCCAGTCGGTATTCAGCGGCTCGTCGAAGGACAGCTCGGTCTTTTGGTTGGCCGTCTTACGCAGATACATTAAAATTTCATTCTCGATGCACCGGCTGGCGTAGGTAGCCAGCTTGATGGCCTTGGCGGGCTGATAAGTGCCCACCGCCTTAATCAGTCCAATGGTCCCGATGGAGATCAGGTCCTCAATGTGGATGCCTGTATTCTCAAACCGCCGGGCAATATAGGCCACCAGGCGCAGGTTGTGCTCAATGAGAAGGTTTCTGGCCTCCTCGTCCCCCTGTACCAGACGGGCAATCAGCTGGCTCTCCTCCTCCCGCTTCAGGGGAGCGGGCAGGGTGTCGCTGCCGCCGATGTACATGATCTTTCCCGGCAGCAGCAGCCCCAGGCGGGTCAGGAGAGCGGCAGCTCTCTCCTTCAACTTTATGTAAACTTTCCGCAAAGAAAACACCTCCGATTCATCTTGTCACAGGGTCGGCACCAATCAGCGCCTGATACCCGCCCCCATCGGACACAGGGTTGGGAGACAAAGCCACCAGAACAGCGTCTCTCCCCTGTCCGTTTACCTCCAGCCCGTCCACCCGGACGGCCAGAAGCAGCCCCCGGTCCACCCCCACACTGCGATAGGGCAGCAGACGAAACCTGGATTTCCACTCCCCTGTCCCCAGCCGGGCCAGACCGGACACCGGATCCCTCAGCTCCCTCAGCCCCGGGCGGCAGTCCTCTGAGAACAGCGGTGCGAGCCGCTCCCCCTCGGCCACCATCACCGGACAGCCCGACACCGGGTCGGTCAGGGTGTTTCCCGTGTCCACCAGAGCGGTGAGCGCCGCGGTTCGCTCTCCCAGCCGCAGCTTGACCGACACCAGCTCCCCACTGGCGGCGCTGTGCCTCCCCAGCCGCTGGAATACCAGGGTGAGCACGCCGTAGCACACCGCTGCGGACAGCAGCACTACCTTCAGATCAAGGGCGGAGTAAAACACCCCATTGCCCAGGGACAGCCCCGTTCCGCCCAGCAGGCCGATGGCCACAACCCCGCCCCCGAAGGCGCAGGTCAGAGACACAAACAGAAGCCCCTGCCGGAGCAGCCGGCGGCTGCCTCCGTAGGCGGCCAGCAGCATAAGCGCCGCAGAGGCCAGGCGGCACAGCGGATGAGCCAAAAAGCCCAGCCCCGGCAAAAAGATGGCCACTGCGTAAAGACCTCCCACTCCCGCGCCCAGTGCAAAGCGCCAGCGGCGCAGAGGCTCCCCCGCCAGCCGGGCGGCGGCCAGCAGCAGCAGGTAGTCCACCAGGGCGTTGAGGAGAAACAGCGTGTCTATGTAAATAACTGTCACAGCCGTCCCCCCTCTCGGCACGTTCTATTATAGGAGCTTGGCCAGGAGAAAGCGGTCAGAATTTTGATAGGGGTTTTGGGGGGATTTTGCCGTTTCCCTCTTGACGTCTTTTTAATATCCTGATATAATATCGTTAGACGATATTAAAGGGCGATAAATAGAGGGGAGGCTTCACCATGGCAGGACGGGAAAAAGGCCCGCTGACGGAACCTATGTATTATGTGCTCATGTCCTTCCTGCGCCGGGAGAGATGCGGCACGGAAATCACCGAATTTGTAGAGCACAAGACAGGGGGACGGGTGCGGCTGGGCCCTGGAACGCTTTACACACTGCTGTCCAAGTTTCAGGAGGAAAAACTGATTGTCGAAGCCGGCGTGGACGGCCGTAAACGGAGCTACCGGCTCACCGACAAGGGCAGGTCCATCTTTGAAGAGGAGTTGGCCCGTCTGCGGGCCTGTGTGGATGACGGAGAGGAGGAGGAGCAATGAGCAAAATCGTGTGTCGCGTCACGCCGGTAAACGGCTATGATATCCCCGGTCTGGAACGCTGGCTGGAGAAGCAGGCGGCTAAAGGTCTGATATTCGCCATGACCGTGGGCGTATTCACCCTGTTTGAGCGGAAGGCGCCCGTCTCCCTCCGCTTCCACCTGGAACCCGCCCCCGACAAGCCCGACCGGACCGACCCGGAGCTGAACGCCCTGTATGAGGAGGCCGGCTGGCAGTATCTGGGGCTGTTCCGCTCCAGCTTCGCCGTCTTTTCCACCGAAAACCGGGAGGCACAGGCCCACACCGACCCCGAGGTCTGGAGCTACGCCCTAAAGCGCTTTTTCCGGCGGAAGCTGCTGGGGGGCGTCGGGCTGGCAATTCTCAATTTTGTCCTGCTGAGCTTTTTCTGGTCCTCCCGGTTTGATCTGTTTGAGCTGCGCTATTTCTGGGCAGAGGCCCTGGCGGCAGGCTTTGTCCCCTGGGCGCTGGCCGCTCTGGGGCTGGCGCTGGCCGACCTCGCCTATCTTCACGGTCTATTCGTCCTGTGGCGGCTTCATCGGAGGACCAAGCGGGACCTGCCCATGACCCCCGCCCCGGGCAGCCACCTCAGCGGAGTGCTTGCGGCCCTGTCCGCTATCCCCCTGTTCCTGGTGGCGGTGGAGCTTATCTTTCTTTTTGCTACCCACGGCTATTTCCCCTACGACCTGGCCGATTCCAACTTCGTCACCCTCACCGAGATTGAGGGGGAAGATTTCCGTCTCACCGGGGACCGTATGCACAACATGGACTATATTTCCCACGGAGACACCCCCCTCACACCTGAAAACTGGTTCTTCCAGCAGTGGGGCACGTCGAGAGTTTTCTCCGAGGGCGGGTCTCTGGACGATATTCCCCATTTGGAGATCAATATCACCCGGTATCTCCTCCCCGCCGCAGCGGAACACCGGGTATGGGAGTGGGAGTCCTGGGGGCGGGGCGGCTATCGGGACCTGGAGTCCGCCTGCGATCTGGACCAGATTCGGTTTTGTGAGGATGAATACCTGGACGGAACAAGGACCTATTATCTGATCCTCCGCAGGGGCGGTGCCGTCCTGCGGGTGGAGTACCAGGGCGAACAGGACATCACCCGATTCCTGTCCCGGTTTGCCGAGATGATCGACAGTTTATAACCCCCGCCGCCTGAAAGGAGGAACCGCTATGACCGTAAAAAAGTCGATCCCCTGTTCTCTGTACGACATTCAAGGGCTGCAGGACTGGCTGGACGAGATGGCTCTGCAGGGGCTGTTCTTTGACAGCTTTTCCACCCGCAACGACTACGCAAATTTCCAGACAGACGCCCCCCGCCCGGTGCGCTTCCGTCTGGACCCGGTGGGCAGGAACAAGAAGGAGGACGCCAGGCGCAAGGAGCCCTACGCCCAGATGGGCTGGCAATTTGTGGACACTCTGCCCCGGATGTACTATATCTTCTCCTGCGAAGACCCCAACGCCCCGGAGCTCCACTCCGACCCCGCCACCCTGGCCTACGCACTGAACATCACCATCCAAAAACAGATCAAATCACTGGTCCTTATGGGCCTGGTCATCACTCTGACTGTAGCCGCACTGGCCGCCGCCTCCTGGAAGTATTTACTTCCAGATCTGATTTTAGTGGGAAACCCCCAATTCCTTTTCAAGTCTGGCTTGAGCATCGCCATTATCTCTATCTGCCTGATAATCGATGCCCTTCAGATCAGGCATCTGCTCAAAACCCGCCGGGCTCTGGAGCTGGGCCTGCCCCTCCAGGCCGGCCGGCGCTGGCCCCGTCCCCGCTGGTTTGTGTCCTACCTGCTGTTCATTTTTCTCCCTCTGTTTATACTGCCTAACCTTCTGGTACCCTCCAGCAACCGGCAGGTCTACAGCCTGGGTGAGACGGACCTCTCCTACCAGTGGCCCTCCCCCGCCCAGCTTGAGGGCGCAGGTCCCCGCCCTTTAGAGATTACCCCCCATACCGACGGATACGTCAGCAAAAACAGATCCTGGTTCGCCCCTATCCAGGAACTCTCTTCCATCAACTACTGGGTCCGCTTCCCCAGCGACCCGGCCCCCGGCCCCAGCAACCGCTGGCTGTCCGTGCAGTATGACCAGGCCCGCTCCCTCAAAGCTGCCAGTCTGGTATTTCAGGTCGAGCTGGAGGATACCGCCCGGACCCTGAGAAACTGGGCTAAGTGGAGCGACCACACCTGCCACATCACCGGCCCCACCGATTTGGTCCCCCAGGACTGGCCCGGACTGGACCGTCTGGCGGTGGCCCAATACACCCAGCAGGGCCAGGACGCCTGGACCTTCGCCGCCCTGCGGGGGAGCGACATTCTGGTGGTGCACTATACCGGCAGCACCCCTTGGGAGGACTGTCTGCCTCTGTTCCTCAAGGCGCTGGACGAACAGTCTTAAAGGAGGGCGGCCGCTATGAAGCAAGAAAAGCTGGTCAGGAAATTTCTTCCTGTGGAGCCCTTCGACATGCGCGGCCTGGAGGAGTGGCTCTCCTCCATGGCCGCCCGGGGCCTGCACCTGGCAAAGATCAATCAGGACCGGGCCTGTTTCCGCCCCGGCCCCCCTCAGGACGGGGTACGGTATGCTCTGGACATCACCGGACCGATGGACATTGATCGGGAACGCAATGAAAACTATGCCCAGATGGGCTGGGACTACACGGCCACCCTGCCCGGTCTGTATTATGTCTACCGCTCTCAGAACCCGGACGCCCCCGCTCTTCACACCGATCCGGTCACCCAGAGCTGGACCCTGAACCGCCTACTTCGCACACGGCCCTGGGCGCTGCTGCTCGGGGGACTGCTCCTTCTTGTCCTCTATCGGAACAGTCTGGCCACCCTGATCGCCGACCCCTGGTCCCCCATCCGCTTTCTCCTATTGAAGACGGAGAACGCTCTGCTGCTGCTTGCAACCACCGTCTCTTGTCTGCTGGTGGGACTTGTCCCCCTGCTCCGGCGGCGCCAGGCACTGAGAGCGTTGCAAAAACAGCTGGCCGCCGGCATCCCTCTGGACGAGAGCCGGCGCTGGCCCCGGCGTGTCCCCAGCATTGCGGTCAACTGCGGCTTTTGGGCCATGCTGGCCGGCATCATCGCCCTTGTCCTGTGGCTGGAGCCCCGGGCAGTCCAGGAGCTGTCCGGCCCGGACCAGTGGAATTTCCCCTATGTCACCCTGGAACAGGCCCTCTCCGGCACAAAAACAGACCGTCTGATCCCTGATACGCCCTACGACCCCCGGCTCCACCCTGACACCCTGCGCGGCTCTCTTCTGGCGCCCGAGCAGATTGCCTGGAGTCAGCGGGGCACCGCCGTTTTCACCGGAGGCGGCCGGGCTGAGTGCGGCATCTCCATCCACATCTACCGCCTCCGCCTTGAGAATACCGCCCCCCTCCTGCTGCGGTGCCTTCAGTCGGAACAGCGCGCTTACTGGCGCTGGTATCAGAAAAACTCCGGCGAGCTCTACATGAATCCGGTTCTGTCAGAATTTCAGGACTTTCAGCCTCTGGACCGCCCCGCCTTCGACGCCCTGTCCGTCCTCAGCTGGCGGACGGCGGATATGGATGTCCCCCGGCAATTTTACGCCGGACAGGCGGGGAACATGGTGTTTACCCTCACCTGCTGGGGGCCCGCGGACGCCAGCCTGGCTATGGAGCTGTTTCATGAGATTATTGCGGTACAATAGCGGCAGGGGCGGCCTTAGGCCGCCCCTACACATTTTTCAGTATCTCATCCGCCTCCTCCAGGCTGTAGCAGCCGTTGAGGACTGCCAGCAGGGCGTTGGCGGACATATGCTCCGGCAGCTCCAGCCGTTTCAGGAGGCGCTGCCGCTTCCCGGCGCTCCCCGGCCCCCCGACCAGGCCGGCGGTGAAGAGGTCCCCCTTGGTGAGGGTTGGGCCGGAGCGTTTGGACAGGCTATCTCCCTCCAGAAATGTGGCCCCCGCCCGGCGGAGGACGTCCTCCAGTACGGCCGGAGGCATCCCCTCGACCCCCAGCTTGCCCTCCTTCCCGGGCTGGCGCTTGCGCCGCTCCTTGCCGTAGATATCCGGGATGTAGGCGTGCTTCAGAAATTGGGCGGGAATCACTCCCTTGATCCGGTTCCGAATGACGAAGCCCGCCCCATCGGAGTCGGTGAGGACAATCAGTCCCAGACGCCGGGCCGCCTTGTCCAGAAGGGCCATTTTCTCCGGGTCCTTGAAGATTTGAAAGCCTCCTGTCTCCAGAATCAGGGTATCTGCCACCTGTGACAGGGCATTTTTGTCATACCGGCCCTCTACCACGATGGCCTCTTGAATGTGAAGCATGGCGCCCTCCCTATGCCGTATTGGCCAGCTCCAGCAGAAGCACGGTCAGCAGCTCCTTGGCGTCCTGTCCGGTGGATTTCATGGCCAGGTCTGTCTGTGCACACCGGATCACCGCCCGGCGGCACCAGGGCAGAGAGAACCGCCGGGCACTGACCATCAGCCGGTCCGCCGGGTAGCGCATCCCCCACAGCTTTGCCACCCAGGCCGCATTTCGTCCGCTGTCCAGCGCCAGCCGGGCGGAGTAAAGCTGCCGCTGCTGCTTGCCAAGGGCGCTCATAATCTCATAGGGGCTCTTCTGCATCTGATACAGCTCCCCCAGCACCTTCGCCGCTTTGTCATAGTTCTTCTCTCCAATGGCCTCAGCAATCCGAAAAACCACCGCGCTGAGCTCGGGGGTGGCCACCGCCTCAATGTCCTCCCGGGTGATCCTGTCCCCCCTGGCGTAGGAGCTGATCTTGCTGATCTCCTGCTGGAGATTCTGCATCAGGTCGCCGCACAAGAAGATCAGCTCCTCACACAGGCGAAGGTCAATTTCCTTCCCCTGGGCCTTGAAGTGGCGGCGCACCCAGTCGGTCAGCTCCCGCTGCCCCTGCCGGGCAAAGTTCACCGCCGTGCCGTGGGCCTTTAACGCCTGGGCCAGCTTGGTGCGGGCGTCCGGCTTGTACTCCAGCACATCGTAGAGAAAGACCAGGCAGCAGTAGTCGGGCAGATTGGACAGGATGCGGATGTACTCCTCCTTTTCACCCGCTTTGAACAGGTCGAAGTCGGTGATCTCCACCAGGGTCCGCTCCGCCATCATGGGCAGGCAGTCCACCGCCTCCTCCAGGGCGTGGGGGGACATGTCCTTGGCGCTCAGGTCGTGGCGGTTGAACTCCCCCAGCCCGCCGGTGAGGACCGCCTCCCGCAGGCGGCCCAGGTAGTGGTCCCGGAGATAGGTCTCCTCCCCATGGAAGATATAAAGCCGGTCCGGCCTGCCCGCGGACAGGTCCTTTTTCAGCTTTTCAAATCCGGAGGTATCCGGTTTACTTTTGGGCGGCACGTTGATCCCTCCTCTTCTCCTTTTTTTCGCGCTTTCCGCCGCCGGTATCCCGTTCCTGGAAAAACAAAAAATCTTTTACCGGCTCACAGCGGGCAGAGAGCGTCTCCAGGTAGAAAATATGCTCCACCCGCATATGGAGCCGGTCGGCGTAGGTGCCGGGAAACTCTGTGGAATGCTTTCGCTCCCGGGGGCGTTTCGGGGGCAGAAGGGCCAGCTCTACCCGGCAGGCGCGCTGCTCCCGCTCTTTTTTAAATTCCTGAAATATCCACTCCGGCATCTTATATGCCTCATGTATCATTTTTCCGTGCTTGCCCGGAACCTCCAGCAGAAAACGGGAACCTGCAACGGTTCGATACTTTAAATCCTGAGTATATCCGATTTTCCGCAAAACACCCTGGCGGGCCACCAGCTCCCCCCGCAAGATGCGGCGCTGCCGCCCGTGCTCCAGAATGTGGGGGCCGACATAGCCCACAGCCGGAATGGCCATCCAGACCAGGAAGAACCGGATGAGCGGCCCCATATCCCCAGGCAGATAGATCACGCCGATCCCACGGAACAGAATCCCAAAGCTGCCTGGCTCTGGGGCGCGGCAGAAGATGTAGAGAAACATAGCCACCCAGAATATCAGGACCAGCGCAACAGACAGCAGTCTGTCCAGCGGATGGCTGGCATAGAGCCGGTAGGTCCGGCTTGTGCCCTGAATCGGAGCGTCGGCCCAGCGTCCAAAGAGCCGAAGACCCTTTAATTTCGGATTCATGCGGTCCCTCCCAACGGTTTTTTATGGTTCGTTCAGCTGTATCTCTATGGTCCCATACAGGTCGGTGCGGTAGATATCGGCCCCAATTTCATCCAGCCGGACCAGGGTGTCCCAGTCCGGGTGGCCGTATTTATTATTCTGCCCCACGGAGATGAGGGCCAGGCCGGGCTTAACCGCCTCCAGCAGCTCCGGCGTGGTGGAGGTATCGGAGCCGTGGTGGCCCGCTACCAGCACCTCCACCTCGGGCAGGGCCGCCTCCTCCACCAGACGCAGCTCGCCCTCCCGCTCCATATCGCCGGTGATGAGCACATCCAGCGTCCCGTGGGCCGCCAACACGGTCAGCCCCAGCTCATTGACCGTCCCCTCCTCCATCATCGGAGGAAAAACGGTGATAACTCCCTCTTCAATCCCGCCGAACTCCGCTTTCTCCCTTACAAACAGTATCGGGATTCCCTTCTTCTCCGCCGCGGCCAATATCTCCGCCCGGAGAGGGCTGTCCCTCTCTACGTCGGGCAGGGCGATTTGGCCCACATCCAGCCGCCGCAGCAACTGTGGGATTCCGTTGGCGTGGTCGGCGTGGTAGTGGGACACCACCAGCAGATCAACAGAGCTTCGGCCCATGGACTGGAGGTAGTTGGCCGCCACATCCCCGGGATCATCCCGGCTGTCCCCGCCGCAGTCCACTAAGGTGAGGATGTCCCCCGTCCGAACCAGCACACTCTGGCCCTGCCCCACATCCAGTACGGTCACCGCCAGCTCTCCCGTATAGAAGGAGAACCGTGTAAGGGCAACGGCCAGCACCAGGGCCGCCCCGCCAGCCGCAAGGGGAATCCAAACCGGCCGCCGGCCCTTCATCCGCACAGCCGTCAGCAGAAGCAGATAGCACAGCACCACCCACGCCCGATAATACACCGACTCCAGGGGCAGCGCGGCCAGCGCCGGCCGGGATACCGCCTCCACCACCCATTGGAGATAATGGGCCAGCCAGGTAAAGGGGATGGCCAGCACAGCCGCCGGACCGGGCAGGACAATCGCCAGCGCCCCCACCCCCAAGCCTCCCAGGAACAGGATACCGATTGCCCAAAGCGTCATCAGATTGGACAGGGGCGCAATCAGGGATATGATCTGAAAATGGACCGCCACCAGCGGGATGGTCAGTACCGAGGCCCCCAACGTAGCGGACAGACTGGAAATCACAAAATACGGTCCCGCCCGCAGCAGCTTCTGCCCCAGATTTTTCGGCTTATGGAGCTCATCCATATGGAAGTGTTTCAAAAGATACTCCTGGATTCGGTCGGACACCAGCAAAATACCCGCCACCGCCGTGAAGGACAGCTGAAGGCCGATATGAGCGGCGGAAAAGGGGTTAACCCACAGCAGCAGAAGCAGGGCCAGCGCCAGAGAGGTGGGGCCGTCCCGCTCCCGGTCCAGCAGAGGGGCCAGCTGGAGCATCAGGACCATCACCGCCGCCCGGAGCACCGAAGGAGTGTTTCCCGCAATTCCGCAGAACAGCACTACCCAGAGGATATTAAAGACAGCAGTAGACCGTCTGCCTCTCCCCAGCAGCGCGGTGAGCAGACTGGCCAGAAAGGCCAGATGCATACCGGACACCGCCACCGTGTGGCTCAGACCCGCCCGCTCCAGGGAGGTGGTAAACTCATCGGTGAGGTTGTCCCGGTTGCCCGTCACCAGGGCCCGGACAAAGCCGGAGACATCCTCCGGAAAGGCGGCATCAATGCCGGTTTTCAGGGCCTTGGACGCCCAGGCGGCAAAATACTGGGGTGAAACTCGGTCCGGGCGCTCCACCTCCAGCCGACCATAGGCCTGTGCCCGTAGAAAAATGCCCTTGGCGGTGTAGTAGCTAATTTTCTCCCCGGCAAAGGTGCGGTCCCCCAGGGTACAGTGGGCGACGGTCTCCACTCTGTCTCCAGGGCACAGCTCCGCCCCCTGTTCGTCCACATAGAGAATGGCGGAAACCTTTACCCAGCTTCCCGTCTCCACCCTGACCAGAACGGTATACCCGCCATAGTTTCCCTCCTGGGGCCAGTCGGCCACCGTGGCCGCCAGACGGACGGTGCGGTCGTCCAGCTCCCTGGCGGGCTGGAAAAAGACCGCCATATAGATGACAGTCCACAGAAAGCCAACGGCCAGACCGGATAGAATCAGCAAGGCCCTGCTTCTGGCACGGCTCTTTTTTCGTACGATCAGTCCTACGGCCAGGGCGGCCAGGGCCAGCGCCCCGCCCAGAGGCAGCAGAAGTCCATCCATTTCTCCATAGATGGCGAGAAATATAGCCGCAGCGAAAGAGAAGGCAAAGACAGCCAGTACACGCATAGTCTTCTCCCCCTTCCCACCTTTTTCTAAAGGGTATCATGTCTGGGGGAAAATTGCAAGTAGGGCGCGACGACCCGGCGCGCCGTTTTCCAGCCCTCTGCCCTTTTATAGGCGAGGCCCCAGGGTCGTCGCCCTCTACTTGCCATCCCTGAAAAAATGTGATAAAATCATCCCACTTCGCGAAAGAGGAGCTCTTTGCCATGACCGACTACTTCCATTTAAATATTGACCGGGACGCCCTTCTCTCCCTGTCCACCCTGGGGCTGGCCCACCTGGGGGACGGGGTCTACGAGGTGATGGTCCGCTCTTGGCTGGTGCTCCACGGCAAGGCCAAGGCCCGGGACCTCCACCGGGCCACGGTACAGTATGTGGCTGCCCCCGCCCAGGCGGAGCGGTTTGAGCGCATCCAGCCCCGCCTCACCGATGAGGAGGCCGATGTCTTTCGCCGGGGCCGGAACACCGCCCCCCACTCCATTCCCAAGGCGGCCAGCCGGGCCCAGTACCAGACCGCCACCGGCCTGGAGGCCCTGTTCGGCTGGCTGTACCTCCAGGGGCGGACCGAGCGGCTGAACGAATTATTTGCCACTATGATGGAGGAATGAACCATGCCAATCTACAAACCGGAAGAATACGACGCTGTTTTGGAACGAATCAAAGCGGCAATCAAGGAACAGGACATCCAAATGGGGCCTGTTCTGTCTAGGCCTTGTTTGAAAAATAAATATTGCACAAAATGAGTATTCGTGCAAAAA
>CAJUSG010000041.1 GCA_910589085.1 uncultured Oscillospiraceae bacterium | reverse complement strand
CGTACACATAATTGCCCATTTTGGTCATTCTCCTCTCATTTTTCAGGCGCCAGTGCGGCCAGCTGCACCCATATGTTATCGCTTCAGTGAGATGAAATGGCAAAAAGCCGCCTCTGACCTGCCGTTTTCTTGGACATTATACCATAATCTTCATGGAGAGGCAAGGCCGCCGCGGCAATTTATACAGATAAAAAGAGACAGGCCTCAGCCTGTCTCCCGATTTCCTCTCACCGCCCGCGGGCCTTGACCCGCAGGCGGTTCAGTGCCCGGGCCAGGGTGGCCTGGGCAATCTGGTGCTCCTGTCGGCTCTTCTTCTGCAGCAGCGCCTCACGGGCCTCGTCCGCCTCCCGCTGGGCCCGAACCACGTCAATCTCCTCCGGCCGCTCGGCGGAGTCCACCAGCACCAGAACATCGTTGTGCTCCACCTTCACCATACCGGGGGAGATGGCGGCCAGCTGGATGGGCTGGCCCGGCGCCTGATAGCGCAGCGTGCCCGGCTGGATGGCGGCGATCATGCTGCTGTGGTGGGCCAGAATGCCCCGCTCTCCGTCGTTGGTGGGGACGGTGAGGCTGACACATGGGCCCTCATAGAAGGTCCTGTCGGCCGCAAGGATGTGTACCTGGAAGGTGTCCATCACGTCTCGCCCCTCTCAAGCCGCTTTGCCTTCTCCACTACGTCACGCCAGGCGCCTACGTTGTAGAAGGCCGCCTCCGGGTATTGATCCAGCTCGCCGTCCACAATGGCCCCAAAGCTCTCCAGGGTGTCCTTCAGGGGGACGTAGACGCCGGGAATGCCGGTGAATTTCTCCGCCACATGGGTGGGCTGGGCCAGGAAGCGCTGGATGCGCCGGGCTCTGGCCACGGTGTTCCGGTCCTCGTCGCTGAGCTCGTCCATGCCCAGAATGGCGATGATGTCCTGAAGCTCCCGGTATTTTTCCAGAATCTCCTGCACCTTCCGGGCCACCCGGTAGTGCTCTGAGCCCACGATGTCCGCCTCCAGAATGCGGGAGGAGGACTCCAGGGGGTCTACCGCCGGGTAGATGCCCTGCTCGGAGATTTTCCGGCTGAGCACGGTGGTGGCGTCCAGGTGGGCGAAGGTGGTGGCGGTGGCCGGGTCGGTGAGGTCGTCGGCGGGGACATAGACCGCCTGCACAGAGGTGACGGAGCCGTCCTTGGTGGAGGTGATCCGCTCCTGCAGCTCTCCCATCTCATTGGCCAGGGTGGGCTGGTAGCCCACCGCCGAGGGCATCCGTCCCAGCAAGGTGGATACCTCGCTGCCCGCCTGCACAAAACGAAAGATATTGTCGATAAACAGCAGTACGTCCTTGTGCTCCCGGTCACGGAAGTGCTCCGCCATGGTCAGCCCCGACAGGGCCACCCGCATACGTACGCCGGGAGACTCGTTCATCTGGCCAAAGACCAGGGCGGTCCGGTTGGACACGCCGCTCTCCCGCATCTCCCGCCACAGGTCGTTGCCCTCGCGGCTGCGTTCGCCCACGCCGGTGAAGATGGAGTAGCCGCCGTGCTCCAGGGCTACATTGTGAATCAGCTCCTGAATCAGCACCGTCTTGCCCACGCCGGCGCCGCCGAACAGGCCGATTTTACCCCCTCTGGGGTAGGGCTCCAGAAGGTCAATGACCTTGATGCCTGTCTCCAGAATTTCTACCGCGGGGCTCTGTTCCTCAAAGGAGGGGGGGCGGCGGTAGATGGACTGGAGGGGGGTGCCCTCGGGCAGGGGACCGCCGCCGTCAATGGGCTGACCCAGCACGTTGAACATGCGGCCCAGGGTGGCCTGCCCCACGGGCACCTGAACGGTGTGGCCGGGGATGTCTACCGCCAGCCCGCGGGCCAGCCCCTCGCTGGGGGAGAGCATGATGCAGCGCACCGTGCCCCGGCCCACGTGCTGGGCCACCTCCATCACCCGCAGAGCGCCGTCAAGCTCTACGGTGAGCTCCTCCCGCAGCTTGGGCAGCTCGCCCTCTGTGATCTCTACGTCCACTACCGGGCCGGAGATTTGTACAATAATTCCTCTTTCCATGTCGCTACCTCTTTTTTTGACGCTGGGCCCTGGCACCGGCGGAGACCTCGGTGATCTCCTGGGTGATGGCGGACTGGCGGACCCGGTTGTACTGGAGGGACAGCTCGGCCAGCAGGCCCTCCGCGTTTTGATTGGCGCTGTCCATAGCCGTCATTCGGGCGTTCTGTTCGCAGCAGAAGCTGTCAATCAGGGCGCTGTAGATGAAGCCGGAGACATAGCTGGGAATCATGCTGTGCAGCACCGCGCGCACGCTGGGAAGAAACTCAAAGGGCTCTGTGACCGCCCGCTCCCCCGGAGGGGTGTCGAAATAGGTGCGGTGAAAGGGGAGCACCCGGGTGGAGCGGGCCTGGAAGGTCATGGCGTTGGCCATGTCGGTGTAGATTACAAAGATTTCTTTCAGCTCCCCCCGGTCAAAGCCGTCCAGCAGCCGGGCGCTGATCTCCCGGGCCCGGGCCATGGTGGGGTTTTGGGCGGTATAGAGAAAGCTCTGCTCGATGGGGATGCCGCGCTGAGAGAAAAAGCGCCGGCCGTACTCTCCCACCACAAAGAGCTTGGTGTCCGGATGCCACTCCAGAAGCTCCTGGGCCTGACGGATGGCGTTCTGATTGTAGGCCCCCGCCAGCCCCTTGTCGGCGGTGATGACCAGACAGCCGTAGGTCCCCTCCCTGGGGGTGTCGTTGTCCACGGGGTAGAAGTAGTGGCTGTCTATGTCGTTGGCGGTGCGGAAGATCCGCTTGATCTCCCCACGCAGGGCCTCGAAATAGGGGCGGGTGTGGTCCAGCTCCAGCCGGGCCCTGCGCAGCTTGGTGGAGGCAATGAGATACATGGCGTTGGTAATCTTTTTGGTCTCCCGAACGCTCTGAATATGGGACTTGATCTCCTTTGTTCCAGCCATCTCAGCCGCCCTGCTTTCCGCCGTTCAGGAAGTCCTCCCGGAAGTCCCGGGCGAGCTCCAGAATTTCTTCCCGGTCCTCCTCAGGCAGACGGCCGGTGGCGTCGATCCGCCGGCACAGGTCCGGGGACTGCTCCTCCAGGAAGGCCAGCAGGCCGGTCCGGAACTGATCCATTCGGCTCAGGGGGATATTCTGCATCACGTGTCCCATGGCGCAGACCAGCAGAATCACCTGCTGGTGCTGGGACAGGGGGGCGTTTTGCGGCTGGCGCAGCAGGCGCATCAGCCCCTGGCCGTAGAGAAGCTGGCCCTTGGTAGCCTCGTCCAGGTCGCTGGAGAACTGGGTAAACACCTCCATTTCCCGATACTGGGCCAGCTCCAGCCGGATGGCTCCGGCGGCGGATTTCATGGCCTTGGTCTGGGCGTCGCCGCCCACGCGGGAGACCGACAGACCCACATTGACGGCGGGCCGCTGGCCGGAAAAGAACAGGTCGCTCTCCAGGAAGATCTGTCCGTCGGTGATGGAGATGATGTTGGTGGGGATATAGGCGGACACGTCTCCCGCCTGGGTCTCAGCGATGGGGAGGGCGGTCATGCTGCCCCCGCCCAGCTCTTCGCTGAGGTGGGCCGCCCGCTCCAGCAGCCGGGAGTGGAGGTAGAACACGTCGCCGGGGTAGGCCTCGCGGCCCGGGGACCGGCCCATGAGCAGGGACAAAGCACGATAGGCCACGGCGTGCTTGGACAGGTCGTCGTAGACAATGAGCACATCCCGCCCCTGATACATGAAGTGCTCGGCCAGGGCGCAGCCGGCATAGGGGGCGATGTACTGCATGGCGGCCGAAGCGCCCGCCGGAGCACTGATGACGGTGGTGTACTCCATGGCTCCCCGGCGGGCCAGATTTTCCGTCATCTGGGCAATGGAGCTGGTCTTCTGCCCGATGGCCACATAGATGCACACCACGTCCTTGCCCTTCTGGTTTAGGATGGTGTCCAGAGCGATGGCGGTTTTGCCCGTCTGCCGGTCGCCGATAATCAGCTCACGCTGGCCCCGGCCGATGGGAAACATGGAGTCGATGGCCAGCAGTCCGGTCTCCATGGGGGTGTTGACCGGCTGGCGGTCCAGAATACCGGGGGCGGGGGCCTCAATGGGGCGGCGGGCCTCCACCTCGATGCGGCCCTTGCCGTCCATGGGGACACCCAGGGCATCCACCACCCGGCCCAGAAAGCCGTCACCAACCGGCATTCCGGCGGTCTTTTTGGTGCGGCGGACAATGCTGCCGGCGCTGATCTCCTCGGCATCGCCAAAGAGGATACAGCTCACCTCGCCCCGGCGCAGGTCCTGAACCATGCCCTTGATGCCGAAGGAGAAGAGGAGAATTTCGCCGTACTGGGCGTGTTCCAGGCCGCTGACGGTGGCAATCTCGCTGTCCACCGTCAGCACGGTGCCGATCTCCTCCGGTACGACGGCCAGGGTCCAGTCGTCCATGGCCTGGCGCATCAGGGGCATCAGGTCCTCCTGACCGGGCTGAATCTGGCGCAGGTAGTCCTGGAATTGGCGGATGCGCCCCTCCAGACTCCAGTCGTAGACGTCGGAACCCACCTGAAGGCGGAAGCCGGAGCGCAGGGCCTCGTCCTTCTCCCAGTGCAGGGGCACCTTTCGCTTGTACTTTTTGGAGAGGAACTCGGCAAAACGGCGCTGCTGTTCCTGGGTGGGCTCCTTGGCGCTGCGCAGCTCCGCGGTCAGGCGGCTTCGGTCACTCCTCATACTCTTCTCCCTCCTCTGCCAGGTCCAGGAACTGGTCGAAGGGATCGGCGTGGAAGGCCAGCTTCTTGGTGGCCTGGGCGGCCAGCTTCCGCAGCTCACGCTGGGACTCACGCAGGATCCGCTCACGGCTGTGCTCGGCCTCTGTCTGGGCGTGGGTTACGATCTGCCGGGCCTGCTCCCGGGCCTGAGCCAGCTGGTCCTCAGTGGACTGCTGAATGGACTGCTGGGCCTTCGCCCGCTCCTGACGAATTTCCTCGTCGGCCTTGTCCAGCTTGTCCTGGCACTCCGCCTTGATCCGCTCCGCCTCCGCCAGCTTGGCGGCGGCGGCCTCATCCAGGCCGCGGTAGTGGGCCTCGCGCTTGGTCATAAACTCCTTGACAGGCTTGTAGAGGAGAAAATACAGCCCGCCGGTAAGAATGGCCAGATTCAGCCAGTGCAACAGAATTTGCTGCCAGTCAATATTCAAGGGCATTTCTTCCACCTGCCTTACAATACGAAGATAATCAGGATAACCACCAGCAGGGCGTAGATGATGGCCGTTTCAATAAAGACCAGGCCCAGCATCATCATGGTGCGGATCTTTCCCTCCGCCTCGGGCTGGCGGGAGATACCCTCGGCCGACTTGGCGGTGGCCAGACCCATGCCGATGCCGCCGCCGCCGGCGGCGATGCCGATGGCCAGGGCCACGGCGATGGCCTTCAGGCCGATGGTGTTGTCTGCCTGATTCTCCACAGCTGCCGGGGCGTCTGCCGGCTCACCCTGGACGGGCGCATCGGCAAAGGCGGGCGCAGCCAGAGACAGACTCAGAACCAGTACCCCGGTTAGAACAAGAATTTTTTTTAACAGATGTTTCATAGTAAAAACCCCCTCAATTTATGTCTGCGCGGCGTGGGCCGCTTTGGCCTTTTTCGGCGCGCCGGGCTCAGAGACCTCGCCGTAATACATGGATACCAGCATGGTGAGCACATAGGTCTGGATCAGCGCGTGGAGCAGTGTGAAGAGCACCCCTACCACCACCGGCAGGACAAAGCTCAGGCTGATGTAGTAGTATACCAGCTCCGTCACCAGCAGGCCGCTGAGCAGGGCGCCGAAGAGACGGAAGCTCATGGAGATGGGCAGGGAGAACTCCTTCAGGGTTTTGCCCACGCCCTTGATCCCGCTGCCGGCGATGCCGCCCGAGAGAATCACCAGATAGGACAGGGTGCCCAGGGCGATGGCGGCGTTGACGTCAGACAGGGGGGCGGGCAGGGTAATGGGATGGCCGTGGACTGTGACCGCCTGAAGACCCAGCAGCTCGAACAGGGTTCCTACAAAGATGTAGGCGCCGGCGGCGAAGATATAGGCCCCCAGGAAGCGGCAGCGGTGGGGGCTGCCGCCCTGGGCCATGCGGTCGAACAGGCCCACCGCCTCCTCCAGCACCAGCTGGAATTTTCCGGGCACATACCGGAACCTGGGGATGACAAGGACGCGGATCAGGACGGCGGCGATGAGAAGGGCCGCCGTGACCAGAAAGGCGGAGATCATCCCGGGGTTGACCGTTTTGAGACCGAAGAGGCTGATCCGGTTGACGCTGTGGAGCACCGCGTCCCGCATGGCCTCTTGCACGCTCTCCGTCCGGCCGGGCGAGCCGGTGAGCAGGGCGGCAGCCAGCAGGACCAGCACAGAGATCAGCCAGACCGCCAGAGCCTTTTTGTGTTGCTTCATCAAGGCATTCCTTCTTTCAAGCGTTTCCTGTGCCGCGCTCCGCCGGAATTATCAGCGGGGAGCGGCCGGTTCCGGATCAGAGCCTCCGGAAAATGAAATATCATACACATTATAGTCTCAGAAAAAGAAAAATCAAGATGGGGAGGGGAAACTTTAATTTTTTCTTAACAGGGGCCGAAATTCCGTAAAATTTTTCTGTCCCAGCCCTTGACAACAGCCTGTCCTGTTGGTAAAATACTAAGGCCGCGTTGAGCAGGTTTGCAAGAGGGGAGACCCCGCCTGGGAGAGCGAGCCCGTAATAAAGGAGTTGAATACTATGCAGGCAATCATCGTAACCGGCGGCAAGCAGTATAAGGTGGCGGAGGGCGACACTCTGTTCATCGAGAAGCTGGAGGCCGAGGCCGGCCAGGCAATTTCCTTCGACCAGGTGCTGGCCATTCTGGACGGCGACAAGGCCACCTTTGGCGCTCCCACTGTGGAGGGGGCTTCCGTGGCCGCTACCGTGGTCAAGAACGGCAAGGGCAAGAAGATCCGCATCTTCAAGTACACCCCCAAGAAGGGCTATCGTAAGCGCCAGGGCCACCGTCAGCCCTACACCAAGGTGGAGATCGGCGCCATCAAGGCCTGATGACCACTGTAACATTTTATTCTGAGGGCAGCCGCCTCACCGGCCTGGAGATGAAGGGCCACAGCGGCTACGCCCCCCAGGGGGAGGACATCGTCTGCGCCGCCCTCACCAGTGCCGTCCGCCTGATTGAGTGCGCCGTCAACGACGTGCTGGGGCTGGAGGCCTCGGTGAAGGTGCGGGAAAAGGACGCGTCCATCTCCCTCAAGCTCCCCAATGGACTGGGCCAGACCAATGAAAAGACCTGCCAGACCCTTCTGGCGGCCCTTTTGGTCCACTGTGTCCAGTTGGCGGAGGAGTACCCTGAAAATATTACCGTCTTGGAGGTGTAAGAGATGCTGAATATCGGTTTACAGTTTTTCGCCCATAAAAAGGGCGTGGGCTCCACCCGCAACGGCCGTGATTCCAAGGCCAAGCGGCTGGGCGTGAAGCGGGGTGACGGTCAGTTCGTGCTGGCCGGCAACATCCTGGTCCGCCAGCGGGGCACCCATATCCATCCCGGCATCAACGTGGGCAAGGGCAGCGACGACACCCTGTTCGCCATGAAGACCGGCCGGGTGAAGTTTGAGCGCCTGGGCAAGGACCGCAAGCAGGTCTCCATCGTGGAGGAAGCTGCTGCGGAGTAACATTCGCTGAGAAGCCGCAAACGGATTTACGTTTGCGGCTTTTTCTTAAAAGAGGAGGACGTTCTATGGACATCCGTGAGAAACAGCACGGCGGACAGCTCTACCTCCCCGGTGATGAGAGCCTTCAGCGGGATCAGCTGAGGTGCCTGGACCGCCTTTATGAGTTCAATCAGATTAGACCCTCAGATCTGGAGCGGAAAACAGCCCTGCTGAAGGAGATGTTCGCCGAGCTTGGAGAGGACTGCTATATTGAGACCCCCTTCCATGCCAACTGGGGCGGACGGCATGTCCATTTCGGAAGCAGCATCTATGCCAATTTCAACCTGACCCTGGTGGACGACACCCACATCTATGTGGGCGATTTTACCCAGTTCGGGCCCAACGTGGTACTGGCCACAGCCGGCCACCCCATTGACCCCGAGCTGCGGGAACGGTACTATCAGTACAACGCCCCCATCCGCATTGGCCGCAACTGCTGGCTGGGGGCCAATGTGGTTGTGGTGCCCGGCGTTACCATGGGAGACAACGTGGTGGTGGGCGCGGGCTCCGTCGTTACAAAGGACCTGCCCTCCAACGTGGTAGCGGTGGGCAATCCCTGCAGAATCCTGCGGGAAGTAAACGACCACGACCGGGAATATTACTTTCGGGACCGGAAAATAGGAGACTGCCAATTATGAGGACCGCCATCGTCTACTACTCAGCCCACCACGGCAACACCAGAAAGCTGGCGGAGGCCGTCGCCCAGGGGCGGGAGGTTACCCTCATAGACGCCTTGGCTGTGAAAAGCGCCGGCCTGAGCGGCTATGCCCTAATCGGCTTCGCCTCGGGCATCTACTTCGGGAAATTCCACCAGAGCGTGGTGGAATTTGCCAAAAACAACCTTCCCCGGGATAAAAAGGTGTTTTTTCTGGCCACCTACGGGGGCAGCAACGGGACAAAGGCCATTGAGGAGGCGGTCCTGGAGAAGGACGCCCGGATCGTGGGCAGCTTCGGCTGCAAGGGCTACGACACCTTCGGACCCTTCAAGCTGGTGGGCGGGATCGCCAAGGGCCACCCGGATGAGACCGACCTGAAAAACGCCTGCCAGTTTTTGGACGGATTGCTGAACGCCGCGCAGAAAGAGAATTGAGGTGCTTTGATATGAAATACAGACAATTTCCCCAGGGCTTTGCCCTGCGTCTGGACCCCGGCGAGGAGGTGGTGGACTGCCTGACCAGGCTGGTGGACCAGGAGAATGTCCAACTGGGGACGGTCTCCGCCCTGGGGGCGGCCAACGATGTGACCATCGGTATTTTTGATGCGGTGGAGGAGAAATACTACTCCCAGCGCTATCAGGGGCAGTATGAGATCTCCGCCCTGGTGGGGAACGTGACCCGCCAGGAGGGAAAGCCCTACCTCCACCTGCACATCACCATCGGCAGCCCGGTGACCGGGGAGGTCCACGCCGGCCACCTGTCCGCCTGTACCATCAGCGCAACTCTGGAGCTGTTTTTGCAGACCTGGGACGGCCGGATCAGCCGGAAATTCAGCGACGCCGTGGGGCTGAACCTGCTGGAATTTGAAGATTAAACAGGAAGGAGAAACACCTATGGAGCAATGGATTTATGTCATGTTTATCGAGAAGACCAAGATCTACAACCGGCTGACCAAGGCCGCCGTGGAGCGGCATGTGGCCAACCTGAAGGCTTTGGATGAGGCCGGACACATCGAGCTGGCCGGGGTGTTCAAGGGGTATCCCGGCGTGGCGGGGATGTATATTCTCCGGGCCGAGAGCTATGAGGTGGCCGAGGAGCTGTGCAAACAGGAGCCGCTGGTGGCGGAGGGCTTCGCCACCTACAAGCTGAAGGCCCTCCAGCCCGCGAATCAGGAAAATAACTATCTGCTATAAGAAAGGGGACGGCTATGAATTTAAAAGAGGGCAGCGTGCTTTACGCCAGGATTGATTACAAAATCGGAGACAGACAGGAGACAGAGCAGGATGCCATGGACTCCATGGAGTATCTGCAAAAAATTGCGGCGGAGCGTTACCTTGCGGCGGGTGTGTTTGGCAATATGGAGCTGGGGACCATGGATGGAGCGATGGTGCTTTTTGAGGCGAAGAACCTGGCCGAGGCACAGAAAATCGCCAATGACGACCCGATTATACAGAGAGGCTATTACCGGTGCGACGTGTATCAGTGGAATGTGATGCTTTTATCAAAGAACGCAGGCTGATAGACAGTCCGGGAATGGAAAAGACAGCTTTTGAGTAGAAGGAGGTGCCCGAGATGGCAGCACCCTTTGTAGATACGGCGAAGATCACCGTCCGCTCCGGCAACGGGGGCAACGGCGTGGTGTCCTTCCACCGGGAGAAATATGTGGCCAACGGTGGTCCCGACGGGGGCGACGGCGGCCGGGGCGGCAATATTGTGGTGGAGATCAACGACCACATGTCCACCCTGATGGACTTCCGCTATAAGCGGAAATACACCGCCGGCAGCGGGGCCGACGGCGCGGGCAAGCGGTGCACCGGCAGGGACGGGGAGGATCTGGTCATCCGGGTGCCCCGGGGGACCATTATCCGGGACGCCGAGACCCGGGAGATTATCCAGGACATGTCTCAGACCGACCGCTTTGTGCTGTGCCGTGGGGGCCGGGGGGGCTGGGGCAATCAGCACTTCGCCACCCCCACCCGGCAGGTGCCCCGGTTCGCCAAGGCGGGCCTGCCCGGCCAGAGCCGGGACGTGGTGCTGGAGCTGAAGCTGCTGGCAGACGTGGGGCTGGTGGGCTTCCCCAACGTGGGCAAGTCCACCCTGCTTTCCGTGGTCAGCCGGGCCCAGCCCAAGATCGCCAACTACCATTTTACCACCCTCTTCCCCAACCTGGGGGTGGTGTATGTGGAGGAGGGGGTGTCCTTCGTCATGGCGGATATCCCCGGCATCATCGAGGGGGCGGCCGAGGGGGCCGGCCTGGGCCACGACTTTTTGCGGCACATCGACCGCTGCCGGCTGCTCATCCATGTGGTGGATGTCTCCGGCTCCGAGGGGCGGGACCCGGTAGCCGACTTCGAGGCCATCAACGAAGAGCTGCGCCAGTACTCCCCCGAGCTGGCCGGGCGGAAGATGATCGTGGCGGCCAACAAGGCGGATATTATGACCGACCCCGCCCTGCTGGACGCGCTCCGCGCCCATGTGGAGGGGCTGGGGCTGGAGCTGGTCACCATCTCCGCTGCCGCCCACCAGGGCACCCGAGAGCTGGTGCTGCGTACCGCCCAGCTCCTTCAGGAGCTGCCCCCCGTGGCGGTGTACGAGCCCACCTATGTGGAGCGCCCCCCCGAGGTGGACACCGACGGGGCGGTGGATATTCAGGAGTTCGACGGCACCTGGGTGGTGGACGCCCCCTGGCTCCAGCGGCTCATCGCCAATGTCAACTTTGGCGACTACGAGTCCCGGAACTGGTTCGACCAGAAGCTGCGCCAGTCCGGGCTGTTCGACAAGCTGGAGGAGATGGGCATCAAGGACGGGGATATTGTGTCCATGTACGACCTGGAGTTTGAGTACCAGAGATAGGATTTTTGGAAGAGAGCAAAGCAGGGCCGCCCGATTGGGCGGCCCTGTTGTATTGGCTTGAGCTTAGCGCAGGTTGAAGAAAGCCTTCATGCCGGGGTACTCGGCCACGTCGCCCAGCTCCTCCTCGATGCGCAGCAGCTGGTTGTACTTGGCCACGCGGTCGGTGCGGCTGGGAGCGCCGGTCTTGATCTGGCCGGCGTTGAGGGCCACGGCGATGTCAGCGATGGTGGAGTCCTCGGTCTCGCCGGAGCGGTGGGACACGATGGCGGTGTAGCCGGCCCGGTTGGCCATCTGGATGGCGTCCAGGGTCTCGGTGAGGGTGCCGATCTGGTTGACCTTGATGAGGATGGCGTTGCCCACCTTCTTCTCAATGCCGGTGGACAGCCGGGACACGTTGGTGACGAACAGGTCGTCGCCCACCAGCTGAACCTTGTCGCCGATGGCCTTGGTCAGCATGGCCCAGCCCTCCCAGTCGGTCTCGGCCATGCCGTCCTCCAGGGAGATGATGGGGTAGGTGTCGGCGAACTTCTTCCACATGTTCACCAGCTGCTGCTGGGTCAGCTTCTTGTTGCTCTTGGGCTGGATATAGCACTTCTCCTCCTCGTTCCACCACTCGGAGGAGGCGGCGTCGATGGCGATCTTGAAGTCCTCGCCGGGCTTGTAGCCGGCCTTCTCGATGGCAGCCACGATCACCTTCAGGGCGTCCTCGTCCTTCTTCAGGTTGGGGGCGTAGCCGCCCTCGTCGCCCACGCCGGCGGCGGGGGTGCCGTTCTCCTTCAGGGTCTTCTTCAGCTGGTGGAACACCTCGGCGCAGCGGCGCAGGGCCTCTTTCCAGGTGGGGGCGCCCACGGGCATGATCATGAACTCCTGGATCTCCACGTTGTTGGTGGCGTGAGCGCCGCCGTTGAGGATGTTCATCATGGGCACGGGCAGCTGCTTGGCGTTGACGCCGCCGATATAGTTGTACAGGGAGACGCCCAGGGAGTTGGCGGCGGCCTTGGCGCAGGCCAGGGAGGCGCCCAGAATGGCGTTGGCGCCCAGACGGTCCTTGTTGGGCTTGCCGTCCAGCTCGATCATGGCCTTGTCGATGGCGGTCTGGTCCAGCACGTTCATGCCGATCAGGCACTCGGCGATCTCGGTGTTCACGTTCTTGACAGCGGTCTCCACGCCCTTGCCCATATAGCGGCCCTTGTCGCCGTCGCGGAGCTCGCAGGCCTCATAGATACCGGTGGAGGCGCCGGAGGGCACAGCGGCCCGGCCCATGGTGCCGTCTTCCAGGTAGACCTCTACCTCGACGGTGGGATTGCCGCGGCTGTCCAGAATCTCACGGCCGATTACGTCTACAATTTCGATCATCTGCTTCATAGTGTTTGATCTCCTTTCAAATTGTTGCAGGATTATCATTAGAAAAGCGGGGTCCCCCGCGGGGCAACAGATATTGGTAATAAACGGCTCAGGCCGCTGCTATTTCACGATCAGAGTCTGGCCGTCCATTTCGACGGGCTTCTCCAGGCCCATCAGGTCCAGCATGGTGGGGGCGATGTCGCACAGGCGGCCGTCCCGCAGGGTGACGTTGGCCCCTACAATGCAGAAGGGCACCAGGTTGGTGGTGTGGGCGGTAAAGGGGGAGCCGTCCGTGTCCACCATCCGCTCGGCGTTGCCGTGGTCGGCGGTGATGAGGGACACGCCGCCCATCTTGGAGGTGGCGTCCACCACCTTGCCCACGCACTCGTCCACGGTGGACACCGCCTTGCAGGCGGCCTCGTACACGCCGGTGTGGCCCACCATGTCGCAGTTGGCGAAGTTGAGGATAATCACGTCATAGCTGCCGCTGAGGATGCGCTTCACCGCCTCCTCGGTGACCTCGTAGGCCGACATCTCGGGCTGGAGGTCGTAGGTGGCCACCTTGGGGGAGTTAATCAGGCACCGGTCCTCCCCGGGGAAGACCTGTTCCACGCCGCCGTTGAAGAAGAAGGTCACATGAGCGTACTTCTCGGTTTCGGCGATGCGCAGCTGGGTCAGCCCCAGGTTGGAGATGTACTCCCCAAAAATATTCGTCAGCTTCTGCCGGGGGTAGGCCACCGCCACGTTGGGCATGGTGGCATCGTACTCAGTGGTGCACACAAAGTCCACAGGGATAAAGCCGGTTTTGCGCTCCAGCTCGGTGAAGTCCTCGTCCACCAGGCAACGGGTGATCTCCCGGGCCCGGTCGGGGCGGAAGTTGAAAAAGATTACCGAGTCATTGTCCCGGAACTGAGCGTCCTTGGCGCAGACCACAGGCACCATGAACTCATCGGTCACCCCGGCGTCGTAGGAGGCCTGAACGGCGTCGGCGCCGTCGGCCACGAAGGGGGCCTGGCCGCAGACAATGGCGTCGTAGGCCTTCTGAAGGCGTTCCCAGCGCTTGTCCCGGTCCATGGCGTAGTACCGGCCCATAATGGTGGCGATCTGACCGACGCCCAGCTGCTGCATCTTGGCCTGGAGCTTCTCCACATAGCTCTTGCCGGAGGAGGGGGGCACGTCACGGCCGTCCAGGAAGCAGTGGACATAGACCTTTTTCAGACCCTGATCCTGGGCCATCTTCAACAGGGCGTACAGGTGGGTGATATGGCTGTGAACGCCGCCGTCGGACAGCAGACCCATCAGGTGCAGGGCGGAGCCCCACTCCCGGCAGTTCTCCATGGCCTCCAGGTAGGCGGGATTTTCGAAAAATGCGCCAGTCTCGATGTCTCGGCTGATGTGGGGCAGGTCCTGGAACACAACCCGGCCCGCGCCGATGTTGGTGTGGCCCACCTCGCTGTTGCCCATCTGGCCGTCGGGCAGGCCCACGTCCAGTCCGGAGGCGGACAGCCTGCTGTGAGGACACTGGGAGAAAAACTTATCCAGATTGGGGGTGGAGGCGTTGACCACCGCGTTGCCGGCGGAGGGACCCTCCATGCCGAACCCATCCATGATAATTAAAGTAGTAGGTGTTTTCATAAAACAGCCCTTTCTTTCATTGCTGAAAACCGTCCCCGCGTCACGCGCCTCCGACAAAGGCCGGAGGCCGGGCGGGCGGCCGTAAACGGCGCTGAGACGTGGGGCGCAGGTACGGGGTTTTCAGGGGCAGCGCCCCTGAACGGCGTTTTGGTGACTTTGCCGCTGTTGGCAAAGTCACTCGCCGCCGGGGCGGCGAAACCTCCCCCGCCTCCGCCCGAATCACTCCTGATTAGCAGCCTCGATGATCTTCACGAAGTCGGCGGGCTTCAGAGCGGCGCCGCCGATGAGGCCGCCGTCAACGTCGGGCTGAGCCAGCAGCTCCTCGGCGTTCTTGGCGTTCATGGAGCCGCCGTACTGGATGGTGACGGATCGGGCCACATGGGCGCCGTACTGCTTGCGGATGACGGTGCGGATGGCCTGGCAGACCTCGCCGGCCTGCTCGGCGGTGGCGGTCTTGCCGGTGCCGATGGCCCACAGGGGCTCGTAGGCGATGACGATGTGGCGGGCCTTCTCGGGGGCCACATTGGCCAGGGCACACTTCACCTGGTAGGCAATGAGCTCCATGGTAACGCCCAGCTCCCGCTGCTCCAGGCTCTCGCCCACACAGATAATGGGGATCAGACCGGCCTCAATGGCGGCGTGGACCTTCTTGTTCACGGTGAAGTCGGTCTCGTTGTAGTACTGGCGGCGCTCGGAGTGGCCGATGATGACGTACTTGGCCCCCGCCTCCTTAATCATGGCGGCGGTGATCTCGCCGGTGTAGGCGCCGTGGTCCAGCTCGTGGCAGGTCTCAGCGCCGATGGCGATGTGGCAGTCCTTGAACAGGCGGACAGCGGCCTGAATGTTTACGGCGGGGACGCACAGCACCACATTGCACCACTTGCCCTTGGGCATGATGGGTTTGATCTCCTCGGCAAAGGCCTTGGTCTGGGACAGGGTGTTGTTCATCTTCCAGTTGCCGGCGATGATGGTCTTGCGGTAGCGGCGATTCATAATAAATCTCTCCTATCGTATATTGTTTGCGGACCTCCACGGTCCAGAGGCATCCGGGCGTAGGGGCCGACGCCCCCGGCGGCCCGCCTTACCAGATCGCAAACAGCGCGCCGAGTCGTCGCGCCCTACGCACGGAAATACAAATTTACTTGTCCAGCAGGCAGGCCACGCCGGGCAGCTCCTTGCCCTCCATAAACTCCAGGGAGGCGCCGCCGCCGGTGGAGATGTGGGTCATCTTGTCAGCGTAGCCCAGCTGCTGCACGGCAGCCGCAGAGTCGCCGCCGCCGATGATGGTGATGGCGCTGGTCTTGCTGAGAGCCTCGGCCACCGCCTTGGTGCCGGCGGCGAACTTCTCAAACTCAAACACGCCCATAGGGCCGTTCCAGATGACGGTGCCCGCGTCGGCCACGGCGTCGCAGTAGAGCTTCACCGTCTCGGGGCCGATGTCCAGGCCCTCCCAGCCGTCAGGAATCTCGCCGGCCTTGACCACCTGGCTGTTGGCGTCGGGGGCGAATGCGTCGGCGATGACGGTGTCCACCGGCAGAAGCAGCTTCACGCCCTTGTCCTTGGCCTTCTGGATCATCTCCAGGGAGTAGTCCTTCCAGTCCTCCTCCAGCAGGGAGTTGCCCACCTTGCCGCCCTGGGCGGCGGAGAAGGTGTAGGCCATGCCGCCGCCGATGATGATGGTGTCGGCGATCTCCAGCAGGTTGTTGATGACGCCGATCTTGGAGGACACCTTGGATCCGCCCAGGATGGCCACCAGGGGCCGCTTGGGGTTGGCCAGGGCGCCGCCGATGAAGTCCAGCTCCTTCTGAATCAGGAAGCCGGAGACGGCGGGCAGGTAGTCGGCCACGCCGGCGGTGGAGGCGTGGGCACGGTGGACGGCGCCAAAGGCGTCAGACACGTATACCTCAGCCATGGAGGCCATGGCCTTGGCCAGGGCAGGGTCGTTCTTGGTCTCGCCCTTCTCAAAGCGGGTATTCTGGAGCAGGAGAACCTCGCCGGGCTTCAGGGCGGCGGCCTTGGCCTGGGCGTCGGGTCCCACCACGTCGTCCGCCAGAATCACGCTCTTGCCCAGCAGCTCGCCCAGACGGGCGGCCACCGGCTCCATGCGCAGCTCGGCCAGGGACTTCTTCCACTTCTCCTCGGTGATGGAGGCCTCGTCCTTGCCCTTCTCCAGCTGCTTTTTCTTGTAGGACTCGAAGGTGGCCACCGGCTTGCCCATGTGGGAGCAGGCGATCACCGCCGCGCCCTGGTCCAGCAGGTACTGGATGGTGGGCAGAGCGGCCCGGATGCGCTTGTCGTCGGTAATCACGCCGCTGCCGTCCTTGGCCATGGGGACGTTGAAGTCGCAGCGCAGCAGCACCTTCTTGCCCTGGACGTCCACATCCTTAACGGTCTTCTTGTTATAGTTCATTTTCTTGACTCCTTTCTTTTGGTAAAGGTGACAAAATAGGGGGTCACGATTGCTTCGCCATCTCTCCCGCTCCGGACAGACCGGGAAAATCAAGCTGTCTTAGCGCCTCGTAGGTGAGGACGGCCACCGAGTTGGCCAGGTTCAGGCTCCGGGCGTCGGGCCGCATGGGGATGCGGACGCACCGGTCCTGCCAGCGCGTCCTCAGGTCCTCGGGCAGTCCGGCGGTCTCCTTGCCGAACATGAGCCAGCAGCCCTCCCGAAATGTCGCCTGGGTGTAGTCCCGGGGGGCCTTGGTGGTGGCCAGCCACAGGTCGGGCCTGGGGTTGACCGCAAAGAAATGGTCCAGGCTGTCGTAGACCCGCAGGTCCACCATGTGCCAGTAGTCCAGCCCCGCCCGGCGCACAGCCCGCTCGCTGATGTCGAAGCCCAGGGGCCTCACCAGGTGGAGACGGCTGCGGGTGGCGGCGCAGGTGCGGGCAATATTGCCGGTGTTCTGAGGAATCTCCGGCTCGACCAGTACGATGTTCAGCACTTGGGCCCCTCCTTGCTCTTGCGGGTCCTATTGTAGTCCAAACCGGGAAAAATTTCAACTATAAAATGGTCGAAAAATTGCAAAAACTTCACAAAAGTATTGAAATAGCAGTTGAATGACCTGTTCTTTAGATGATTTTGAGATTTGCCAACTTTTTCTTCCGCATTTTTCGGCAAAGTGCCGAAGCCGGCGGGGAAAAACTGGCGGGAAAACTGCGGCCTTCCTGAAGTATTCCCTTTTTTTGGTGCCAGAGAAGAAAATTTATACAAAATTCCTTCTCCTTTCTGGAAACGGCTACCCAATCCCGTTTCCCCGTGCTATAATGCTCTTATCAAAACCATTACATAGACTTGGAGGTCCTTCTTATGTCTCATACAGTTGAAATCTTGTCGGTAGGCACCGAGCTGCTCCTGGGCAACATCGCCAACACCGACGCCCAGATGCTCTCCCAGGGGCTGAGTGAGCTGGGGCTGAACGTCTACTGGCACACCGTGGTGGGGGACAATCTCCAGCGGGCGGAGGAGGCGGTGGCCCTGGCCAAGAGGCGGGCGGATATCATCATCACCACCGGCGGCCTGGGCCCCACCTGCGACGACCTCACGAAAAATGTACTGGCTGAGGCCTTTGGCAAGAAGCTGGTCTTTGACGAGGGTTCGGCGGAGCGGATCCGCTCCTATTTCCAGCGCACCGGCCGGCCTATGACTGACAACAACCTTCAGCAGGCCATGCTGCCCGAGGGCTGCACCATTCTGGAAAACGACTGGGGCACCGCCCCCGGCTGCGCCTTTGAGGCGGAGGGGGTCCACGTCATCATGCTTCCCGGCCCCCCCAGCGAGTGCCGGCCCATGTTCCAATACCGGGCTAAGCCCTATCTGCTCTCCCTGTCTGAAGGGGTGATCGCCTCCCATACCATTAAACTGTTCGGCATCGGCGAGTCCTCTATGGAGGCCCAGCTGAGAGATCAGATGAATGCCATGTCCAACCCCACCCTGGCCCCCTACGCCAAGGAGGGGGAGTGTGAGCTGCGGGTTACCGCCAAAGCGGACACCGACGAGGAGGCCCAGGTGCTGCTCCGGCCCACGGTGGCCCAGGTGAAGGGGCTTTTTGGAGATAAGGTTTACGGCGTGGATGTGCCCTCCCTGGAGTACGTGGTCATTCAAAGCCTGAAGGACAAGGGCCTCACCCTGGGCTGTGCCGAGAGCTGTACCGGCGGCCTGATCGCCAAGCGGCTCACCGATATCCCCGGGGCCTCCGCCGCCTTTAAGGGGGGAATCGTGTCCTACACCAACGAGATCAAGGAGAATGTCCTGCGGGTGCCGGAGCATCTGCTGCCCCAATTCGGCGCGGTATCCGCGGAGACGGCGAGAGCGATGGCCGAGGGGGCACGCCGGGTGCTGGGCTGCGATATCGCCCTGTCCTCCACGGGGGTGGCCGGTCCTGACCGGGACGACTGGGATAACGAGGTGGGCACCATGTTTGTGGCCATCGCCACACCGGAGGGCACCCATGTCCGTGGGCTTCATCTGGGCGTCCGCCCCATGCGGGAGCGGCTGCGCACACAGACGGCCAGCCACGCCTTTGATCTGGCGCGGCGGTATCTGTCCGGGCTGGATTACGGGGATTGACAGCGCCGCCCCCGGTCGGAAAAGTCCCTTTTGTGCATTTTCGATTGAACCAAGGAGGTAGAAAATTTTGTCCGTACAGGTGAAGAGAGCCGGACATTCAGTGGATATGACCCAGGGCAGCGTGGTGGGCCATCTGGTCCGCTTTGCCATTCCACTGCTGCTGGGGAACCTCTTTCAGCAGCTCTACAACACGGTGGACCTGTGGGTGGTGGGCCGGTATGTGAGCAACGAGGCCTACTCCGCTGTGGGCACCGTTACCCCCATTATCAACATGCTGATCGGCTTCTTTCTGGGGCTGGCCAGCGGCGCGGGCGTGGTCATCTCCCAGTACTACGGCGCCAAAAAGGAGGAGCAGGTGCGTCAGACCGTCCACACCTCTCTGGTGATGACCGTCATCCTGGGAATTGTTTTGACCGTTGTGGGCATCCTGATTATTCCCCTAATGCTCCGGCTGATGAAGACCGACCTGCAGGCTGTGCCCGAGGCCACCACCTACCTGACCATCTACTTCGCCGGCGTGCTGGGCCTGATGCTGTATAACATGGGCTCGGGCATCCTGCGGGCGGTGGGGGACTCCAACCGGCCCTTTTACTTTCTGGTGGTGTCCGCTCTGCTGAATATCGCCCTGGACCTGTTCTTTGTCATCGGGCTGGGTATGGGGGTGGAGGGGGTGGCCTACGCCACCATCCTGTCCCAGGGCATCTCGGCGGTTCTGATTTTGATCGTGCTGGCCCGCAGTGAGGCCTGTATTCAGCTGAGGCTGCGGGATCTGAAGGTCTCCCTCCATATTTTAAGGCAGATTGTCCGGATCGGGATTCCCTCCGCCCTTCAGATGGCCATCACCTCCTTCTCCAATGTGTTTGTGCAGTCCTATATCAATGTCTTTGGCCTGGACTGCATGTCCGGCTGGACCTCCTGCACCAAGATCGACCAGTTTTTGCTCCTGCCGGTGCAGTCTCTGGCCCTGGCCGCCACCACCTTCGTGGGCCAGAACCTTGGGACCGGCCAGGTGGACCGGGCCAAACGGGGAACACGCTGCGCCCTGTTCCTGTCCTGGGGCATCACCATGAGCCTGAGTCTGATTGTAGTTCCCACAGCCCCCTTCCTGGTGGCCTTCTTCAACGATAAGCCGGAGGTGGTGGCCTACGGCGTCATGTTCCTGCGGCTGCTGTGCCCCTGCTATGTCCTGGTGTGCATCAATCAGATCTATGCCGGCTCCCTCCGGGGGGCGGGAATCAGTCAGGCGCCTACCTATATCATGCTGTTCTCCTTTGTGCTGTTCCGGCAGATATATCTCTATATTCTCACCAATTATATTGTCAACGTCCCCCTTCCGGTGGCCGCCGGGTATCCCCTGGGCTGGCTGGTGTGCAGCATACTCACCCTGATTTACTACAGCCGGGTGGATCTGGCCGGGAGCCGGGTGGTGGAGGACCCCTCCTCCATGCCGGAGAAGGTGTGAGCGCATGGACAGCGGGGCCGCTCCGCAAAAAGGATTGATTTTCCTGCTGATCTGGTATATGATAGCTTTTATTACAAGGAATGTGCTTTCCTGTTGAGAGGATTTAACGCAATGAGAAAAGACATCACACTGCCCATTCTGGCCTTGGCCGGAGGCGCGGCGGGCTTTCTTCTCCGGTGGTGGCAGCTGGACTCAGCCTATCTGCCGGAGACCGGCCTGTTCCTCCGCGGAGCCCCCTCCACCTATGCGCTGGCTGGACTTTTTGCCCTGCTTGCCCTGGCTTTGCTGCTCCTCCTTCGGGAAAAGCGGGAGGGGCTGGAGGATTTTCTTCCCGCCTTCGGTTCCCCGGATGTGGGGCAGATGACCGTTTTTGCGGCCGCCTGGGTGCTGCTCCTGGCTGCCGGGGGCCTTGGTATGCAGGACGGCTTTCGGGGGCTTCGGCTGTGGAAGGGCAATCCGGAGCTGTATCAGCTCTCGATCCCCGCCTCCCAGCTGCTGGCCGGCGGGCTGTTTGTCCTGGCCGGCTTCGGCGTTCTGTCCATGGGGCGGATGGCCTACCGGGGAGAGCTGAACAGCGCCGGCTGCTACCTGGCCTCCTTTCCGGCCTTTGCCGGGTTGCTGTGGGTCTTTTCCGCCCACCTGAAGCACGGGACCGAGCCTGTGCTGATGAAGTACGGATTTGGGCTGTCTGCCGCCCTGCTGCTCACCCTGGCCCACTACTGCGCCGCCGGGTTCCTCTTTGGAAAGCCACACCCGCGGCGCACCGCCTTCCTGGCCCTGCTGGGGGTGGCGCTGGGGGTGACCTCGCTGGCGGACGGGCCCGACCTGTTTACCGCCGCCGCCACGGTGGCCTTCTCCCTGTCCGCCTTGGGCCTGGCCCGCGCCCTGTTGGGTGGCCCTTGGCCGGAGCGAATGCCTCCTGTGGAGGAGGAAAATATGGATGATGCCTGACCAGTGCCGGCGCGCCGGGTCGTCGCGCCCTACAGGACGCGCGTAGGGCGGGATGACCCCGGCCCGCCGTTTTGATAATCTAAAATGATGAAAAGGGAGACCGTTACCATGGAAAACAAACGTTTTTATATCACCACCCCCATCTACTACCCCAGCGACAAGCTGCACATCGGCCACACCTACTGCACCGTAGCCACCGATGCCATGGCCCGGTACAAGCGGCTCACCGGCTGCCAGGTGATGTTCCTCACCGGCACCGACGAGCACGGCCAGAAGATCGAGGACAAGGCCCGGGAGGCCGGAATCACCCCCCAGGAGTTTGTGGACAACATCGTCCGGGGGGACCGGGGCATTCTGGACCTGTGGAAGCTGATGAACATCAGCAACGACCGCTTTATCCGCACCACCGACAGCTACCATGTGTCCGCCATCCAGAAGATTTTCAAGAAGATGCACGACAACGGGGACATCTACAAGGGCAAGTATGTGGGCAAATACTGCAAGCCCTGCGAGTCCTTCTGGACGGACAGCCAGCTGGTGGACGGCAAGTGCCCCGACTGCGGCCGTGAGGTCCAGGATGCGGAGGAGGAGGCCTACTTCTTCAAGCTGTCCAAGTACGCGGACAAGATCCAGCACCTGCTGGAGGACACCGACTTTCTGGAGCCCCGCTCCCGGGTGAACGAGATGGTGAACAACTTCATCAAGCCCGGCCTGGAGGACCTGTGCGTCTCACGCACCTCCTTCACCTGGGGCATCCCGGTGGACTTCGACCCGGGCCATGTGGTTTATGTGTGGGTGGACGCCCTGTCCAACTATATCACCGCCCTGGGCTATGATAACGACCAGTATGACGACTACGACAAGTTCTGGCCCGCCGACGTCCACTTCGTGGGCAAGGAGATTGTCCGATTCCACTCCATCATCTGGCCCGCCATGCTCATGAGCCTGGGAGAGCCCCTGCCCA
>CAJUSG010000040.1 GCA_910589085.1 uncultured Oscillospiraceae bacterium | reverse complement strand
TGCTGGTGGGCGGCATCGGCATCATGAACATCATGCTGGTCACCGTCACCGAGCGCACCCGGGAGATCGGCATCCGCAAGGCCATCGGCGCGGAGCGGTCCAGCATCATCACCCAGTTCCTCATCGAGGCGGCGGTGATCTGCTCCATCGGCGGGCTGATGGGCATCGCCATCGGCTATGTGGGCACCATGATCGCCGGCAAGCTGATGAGCGACGTGTTTGAGGGCATCATCCTCATGCCCGAGCCCTACGTGGCCGTCGGGGCCTTCCTGTTCTCGGTGGTGCTGGGCATCATCTTCGGCATGTACCCCGCCATCAAGGCCTCCGGCCTCCAGCCGGTGGTGGCCCTGCGGGCGGATTAAACGCGTGCCCCCTCGTAGGGCGCGACGGCCCGGCGCGCCGTCCCTCAAGGAATCCACACGGTCATTGAACGGCGGGCCGAGTCGTCCCGCCCTACATACCACCCCCCATATTGCGGGGGCGGCCCGCGGCACATCCGCGGATATAAAACCAGACAGGAGAGTGAGCAAAATGAGAAAAATCAAGCGGCTGGCGGCGGCCATTCTGACCGCGGCGTTGGCCCTGTCTCTGATTGTGGTCCCCGCCTCGGCGGCGCCGGGCTCCTTCAGCGACGTGTCCGACAAGAACACCGCCGTCAACGCCGACATTCTGCGGCTGATGGGGGTGGTGAGCGGTACCGGCGGCAACATGTTCAAGCCGTACGACACCCTGACCCGGGCCCAGTTCTGCGTGATGATGGTCAACTTCCTCCAGAAGGGGGAGGAGACCCCCCGCTACGCCACCCGGACCATCTTCTCCGACGTGAGGGGGGGCCACTGGGCCCGCAGCTACATCAACCTGGCGGCCACCTACTGCCCCATTAAGGAGGGGGAGAAGGAGATTCCCCTGATCTCTGGCGTGGGAGACGGCCGCTTCATGCCCGACGACGAGATCACCCTGGCGGAGGCTGTCACCATTCTCCTCCGGGCGCTGAAGTACACCAGCGAGCAGGCGGGGGCGGTGTGGCCCCAGGGCTACATGGACCTGGCCAAGTCCATCGGCCTGACGGAGGGGGTGTCGGCCGGCACCTATGAGAACATCAGCCGGGGCCAGGCCGCCCAGCTCTTCGTCAACGCCCTGAAGTGCAAGACCGCCGAGGGCAAGGCGTACTACGAGACCATCGGCTCCAAGGTGGAGAAGAAGACCATCGTCCTGGCGGTGGGGGTGTCCACCGACGACGGCAGCTCCACCGGAGCTATCCGCACCACCAGCAGCAAAAATTCCGAGGCCTACCTCCCCGCCCACGGGGACGGAAACCCCACCTCCCTCCAGGGCAAGCGGGGGGACCTGGTGCTGGACGAAAATGAGGAGATCATCACCTTCGTCCCCGACGACAGCACCGCCATCACCATCACCCTCAACGGCGACGCCCAGGCCGCCTATGTGAAGGGCAGCAACGGCCAGCAGTATACCATCTCCGCCGACGCCACGGTGTTCACGGGGACCGGCGGAGAGGGCAAGGGCTGGCTGGACTCCTACAAGTCCCTCCCCTCGGGCACCCAGATCACCATGTACTCCGAGAAGGGCAAGATCACGGCCATCTACTCCACCACCAGCACCACGACCATCGACTCCGACGCGGTGGTAATTATGGACCACGCCACCACCGCCACCTTCCACGCCCTCACCGGCGGGGTGACCAATTTCAACATTGTGAAGGACCGGCAGTCCATCCGCCTGAATCAGATCAAGCCCTACGACGTGGTCACCTACGACCAGATCAGCAACACTTTGGTGGTGTCCGATCTGCGGATGACCGCCGTCTACACCGATCCCCAGCCCTCGCCGAAAACGCCGACAAAACTTAGGCTGATTAGTGGCGGCCAGGAAATTGACGTGCTCCAGAGCGCCTGGGACACCATCGGCGACATCAAGCCGGGGGACAGCGTGTCCCTGCTGCTCACCGCCGACGGCAAGGTAGCCGGCATTGTCAAGCCCACCCCCCAGGCCCGGTCCACCGCCATCGGCGTCATCGAGGGCGGCAGTGTCTCCATCTACCTGCCCAACGGCTCCACCATGAGCCTGGGCAAGGTGTCCAACGCCTCCGGCATACAGAATGGCCAGCCGGTGATCGTCTCCGCCGCCCGGGACAGCTTCACCGTCAGCCGTCTGCCCGACAAGCGGGCTCCCGGCTCCTTCGACCTGAACAAGCTGAAGCTGGGCGACCTGACCGTCTCCTCCAGCGTGCGGATCTACGAGCAGGTTCAGGGAGGCAATGTGACCGCTGTCAGCCGGGGCGACCTGGCCATGGAGACCATCCCTGTGGACCAGATTGCCTCCTACCACGTGAACAGCGCCAATATCGTGGACTACATCATTCTCACCAACGTCACCGGCAGCGCCTACATCTACGGCATGATGGTGGGCGGCTATGTGGTGGTTGAGGAGGCCACGCCGGGAACAGACGCCTGGACGGATAAAGACGGTAAGGAGCATGAGGCAGTACCTCCGACGCCTGAAAAGACCCGCTATGGCTGGTATCTGCGCAGCGGCACCCAAGAGATCGAGTTCAGCTCTGCCACCAGTTACCGGGGCAGCAGCGGCGACATGGTAGGCGTGGTGGTCGGAAAGGACCGGAAGGGCAGCAATACCATCAAAGAGGTTGTCAAGCTCACCGCTGTGAAGGCGGAGGGCTCCGACTTCTTCGAGAGCCAGGGCGAGACCTATGTCACCGTCAAGGGCCAGACCTACCGCATCTCCAGCGGTGTGGAGTGCTACTACAACCGCACCGGCAACAAGGTGGCCAAGGAAAACTGGCTGACCGACGCCAACCGCCTGGATGCCATCCAGACCTACTCCGACAGCTTTACCCTCTATGCGGATCCCATTGGCCAGCAGGTGCGCATCATCGTAGCGAACTGAGCAGAAACAGCAGGGGCCCCCGGCTTGAAGCCGGGGGCCCGTTGTTTATAAATAGAACCGCCAGGGGAAGTGGACGGCCTCCTCCGCATAGTCGATTCCGATGCGCTTGCCCACGTGGATGTGCCCGGGGTCCGGAGGCGCGCCCGGACAGACATACAGCCTCCCTGCCGGACCGGTGAGGTCCAGTCCGTTTTCCGCCCGGGTGAGCGCCAGTCCCCGGCACAGCTTGCCCGGGCCGTTGAGAAAATTTTTTCGCTGATAAGAGGACATCTCCTCCATCTTGCATCCGAAGCGGTTTTTTGCTATAATATCCCCGTTTGCGGCCGGAACCGCCCCCCGGATCAGGACGGCGGCGGGCTCCCCCTCCGCCTCGGTGACGAAATTGAGGCAGTGATACATGCCGTAAATCAGATAGATATAGGCCGTCCCCGGCGGGGCGAAGAGGGTTTCGGTGCGGGGGGTGCGCTTATAGCCGTAGGCGTGGCAGGCCTTGTCCAGCCGGCCGATATAGGCCTCGGTTTCGGTGATCCGGCACCCCAGCCGCGTTCCGTCGGGCAGCACCCGCACGATCTCCCGGCCCAGCAGGTCCCGGGCCACAGTGAGGGTGTCCCGGCGGTAGAAGTCTGTGGTGAGAATGTCCATCTGTCCGCCCCCTTTTGCCCATCATACCATACCCAAAACCTATTTTGCAATCTGGAGTTGATTTCCATGTCTCCCAAAACCATGAAACTGCTGGCCAAGCCCATGCTGTTCGCCGCCGCCCTGATCTGGGGCACCTCCTTCTTTATTATGAAGAACGCCCTGGACGTGATACCGGTGTTTTTTCTGCTGGCTGTCCGTTTTACGGCGGGGGCGGTGCTGCTGGCCCTGGTGTGCTGGAAAAAGTGGAAGGATTTTACCCCCGACTACCTGTGGCGGGGGGCCGTCATCGGCGGCTTTCTGTTTTTGGCCTATTCGGTGCAGACCTTCGGCCTGGCCCTGACCACCCCCTCCAAAAACGCTTTTTTGACGGCGGTGTACTGTGTGATCGTCCCCTTCCTCACCTGGGCGGTGGTGAAGACCCGGCCTGACCGGTACAACATCGCCGCCGCCCTGCTGTGCGTGACGGGGGTGGGGCTGGTGTCCCTGACGGGGGAGCTGACGGTCAATACCGGCGACCTGCTGACGCTGTGCTGCGCTCTGTTCTACGCCAGCCACATTGTGGCGGTGGCTAAGGTGTCCCCCGGAAGGGACATCACCCTGCTCACCGTATTTCAGTTTGCCTTTGCCGCCCTGTACGCCTGGGTGTGCGGGGCCTGTACCGAGACCTTTCCCGCCTCCGCCCTCACCGACCCGGCGGTCCTCCTGCCCATGGTATACCTGTGCGTCATGGCCACAACGGTGGCCCTGCTGTTCCAGAATGTGGGGCAGGTCTGGTCGGACCCCGCCTCCGCCTCGGTGATCCTGTCCCTGGAGTCGGTATTTGGGGTGGCCTCCTCGGTGATCTTTTACGGCGACGAGGTGACCGCCCAGCTTCTGGCCGGCTTCGCGCTGATTTTTGTGGCCGTGGTGTGCTCAGAGACCAAGTTCTCCTTTCTGAAAAGGAGGGCCTGATCGGGCGCCCGGGCCGGAGGAATCCCCGCCCGGCGGCGGGGATTTTTTGCAGGCTCAGGAGGCGCGGGAGTGCTCCAGGGCCTCCAGGGCGACGGATTTTATATAGGCGAACACGTTGAACCCCCCGGAGAACACACGGCAGTACCATCCGGGGTCATACTGCCGGATTTTCCGGCAGAGAAACAGCAGCTCCCGGCGCAGGGAGAACTCCTGAATCCCGTTGCGCTCCGCCACGAGGCCCAGCAGGTTGGACAGGAGCATCCCGGTGAAGGGGAGCAGATACAGCTCCGCCAGCTCTGTGGTGTAGAAGAAGGCCTTGGGCGTTTTTTGGATGCCATGTCCGCGCAGAACGGCTTTAATATGGTCTTGCAGATGCATAGATGCCTCCTAAAAATTGAGATGGGTCGATATTTTCTCAAATTATACAAAATCAGAGAGACAATGTAAATATCTCACTGGGTGTATAATTTGGGTGATGTAATCGTACGCGGGCGGGTTTGCTCCGCCGGCCCCAGGGTAAATGATGAGGTGTTTATGAGACCGATTACTTCTGATATTTTGAAGGAGCTTCGGAAGGACAAAAAGCTGACGCAGAAGGACATAGGCACTCTGATAGGGATTTCTCAGTCTACATACTGCGACTACGAGAACGGCGTGCGGGACATGCCGCTGAATATGCTGTGCTGCCTGGCGGACACCCTGGGCACCTCAACGGACTACATTCTGGGCCGCACCGCGGAGATGCGCCCCTATCCCAAACGAAACGAGGCGCTGAATTAAAACAGGCCGGTGTGCCGCGAATGACTTCTTCCCGCCGAAGGGCGGGAAGTTTTTATTTTACCCCTGCGCCTGCGTAATCATAATCTGCAAATTTTCCTCGGCCCATACAGGTTATCTTTGAAAAGATATTCTGTCAACTTCATTTTACAATCTTCGGCATATTTTTTCAAATGGAAGGCAGGTGGTCTGTGCCGAGCCTTTTTATGGAAAAATCTGATATAGAGAAATAAAATGAAAAATAAAATTAAAGGTTGACTTTAATAATATTAAATGCTATACTGGGACCATGAAAGGAGGACGCAATATGGCGATTGAGCTGCTGCCCGACTGGATGGCCGGTTTGGAGGAGGAGGATGTGGCCTTCATCAAGAAGTTCATTCTGGCGTCGGGGTCGCTGAAGGAGATGGCCGGACAGTATGGCGTGACCTATCCCACGGTGCGCCTGCGGCTGGACCGGCTGATCCAAAAGATATGCATGGTGGAGGACACCGCCGCCGACCCCTACATCGCCGTCATCAAGCGGCTGGCGATGAACGAAAAGCTGGACCTGGACACGGCGAAGGTCCTGATTGCGGAGTACAAAAAGACACGAACTGTGAAGGAGGAATTATGATGGCTGGCGCTGGTTTTATCGTCGGTATATTTGGACTGGTATTTTATCTGTTTATTCTGCTGCTGCCTATCGCCCTGCTGGTGGCGCTCCAGGTGTGGCTGTGCCGCAAGAGCGCGAAGCTGGGGCTCATCCTGCCGGGGCTCTCCCTGGCGCTGTCCCTGCTGATGGTGTTCAGCATGGGGGCGTTCACCACCGTGCGCGGCGGTGTCATCGAAGGCGGGGCCAACCAGGTGGTCCCGGCCCCGGAGGGAAGCTATATCGAGGCCCCCGACCAGGAGGACGCCCCCAGAGGGGAGACGGAAAAAACCGAGTTCCACCCCAGGACTCTCCTCATGATCGGCGCTGTGTTCCTGGTGACAAACATCCCCACGGCGGTGTTCGGCGGCATCTGGCTGCACTACAAGGGACGCCGGGACACCCTGGAGGCCCTGAAACGGATGCGGATTGAGGATCTGGAGTAAAAAAACTGCCACCCCGAAATGGGGTGGCAGTTTTCTTACCGGTCCAGGGTAAAATACTGTTCTGTCACATAGCCGATTGCGGCCTGGCCGGCGGTATTGCGGAAGAGGATCTGGTACCAGCCCTCCTGATAACCCAGCACCACCGCCTGAGCGCCGTTGCGCAGGCCGCCCACGGCGGTGTAGGAGGTGCCGGGGCCGGAGCGGACATTCAGGCCGTTCTCGGCGCCGGTGACGGAGCCCACATGCTGCGCCTGCTGGCAGACGACCGTACAGCTGGAGCTCAGGCCGTTCCAGCTGGCGGTGACGGTGACCGCCCTGCTGCCTAGCCCGGTGTACAGGTTGGTGACCATTCCGGTTTCGGAGACGGGGGCGGCGCTGGGGTCGCTGCTGGTCCAGGTGACGGCGGCCTCGGGCACCGCGGGGAGAATGGAGGCGTTAAGGGTGATGCTGCCGCCGGAGGCCAGGGTGGCCTCGCTGCGGTCCAGGGCCAGGAGGTAGCTGCCGGGGAGGTTGGTGGTCCCGCCGGGGTTGGAGGGCTCGGCGGGCTGGTCGGGGTTGATGGGGGTGTGCTCCAGAACCCGGTAGAGCAGGGAGGCCATCTGGGCCCGGGTCAGGGTGCCCTTGGGATCGATGCTCCCGTCGCTGCCGGAGGCCAGCCCCTGGGACACCAGGGTGGCGGAGGCGGTCCGGGCGTAGTCGGCGATTTGATCCCGGTCCTTGAACTGGTCCAGGATGGACAGCGCGCCGTCAGGGCAGTCCTTCCCCGCCACGGGCAGGAAGCGGTAGAGCAGGGAGAAGGCCTGCTCCCGGGTGATATTCTCCCGGGGGGCGAATCTGCCCTCGCCGACGCCGGAGGCCAGCCCCCGGTTCTGGGCCCAGGACAGGGCGTTGTAGTAGTAGTCGGTGGAGGCCACATCGGTGAAAGAGCAGGGGCCGGAGGGGGCCGGCTTGCCCACGGCGTTGTAGAGCATGAGCATGAAATCGCCCCGAATAATGGGGTAGTCCCGGCCGAACTCGGTGGCGCTGATGCCGCTGACAATGCCCTTGTTGTAGCAGTACTCCACCGCGTCATAGGACCAGTGGTCCTGGGTCACGTCGGTGTGGACGTTGGAGAAGGAAACGGGAATGGTTTTGCTGATCCCCCCGGCGGAGAGGGTGATGGAGCCGCTGCCGGGGGTCTGAGAGGCGGTAAACAGCCCGCTGCTGTCCACGGTGCCCACCCCGCCCTCAACGGTGACGGACACCGGGCCGAAGTCACGCAGGGCGGTCCGGCCCCAGTAGCTGCCCGAGACAGCCAGCTGCACCTGGTCTCCGGACTTGACCGTCAGGGCGGTGAGGGCGGAGGTGGAGCCGGCCCTGGTCACGGTGAACTCGGTGAGCTGATTCACCACATGGACCTGGAGCTCCCCCCGCAGCTCGTCGGAGCGGAGGCGAATGGTGTCGGTGCCCGCCCTGCTTCCGGCGGTGTAGGTGGAGCCGAAGATGGTCCCCAGCTCGTCGAGGGAGGTGTAGGTCAGGTCGGCGATGCCGGAGGAGACGGGGTTGAGCCCCTCGTCGATGGCGGTGGCCTGGGGCAGGGGAAGGGAGGAGCCGGAGAGGACAACCTGTCCGGTTTCGGCGGGGGCCAGCCGCTGGGCGGTGCCGTCCCCCCGCTGGTCGGTAACCAGCAGCAGGAAGGTGGCGCAGGCGCGGGGGCGGCCGTCGGAGGGCTTGTTCTGCAGGGCGGGGCCGCTCTTGCCCGGCACCCACAGGGACAGAGAGGTGGAGCCGCCGCCGTCCAGGTTGACAGCGGTGGTACAGCCCTGGCGGAGCAGCTCGTCGGCCAGATCCTTCTGGGACAGGCCGGAGGAGTAGCCGGTCTGCCGGCCGTCCACGGCGTAGAGCACCAGGGTGCCGTCGGGCTTGATGCCCAGAGCGGTGCGGGGCTGCCGGCCGTCGCTGGCGTATACCCAGTCGGAGCTGTCGGTGACGGCCCCGTCCCGGATCATGATGTCACCCACCCCGCCGGCCCACTGGGCGGCGGACAGCACGGGGTCGGAGCAGGCGGTGGTCAGGGTGACGCGGTCGCCCTGCTGAAAGGCCATAAAGGCGTCCCGGCGGCCGGATTCGTCGGCGGCGGTGAGAATGTACTCGTCGGGGCCGATGACGATGGCTTCGTCAGACAGAATCAGCTCGGTGACCTCCAGGGTGAGGGCGGAGTTGACGGTGAGGTCGGGGGCCCGGCCGGTGGCCGGGTCGGGGAGGGCCTTCATGCGCACATACCAGCCCGCGCTGCTGCTGTGGGTGGAGATGGTGGAGAAGTCGCCGTTGAGCAGATAGACGCCGCCCACGTCGTGGCGGGCCTTGTTGAAGTTGTTGGGGACGACGGTGATGCTGGAGGTGTGGTCGTACAGGGAGAGGGACACCTGGGGGCGGTCCACAATGGAGACCTGATCGTCGGTGATGACCATGGCGTTCTCGCCCTCATTGCTGGACTTGTACACCCCGTCCTCAATGACCAGCCCCAGGGGGACGCCGTTGGACATGGAGAAAAAATCGGTATTGATGCCGCCCAGCACGTGGTAGCCCGCGGCCTGAGCGTTGGAGATGGCCCGGTTGATGCTGACGCCGGTGTAGATGGTCTCCGAGCCCTGGAGGAGAATGGGGTGTACGGGGCTGTCCGGGGCGAGCTCCAGGGCGTGGCTCTCGATGCGCCGGTCGTTGTTGACGGTGACGGTGTTGTAGTAGGTCAGCCCGTCCACCACGGGGACGGAGGTCTGGAGCATACGCTCTCCGGCGGCGGCATAGGCCGCGGGGAGGAGCAGCACAAGGGCCAGCAGCAGGGCCGCGGCTCTGCGGGGGAGGGTTGTCTTATGTTTCATGGGGTTACTCCTTTGCGGGTATGTTTCAAATCGTGCCTCCCTATTATATCAGACCCGCCCCCGGGTTTCAATGGGGAAAACTGGGAGGAAGTTCACAAAACATTAAGGAATGAGTGGTTGAAAAATGGCGGCGCATGATGTAAAATATACCGATTATGTAAATTCTGTCCGTTGGGGAGGTGGACACACTGGAGAAAGAGAACAGCGCGGCCAAAACCATCAGCGTGATGATGGCCCTCACCCTCATCGGCAAGGTGCTGGGGCTGTACCGGGACCGTCTGCTGGCCATCCACTACAGCACCGGCCCCGCGGCCAACGCCTTTTTTACCGCCAGCCGCATTCCGCGGGTGTTTTTCGACGCGGTGTTCGCTTCGGCCATTGCCGGGTGCTTTATCCCGGTGTTCAGCGAGTATCTGGAGACGAAGGGCCGGAAGGAGGCGCTGCGCTTCGCGGGGTGCTTCCTCACCCTTGTGGCGCTGCTCACCGGGGCCCTCACCCTGGTGGGAATGGCCTTTCCCCAGCCCCTGGTGGCCCTCTTCGCCGACTACTCCGATGGGGACACCGCCGGACTGGCCGTCTCCCTCACCCGGGTGATGTTCCCTACGGTGCTGTTTTCCGGGGTGGCCTTCTCGCTGGTAGGGGTGCTCCAGGCCCAGGACCACTTTACCGCCCCCGCCCTCATGTCCACCGTGTCCAATCTGGTGATTATCGGGTACTTCTTCCTGCTGGACCGCAGCTTTGGCATCTACGGTCTGGCGGGGGCTTATCTGTTGGGCTGGTTTTTACAGGGCGTGATTCTCCTCCCCCCGCTGAAGAGGCTGAACAGTCCCCTGCGCCCCGGGCTGGACCTGGGCTCCCCGGGTATGGGCAAGGTGTTCGCCCTGATGGGGCCTGTTATGGTGTCCACCTGGGTGCAGCCCATCACCCTGGCCGTCAACGCCCGGTTCGGCTCCCGGCTCTACGGCGGGGCGGGGGTGTCGGCCCTGGAGTACGCCTCCAACCTGTACCTGGTCATCGCCGGGGTGTTCATCCTGTCGGTCACCAATGTGATCTTTCCCAGGCTGTCCCGGCTCACCGCCGGCGGGCAGGAGGGGGCCTTTCAGAGCACCATCCGCCAGACGGTCCACACCAGCCTGTTCTTTGTCCTGCCCATGTCGGCGGGGCTGATGGCGGTGGCCCGGCCCCTGATCTCCCTCATCTATGGCGGGGGAGAGTTCGATGCCTTTTCGGTGGAGATCACTTCCACCGCACTGAGCTGGATGTCCCTGGGGATGGTGGGCTACGCCCTGCAGAATATTCTCAGCCGGGTCTTTTTTGCCAAGCAGGAGGGCCGGGGTCCGCTGGTGGCGGGAGGGGTGTCCATCGCCGCCAACATCGCCCTGTGCCTGGGGCTGACGGAGCGCTACTCGGTAGCCGGGCTGGCTCTGGCCTCCGCCCTCTCCTCCACGGTGTACGCCCTGCTTCTGCTCCTGCCCCTTCAGCGGCGTGACAGGCTGCTGGACGGGCGCAGTCTGGCGGATTTTGGGAAGATGACCCTGTCCGCCCTGGTAATGGGCCTGTGTGTCCGCCTTGGCCTGAGGGCCCTGGGAGCGGTTCTCCCGGCGGGCAAATTGGGGGAGCTGGCCGCCCTGGGCCTGTGCGCCCTGGGGGGCGCGGCGCTGTACTTCGGGCTGACCCTGGCCCTGGGCCTGGAGGAGGCGAAGCTGGCGGTATCCTTCCGATACAGGAAAAAATGAAACGAGGTTAAACCATGGAACGAGCGAGAGACATTTTAAGCGCCAGCCTCCTGTGGCGCTGGCTGACGGCCCTGTGCCTGTGGTTTGGGGGGCAGTGGCAGAATAGCGGGGTGGTCCGGTGGTTCCTTCACCCCAGGGGGTGGAGCCGGGGCGCGTCAGAGGCCAGCATCTTCTTCAAGCTGTGGACGCTGGTGCGAAACGCCCTCTGCTGGGTGTATGAAAGGCTCCGTCTGGATGTGCTCTTTCGGGGGAGCGTCTTTACCAGGACGTGGTTCTGGTGCTTCCTGCCTGCGGTCCTGGCGCCCCTTCTGCCCACCATGGCGGTGCTGGGGCTGACGGCGGTGGCCTTCTGCTCGCTGGCCCTGAGCCTGGTGCGGGACCGGACCCGGCAGCTGGCCTGGTCCCCCATCAACCGCTACGTGATGCTCTATGCCGCCGTCTATCTGGCGGGCACTCTGTTCTCCATCAGCCTGAAGGCCAGCCTGAACTCGGGCCTGCTCTCGGTGGCCTTTATTCTCTTCGCCGTGGTGCTGTTCAACGGGGTGGAGACCCGGGGCCAGCTGGACGCCCTGCTCACGGCGGTGGTGCTGGCGGCGGCGGCGGTGTCCTGCCTGGGCATTGTGCAGTATATCTTCCGCTGGGGCTACCAGTCGGAGGCCTGGGTGGACAGCGACATGTTTTCCACCATCCAGTTCCGGGTATCCTCCACCCTGAAGAACCCCAATATGCTGGGACAGTACCTGATCCTGATGGTCCCTCTGGGTGGGGCCAAGCTGCTCACCGCCAGGAGCTGGAAGGCCCGGGCGCTCTGGTTTGGCTGCTGCGGAGCCCTGTGCCTGTGTATGCTGCTCACCTTCTCCCGGGGGGCCTGGCTGGGCCTGCTCTTCGCCGGGGCGGCCTTCTTCGTCCTGCTCAACCCCCGGCTGATGCTTCTCTTCCCCGTGGCTCTGGTGGGGCTGTACTTCGTCCTGCCCCCGTCGGTGATAGAGCGGTTTACCAGCATTGGCAACCTGTCCGACGCCTCCACCTCCTACCGGGTGTACATCTGGATGGGCACCCTCGCCATGCTGAAGGACTACTGGCTGTGCGGCATCGGACCGGGGACGGAGGCCTTCAACATGGTCTACCCCGCCTACAGCTACAACGGCATCATCGCCCCCCACTCCCACAACCTGTTTTTGCAGATTGTCAGCGACGCGGGGGTGGCCGCCCTGGGCGTGTTTATCCTGCTGCTGTTTGTTTTTTTCCGGATGATGTGCGCCGCTCTGCACCGGGAGAAGGACTGGACCAGCCGTCTGCTCCAGATAGCGGTGACCGCCGGGGTGTTCGGCTTTATGGTCCAGGCCATGACGGACTACTCTTTTTATAACTACCTGGTGCTCTTTGTGTTCTGGACCTATCTGGCTCTGGGGGCGCTGTGCGCCCGGCGGAGCTCACTGCCTGAGGGGAGGGAACGTGGATGATCCGGGTATTGAACATCATCAGCGACACCAACATCGGCGGCGCGGGCCGGGTGCTGCTGAACTATCTGCGCTATACCGACCGGGAGCGTTTCGAGACGCTGGTGGCCCTGCCCCGGGGCAGCCTGCTGGGGCCTGTGCTGGAGGAGGCGGGAGGCCGTGTGCTGGAGGTGGACGGCATCGCGGACCGCTCCTTCGACCGGGGGGATATAAAGCTCCTGCGGGAGCTGATCCGCCGGGAGCGGCCCGGCCTGGTCCACACCCACGGCTGCTTCTCCGGGCGGATCGCCGCCCGGCGGGAGGGCGTGCCGGTCATTTACAGCCGCCATTCCGCCTTTCCCGTCCCCGCCAAGCTGCGCTATCCCCCGGGGCGGTGGGTGAACAAGCTGGTCAATGAGCACTACGCCGACCGGATTATCGCCGTCAGCCCCGCTGCGGCGAAGAACCTTACCGACGGGGGCATCTCCCCCGGAAAGATCACCGTCATGATGAACGGGGTGGCCCCGGTGGCCCGCTGTGCCGATACGGCGCCGCTGCGCCGGAGGTGGGGCATCGGCCCGGAGGATTTCACCCTGGGCATTCTGGCCCGCCTGGAGGACTACAAGGGCCACATGGACATCCTCCAGGCCCTCCATAGCCTGAAGGGGGAGGGGCGGCGCGTCAAGCTGCTCATTGCCGGGACCGGGCCCTTTGAGGAGGCGCTGCGGCAAGAGACCGCCCGGCTGGAGCTGGAGGGGGAGGTCCGCTTCCTGGGCTTTGTCACCGACGTGGCCCCCCTGCTGTCGGTGCTGGACCTCCAGCTCAACGCCTCCTACGGCACCGAGACCTCCAGCCTGTCCATTCTGGAGGGGATGAGCATGGGCCTGCCCGCGGTGGTCAGCGACTACGGCGGCAACCCCTGGCTCATCGACGACGGGGAGGACGGCCTGCTCTTCCCCACCCGGGACGCGTCCGCCCTGGCCCGGGCCGTCGCCCGGCTGATGGACGACCGGGGGGAGCTCTCTCGCATGGGAGAGCGGGCGGCGGAAATTTTCCGCCAGCGGTTCACCGGCGAAATTTTCGCCCAAAATATTGAGAATGTCTATCTGGACACCCTGAAAGGAGCCAAATAAATGGAACATAACACATCGGGATTCCGCCTGCGGCTGAATCTGTTTGACGGAATTGTCATTGTACTGGCCCTGGCGGTGGGGGCCTTCCTGGCCTGGACGGCCCTGAAGCCGGCCGCCCCCGTCCCCGCCGACCCCACGGTGCAGGCCACTGTGCGCTACACGGTCCGCTTTCAGCGGTGGGTCCCGGGCACAAGCGCCCTGATTTCAGAGGGGGACCAGATTGCCGACAACATCAAGAACTTCGAAATCGGCCATGTGGTGGCGGTTGAGACGGCCCCCGCCCGGCTGCAGGTGCTGGACCATGAGAACCGCCGCTATGTCTGGGCGGAAGCGGAGGACTTCGAGGACGTGCTGGTCACCATTGAGGCCCCCTGCGTTACCAGCGATGAGAGCATCACCGTGGGCGGCGGCTATCAGGTGCGTGTGGGCGCCATGGCCTATCTGAAGGGTGAGGGCTATCTGGGCAGTGGGCCCATTGTGGCTCTGGAGCAGGGGGTGCAGAAATGAAAATCATCGACCGAAACGGCCGCTTATTCGGCAAAATCAGCGTGATTGACCTGCTGGTGGTTGCGGTGGTGGTGGTGCTGGCCGCCGCGCTGTACTTTAAGAACAACCAGGCCCATACCGGCACGACGGTGACGGAGGAGAATATCACCTTCCAGATCCGGGCCCGGGGGGTGTATGACTATGTGGCCGATGCCATTCAGGTGGGGGACGGGCTTTACGACAAGGACTACGCCAGCGGCGGCAAGGCCATCGGCCGGATAACCGACATCCAGGTGGAGCGGGACCCGGGGAAAAAGCTGGCCCTCGAGGTCAACGACGGCACCGCCGGACTGATCGAGGCGGACGAGACGGTGGACCTGCTCATTACGCTGGAGGGCCGGGGGCTGGTGGACGGAAAGCGGTATTCCATCAACCGGGTGTACGCCCTGGGGGTTAACTCCTCCCGGACCTACTACACCAAGCAGGCCCAGTTTATCGGAACGGTGGCGGAGATATTTTAAAGCCCCTCCCCGGCGGGACGGGCTGAGACAAGGGGGAGGGCCTTCATGAAAATTTTAATGGCTACCATGGGTCTGGACATCGGCGGAGCGGAGACCCACATTGTGGAGCTGGCCAAGGAGCTGAAAAGTGAGGGCCACAGCATCGCCATCATCTCCAATGGGGGGGTCTACGTGCCCGAGGTGGAGGCGGCGGGCATCCGCCACTATACCGCGCCGCTGAACCGGCGGAGTATTTCGGCCATGCTCCAGGGCCGGAAGCTCCTGCGGGAGGCCATCGCCAGAGAGCGGCCCGACGTGGTACACGCCCACGCGCGCATCCCGGCCTTTCTGTGCGGCACGCTGTGCCGGCGGATGAAGGTGCCCTTTGTCACCACGGCCCACTGGGTCTTCGACACGCGGGGGGCGCTGCGCTACCTCACCAACTGGGGGGAGCGGACGGTGGCCGTGTCGGAGGATATCAAGGCCTATCTGATCCGGGAGTACGGCCTGAACGCCGAGCATATCACCGTCACCATCAACGGCATCGATACGGAGAAGTTTTCCCCCAGGCTCGACGGGGCGGGCGTCCTGACAGAATTTGACCTGAATCCGGCCCGGCCCGTGCTCTCCTACGTCAGCCGCATGGATGAGGACCGGGCCCTGGTGGCGGAGCAGCTCATAGAGATCGCCCCGGAGCTGGACCGGGCCATACCGGGCATCCAGCTGCTCATCGCCGGCGGCGGGAATGTATTCCAGCGGCTGAAGGAGCGCGCAGAGGCGGTCAACGCCCAGCTGGGCCGCCGGTGCGTCACCATGACCGGACCCCGCACCGACATCAACGAGATCGTGGCGGCGGGCGACCTCTTCGTGGGGGTGTCCCGGGCGGCGCTGGAGGCCATGGCGGCGGGCAAGTGCGTCATTGTGGCGGGCAACGAGGGCTATCAGGGGATATTTGGCCCGGAGAAGCTGGAGGAGGCCCAGGCGGGCAATTTCTGCTGCCGGGGCCTGGCCCGGTCCACCCCGGAGCGGCTGCTGGCCGACGTGGTCGCCGCCTTCGGCCTTTCCCGGGGGGAGAGGGAGGCGCTGGAGGCCTATGGCCGGCAGGTGATTTTTGATTTTTACTCGGTGCGCCGCATGGCGGCGGACTGCCTGTCGGTCTACGAGCAGGTGCGTAAGCGGAAGTACCAGGTGGTGATGAGCGGTTACTACGGCTTTGGCAACGCCGGGGACGACGCCATCCTGGACTCCATCCAGCAGGCCATCCGTGCGGCCAGCGACGACGTGTCGGTGACCGTCCTGTCCAACGACCCGGAGCTGACCCGCAGGCAGTACGGCCTGGACGCCATCCCCCGCTTCCGGGTGCTGCGGGTGTTCAGCGCCCTGCGCAGGGGGGATGTGCTCCTGTCCGGAGGGGGGAGCCTCCTCCAGGACACCACCTCCACCCGCTCGCTGCTGTATTACCTGTCGGTGATCCGCTGTGCCCAGTGGCTCCACAAGCCGGTGATGCTCTACGCCAACGGCATCGGTCCAGTGCGCAAGCCGGCCAACCGCCGCCGGGTGCGCCAGGTGGTGGAGCGGGCCGCCTTGGTCACCCTCCGGGACCACGCCTCGGCCCGGGAGCTGGCGCAGATGGGCATCACCCGGCCGGTCCAGGTGACCGCCGACCCGGTGTTTCATCTGGAGCCCGCCGGGCGGGAGCGGTCGCTGGAGCTGCTGTCCTCCGCCGGTCTGCCCCAGGGCAGGCCCTTTGTGGCGGTGTCTGTCCGGGACTGGCGGGATGTGGGGGATTTCTACGCCCAGCTTGCCGGGCTGTGCGGCCACCTGCGGAAGGTCCACGGCCTGGAGGTGCTGTTTCTGCTGATGCAGCCCGACCGGGACCGGGTGGCCACCGCCCGGGTCCGGGACCTGATGGACGAGCCCTCCTGGGTGCTGGACGCCCCCTGCACCCCCCGGGAGCTGATGGGGGTGCTGGGCCAGGCCCGGCTGTGCCTGGCCATGCGGCTGCATACCCTGATCTTTGCCGCCCGGATGGCGGTGCCCGCCATGGGGCTGGTCTACGACCCCAAGGTGGCCAGCTACCTGGAGGAGCTGGACCTGCCTGCCGCCGGGGATGTGGCGCACTTCGACGGCGCCGAGGCCATCCGCCGGGCGGACGCCCTGATGGAGAACTATGATGAGGTGCTGGCCCGTCTGCGGAAGAAGTCCGCCCAGCTGTCCCGGGCCGCCGGAGAGAACGAGCGGCTGCTGCTGGAGCTGCTGGAAAAGACGAAGAGGTAGAAAGAACGTTATGTAGGGCAGGGGTTCTACCCCTGCCTATCCCCAAAGGGGATAAAATACAACCAAGTGGAAGGCAAGGGCAGAGCCCTTGCCCTACATTACGGAGGTGCCTGTGAAAAAAAGCATCCTGATTGTCCTGCTGTCCGCCTTTCTGACCCTCCCCGCCTGCGCCCCGGCGGGGGAGGCGGGGGCCCGGCTCACCCTTGTCTGCACCACCTATCCCATCTACCTTTTTGCCTCCTCCCTCACCGAGGGGGTGGAGGGCGTGGCGGTGGAGCGGCTGGACACGGGGAGCACCAGCTGTCTCCACGACTACACCCTGTCTATGGCGGACATGAAGAAGCTGGAGCGGGCGGACGTGATCGCCCTCAACGGCGCGGGACTGGAGGAGTTTCTGGAGGACGCGTTGGCCACCTCCGACGCGGCGGTGATCGACTGCTCCATGGGGGTGGAACTGCTGGAGAACCTGTCCCACCACCACGACGAGGATGGGGAGGACGGCCACGACCACGGCCACTGGGACCCCCACTACTGGATGGACCCGGCCAACGCCCGGATCATGGCGGCCAACCTGAGAAACAACATGGTCCTTCTGGACCCGGACCACGCCGCCGAATATGAGGACAACGCGGTTAAAACGGAGGAAAAACTCCTCCAGGCGGAAAAAGAGACCCGGGAGCTGCCGGAGCAATATGGAGGACTGATTACCTTCCACGACGGCTTCCAGTATTTCGCCCGGGCCTTTGGGCTGGAGCTGCTGGCCAGCGTTGAGGAGGAGGCGGGCAGCGAGGCCAGCGCCCAGGAGATTGTGGAGATCACCCAACTGGTGAGGGCGTATGACGTCCCGGCGATTTTCACCGAGGTCAACGGCTCCGACGCCACCGCAAAGGCCATCAGCCGGGAGACGGGGTGCGGAGTGTATCAGCTGGACATGGTGATGTCCGGGGAGGGAACAGGCGTGGAGGATTATTTGAACGCGATGATGAAGAACTTACAGACCGCTGCGGAGGCGCTGCGATGAGAAAGATCAAGCACGGCAAGCTGTCCGCCGGCTGCGCGGACAGCTGCTGCCTGAAGCTGGAGGGGCTGTCCGTCCGCCTGGAGGGGGACAGTATCCTGGAGGAGGTGTCCTTTCACCTCCACTGCGGGGAGATCGCGGCCCTGATCGGCCCCAACGGGGCGGGGAAGTCCACCCTGTTCCGCAGTATCCTGGGCCAGATGAGCTACAAGGGAAAAATCACATTTTCGCCGGCGGGCGGACCGGCCATCCGGCTGGCCGACGGGGGGGTCACCGGCGGGACCCGGCCCCTGGTGGGCTATGTCCCCCAGGCCCCCAGCTTCGACCGGGGGGACCCGGTGTCGGTGCTGGACTTCTTCACTGCGGCCACCGCCCGGTGGCCGGTGTGGCTGCCCATCCCCCCAAAATACCGGGACCGGGCGGCCTCCTGTCTGGCCCGGGTCCACGGGGAGGACCTCCTCAACAGGCCCATGGGGGGCCTGTCGGGGGGCCAGCTCCAGCGGGTGCTGCTGGCCCTGGCTCTGGAGCCGGTGCCCCACATCCTCATTCTGGATGAGCCCCTGTCCGGGGTGGACATTGAGGGGGAGCACCAGCTGCTGGACATGCTGGACGAGCTGCGCACCCAGTACGACCTGTCCATCTTCCTGTCCACCCACGACTTCGCCACCCTGAGCCAGTTTGCCGACAAGGTGATCCTCCTCAACCGCCGGGTACTGAAGTCGGGCCCGCCGGAGGAGGTCCTGTCCTCCCCGGAGTTCTATGAGACCTTCCACCTGCGGATGGGAAAGGGGGGGGCGGAATGAGTATCTGGTACACGCTGGTGGACCTGCTCCCCTTCGAGTGGGCCGTACCGGGGGAGATGTACTTCATGAAGCACGCCCTGCTGGCGGTGCTGGTAATCACCCCTCTGTTCGGGCTGCTGTCCACCATGGTGGTCCACAGCCGGATGTCCTTCTTCTCCGACGCCCTGGGCCACTCGGCCTTCACCGGCATGGCCATCGGGGCTCTGTGGGGCTTCCACGAGCCCACCTGGGCGGCGGTGATTTTCGCCATTCTCTTCGCCCTGCTGTTCAATCTGGTCCGCCGCCGCACCGCCCTGGCCAGCGATACGGTGATCGGGGTGTTCTCCTCCACCGCCGTGGCTCTGGGCATCTTCCTGTCCACCCTCAACGGCCGGTCCTTCACCCGGTTCAACGCCCTCCTGGTGGGGGATATCCTCTCGGTGGAGCCGGTGAAGGTGGGGCTGCTGGCCCTGATTCTGCTGCTGGTGGTACTGCTGTGGCTGGCCTCCTTCAACCAGCTGATGCTCTCCGCCGTCCACCCCGCCCTGGCGGACAGCCGGGGGGTGCGGGTCTTCTGGCAGGAGACGGTGTTCTCGGTGGCCATCGCCGTGGTGGTTACCCTGTCCATGACCTGGGTGGGACTGCTTGTCATCAATTCCCTGCTGGTCCTCCCCGCCGCCGCCGCCCGGAACGTGGCCCGGAATATGCGGCAATACCACCTGTTCTCTCTGCTGGGGGCGGTGCTGGCCGGGGTGGCCGGACTGATGACCTCCTACTACGTGGGCGGCTCCGCCGGTGCCGCCATCACCCTGTACCTGGCGGTGTGGTTCGCAGTGACCTTTCTGGTCCGGAAAAAATAAAAAATGAGCGCCGGAAGGCGCTCATTTTTATACCCTAATCGATATCCTGTTCATACTCCAGAATTGCTCCGGTGACTCCGTCGATGGTGTACTCATACTCCGTCCGGCCCACATCGAACTCAACCTCGTATTCCAGCCGGCCGTCGTCCCAATCCTGCTCCACCTTCATCTTGGAGGTCTGGCTCTCGGTCACGCCGGCGTGGGCCAGGGCGGCGGCCTTGGCGGCCGCGGCGCCAATATCGCCGGAGGGCGTGGCCGTACCGGCGCCGATATCGCCAGAGGGCGTGGCCGTACCGGCGCCGGTCCCGCCGTGGTGGGGGGCGTCATGCTCCTGGTGGTGGTCCACCTCATGCTTGAGGACCGCGCAGGAGTAGCCGTCGATGGTGTAGTCGTACTCGGCGGTGCCGCACCAGAACTCAATCTCATATTCCAGCCGGCTGTCGTCCCAGTCCCGCTCAATCTTCCAATTGGTAACCTGGCTCTCCGTGAGGCCGGCGTGGTCCAAGGCGGCTTTTTTGGCGGTCTCCTGATCGATTGCTGTACCACTGACAACGTCCGCGTTTCCAGGATTCTGCCAGACATTGTTCTCTGCGGGGGGAGTGGTGTCAGGGGTTGTCAAGGCTGGGTCTGGGGTAACGGGTGTGTCGGCGCGGATGTTCAGCACATCCTTGGGCCCGCTGAGCACCTCGCCAGTGAAGGCGTCTACCATATAGTCAAACTCGCCCCAGGCGGTTTTCAGCTCCACCTCGTAGTGGGGAGGATTTTCGTCCAGCTCCGGGTCCACATCGGTGGTGGTGGAGTTGAGGGCGGATGTTCCTGCGTAGGTCTCCACCGCCATAGCGGCGGCGCTCTTGCCGATGGGGATGCGTGTTTCGCCTGTCTCCAGCAGGTCGTTCAGCTCCTCCACGGAGAGGGCGGCCAGCTGGTCAAAGGCGGTGGTGCTGTTGGTGGCGATGGTGCCGTTCATCTCCATCACCTTCCGCACCAGGGCGGCCTTTCCAGCGGACAGGCCGCTGTCGAAGGCCATATATTCGGTTGCGGGGGCATTGGCGTCCAGCACCTGGCTGAGCACCGAGGTCCCCGGGGCCTGGGTTTTGAGGACACCGTCCACCGAGGCCACCAGCTCCGCCTGGAGCCGTGCGGCCCGCTCCTGGTCCTTGTCCTCCACCGAGATGAGGATGGCGGAGGAGATGCTGTCCATATAGCCCTCCCGCACCAGGGCCCCCACAATGGCGTTCACGGCCACGTCCACCTTGGTGCCCTTCAGATCGGCGCCGCCGTTCATGTCAAACAGCACCGCTGCCGCCTCGGTATTCAGGGCGGTGCAGGAGATGACCCGCTCCCCCCGGTTGACCTTCAGCTCGATGCTGGGGTTGATATCCAGAGAGACGACAGAGGCCACAGCATAGCTCTGCTGATACACCAGCCCGCCGCCTCCGGCCCCCAGCAGCACCAGGGCGGCGCAGGCGGCGGCAAGCCAGGGGCGCAGCTTCCTTCCGGGCTTTACCGGCTGCATCTCTATGATATTCTGATTGTCCAATTCTTTCATTTCCATCACACTCCCGTTTTGCGCACCGCAGCGGGAGAGAATGGTGTCCAGATCGTTAGGGGCAGTATGGCTCACGGCCTGGGCCAGACGCCGATCCAGCTCCTGATCGGTCATGGGTGATCCTCTCCTTTCATCAGGGCCTTTAGTTTTTTCAGCCCGCGGTGGTATTTTGACAGGACGGTGGACAGCGGCAGCTCCAGCAGCTGGGCGGTTTCCCGGTGCTTCAGCCCGGCCGCGGCGTGGAGCAGGACAATCTGCCGCTCCTCCGGGCTCAGCCGGGCCAGGGCCTCCTGGAGGAGCTGGCGGTCCTCGGGGGAGACGTCGGGTGCGGCGGCGGGGATGGCGTTCCACGCCTCCTCGTCCAGCCCGACCTGACGTCCGCCCTGGCGAAGCCGGGTCCGGGCCAGATTCCGGGCGACGGTCAGCAGCCAGGCCATAGGCGAGCCCTGGGGCCGGTAGGCCGGAGCGCTCTCCCACACCTTCACAAAGGTGTCCTGAGCGATGTCCTGGGCCTCGTGGGCGTCGTGGAGCAGGGACAGCGCCAGGGCGTACACCCCGTCTCTGGTGAGGCCGTACAGCCGGGCAAAGGCCTCCCGGTCCCCCTGCCCCGTTCGGAGCAGGAGCTGTTCCAGCTCTCCGCGCCGCCGGGCCTCCTCTTCAGTTGTCTGGACGCTCAAGGCAGCCAGCATAGTCCATTTCTCCTGTCACATTAGGAACGCGCGGGGGCGCCGTTTTATTGCACGTTCTTAAAAATTTTTTTCACCCCTATTATATTGCCCCGGTCCCGGAAAAGCAAGCAAAAATCCCGCCGCCTCAGAGAAGCTCTGAGACGGCGGAGAGAGGGAGGGCTCACCCTTCCGGGTGGATGCCGGCCAGCACCAGACGCTCCCGCAGAACGGGACCCAGGGTCACGGCGGCGGCCATTTTCATCAAATCCCCCGGAATAAAGGGGAGAATGCACCATTTTGCGGCGTAGGCCAGGCTGTTGCCCGACAAAAAGCAGAACCAGACCGTGCCGAAGGCGTAGAGGACGGCGGTGGCCCCGGCCATGCCCAGCAGCTGGAGCTTTCTGCTTTTTGGGGCCGTCTGAATCCCCAGGCCGGCCATGGCGGCCATGGGGATATAGCCCAGGATATACCCGCCGGTGGGCCCCATAAGCACGCCCAGGCCGGCTTTAAAGCCGCTGAATACCGGGATCCCTACCATCCCCAGCAGGATGTAGACCAGCGTGGCCAGGGCGGCCCGTTTCCAGCCCAGGATATAGGGGGAGAAGTAGAGGGCCAGGGTGCACAGGGTGATGGGTGTGGGGCCGATAGGGATGGCGAAGGGGCTGACTGCGGCGATAACCGCCGCCATCATAGCGGTCATGGCCAGCGTGTAAACCTTGTTTTTTGTTCTGATCTGCATCGAGGGCCGACCTTTC